>CAYFQB010000017.1:0-95515 GCA_964345225.1 uncultured Nitrospiraceae bacterium | reverse complement strand
GGAAATAATAGGCAATGGAAATCCAGAAATAGTGTTATCAAAACAAAGGCTTAAAGAGGCATTCGATGTGGCA
The DNA here is from genome assembly GCA_964345225.1 of uncultured Nitrospiraceae bacterium. Lineage (GTDB taxonomy): Bacteria > Nitrospirota > Thermodesulfovibrionia > Thermodesulfovibrionales > UBA6898 > CAYFQB01. The sequence goes on along the minus strand of CAYFQB010000017.1, from coordinate 95,442 downwards.
ATTGAGATAAAGAGGTCAGAAACTGGCAGCGCTTACATAAGCCATGGGAATGATATCTGATAGTTAAAACCTGATATTGATATATGTAGTGAGAATAGTGAGTATCACACATTTTTAGTTGACGGACTACTTTTTGAAGGAAGGATTGAAATTACTGCAAAAGAGGTAAGAAAAAGAAACGGGTACTGGTTTCTGGATATAAAGGACTACAGGATCGTTAGATGAACAGAAAGATCATCTTTATTACAGGTGGTGCAAGAAGCGGAAAAAGTTCATTCGCACTTAGAGATTCATCTAAGATCTCGGGCAGAAAGGCATATATTGCCACCGCAGAGGCACTCGATGAAGAAATGCGTCAGAGAATAGAAGATCATAAGCGTCAAAGAGGAGAGGAATGGATTACCTATGAAGAGCCTTTAAAGATAGCAGAGGTCATTAAAAAGACAGATGGTAAATACCGGATAATCCTTGTGGATTGCCTCACATTGTGGCTGTCGAATCTAATGTATTCCGGTCTGAATATTGAATCTGAGATTGGGCATCTCATCTCGTCACTTTTAAACATTACCTCTTCAGAGGTTTATATCGTTTCAAATGAGGTAGGCATGGGAATAGTCCCGGAAGATGAAATGGCAAGAAGGTTCAGAGATATGGCAGGGATACTCAATCAAAAGGTGGCTGAGGTCTCGAATGAAGTGTTCATGCTAGTAGCAGGTATACCGCTTAAGATAAAAAGCGAAGGAGAAAATTAATGGAAAAGTTATTGGAAAAGATAGCAGATGTTAAGAATGAATTTAGTGAAACAGCACAGAGAAGGCTTGACAATATGACAAAACCTCGGGGAAGCCTCGGAAGGCTTGAGGAGTTTGCAAGGAGGATAGTGACAATAACTGAAAACACTATGCCTGGACTCGATAAGAAAGTCATCTTCACATTTGCAGGTGACCACGGTGTTGCCGTTGAAGATGTCTCGGCTTTTCCAAAGGAAGTGACAAGACAGATGGTCTTTAACTTCCTCAGAGGGGGAGCAGGGATAAATGTACTTTCAAGGCATGCAGGTGCTGAGGTTGTTGTCGTAGATATAGGCGTTGATTTTGATTTTGAAAGTAATCCTTCTGTGTCTGCCAATAGTAAAAGAGGGAGAGGGGGATTGTTCATTTCCAGAAAAATTATGATGGGAACAAAGAATATGCGGAGGGAACCGGCAATGAAAAGGCAGGAAGCTGAGGAATGCATCAGGATCGGGATTGAGCTTGCATCGGAATATGCTGAGAGAGGCTATAGGATTTTTGGAACCGGAGATATGGGAATTGCTAACACAACCCCGTCTTCTGCAATTGCTGCGGTTTTCACAGGCAAATCCGTCTCAGAGGTTACTGGAAGGGGTACGGGGATAAATGATGATGCTTTGAAGAATAAGATCAGGGTTATTGAAGATGCTATAGAGTTGAATAAGCCCGATTTAGCTGATCCGATAGATGTTCTTTCAAAGGTAGGCGGTGCTGAAATCGGAGGTATTGCCGGATTAATTATCGGTGCAGCCTTAAACAGGACACCTGTTGTGATTGACGGATTTATCTCAACTGCTGGTGCACTGATCGCATATTGTATTGAACCGAAAGTTAAAAATTATATGTTTGCAGCGCACAACTCGGCAGAGAAAGGTCATAAGGCAATGCTTGAAAAAATCGGATTAAGACCTATTCTTGACCTTGACCTGAGGCTGGGTGAGGGCACAGGAGCTGCACTTGCAATGTTAATTATAGAGGCAGGGCTGAAGATTTATAAAGAAATGGCAACCTTTGGTGAAGCAGGGGTATCGGGAAAGACTTAGGAGTTTAAACGCAAAATGATAAAGCAATTATTGATTGCATTTCAAGTCTTGACAATAATACCGATCAAGATCAGTTCGAATATCAACGAGGCTCATATTGCCAAGAGTTCATCGGCTTTTATCGCTGTTGGCATTATACAGGGCGCTTTGCTCATACTAACAGATTACTTATCAGGTATGCTCTTTCATCCAGACCTTGTGACTGCTCTAATCCTCCTCGTGCTCGTTCTCTCCAATGGGGGGTTACACCTTGATGGACTTGCAGACACATTCGATGCGATCGCAATGAAATCTTATGGAGATAGTGAGACAGATAGACAAAAGCGACTCGCAATCATGAAAGACAGCACAATTGGACCTATCGGTGTAATAGCGATACTCTTTGCACTTGCTATCAAATTTCTCGCCCTGAAGAATCTTTCCCATTTTTCATCATTTACCTACTACTCATCCCTTGCCCTGATGCCCATACTGCCAAAATGGACCATAGTTATATCAATGTTTCATGGGAAGCCGGCAAGGAAGGATGGGCTTGGGGAAATTTTTATAAACAGAATCGGCTTTAAGGAAATATTAGTTCCCACCCTGATACTTGTTCTATTGTTGGCGTTGCCACAAGCATTTTTTCTTAGCTATATTTCAAACACCCAGTACATTTTTCATATCATTTTACTGATAACAATGTACTGTTTTTGCCGGCTCTGGATAATTTTCTTTGATAGAAAATTTGGCGGTCTCACTGGAGATACACTAGGTGCAGTTAGTGAGATGACAGAGGTAATATTTTTATTGATGGTGATAGCATGGTCACAACTCTCTTTTTAGTTAGACATGGTGAAACAGTGGGTGCAGAGAAAATGCGTTATAAAGGGACGATTGACGTTCCACTCTCGGAAAATGGCATTCAACAGATGGAACGACTGGCAGAATACATAAGCCGGCACTCAGGGCACAGACCTCCCACACACGCCTCACCCTCAAGGGGGGTGGTCGGAATCGACTCGTACCGAGGCAAGGGAGGAGGTGAAAGTCATTCAAGCAAACTAAGTGCTATTTATACGTCTGATTTAGGTCGTGCTATAAAGAGTTCTGAGATAGTTGCCAGATCGCACGGAATAAAACCCATCATCATACCTGATCTCAGAGAAAGGAATTTCGGTATCTGGGAAAGCATGAGCTTTGACGAAATAAAGGAAAGATATCCAAGAGAGTTTGCTGCTTGGGTAGAGAACCCTCTGAAATTCAGTCCTATGGATGGAGAAAACACTCTTGAAGTGAAAGAGAGGGTTGTTAGGGCTATTGATGAGATTATCCTGAGACACAATGAAGGTCGTGTTGCTGTAATTTCTCACGGCGGTGTAAACAGGATAATTCTCTGCCACTTTCTCGGTATACCCCTGGAGAACATATTCAGAATCGAACAGGACTTTGCAGCGGTAAATATCATTGAATTCTGTAACGGATATCCTATTGTGAAATTGATAAACGGTATAGTTAATTATCTATCTGGATTGATATTTTCAGATAGGGAGAAAAAATAAAAAAATACAAACAAAATGAAAAAGGAGAGAAAGAATTATGAAATTGCTTTGGACATTGCTCCTGACATTTCTCATGCTTTTACCAGCGTGGGCAGAGGAAGAAAAAATCAAACTTGAAGAAGTGGTAGTTACAGCAACTAGGATAGAAGAATTGGTTGAAGAGACTACAAGTGATGTAATAGTGATCAAAGGCGAAGATATAATACAGATGAATGTCGAATTTGTAACAGATGTGCTCAGAAAAATACCTGAGTTGAATCTTATTCAGAATGGAGGTGCAGGAAAGGTGGCTACCGTGCTTTTACGAGGAGGCAATTCAGCACATACACTTGTGATGATAGATGGTATAAAGGTAAACAGCACAACCACCGGCTCGTTCGATTTTGCAGGGATCACAGTAGATGACATAGATAGAATTGAGATAGTAAAAGGCCCTCAGAGTACCATATATGGTTCTGAAGCTATGGCAGGAGTCGTGAATATAATCACAAAAAGGGGCAGAGGGAAACCAAAGATAGAAGCCTTCTTTGAGGCAGGCTCAAATGGTACGTACAACCCATCTGTGACTGCTTCGGGAGGTAGTAATAAGTTAGACTATAGGCTGACATGGTCATATTTATCCACTGAAGGAATATCTTGTGCTGAAGAAGGCACAGAGAGGGACGGATACGAGAATGCGTCCATCTCCGGGAAACTCGGATTAAGACCTTCAGAAAAATTAGAGTTAGAATTTATAGGAAAATATTACTATGATAGGTCAGAGCTGGATGATTTTGATTATTTAAGTGGAACTGCGGTTGATAATCTGAACTTTGTCCAGCGTGGAGACCACTCCATACTTTCTGGAAAAGGAAAGCTCTACCTTTCTGAGATGTGGGAGCAGATGTTGACCGTGTCGACAGTAACAGACAATTTGAAGTTTAGAGACCCTGATAATATATTTAACAACTTCGATATATTTACTCGTATTAATACAATCGACTGGCATAACAATGTATACATTTTAGATAATTACACGATGACAGCTGGCGCTGAATACAGAGAAGAGAGAGGTGAAAATAAGGGGAATTTTGACAAGTCTGTTGATAATAAAGCCCTTTATTTAAATAACAAGCTTATGCTATTCAAAGAGTCTCTCGTCCTAAATGCAGGGATTAGATATGATGACCATGAGACCTTTGGAGATATAACAACATTTAGGATAGGTGCTCTCTATAACGTCGAACCTGCTGTACTGAGAATTAAGAGTAGTTATGGTACTGGCTTCAGAGCTCCTACATTAAATGAGCTGTTCTGGCCTAGCGATCCTTTGTTCGGTGGTGGTGGAAATCCGGATTTGAAACCTGAAGAAACAAATTCTTGGGAGATAGGAATTGAAAAAGACATTTTTGATAAAAAGGCAGTGCTTTCTGTGACTTATTTTGAGCAAGATTATGACGAGCTGATTTCCGGATGGCCACCGGTGAATATTGCGGAAGCAGAAATGAAAGGCATAGAGATAGATGCTGCATTAAAGTTATCTGATACTCTCAATATCGCAGCAGGATACACATACCTCGACACAGAGGACAAGGAGACCGGTTCGAGACTCCCTTTTAGACCGAAAGATAAGTTAAATTTGTCAATAGAGTTTTCTGCAGAAGTTATATCTGTTATTGCCAATTATATATTTGTTGGGGAAAGATTTGATAATTTCGTTTCGAGAGATCTCTCATCATACTCCCTTGTGAATCTGGCCGGCAGCTATAGACTGACGAAAAGCATGACTCTATTTGTGAGGATTGACAATCTATTTGATGAGGACTATGAGGAGGCAGGCAGCTATGGGACACCTGGAATTTCGGTATTTGGTGGAATAAAGATTAACACTATTTAGGTGAAAATGGAGTTTAGACATAACATATTATTTTCTCTAATTCTACATACGACTTTTATTCTCTTTGCATTTTTGGTACACAGCAGGGGCACGGCATTTCGAGTCCCTGATCAGTATATGGAAGTCTCTCTACTTACAGGGCTGACTGATACTGAATCTCCAGCCGTCAAAACAATGGGTAATAATAAGATCACGCGTAAAGTTTCACATGCAAAAGTTTTAATGAAAGAAATTCCGAGAAATCCTTCGAGAAAAAAAACAGATGGCGAGATTGCCCATCTGCCCGAGAATGTTACCACCGATAATCTCTCCGGAGTTGAAACCGGTGATGAAGAAGGTGGGGACCTGGAAACCGATGTTTCCGAACAATCTCAAGTCATGGTTGCAATTACAACTTTAGACAGTAGCAAGGAAAACGGATCCCTATCAATCAGTACATCATTGGTCACATCAAAAGGAATTCCTGCGTATAAAGGAACGGGATTTATTAATGTTGATACACATTCTCACGGCAATAGTAATACTATTATAATGAAAACTATCAGAGATGCTATCGAAAAGGCGATAATCTATCCACCTATTGCAAGGAAAAGGGGAATCGAAGGGACTGTTACAGCAGAATTTACTATCAATAATAAAGGATATCCTGAAAATATAAAGATTGTTTACAGCTCTGGATTTAACATCTTGGATTCAGCAGCAAAAAATACAATAGTCAAAGCAGCGCCATTTCCTGTTGTTAAAGGAGATATAGAAGTACCTATTACATTCAGACTGAGGAAAGATAATTGATTTCAGCAGAATGATTCTATATTAAGTAAAAACTATACTGCTGGAAATGACTGTTTAAAGCAGGAGAAGACTTATCTTACAAAGCCTCTCCTGCTTTAAATACCTATGACTTTTCGATGAAAAGCTCCCAGTGTTTCCCTTCAATCTTGACAGACTCGAACTTGTAACCATTTTTCTCAGCCCATTTTGGAATGGTGTCCTCTGCTGATGCAGGTGCATCACAGAGAACCTTGATCAACTGTCCTGATGACATCTTTTCAACAGTTTTTTTGGTCAGAACAAGAGGATAGGGACATACTCTGCCTAAAACATCGAGTGTCTGATCTGGAGTTTTGCTGCTGAGCTCACCCATTAATTAAAACCTCCTTTTTAATTTTTAGAAGAAGAGTACATGCTTTGAATTTTCCATCACCTTCTGTATTTCAGAAAAGGGAACAACCTGTATTGTTTTATCAGCGCCCATATCCTCAGCAGTAGGCATTGTATCTTCAGGTATTCCGTACTTGGCCAGATCCTCTTTGCATACAAGCACATCAAGGTCAACAAGCAGAGTGTTTTTCATATGGGTCTCTGTGCTTGTTATGCCGTATAAGTCCATTGCATTCTGGCCTTTCTGCAACCCGAGTACTCCTTCCCCTATAAAGCATAATGTTGGGGTCACCGTGTCCCCGTCATCAAGCAGTATCTCAACTGTCTGCCAGGCTATAGCATGGGTAATTGCCAGCCTTGAGGTCTCCCCTTTATACTGTGGTCTATGTACGATAAATGCACATGTTACATCACCCATATTATTCACCTCCTATATGAAGAACTCTGTCTGCGCCGTGTATTTTTGCGAGAAACCAGTGCATTGCATTCCACTGAATACCCTCTATGCCATCTGGCTTATGAATACCTCTGGCCACTGTACATGCCTCACATGTACAAATCTCAACACCTTTTTCAAGAAGGGCCTTCAAGTGTGTCTCACCTGTTGAATAGTCTTTAAGGTGTTTCTGATTACCCTTAACAGAACCGGTTGCATTTCCTGAAAGCCAGATGCTGACCGTATGGCCTTTACTTACGGCTGCATCTGCAATCTTTAAGGCAAAGTCGTAAGCCATATTTCCTACGAGTCCGGGGAAACATCCTATCGATAATGACGCCATTATTGTCACCTCCTAAAGCCACGCTAATTTTTCATATTCATTAAAGATAAGGTCTACAACATCGCTGTAATTGACAACCTTAACCCGTTTATCAACATCAGCTTCTTTCAGCCCCCTTATCTGGATATCTTCAGAAAGGGCGTAGAGATTTTGTGTTTTATCCAGCAGAGAGGAAGCCTTTCCGTCTTCTTTTAATGCAGCATGGTAAATGCCGTTTTGCACGAATATGAAACCTAATTTTTCAGCTTTTAACCTGTCCAGAGTGTCGTAGGCTAGCTTATAATCGCTTACAAATATACCTAATTTCATACCATCCCCCCAATCATATTTGGATTTTAAAGTGTTGTAAAGCACAACTTTTATACCAAGTTCGAACTGAATTTGTCAATAAAAAAAAAATAAAATAAGGAGTTTATAGTATATATAATATTTTGGAATTTAACTTTATCTTCAATGACTTATGCAATTGTTAGTTTGCAGGTTTTTTAGACACAAAAAGTGCAATTAATGATTGTATTTTTATGTTGTTTAAATGCATTTTTGGTGGATTAATTAGTTGGACATATTCCTTTCGCTCCCTAGAGGGAAATTTTTACCCGTCACATGACTCATTCGCTCGAATTTTTACCCCGAAAAGAAACTCATCCTTTCAACGGGGTAAAAACTCCCCCGTAGACGGGTTACCCCGTTTTACGGGGTCAAACAGTAAAAATTCGTCCCGACTTCTCGGGAACGCTTATTTCGCCATGACGGGTGCCAAAAATTTCCCTATGTGCGCTCAAGAAACATGCGCAAATATACAACATGTATACCTGCTTCAAACGCATTTTTTGGGTTAATATATACTTATGGTATTTCAAAAAGGTGACAGTGGAAAGCCGGCTATAGTATTTATTCATGGACTGGGGATGGATGAGAAGATATGGGAAAACCCATCTGAATCACGCGTACTCGGAGGAAGTTTGCCAATCAATATATTGTTATCCAAAAGGCCAATGAAAAAGGATTTTGGATATAGCAGGAAAAAACATTTTATTCCCTTTCCTGGAATTACTACAGGTATCCGGCCTCGTAGACTGAAGACATTATTCGATGACATGAGATTAAAGGGATACACGGTTATAACCTGGACCCAGAAAAGGCCTATTGGTCCAGTAGCTTTAGCTGTGTCTGAATTAAAAGAAATAATTGATTTTGCAGATAAATACAGCAAAAAAGGAATAATTTTAGTCGGTCACAGCAGGGGGGGTCTGATCGCAAGAAAGTATCTGAGGAGCAAGGATAAGCGGGTAAAGGGACTTATTACAATATGTACCCCGCACAGGGGAAGTGCGATAACAAAACTTGCCGTCTATATATCACCTCTCACCTCAATAATATCCCCACTGTTCCCTTATAGCAATAACAGGGGGGTGTTCAGGAAATTTATAAAACGTATTATTGATTTCCTTGAAAGCGAGGCCATAAGAGAGCTTCTCCCTGATTCTGATTTTTTTAAGTCTCTGAATGATAAGAAGGTTGAAGGCGTATATTATATGACTATAGGTGGAACAAGTCCTTTACTTTTAACTATGTACAGATGGAAGTGGCAAGGTATAAAGGAAGGTCTCGATAAGAGATGGATACTGAGTCCTGAAAGAATTCTTTCAATCCCTGATATTTTTGAAAAGGTAATCCCTAAGAAGTTATATTTTGCAGAACTAAAAAAGGGAATGGGAGACGGCCTCGTAACCGCTGAAAGCTCAAGGATTCAATGGTGTGACAATCATTACAATTTCCCATTAAATCATGCTGCAGTATTGTTTGACAAGAGTGTAAGAAGAATAGTGAGCAAAGCGATTGATAATAATATATGGTAAAATTCGCCGTACATAAAGACCCCTCCAGATTTGTCTTAAAGAGGCCTTTAAGTAAGTTTTTATTTTATTCGCGGGCTTCTACTTCAGCAGTCTCAGGTTTTGCCTTGCTGAAACTACCAACAACATCAACCACATATCCAAGGACTGTCCCAAGTATTGATCCAAGCACAACACAGACCGCTCCAATGCAGAATATTCCGAGCAGTATGCCAACTACTGTAAGCATCCTGACAATGGTCGTAGGCTCTACAGGCCCGCCTAAAAGGCTGCTTAGAAGTACAAGAGTGCCATAGCTTCCAAAGTAGAACCCTGGAACTATACCAAAGATCAGAAATACAATAACGCCAAGTGCTGCTCCGATCTTCGTCCCTATCTTTATCACTTTTTTCCTTTCTTCTTTCATGGTTCCTCCTCCCTTTTTATTGCATAGCGCATAGCGCATGGCGCATAGCGTTTTTTAGTGCCTACTGCTTACTTCCTACTTTTTTTCTTTTCATTTATTCCTATACTTTCTCTTTGACTTCCAAGTCTTTCTTTTCGGTTCTTAATGCATCAATCACATTTCCGATTAACCAGCCTGCTGTAGAAGATGCCACTATGAACATAATGCCTGCTACCATTACTCCAATAACCATTGAGGCTGCAACGATAAGCCTTGAAAGTACACCTGATGTAACAGGAGTCCCGAGAAGGATACCTGCTATATTAAGTCCCATTACTCCACCAAGGAATGAGCCAGGAAGCAAACCGAATATTGCAAAAAGGACAACCCCGCATCCTGCTCCCATGTATAATAATTTTTTGGCATATTTTGTGTCTTTCATCTTATCACTGTCCTCCTTGAGTATTACTGCCAATTATAGAGCATTAATCGTGCCAGGCTTAACTATCTGATATTAAATGATTTCTCTGATATCAAACCCTGCATTTTCGCAAATCCTTTTGCAATAATGCAAAATAGTTCGACTTACTGCTTGAGAACTAAAAGGTTACGTCTAACGGTTACGGTAACGACGCCCGTTTCGTCAGTCGTCTTTCGGTTATGTGTTTACTTAGTTTGTTTGGTTTCTCTAGTTTATCTGGTTTCTCTGGTTCGCCCTGCTCCCTGCTCCTTGCACCCTGCGATGTTATTCCTTTACCTGTCTTTATTTGTGCCTACTGCCTACTTTTTACTCCTTACTAGGGTTGTAGGTCACATCCCTGTTTTTTCTATGGGTTTAACTTCGATCTTATAGTCGCATTCTTTTTTCAGGCAGAAAAGGAAAACATCACCTTTCTTATCTCTTTTTTCTGCAAGAAATGTTGCTGTGCATTTAGGGCATTGCTGTGGGATTACTTTATACCATGTGGCAAACTTGCATTCTGGATAATTGCTGCAGCTCCAGAAAAGTTTTCCTTTTCTGGAACGCCTTTCAACAATGTCACCGCCATCTTTGGGGCATTTAACTCCTGTAGATATGGGCTTAGTTGTTTTGCATTCAGGGTATTTTGAACATGCAAGGAACTTCCCGAACTTGCTGGTTTTAAGTATCATTGCAGAACCACATTTCAGGCATTTTTCATCTGTTTCTATACTTTCAGAAGACTGGTTTTCATCTGTTAGCGGTTTTGAATTTTTGCATTCCGGGAACCCGGAACATGCCATGAATCTGCCATGTCTTCCCCATCTGATTACCATAGGCAGACCGCATTTCTCACAAGTTTTATCTGTGGGGATATCCTGTGGCTTTACCTTGCCAGGCAATGCCAAGGCATCTTTCAGTTTTTTATGAAAAGGATTATAGAAGTCTTTCACAACCTTTACCCATTTTATTTTGCCTTCCTCTATATTATCGAGCTTCTTTTCCATAGTGGCTGTAAAGCCGACATTCATTAGGTCGGTGAATCTCTCGACAAGAAGGTCATTAACCACGGACCCGAGTTCGGTCGGAATGAATTTGCCATTCAGTTTGCTGACATATTTTCTATCCTGAATTGTTGAAAGAATGGTGGCATAGGTACTGGGCCTCCCAATGCCTTTTTCCTCAAGCGTCTTTACAAGTGAGGCTTCAGTATAACGGAGTGGGGGTTGAGTGAAGTGCTGTTTGGGCAGTAGATTCAGTAGTTTAAGCATTTCACCCTCTTTCAAAACAGGCAGTAGTGACCCATTTTCATCCAGGACATCATCTGCGCTTTCTGTGTACAGGGTCATAAAGCCTTGAAACTTGACAACACTGCCTGAAGCTTTTAACACCGTTTCACCTTCCATGAATTTATCTGAATTACATGATATCTCGAATGCAGTCTGCTCAAGCTGGGCAGGGGCCATCTGGCTGGATATGAAACGGTTCCAAATTAGTTTATATAGAGAGTATTGATCTTTTGTCAGATATTGCTTTATATCCTCGGGACTGTTGTTTAGATATGTGGGTCTTATTGCCTCATGAGCTTCCTGAGCAGTTGACTTGCTTTTATATACTGGGGGTTTATCTGGCAAATACTGCCTGCCAAATGTTTTTTCAATAAAATCCCTGGCAGCATTCTGTGCTTCGGTTGATATCCTTACTGAATCAGTTCTCATATAAGTGATGAGACCGACTGAGCCTTCATCTCCCAGTTCTATGCCTTCATAAAGCTGCTGGGCAACGGACATTGTTTTTTTGGCAGTAAAGAGCAGTTTTCTCGAGGCCTCCTGTTGTAATGTGCTCGTGGTGAATGCAGGAGAGGGCATCCTCTTTCTTTTCTTGCGTTCAATTTTTGAAAGGATGAAGTTGCCGGCTTTTATACTCTCCACAACAGCATCAGCAGATTCAGAGTCTTTTATATCTACTTTCTGACCTTTGTACTTGATTAATTTTGCCCAGAAAGAAGGTTTGCTGGATCCTTCAAATTCGGCATTTATAGACCAATACTCTTTCTGTTTAAATGCATCTATCTCGCGTTCTCTGTCTACTATCAGCCTTACGGCAACTGACTGCACCCTTCCAGCGCTCAAACCCCTTTTTACTTTTCTCCAGAGAAGAGGGCTCAACCCGTATCCTGCAAGTCTGTCCAGCACCCTGCGGGCAAATTGTGCATCGACCTTTTTCATATCGATCTTGCCGGGATTCTTAATGGAGTCAAGCACTGCTGTCTTCGTAATTTCATTGAATTTTATCCTGTAGATGTACTTTGATTTGCCGTTAATCTCTTCAGCAATATGCCAGGCTATAGCCTCTCCTTCCCTATCCGGGTCAGGTGCAATATAAATTACTTCAGCATCTTTTGATGCCTTTTTAAGTTCTTTTATTATCTTCTCCTTGCCGGGGATAACCTTAAAATTGGGTTTGAAGTTATTCTCGATATCAATCCCCATCTCATTTTTAGGCAGATCCTTAATATGGCCGACTGATGCAGCAACTGCAAAATTATTGTCCAAGATTTTGCTGATTGTCTTGGCCTTGGCAGGTGATTCAACAATAACGAGTGACTTCATCAATAACCTCTTTTCCCGATTTTTCTTTAAATCTTATTTCCATAAAATACTCTTCCTCCTACAGAATGCTGATTATATCTTATTTTTCATAAAACTGCTCCATATATGTATATAAACAGGAAAAGACTTTAAAATGTCAAGTTTATCAGTTCTGTTTATAAGGAAATGAGCCGTAATAATTATATTTAGAACTTCTTCGGAATAAAATCCATTGTATTTAATAGTTTTTCGAAGAAATTTTGAAATTTTTAAATTTCTGGCGAAGGCTCCACCTCATGATAAATAAAATCTTTTTCCATTGGCTTGTCTCGTAACTCCTTTCAACTCCAGAGAAAGAAGCAAATCGAGAATTCTATATACCGGCAGTCCGGTTTCCCTTGCTATCAGGTCTATATGCATGGGTTCTCTTGTAAGTATACTGCAGAGTCTGCTTTCCTCTTCTGTCATGTCTATTTTCTTTTTATTTCTTGACTTAATAAAGCCTCTCAGTACAGGCGCGAGTTCTTCAATAATATCTTCTGAATCAAGCACTATCTTTGCACCCTGCTTTATCAACCTGTTTGTACCTTCTGAATTACTGGAGGTTATATTGCCGGGTATGGCAAATACCTCCTTATTCTGTTCTAGTGCATAGTTTGCTGTAATAAGAGAACCGCTTTCATTTGTAGCTTCAACAACGAGGACACCCAGAGAAAGACCGCTTATCAATCTGTTTCTGCGGGGGAAATTTTCTCTATTTGGCATTGTACCAGGAGGAAACTCACTTATTACACAGCCAGAACATATAATCTTTTCCATCAGCCCCTTATTCTCCGGAGGATAGTAAATATCAAGACCTGAGCCAAGCACAGCAATGGTTCTTCCGCCTGAGGTCAAGGCACCCTTATGGGCCAGGCTGTCAATACCTCTTGCCATTCCGCTGATAATCGTAAAGCCTGCTGAGGATAGCTCGATCGAAATCTTCTGTGCAACGGCCTCTCCATAATATGTATATTTTCGTGAACCGACAACTGCAATACCATACCTGTCATCAGGATCATAATCCCCTTTCATATAGAGGACTACCGGGGAATCCGGCAATTCTCTAAGTACCTCAGGATATTGAGAATCATTAAAGCCGATGACCTTTATGCCATTTCTCTCAATAACCTTAATCTGTTTTTCTATATAGTCCCAGTGCAGAAAGTTTCTAATGTTTTCAGCCTTTTCCTTATCGAGTCCTTTTACAGAAAGCAGGTCTTTAATTCCTGCATTAAATATTTTTTCTGGGCTTTCCATCAATGCAAGCAGTTTTTTAGTCATGACCGGGCCGATTTCCGGAACAATGGAAAGGCCGATCCAGTACCTGATATCAGACATCTCTTTTCCTGGAAGGAATTGCAAATTGCAAATAGCAGATCACAGATTTTGAAACATACATATCTGTTTTTTGATAAATTTTAAATTTACAGTCTAAGTACTTCATTTTATAATTCAGTTTAGCTATCAGAAGAGGCAGTTAAACCGTTACTTTTTCCTGAGCGGTTTGTAAGCTTTTAAACGAAGGGCATTCAGTTTTATAAATCCCTCTGCATCCTTCTGATTATAGATATCTTCAGCATCGAATGTTGCAAGTTTAGAACTATAAATGGATATAGGAGATTTTCTTCCAACAACCTGGCAATTTCCCTTGTAAAGTTTCAGCCGTGCAGTGCCTGAGACAGATTTCTGAGTCTCATCAAGAAGTTTCTGAAGCACGATGCGCTCAGGAGAAAACCAGTAACCATAGTAAATCAGCTCTGCATATCTTGGCATTAATGAGTCTCTCAGATGTACAACTTCCCTGTCCAGTGTTATTGATTCAACCGCCTTTCTGGCGATATGTAATATGGTTCCGCCTGGTGCTTCATATACCCCTCTTGATTTGATTCCAACATATCTGTTCTCAACCATATCGACTCTCCCTATTCCGTGTCTGCCGCCTATCTCATTCAGTTTTAGCAATAGCCTGGCTGGTGACATATTTCTCCCGTTAATATTTACCGGATCCCCTTTTTTAAATGTTATTTGGATGTATGCCGGTCTATCAGGAGTTTTTTCCAGGGGGTTTATTAGCGTATACATATCTGATGGAGGCTCTGACCAGGGATTTTCGAGAATTCCACCCTCATAACTTATGTGAAAGATATTTCTGTCTATGCTGAATGGTTTTTCTTTTGTTGCAGAGACAGGAATACCATGTTTATTAGAATAGTCGATTAGAGATTTCCTTGAATCGAAAGGCCATTCCCTCCATGGAGATATAACTTTTATCTCGGGCTTAAGAGCATAGTATGAAAGCTCAAATCTTATCTGGTCATTACCTTTGCCTGTTGCACCGTGGGCTACTGCATCAGCCTTTTCTTTTACTGCTATGTCAATCTGTTTTTTTGCTATAAGAGGTCTGGCTATGGATGTTCCGAGCAGATAGAATCCTTCATATACAGCATTTCCTCTCAGCATGGGGAAGATATAATGTTTAGCAAACTCTTCCCTGAGATCTTCAATATATACTTTTGAGGCTCCGGTCTTAATTGCCTTCTGCCTTACTCTTCTTAGATCCTCAGCCTGTCCGAGGTCTGCACAGAATGCGATTACTTCTGAATTGTAGGTTTCTTTCAACCATTTTATGGCTACAGAAGTATCGAGGCCTCCAGAATATGCAAGGACTATCTTCTTCATTTCATGCCTCCATTGAAGTTTTAAAAATAGCATAAAAACGAATTAAATGCAAAACATATGAATCCGAAAAATGCAGATATTGCTCAAAAATTTATTTAACTCGATTATTGTATTGAGATTATCCTTAATCGTTGTTCGCATGAAAATATACCATTTCGAATATGGTAAAGGTGCGTTAAGGTATCGAAAAATTAATTTTTTCGCAATATCTGCATTTTCCTATATGCATTTTTTGGGTGAATACATTTAAAAACCACCTGTTTGCTGAGAAGGTATCTAACCGCAAGACGCAAAGGGTGCAGAGCAGAGTGCATAGCACAAAAAGTAAGGGGTGAGGGGTAAGGAGTAAGGAGTGAGGAGTAAAAAGTAGGAAGTAAGCAGTAGGAAGTAAGCAGTAAAGAACAAAGAAAATTGAAGAATGCAAAATGCAGAATGCAGATTGAAGATTGAATAACTAGAGGTGAATAAAGACTAAGATAAACGAAGCCGATAGACGTAACCTTATTAGTTATCAAAAAGTAGGCAGTAGGCGGTTAAAAGAACGCCATGCGCCATGCGAAAAGTTAAGGGGCTTCGCCCCGCCTCAGGTGGGTCTCCTCAAGAAACATGCCCAACTATAAGATATGTATACATGCTTCAAACGCATTTTTTGGGTTAATATATATATATAATAATAAAATTAAAAAATTATGTGAAATAAGTTGAAACTTAATCTCAATTTCATTTAGAATATCATCATGGAGATCAAGATATTCCAGAATTTTCTTTGGGATAGAGGACTTAAACTGACAAAGGAGCGTATGGCAATCCTGAAGGAGGTTTTTTCATTTCACGGACATTTTGATCCTGAGCAACTTTATCTAAAGATAAAAAACTCAGGTATAAAGGCCTCGAGGGCATCTGTATACAGGACTCTGAATCTTCTTCTTAAAAGCGGTCTTATTGAAAAAGTCACAAGAACAGAAAAGGGATATTTATACGAACATACCCTCGGCAATAGACACCATGACCACCTGATCTGTGGTTCATGCGGTGAAATATTTGAGTTTTATTCTGAAAAAATCGAAAATCTTCAGGATGAGATTTGCAGACAGAATAGTTTCGAAGGACAGACTCATACACTTGTAATATGGGGACAATGTGAAAGATGTAGCAAAAAGTAGCCATGAAAGAGCATAAAAAGAAGCAGAATTATAAGAGAATAGTGCTGGTCGGAAATCCGAACGTAGGTAAAAGTGTCATTTTCGGATTGCTTACAGGCAGATATGTTACGGTTTCTAATTATCCGGGGACTACGGTTGAGGTATCATACGGCAATATAGGTTTAGACAATAAAAAATTCCTTGTAGTTGATTCTCCAGGCGTAAACAGCCTGATACCAATGAGCGAGGACGAGCGTGTTACAAGAGACATACTGTTCAGGGATGAGCCAGAAAGTGTTGTTCTCGTCGCAGACTCCAAGAATCTCAAGAGGTCATTAATGCTTCTTGTACAGATAGCTGAAATGGGGATTGCCAGTGTTCTTGATATGAATATGGAAGATGAGGCAAAGGCAAAGGGGATAGAGATCGATTATAAAAAATTAGAGGAATTGTTGGGTATCGAGGTAATAGGAACAGTAGCTCCCCAACGAAAAGGGATATCGAGACTGAAAAATTCCCTGCTTTTACCGAAAAAGCCAAAGATCAGAATAAATTATGGAGAAGTAACAGAAGACTATGTTGAAAAGATATCTGATTTACTCCCTGATTTCCATATCTCGAAAAGGTCAATTGCACTTATGATTCTTTCAGGAGACGATAGCCTGAGGAACTGGCTTGTTGCTAATCTTGATAAGGAGACATTAGATAAGATTGAGGATCTGGTGGAAGAGGCCCAGACCAGGTATAAAGACCCTATTGCTAATATAATTGCCAGAAAGAGGATAGATTCAGCCGAGGCAATAGTTGAGGAAGTCTTAAAGAAAGGTGAAAGTGAGGCAGGGTATATTGGACGTTTGCTCGGAAGATGGACGATGCATCCTTTATGGGGATTATTTTTCCTGATTTTTACCCTTTTCGTTTTTTATGAGTTTGTTGGCAAGTTCGGTGCAGGTACACTGGTTGATTTTTTTGAAGAAATAATATTTGGCAGATACCTCAGCCCGGGAACTGAGAAAGTAATAAGGTATATTATTCCATCTGTCTTTTTGCAGGACATGCTCGTAGGACAATACGGCCTGCTTACAATGGCACTCACTTATGCAATAGCAATAATACTACCCATAACAACAACTTTTTTTATTGCCTTTGGTTTTCTTGAAGACAGCGGGTATCTGCCGAGGATTGCAGTGATCACAAACAATGCATTTACCAAGATGGGGCTGAACGGCAAGGCGGTTCTGCCCATGGTGCTCGGCCTTGGATGCGGCACTATGGCAACAATGACAACAAGGATACTTGAGACCAAAAGAGAAAGGGTAATAGCAACGTTCCTGATTGCACTGGCCATACCATGTTCTGCACAACTCGGGATAATACTCGGCATTCTGGGTCCTTACCCCATAAAGGTAGCACTATGGTGGGTTGGAACGGTTTTTTCTGTTCTTGTCCTTACAGGATACATAGCATCAAAGATATTACCGGGTGAAAAAGCTGATTTCTTCCTTGAACTCCCCCCTCTCAGGGTTCCAAGGATGGGCAATATTTTAATGAAGACACTGAACAGGATTGAATGGTACCTGAAGGAAGCTGTGCCTCTCTTCCTACTTGGGACCCTGATCCTTTTTATCCTGGATAAATTGAAACTTTTAGCATGGATTGAGGCGTTTGCATCTCCGATTATAGTAAACCTACTTGGCCTCCCCGAGAAGACAACAGGTGTATTACTGATGGGATTTTTAAGAAGGGACTATGGTGCTGCAGGACTTTTTGATCTTGCTAAACAGGGGCTGTTGAATGAAAACCAGATTATTGTAGGTATAATAACAATTACACTGTTTGTACCATGCCTTGCGAATTTTTTCATGATTATCAAGGAAAGGGGTGCTAAAACAGCCTTTATGATGATATCGATGATAACTACTTTTGCCCTACTTGTCGGGGGAGGGGTGAATTTTCTGCTGAAGTTACTCGGGTAGCGTCCGCTCAAGAAACATGCCCAACTATATTAGAATGTATACCTGCTTCAAAGGCATTTTTTGGGGTATAGTAAAAAAACGATAGGTATTTGTTTGCCTACTCAGTTGCCTCGGCCATTATTTCGATCACAAAATTCTGTATACCCTCTCCGTCATGGCCGTCAGTTACGGATATATTGATGGTCGTCTTCCCCTTGAATTCTCTCGGGACATCCCACTGTATTAGTCCTGTTTCCTCATTAATTGACATACCTGAAGGTGATTTCTTCAGGGCATAGGCAAGCGTATCACCATCACGGTCAGTAGCCTTTATCTGGTAGGAGAACTGGCGGTTCTTCAAATCGATCGAATCAGGAGATGAGACAATTTCCGGTGGAGAATTGCCCACTGTAATATCCGCAAACCCCGGCGTTCCTTCGCCATTTTCATTATAAGGAATGACTATAAGTTTAAGCTTATCGCCTCTTGTAAAGTTGTCGTCTAAAACAATCGTGTCAGTAACATCAAACATAGGTTCTTCGTTTTTTGTCCACTCATAAGTAAAATTGACTTTATCTCCTTCACGATCGATCGCTTCGATATCAACTTTTATAGTATCGCCTAGTTTTGGGAACTGGGGTGTAACTTCTATTGACCTGAGCATCGGAGGTATGACTTTGGTTGCCGGCTTTTCGGTTTCTAGCTCATCGGTATCCTTAACAATTGTCTTTTCTGGTTCGGCCTCGATGCCAGCACTGGTGGTTTCAGTTTTATCAGGAACTGTTTTTAAGAAGGCCTCTTCTTGTTTATCCTTGCCCCCGCATGCACTTAACAAAAATATAGAAACAAATAAGATAGATAGACATCTCTTCATTTCTTCCACCTTTTAGAAATTTTGTTTATATTATATTATTATTGAATAGCCCTGTAAACCGATTCTGTTCTTGCCACTATCCCTGTAGTAGTTTCTTGTGCTACTGCATTAATTGAGTAGAATATGTACCATGTCCCTGAACCACCACTGGTTATAGCAGGCAGCGGAGGGAATTTAAGTACGCCGCCCATACCGGGGATCACCTGGGTGCCAAGACATACCATTTCGATATCAATAGTATAATTGCCGTCAGCAGTGTTGAGAGTGAATGTCTCGGGTGTTGTCGAACAGTTTTGAATTAAATTTGAAATACTTGCCTCAATGGCAGCTGTAGGAACCAGACCTGAAATGTCAGCTGTATCAATGTATGACTTGACTATACCCGCTCCATATTCGACTCCGCCGTTAGCAGCATCATAGGCGGTCGTAAATTGCCTGTTTAGGACATTTGAGCCGAATCCTCTGGTAAGCAGATATGTCAGTGATCCTATTAGCATCATAATAACCAAAGTTATTACCATTGCGGTAACTAATGCAATACCTGAATTTTTATATCTTCTAATAGTTAAGTATTTCATAGTACATTATCCCTTCAACTAAAATATATTCCTAAGGGCTATTGTCTGCTCTATTGCCCTCCATTTATAATTTCTCTGGGCCGGTGTTATATTTACTGTGGTAGCAGCACCTATACTTCCAAAAAGATCAATGCTTGCAGGAGACTGCATATTTCTGAATGAACTGCTCTGAACAATCAGGCCTATCCGCACAAGATGCAGGTCTCCAGTAGCACAGTTCGTGTCTGTCTGCCATGAGATGTCCCCGGAAGTATCAATACAGCCGAATCTTAAATCAACGGTATGTACACAGTCGAACATAGAAACGTAATTTTCAATTCCTGCTATGCTCGAGACACTTCTTGAGAACTGGCTTGTACCTGGTGCGCACATTTTAGGAGGAATACCATATGGCTGGAGTGAATATTTTGTTTCATAACATTCAATACCCCCCATAATATCTTCATACCAAAATGCCAAATTGTTAGCATTGTCAGGATCACAAGCTGCTCCGACCTTTCCTGCAGTTATAGTTTCCGAACCCACCCTTGATCTATTGAGGGCGCTTATTACCACTACCTTCGAACCGTCAGGTATATTAGATACTGAACAGTCAGGTTCTATGTAGCTCCAGCTGCCCGCGTTAGGGGCATCACCCGCAGCAGTGCTATGGATCGTCAGAACACCACCAGTCAGGGCAATGGCATCTGAACAAGTAAATAGCGGGTCATCCGGCGTGCCGAGTCCTGCTGACTGTACCTCCTTGATCATTGGCCATACAACATTAATCAGGTCAATTTCTGTCTTTGCTGTCTTTCTTTCGGTCGTGGCGATTCTAAGGAAGGATGTATAGACAGAGTGCATGGTAACTATTATTATTGAGAATATCACCAGTGTAATGAGGAGCTCGACAAGTGTAACACCATTTCTGTTATTAATTAGTTTTTTCATTATTCAACTCCTATCGTCTTGTCCACGACTATTGATACGGTTTTGAGCAGATAAGAAGTGCCTATCTTGCCTGCAACAGCAGCTGATGTTGTATCTGAGGGTTCGATATCCATCCAGTAGACAGTAATAAAAATCTTCCTGTTATTTGTTGTCAATGCACCGCATGGCAGATATGCAACCTTCCATACCGCATAGAAAGTAGTGTTGTTTATAAACCTTACCGGTATTATTTCGTCATAATCGGTGGATAATACATCGTTCGGGTGATCAATAAGAGGATTCGCAGTATCATTAATATTACTTGATGACAGGCAGAAAGGTGTTGCACTGGAACATGTGTTTTTGTCATACAGATAAAGTTTGTCATTCATATCGTCAAATGGGTCGGTGTATATCGTCAGACCCTGTCCATCAGCTGAGCTAATTGAAGTTGCGGGAGTTGCTCCGGCACATTCGAGCAAGTCCCCCGAAGTATTAAAACCGACATATATATCATTTCCGGTAGCCGGTTGTATTAGATTATTATCAGACATTCTCTGGAGCCTCTCCCCTATATCTATTGCCATTTCATAGCCTATATTGATATTCCGCGATGCAGTATTCTTCTGGATTATTGTGGTTGACCAGGCAAAAAACCCTAAAGATACTATGAGTATTACAAGCGTTGCGATGACAACCTCAATGAGTGTAAAACCCCTGTTACTGTTCATATTGTATCCTTCCTGAACTGTCTATTGTTATTGTTTTTGTAAGTTCACCGGCATCTATGCCATTGTTGTTATTGTCATCCATCCATATAGTTATTATGCCTGAACCATTTGACCAGTCTGAACACCTTGGTATGCCCTTGCGGTCGAACCATAACTCTGTGTTGGATGGAGCACCTGCGCAATTGGTCCATGTTAGTTTATAATCAATACGAAAACAGAACGCATCATTTCCGCCACCGCTCGAGTCAGGGTCACAGTTATAACCTTTTGCCTCTGAAGCAGTTAACTTGGTGGTTAATTCTCCTGCATCCCTTACAAAATTGCCATCTGCATCATTCAATTCTAGCAACTCGTAGTAGTGCAGACTCCCAATTGGTGAATAAAGAAATACAGCATGCGGGGGTTTTGTTATGGCGTTCAGTTTCATGAACTCGAGATCGGCAAGCAGCCTGTCTCTGTTATCTATCAGCCTGGACTCTCTCATAAACCAGCTGGCAGAAAACGAGACTATTGCGCTTAATATCCCGATTATCGTCAACACGACCAGCAGTTCTATCAGTGTTACGCCGTCTCTGCCTTTTATTTTGTCAACCATAGCAGATAACCTCTTTTTGCAGGTTCACTTGGGCTTAAAGTTGTGCCGGGCAGAGCACCACTGACCTGGGTTATTACCTTGTAAGAATCACCAGGTAGTGGCAGACCGATTATACTCTCTCCAAGGGGAGGTACACCTTTACCTATATATGAAGTAGGCTCTATAGCAAGTGAGGAGTAAGCTCCCGAAGTACCTCCTGTCATGATTATTGTAGGCTGGAAGTATGCAGTGCCGGTCGTATAGTGTAGTGTCATTAGATAGGTTTCTCCGCCAAGGCTGCACGGAGTAGTTGTAGGATGATATGCAGTCATGTTCACGAGACCCTGGCCTACAAACGGTTTTGCAAAGGTCTTTGACGATACCTCTGATCCAGATGGACCTGTGAGGACTTCTCTCCTCCAGCCGTCATAGAGGTCTATTTCGTCAGCCAAACAGTTAAGTGCCTCTTTATCAGTTTTTCCGTCACATCCAGTTCCGGATCCTGTCAATACAGCATCTGTGACTTTCGTAATTATTGCATCCTGATTTGTTCCTATTCCGCAGGGGTTTGCCGGGCAAATACCTGCAGGTAAACATACAAAATTGCTTATGGCGCTGCCTGAACAATAACATGTTCCGTTCGTGGCCTTGGCATTTATGAATTTTATATCCTTGTTCAATGCGGTATCCCGTGTTATAAAGAAATTGTTAAATGTGCAGGCTGAAGTATCATCTCCTGTCCAGCAGCCCATGGGCTCCTTCACGCCGTATATATATTCTGTAGTTTCGATTGTATGCTCAAGTGTGAGGAATAGGCCTGTACCAAAGTATAACCAGATATTCCTCTTGCTGTCGACTGAAATCTCTGGTGAAGCGAATATTGGTCTTCCGACATTTATAACAGTCGAGAGATCCCAGTTAGCAGGATCTGTGTCATAATCTCCTGCTGCGCTGCTATTCCTTATCCTTAATCGGTAGAAGTTGCCGTCTGAGTTGTTAAATGTGCCAAAATAAAGGTCGTCTACCTGGTAGTCACCATCAAGGTCTGTTGCCATAATATCACCCACTGCAACACCAGATACCCCTAAATTTATTCCATCTCCTAACAGGGCAGCCGGGATCGAACCATCCCTGAGATTGAATGCATAGATCCTTGCATTCGAGCTATTAAAGTTCAGTGCTGTTGTAGAGATACTCTCAGGACCGCTCCCGATAACAACATACCAGTCTCCGTTCTTATCCCTTGCGCCGAGACGCACAATTGCCGGATTGCTGGTGGTTAGTGTGTTGTCAGGCATTTTACGCTCCCATATAAGTGAAGGTGACTCTGTGTCGGTAATATCCATGACAAAGATAGAAGAGCTGAATGTCCTGCCATTCATCGTAATGCTGGTCCCTCCTATACCCATCACGCCTATAAGCAATCTTTTCCATGACGAGCCGTCTGATGCCCTTACGACATCTGCGGCAGCACCAATGCTGGCATCAATAATAGTAAACCTTGCATCGACCATCGGGATATGACAGTAATTTGCATCGCAGTACCATCTGAGATAGGGCATTGCATTGTAAGGTATAAAAGTCCATAACTCCTTCCCCAGGTCTGTAGGTACGGTGTCGTCCATATTAAGAAACTGTGCAACCTGTTTGCCGCCGTTATTAGCTGTAGCGGGCTTAATATCCTTGATCTTTCCTACCTTGAATGCATGCACCATTCCGTCGTTTGCACCTACAATAACAAGCGGAAGCTCATTTCTGATCGTATTATTAATAAATGTGGTGTATGTAGTATCACCGTATCTTGCATCATAACCATTGACAGCTTTATCAGGGGCCAACCGTGGTGTTGAATAAACAATATCGCCGAGTTTGTTCGTCTTCTCTATGTCAGAGCCTGAACATATACCTGAATCAGGATCGCAGGTCTCACCCAAAGGGCAGTTTGAATTGTTGCCGCCACAATCATGCCTTGTCCTGAAATCGGCTCCTGAGGGGGATGGCTTATCGTAACCACGAATATATTTGATTACTGACTCGGCACAGTTTAGATCGCAGTCCTGGAGGCATGTGACACCTGCTGAATTACATGTTATTGTAGCGTTCTGAATACATGGGCCATAATCGACTGAACACTGGATATCGGCGGTACAGGAAATGCCTGCGTTTAGACTGCACTGACCTTCGCAGAAACCTAATCCTAATGGTCCGCATACATCTCCAAGCGATGCGCCAACAGCACATGGGCCCGAACCGTCACTGCATAGCATTGCCAAGTCATTACAATAACCATTATCAGAGAGAACGCAGTCCGCATCAACAGAACAGCTTTGCTCTGTTTTCATGTTGCAGTAATAACAGTCAGAAGCTGCGCTGCATCCCAAGTCATCGAGCACCAGATTGATCGGGTCGGTTGCAGGGTATGCAGTATCAATGCAGTAAGCGCAGTCAGAATTAACTGAACATGTCCTTGTAGGGTCATTGCTGCATTCGCTTCCGTAATCCCAGTAAGGCCGTAGCGTTGCCTTCATGGCTGTCGTAAAATCATAAATCTCAGTGCTTGTAACAATGTCGTTGTTATCGCTATCAAAAGCTATCTTGATATCCCTCTTAACACCTGCAGCAAGAGTCTCGTCAGGGTCTCTGGAGAAAAGTAGACTTTGTGCTTCCCATATTGATGAAATTTCAGTGTTAGTCTTCTCGGTAATACCTGCATCACAGCTATCAATAGTCAGGTCACCGTCAATGTCGTCATAAAGATTAGCCTTGTACTGCGGGGGATCAGCAGTTTCGTCAAAGAAGAAGGAGATGATTTCGTCTTTCTTAACGTCAAGCTCGCCAGGTATAGTCTGATCTGTATCTTCCCTGAGGTTCGCATTTGTATCTGACCAGAGGAGCCTCAGATAGCCTATCCACCTGAGCAGGGAATCATCGCTGAGCTTAGGATAAAAATATGCCTGTGTTAATGTCGAGGACTCTCTTGTCTGGGTTGTAAGTGTTGCGACAGTTGATGCCGATGTAGCGCTTGCCAGGACATTTTCGAACAGTTCTCTCAACCTCTGCTCTAAATCAGAAGGGTTGTTTATCTCTACGTATCCGCCTCCGCCGACACCCTCGGTTGCATATACGAGCTTGCTCTTATTGGCACCGCCTGCCCCGTAAAATGTTGTATGTGCGATCCAGGTCTGTATATTCTGGTCACCTTCCTCTACGCTAAGGTCAACGGTGTTTGCGTAGCAGGTATTCATTGAAAAGTTTGTGCTGTCTATGCCTGAAGAACAACTATTATCAAGAGGCGTTCCACCGCCCAGATTAGCACCTGTTGACATGTACAGTACGACAGTCTTTCTGCATGCACTGCCCGGGTCATAGCTCCAGTCATACGGGGTCTGTGTATAGGCACTGTCTTTGTCAGTATAATTGGCAGAGAGGTCTTCTTTGAAGTATTTTATTATCTCCTCCATCATCTCTCCGTGAGGATTCGTGCCTGTGTCATACATAGGCTCCTTTGAAAGGGCATTTATAATTTCCCTCAGTAGATATGTCTTGTCTGTTGAGGTACAGCTTCCAGAGGTTGAGTCGTCACATTGGATATCCCTGTTCCTGTCGGTAGCCGCAGTGCTTGCCTTCCATCTCCTCTTTCCAAACCTGATCGCATCTGAATTGTAAATATAATCCTGGTCTATGTCAGCAAATTCCTGGATAAGACCGCTGCGGTTTTCACCTTTAACCAGTAAAACCTGAACCAGACCGTCACCTTTACAAGATGCTTTATTGGCGCACTGGCTTACACATGGTGGAGGTTTCAAGGGTACTCCTACTGTCTCCCAATTTACAGCAACTGATGTTGGATCATTGCCTGCAGCCTTTCCAAGACAGAAAGAATATGCCAGATCATTAGTGCCGTCACCGTTTAAATCCAGAAGAACCGGGACACTTAAGGTATTGCCGTCTTCCCACTGCCCCATGCTCAAAGGTATCTGGCATCCTGCAGGAGGGTTGCTTATATCTGCACATGCCTCACATGCTGTTGCAGTGCCTCCGTTAATGAAGCATCCGGTATAAGTAAAGACATCTCCAGCGCCATCGCCTCCGGATGCCTTTGGCCAGCCATAACCTACAAGGGTCTTTCTGGATAAGTCGAGAGAACTCATCAATGCATAGTTGAGAACATCACCGGAAATGCACGGGACACCTGTAGCAGTTATTGGCGGTGTGCACGCAGCAGGGAGTTTCTGAAAATAAGTAAATCTTTTTTTCACACCAGGAGAAAAAGTATAGTATGCGTCAGAATCAAAATAACCATAATACAGATTGTCTGGATTGTAAACATAAACACCTTGATGCGCACGTTTTGCTATATCAGCGCCTTTTTCATATACGATTATTACATTAGGGGGAGTTGCAGGGTCCATAACAAAGGGCGGCATATAACAGTAATCAGCCATTGCATTAGCAGAATATACATCTGAAGGCATCATTAAAATAAGTGGTATTAGAATTGAAAGGATTATTATTACTAGTATTATATGTTTTTGGTATAGCGGTTTCATTGAAGTGACCTCCTTATTATGAATCCATTTCATTCTCATGTCCCTTTTGTTGCAAAAATTATACCACATGGAATATGCCTTAAAAACCTTCAATTTTCAATTGATTTTTTAAAAAATGTGTAAGACATTTCATAGAGTATGTAATAGATTGCATACTTTCTACGGCGGTTTACCCTGTATAAAAGCCCCGCGGTTAATGGCGGTGATACTATGAAAATATCATTTCAGATTGGCGTGTATTTTTTCTCTAAGTTTTTCTGCAGTCATATAACCGGAATGCACTAATCCATTGGGCATTATGGATGTGGGTGTGCCGGTTATGCCCAGTTCTTCTGCAAGTTCTATGTTTTTATCTATTTCATAAGTATCACAGGAAGGTTTTGGAATCAGTTTTCCTGAAAAGTTATCCTCGAGAAGTTTTATTGACCTTTCGCAGGCGATTGTTTTGGACTTCCAGTACGCATCTTTATGAAACTTCAGGGGATACAGCTTTATATAAAAGGCTATGTCTTTATTCTCATCTATAACTTTCTGGATTTCAGCATGAAATTTACCGCAGAAAGGGCAGTCAGGGTCTGTAAAGACAAAAACTTTATGTCTGGCATTTTTATCACCCATTACGAGTGCATTATCGGGTGATATCCTGGAGTAGTCAACGTATCGTTTTAGCTGTTCTTTTTTGCCGATACTATCCTGGATTTTTTTCGATAATGCCTCTATCTTGATAATGGGTCCCCTCACGATATGCTTCTTGTCGAACCCTATATAGAGAATTCCTTTCCTTCCATTGTTTTCGATTGAGATTTCCCAGAGCCCCCTTATCTGGCTCATCTTAATCCCTAATACTTTTGCGTCAGGTGCATTTATTTTTGTTAGAATCTGCCGGGCTTCTTCATTGTTCAGTGTATGACATTTCTGGCAGTCTGCCTCGCATGCTCCAAAACCATAGACATTGGAGCAGAACAAAATAGACGATAAAAGGATAGCTGATAAAAATATTTTCTTCATAAATACTCCTTTTCTAAATACACTATTATATCAGAAATAGAACTGTTAATCCCCAAAAAGCGTTTGGAGCAGGTATACACATTATATAGTTGGGCATGTTTCTTGAGCGTACATAGGGAAATTTTTGGCACCTGTCATTTTATCCCGACTTTTTCGGGAGGCGAAATAAGCGTTCCCGAGAAGTCGGGACGAATTTTTACTGTTTGACCCCGTAAAACGGGGTAACCCGTCTACGGGGGAGTTTAAAAATTCGAGCGAATGAGTCATGTGACGGGTAAAAATTTCCCTCTAGGGAGCGAAAGGAATATGTCCAACTAATTAATTCACCAACTCTTTTATACTGAATTGCATCTTTTGGGTAATTATAATTCGATTTTTCTTGAAAAGTTTCCTGCAAGGATCAATTCATATTTATCTCTTTACCCTCAGAACTCCTTCCATCTGGCTTATCTTCTGAATAAGTGTCTTAAGTTGTGAACGGTCTTTTACCTCTATAATAAAAGTAATATGCGCCCTTTTGTCCTGGGTTGAGGTTGCTGCTAGGTGATTTATGTTTATATTGACAGAGGATATCAGGGCACTCAGGTTTGCTAATATCCCCGGTTTGTCTATCGTTTCAACAGAAAGCCTTGTATTTGCAGTATCATCATTGGATGCATGCCATTCAACATCCACAAGGCGGGCATCCTCAAAAGCAAGCCTTTCGAGGTTTGGACAGTCCCTGCGGTGGATTGTTACTCCCTTGCCAATAGTTACAAAACCGACAAGGCTGTCTCCGGGTATAGGATAACAGCATTTCCCGGTGTGATAGAGGATGTTGTCAATTCCTTTAATGGTTATACCTTTATGATCCTTGCGCGGTAGCTTTATCTTAACGGTTGATATCTCTTCCAATGGTTTCTCTGGCATCAGCCTGTTAACTATCTGATGGGGTGATACCCTGCCGAATCCGACCGAGACATAAAGGTCTTCTAGTGTTTTTATTCCAAAAGAGGTAGCGACCTGCTGAAGTTCTTCAGATTTAGTAAGGGAGGTGCTCAGGTTATGCCTCCTTAACTCTCCTTCTAGAAGTCTTATGCCGAGTTCGATGCTCTGTGCCCTCTCTTCTGTCTTTATCCACTGTTTTACTCTGGTCTTTGCCCTCTGGGTTACAACGAATTTCAACCAGTCTCTGCTAGGACCATGAGATGGTGAATTGATAATCTCAACGGTGTCACCATTTTTTAATTTATATCTTAGGGGAACGATCTTTCCGTTTACTTTTGCTCCCACGCACTTATGGCCGACCTGAGTATGTATGCTGTATGCAAAGTCAACAGGCGTTGAACCTATCGGCATCTCTTTTATCTCCCCCCTGGGGGTAAAGACATATACGACTTCCGGAACAACCTCTCCTTTTACAGCCTCAAGAAAGTCCATTGCATCTGGAACCTCTTTCTGTACCTGCACAAGATCCCTGAGCCATGATATATATTTGCTGCTTTTGTCGTCTACACCGCCTTTTTCCTTGTATTTCCAGTGAGATGCAATACCTTCTTCAGCTATTCTGTGCATCTCTTCTGTCCTGATCTGGAACTCGACCCTTTCACCTTTCAGACCTATTACAGTAGTATGCAGAGACTGGTACATATTTGATTTAGGAACCCCGATGTAATCCTTAAATCTGCCGGGGATTGGTGTCCATAGGGAATGTATCAGCCCAAGTATTGCATAACAGTTTGCCTTAGTGTCAGTCAAAATCCTTAATCCTAAAACATCGTGGACCTGGTCAAAGGTTATCCTCTGAACCTGCATCTTCTGGTAGATGCCATAGTAGTGTTTGATCCTGCCCGAGACCTTTCCGGGCAATCCTTCTTCTATCAGCTTCTTGTTTATTAATTCCAGGACTTCTTTTAAATATCCTTCCTGTTCTTCTTTTCTCTTTGCAACTTTCTTTACAAGTTCTCCATATAGCTCGGGCATCAGATATTTAAAACTGAGATCTTCAAATTCTGTTTTTAACCAGTTTATACCAAGCCTGTTGGCTATTGGCGCGTATATCTCGAGTGTCTCGGTTGCAATTCTGTGCTGTTTGTTTTCAGGAAGGTGCTGAAGAGTCCGCATATTATGAAGCCTGTCCGCAAATTTTATTAGTATTACCCTTATATCTTCAGACATTGCAAGAAGCATCTTACGGAAGTTCTCAGCCTGTGCATGCCTCTTTGTTTTGAACTCCATCTTCGAAAGTTTTGTGAGGGCCTTGACTATAAATGCTATCTCGTCGCCGAAAATGTTTTTTATGTCCTCGATGTTCGTGCCTGTGTCTTCGATTGTATCATGGAGAAGACCGGCTGCAATTGAAGGCGTATCCAGCTTCATGTCAGCAAGTATATTTGCCACGGCAAGAGGATGTTTTATAAAAGGCGAACCTTCGCTTCTTCTCTGGCTGTAGTGAGCTTCACTCGAAAAGTTATAGGCCTTTGAAAGTGTTTCAAAATCTGTATCAGGATTGTAGGAACGAACCTTTTCTAAAAGGCCATCCAATGTTAGCTTTCCGGACATATTTTATTATACAACTTTAGAGGAAATTGTAGGATTCGAGGACGTAAAGTCCCGGTAGTCGTAAAGCCCCGTTGGAACAACGCCCCTTTTCGTGAACAACGTCCCTTTTCGGGATTCGAGGGTTCAAGTGAAGGTAGAATTTAAAAATATTAACGCATAAAATGCATTTGAAGCAGGTATACATGTTATATAGTTGGGCATGTTTCTTGAGCGGACATAGGGAAATTTTTGGCACCTGTCATTTTATCACGACTTTTTCGGGAGGCGAAATAAGCGTTCCCGAGAAGTCGGGACGAATTTTCACTGTTTGACCCCGTAAAACGGGGTAACCCGTCTACGGGGGAGTTTAAAAATTCGAGCGAATGAGCCATTTAACGGGTAAAAATTTACCTCTAGGGAGCGAAAGGAATATGTCCAACTACTTAATTTACCAAGAATGCATTGAAAAAGGTGGTACCCCGACTTCATGTCGGGAGGACCCTTGGCCCCTTTTTTTACTCGCTTGGTCTGAATGCCCTGAGAATAAGCTGGAGATATCTGCCACTATTCCACTCGTTAATAGTGGGTGTGAAAACAGCATCGATAGCAGTTGAAATATTGAGATTTTCGAAAAGCCCGCCCATATCAAAACCTATTGCCTCTACATAATACGATTTGTGACGGAGTTTCATTTTTATATGGTCACCACCGACTATACGTGGAGAGATGACTTCAAGCATTTTTGATCCCAAGAGTGGTTCGGGATTGCCATATCCAAGTGGCTCAAGCAAACTCAGCTCTTTTATAAGGTTGAAATTAATCTCTGAAAGGCTTATATCAGCATCTATCTTTATAGAAGGCGTTAACTCAACATCATCTGCCGAATCAAAGAGCGAACATAACTTTTTTTCGAAAGAATCTAATTTTTTAGCGTCAAGCCTTGCACCGGCTGCCTGCTTATGTCCGCCGAAACTTAACAGAAATTCACTGCAGTCAGAAAGTGCCTTGCAGATATCAAAGGACTTGATGCTTCTTGCAGAGCCTTTTGCTATGCCGTCTTCTATCGAGAACAAAATCGTTGGCCTGTAAAACTGTTCAACTATCCTTGAGGCGACTATCCCGATAACACCCTGATGCCATGTCTCTGAGGCAAGCACGATTGCTGAAGATGTATTTTTGCCCTCAAGTTTTTTAATAACATCCTGAAACAGTTCTTCTTCTATATGCTGTCTTTTTGAGTTCAGTCTGTCAAGCCATAGTGCAACTTCGCTTGCCTTATCATGAGAGTCTGTTGTGAGCAGTTTCACGACATCAGCAGGATCACCAATTCTTCCGGCAGCATTAAGTCTCGGTATTAGTGAAAAGGAAAGGTTACCTGCCTTGATCTTTTTACCTTCCATGCCCGATATCTTTGTAAGAGCCCTTATGCCAGGACGTGTACTTTTATTGATAAAATGAAGCCCGTTCCTTACAATAACCCTGTTTTCTCCTGTTATAGGTACTACATCGGCGATTGTGCCAAGAGTTGCAAGATCTAAAAAATCCTGAATTGTTAACGGGGAATCGTTAATAGTGATTAATGCCTGGACCAGTTTGAGAGCAATGCCTGCACCGGAGAGGTTTACGAGTTGCGGGTTGCGGCCTGCTATTTTAGGGTTGATGACAGCTAATGCATCAGGCAATAAGTAATCAGTGAGGAGTGAGGCTTGAGGACTGAGTAGCTTTAAATCCTTCCACTTATTACTCGTCAGTGGTTCATGATGGTCTGTTATGATGACGTCTATGCCCTCTTTATTAGACATGTCGACAGCCTCGAATGATGTTATACCGCAATCAACGGTGATTATAAGTGCGGCCCCTGATTCCTTTGCCTTTTTAACTCCATCAGGATTAAACCCATAGCCATGGATAAACCTGTTTGGTATAAAATAAATGCAGTCTGCACCGAGAAATGAAAGTGCCTTATAAACTATAGCAGTAGCACAAAGGCCATCGGCATCATAGTCTCCGTGTATGAGAATCCTTTGATTTCTGCTCAATGCATCATTTATTCTGGCAACGGCCCTGGGAATATCATGGAGTTCAAACGGGTCTGTGATGTTTCCAAGCTCCGGATTCAGGAATCCGTTAATATCGTCAACAGTCTTTACCCCTCTGTTTATAAGGATTTGCGCAAGGACCGGTGATATTGATGCAGCATTTGATAAGTAGCTAATATATTCGGGATTTGTTCTGTTTACGAACCATCTTCTGTGCATAGAATTAGTAACGAGATTATCGTTAAACGGTTACGGTAACGACGCCCGTTTACTCATTGCATGGCGCATGGCGCTCGGCGCATGGCGTTCTTTTTACTGTCTACTGTTTACTGCTTACTTCCTATTTTTCTTTACCTCTACCTTTACCCGCCTAAGGCGGGTTTACTTTTGCCTGTTCTTTATTTGTGCTTACTGCCTACTGCTTACTTCCTACTTCTTACTTCTTACTTTTCACTTTGCTCCCTGCTCCTAGCACCCCGCTTTTTATCCTTACTTTTTAGCAAATGGCCTTTTCGTCTTCCAGAGAAGTAATATGGGACTGGCGACAAAAATGGACGAATAGGTGCCAACAACTACACCGAGAATGATTGCAAAAGCAAAGTCATGTATAACCTCCCCACCCAGGAAGAACAGGGCACCGACAGCTAACAGGGTGGTGACAGAGGTTATTATGGTTCTTGAAAGAACCTCATTTATACTTCTGTTGATAACATTCTTTACAGGTTCTTTAAGTTGTTTCCTCATGTTTTCCCTTATCCGGTCATATACTACCACAGTGTCTGTAAGAGAATATCCTGCTATAGTAAGGAGTGCGGATACAACAATCAGGTTTATTTCATTGCCCATGATGTAGAATATCGAAAGGACAGCGAGCACATCATGGAATGTGGCGATAGTTGCGCCGACTCCGAACTGATATTTAAACCTGAACCCGACATAAACCAGAATGCCGATAGCAGCCATGGCTATGGCTTTGGCTGCTATGTTTCTGAGCCTCTTCCCTACTTTTGGGCCGATAGCTGTTGTTGAGTCAACTATATATTTACTGTCAGGTAAATTCTGGTTTATTACAGATGTAATGTTATCCGCTATTTTGTTGAGGTCGCCTTCAGATTCCTTTGTCCTGATAAGCACCTTGTTTTCAGCTGGAATATCCTGAAGGTCGAAGTCTTTCATACCGCCTGATTCCAGTGCGGACCTGATGCTTTGAAGTGGAACATATTGTTCAAATCTAAGCTGTATGGCTGTGCCACCGGCAAAGTCTATACCGAGGTTTGCCTTGCCTGTTGCAATCTGTATAATGACTATAATGCCGAGAATAGTAAAAGTACCGGAAACGATAAACGTAATATATCTTTTACCGATAAAGTCTATGTTGGTCTTTTTGAGAATCTCTAACATCCTGCCTCCTTACAGGTCATTAATCTATATGCTTAATTTCTCTATTTTGTATCTGCTGGTTATGAGGTCAAAAACAGATTTTGTGCCGATAAGTGCAGTGTAAAGGTTAATCGCAACTCCCAGACTAAGGGTTACGGCAAAACCCTTGATAGGTCCTGTTCCGAACTGAAACAATACCGCTGCTGTGATTAATGTTGTTACATGAGAATCGAAGATGGTCCAGAATGCCTTGCTGTAGCCTGAATCGATTGCAGAGCGAGGAGGTTTCCCGGTCCTTATCTCTTCTCTGATCCTTTCGAACATAAGTACATTTGAGTCGACTGCCATTCCTATGGCGAGTATTATGCCTGCAATTCCAGGAAGGGTAAGAGTTGCTTTAAGTGAAGCCATTGCACCCAGGAGAAGTATAATATTCAGGGACAGAGCAAAGTCTGCAATAACCCCTGAGAGTCTGTAATAGATAATCATGAATACAACAACAAGAATAGTTGCAATTATGCCTGCGATCTTCCCTGCCTCGATAGAATCCCTGCCCAGCGAAGGGCCCACAGTAACGTTCTGGAGCATCTTCAGAGGAGCTGGCAGTGCACCGGCCTTCAATACAATGGCGAGGTCCTTTGCTTCATCCATGCTGAACCTCCCGCTTATCCTAGCATCGCCCCCGGAAATTTTTTCCTGGATGACAGGTGCTGAATAAACAGAGTTGTCAAGGATTATCGCAAGTCTCCTTTTGACATTGGCGCCTGTAATTTCTTCAAAGCGTTTTGCGCCTTCAGAATTGAAGGATATTGATACATAAGGCTCGCCGAACTCGGAATCGAGGTTGACCCTTGCCTCGCTTAAGAGGTCACCGGTCAGGAGGGTCTTTTTCTTAAGCAGTATGGGAGATTTAGTAATAACACCCGTCTGCCTGTTTTTATCCTTCAAGAACAGAATTTCATCTTTAGGGGGAATCTTGTCTGCAAATTCGGCTAATAACTCTTCTTCTCCACCCGGAGGTAGTATCTGCGGTAACTTGGCTGCAATAGATGCTTCATCATCAACTAGCTTAAACTCCAGAAGTGCAGTTTTACCGATAAGATCTATTGCCCTCCTGGGGTCTTTAACCCCTGGCAGCTGCACAACTATTTCGTTATCTCCCTGCCTGTGAATTGTTGGTTCAGCAACTCCAAACTGATCTATCCTGTTACGTATAGTCTCAAGTGCCTGTTCAGAAGCATTGTCTTTTATTCTTGAGAATTCACTGTCTGAGAGTTTGAGAATGAGATTCTCTCGTGATGAGACGATGTCTAAATTTGGATAGTCTTCTTTGACCATGTTTTCAATATCCGCGCTGTTAGGGGAAATCTCGATATTTATACCGTTTCTCTTTACCTCAGCCTCAAGCTTTTTTTTCTTTAGTGTCTCTTTAACATAAAAAGCATATCTTTCAACATTTGACTCAACAGCCTTATCGCCTTCGACTTCAAATTCAAGGTGAATACCGCCCTGCAGATCCAGCCCCAGGACAATCCCCCTGTTTGGCAAGTTCTGCTGCCACCACTCAGGCATGTATTTGAATAGAGGAGTATTGGGAAGAAAGAAAATAACAGCAATAACAACAGTTATTGCAATTAGCGAGAATCTCCATCTAACGTCCTTTTTCATTAAGCCTCCACGACTAGAGAAATATTACCAAAATTTAACAATGAGAATATCGCAGACATAACCAGAAATGGATAAATAAACACAGACTGCTACTTTCAGATTGCAAATCGCAAACTTTTCAGGAAAAAAAATTAAAACTCAAGATATTTATTAAATTGAAAGAACTGTATAGCATTTTATTACAAAAGACCGAACAGTTAATCATCTTCTGCCTGTCTTACTGTGGCAACGTATGCCTTGCCGAGCTTAATTCTCACATTTTCAGCGATCTTTACTGTAATAGTATTAGTCCGGACTTCTTCTATTACGCCATACAATCCACCTGATGTTATTACTTTATCGCCTTTTTTCAGATTTTCTATCATTGTTCTATGATCTTTAGCCCTTTTCTGCTGGGGACGTATAAGCAGGAAATAAAATATAACAAATATCAGAACAAGAGGAAGAAAGCCTATTAATCCGCTGCCCTGCCCCTCGCCTCCCTGCGCTGGTGCCATAGCCCAAGCTATATCTGTAAACATTTCACACCTCCTGTCTGCCTCGGCAGACTCGCCGAGGAGAGAAAAGATTAATTATGTAATATACCTTCTTTAAGGTTTTTTTATCAAGATAAGGAGTGAGGAGATCGTTAATTGAAAATTGAAAATTGAAAATTGAGGAATTCAGGGATTTAGGGATTGAAAATTGAAAATTGAATATTGAAGATTGAAAACTAGAGGCGAGTAAACGTTAAAAGTGAAAAGTAAGGAGTAGGCAAAGGAAAGTAAGGAGTAAAAAGTAAGGAGTGAAAAGTAAGGAGTAAGGGGTGAGGTGTAAAAAAAGAACGCTATGCGCCGAGCGCCATGCGCCATGCGAAGAGTAAACGGGCCTCGTAACCGTAACCGTATGACGTAACCTATTGTGCTATGCGCCCTGCACCATGATCCATGCTTTTTAAAACGGATTTGGTAAATTACTTTTCCGGCAACCAAATTGGAAAAGAACCAATTTTTTATGATCGTGATTTTCTAAATATAAAAGTTGCAGTGTTTGTTAAAATATCATGAATGAAGAAGTACTATCTGCACAGAGAATCCCCAGCCCTTAAGGTGGATTACAGTAGAGAGCTTAATCCTGAACAGTATACTGCTGTAATGCATCAGAACGGGCCGGCACTTGTACTGGCAGGTGCAGGTACAGGAAAGACAAGAGTTGTGACTTACAGAGTTGCCTGGCTTATAGAGACCGGAATAAGTCCTGAGAATATTCTGCTTTTGACATTTACTAACAAGGCTGCAAAAGAGATGATGAGGAGGGTGGAGCAGTTGATAGGGAGGAATATTCAGGGATTACTGGGCGGAACCTTTCATCATATAGGCAACCTGATACTAAGAAGACATTATCTTCTTGCAGGTTACAGGGAGGGATTTTCCATCCTCGACAGGGAAGATACAAGGGAGCTTTTTGAGGCATGCATTTCAGATGTGTATAAGAAAGGAACCATCCTTCCGAAAGGTGCTGTTCTTTCAGAGATATGCAGCCTGACTAAAAATACAGGCCTTGGAATAGATGATATAGTTCTCAGTAGGTTTCCTCATTTTGTGAATACGCTCGATTATGTTAAAAAGATAGTGAAGATATACGAAAAAAAGAAGCTTTCGCTGAATCTTGTGGACTTTGACGACCTTCTTGTCAGGTGGAAAATGATTCTTGAAGAAAATGAGAACATACGGGAATATTATTCATTGAAGTTCAGACAGATCCTCGTAGATGAATATCAGGATACCAACAAACTTCAGGCAGAGATCATTGATCTGATTGCGGGAGAAACAATGAATTTAATGGTTGTCGGGGATGATGCTCAGTCAATTTATTCATTCAGGGGCGCTGATTTCGAAAATATTCTCAGATTTCCTGACAGATATAAAGATACGGCAATATTCAAACTAACCACAAACTACAGGTCAACTCCTGAAATACTCAGATTGGCCAATCAGATCATATCCAATAATAAGCAGCAGTTCAGCAAAGAACTTCATTCTGTCTTAAAATCTGGAGAAGTTCCCAATATTGTGCCGTTGAAGGATATTTTTGAACAGGCAGAGTATGTTGCTTCGGTTGTGATTGATCTGAACTCAGACGGCAGGTCTTTTGATGAGATAGCGGTTCTGTACAGGTCACATTACCAGTCTATGGAGTTGCAGATGGAGTTTCAGAAAAGGGGGATACCTTTTGAGGTAAGGTCAGGGCTGAAGTTTTTTGAGCAGGCACATATAAAAGACATACTATCGTTCTTGAGGGTCATCGTTAATCAACACGATGAGATAAGCTGGAAGAGGATTCTGAAACTCATACCGGGGATAGGCAACATTACAGCAGGTAAATTATGGAATTTTATTGAAGCCTCAGAAAGACCGGTTGATTCGATATTCGATGCTTACAGATTGATACCGAGAAAGGCTGTAGAAGGCTTCAATCTTTTTCTAGATATGTTAAGGGAACTGAATAATGAAAGATATTATTCAATGCCTTCTGAAGCAATAGATTGCATTTTAAGGCATGGGTATGAGGAGCACCTTTACAGCCATTATCCCAATGCCGAGATGCGAATAGAGGACATTGAGCAGATGAGGAGATTTGCATTGAGGTATGACTCCCTTGAGACATTTTTGAGCGATCTGGCACTTCAGGGTGTAACAGATGCTGAAGCAGAAGCGGGGGAAGAATTCGACGGGAAGGTCGTTCTTTCAACTGTACATCAGGCAAAGGGCCTTGAATGGGAAGTGGTATTTATAATAGGCCTGAATGATGGCAGGTTCCCATCTGCAAAAGCCCTGAAGAACGATGATGAAGAGGAGGAGAGGAGACTTTTTTATGTAAGTACAACAAGGGCAAAAGGAGCGCTTTACCTTTGCTACCCTGTTGCTGCAGAGGACTGGAACGCCATTGGATTTTTAAGACCATCAAGATTCATAAAGGAAATTCCCGAAGACTGTTTTGAAGAGATTGTTGTGGAGGATGTATAATGGAAAATACAATAGACGCTTATAGTTAAAAGGAGAATAAATGACTTTTTCTGAGGCTATCAAGAGCGGATTCAGTTTGATTAACAAGAGGTGGCAGCTTGTTGTGGTTCAGGTAGTCACGATGCTAATCAATTGCCTGGCCGTTTTCATACTTGTAGGCATCCCTGTTGTTATAGCATTTATTGCATTAGGGATGGATATCGCAGGGCTTACGGATACTAAAGATATCCTTGGCCAATTTAGTAATCCTTCTGAATTATTTACAAAATATCTGGGTCTTGTTCTGATTGTTATTTCAAGCATTCTTATATACATACTGGTGGCAACAACCATATGGCTTTATGTATTAGGCGGTTCAGCAGGTTTTATCGGCAGAAGTATTCTTGACCCGTCCTTAAAATTCAGCATGCGTGCATTTTTCAGTGAGGCGGGAAAGATATTTTTTCCTCTGATATGGTTTTTTCTTTTAATTGGATTGGTGTATATAGCAGTTACCATCATCATATGCCTGATAGCCGCTGGTATTGCAGCAATTGTGACCATTGCCAAAACCCAGGATTCAACACTCGCACTTTTCCTGGGGATTTTCTTCTCCATGATAGGGGTACTGGTTTCGTTAAGCATAATTCTCTTTACCCTTGCTTTGACAATGTATGGAATTGCCGGAATTTTTTTCAAAGGTGAAGGATCATTTAATTCCTTAAAGGGAGCGTTAAAATTTATATGGAACAAACATTACGCTTTCTGGCTTTATGTCCTTCTCCTGGCTGGATATTTTATCGTAAGTTTTATACTGATGCTTATAACCTACCCCCTTAACATGATACCGATTGTTGGTGCCATAATATCGTTACCCATTCAGGTAATGACATATGCAGTTCAGAGCTACCTTGGCCTTGTGATAATTGCTGTTATATTCATTTATTATTTTGATTCAGAGGTTAAAAAGGAAGTGGCTGTTCCTGAAACAGTTGAAGAGGTTAGTGCCGAAGGTTCCACAGGTGTAAAGTATATTTCTGATCCTCAAGATCACGTGCAAGAAGAGACTCCTCCTGAGAGGGATGAGAAAGAACAAGCCTAATCCCGAAGGTCTCCTCAAAAGAGACGGAGATCATTCTTTTAAACTCGCTTTCAGTGAACTCTGGCAGAACCTCTTTGATACCTATCGAACAAAGTTTTAGTGAAGATGTTTTTTCTGTCCCGAATATGTTGAGCAATATCTCTTCATTATATATATAAGGTATGGAGCCCTGCTGAAGCAAACCATCTTTCCAGCGTTTCTGTGAAGAGCCGATAGCCTTCTTGTTATTTATGAGAATTTCTCCAAATGAACTCGAAAGGAAACACAGAGGGCTTCTGACAAGAACCCTGCCTTTTTCTCTATGTTTCTTCGGTTCTGCATGTATACCGGTTTTTTTGAACGCGAGAGCTAAAGCAGCACTTATTGTCTTGTAGCTGTCGTTAAGGCCTTTTGAAAACGGCTGCTCATCGGTTCTGGCAGAAAAGCTGTAAGTCAGTTCTTTGTCATGTAGTATGGCCCTTCCGCCTGTCGGTCTTCTGACTATCGGTATTTTATTGTCGTTGCAGTATTCAACATTAATCCCTGATGCCCCTTGAAAGCGGCCAAGACTCAGAGAAGGCCTGTCCCATTCATAAAGCCTCAATGTAGGCAGCGAGATGCCCTTTCTGACATAAGTCGCAATTGCCTCATCAAGTGCCATATTATGATAGGCACTGCAAGGGCCGGAATCTATAAGACGCCAGGTTTTATTCATAGCGAACTAAGTTCCAATTGTAAAAAGAGACAGGGGTATCTTTACCCTATAAATCGGGGTTCGCTGAGGCTAACACTTACTGCGATATTTTTCTACAGTACTACGGCTCATTTGACAGAATGCTCAGGCGTTCTTAAAATCTACTTCTCTTCAAGCACTATCTTGTGCTTCAGAAGTGAAATCTCTTTTATCTCTCCCTCGAAGATCCTCTGTTCACCGAAAAGGTTTTTAAAGAATATCTTTCCCTCTTCAGGTTTCATAATGTCGACATTTTCGAGATAGAGTTCTTCTTTGCCGTCTTTGTAAATATAAGCATTAGCCTCACACATTTTTAATCTCCTTTATCTTCGTAATAGTATGTTCAATTAAATGAGGGAGTGGTTCTTTTTTTACACCCACAATATCAATTCCTTCCTGGTTTATAGGAAGCAGAATCCTGGTTGCCTTGGATGAAACTATAGCAGAGGCCATTTTTGCGGTTACTTCTCCTAGCATTGCATTCGGGAAGGTAATGCTTAGAGGTCCTATTATCATATCAACTCTCTCTGAATTCCATATGATTGCATTTTCTCCGGTTGCCCCTTTGTTTGCCCTTGATTTCATCATTGCCGAGGTGGCAGCCGAGTTTGTGCCGAGTGCTATTATCTCTATTGTATCTTTAAATTCTTCCCGGAGTCTTTTTACTATCAGGCTTCCAATCCCGCCACCCTGACCGTCTATGACTGCAAGTTTGAACATATTTGAAGTATAAAAAATTGGCACGTAAGTGTCAAAGAGATTATAAAATCGTCAACCCGAAAAATGCATTTTAGTATAAAAAGAGCAGGTGTATATGCAGTCTACGACTCGAAGAGAGATCAGCAATTAAGGAGTCAAGGGGTCAAGGTCGTTTTGACCTCGAATCCTTTTAACAACTAATTGTGATCATATCCTATTTTTAAACATATATTATTTATTGTTTTTGGGATATAATATATTGATTTTAAAGTATTACTTTGTAAAAAATATAATAATAGATTATCCTTATAGGCAGGTTGGGAGGTATAAGATAAAAATATTACCAGACAAAAAAGGCTATTTTGGAAAATATGGAGGACGGTTTGTCCCGGAGACCCTGATGCCTGCGCTTGATGAGTTGGAAAAGGCATATTACGCATCAAAAAAGGATAAGGAATTTCAGAAAGAAATTGCATATCTGCAGAAAACTTATATCGGAAGGCCTACTCCACTTTATTTTGCCGGCAGATTAACAGAAGAGCTTGGCGGGGCAAAGATCTATCTCAAGCGCGAAGACCTTGCACACACCGGTGCACATAAGATAAACAATGCACTGGGGCAGGCCATTCTGGCAAAGAGAATGAACAAGAAGAGGTTGATTGCAGAAACAGGTGCAGGACAGCACGGTGTTGCAACCGCAACTGGTGCGGCACTGGCTGGCCTTGAGTGCGAGATATATATGGGTTCAGAGGACATAGTGAGGCAGTCCCTGAATGTCTTCAGGATGAAACTCCTCGGTGCAAGTGTGATAGAGGTTCCTGCAGGTTCAAAGACATTGAAGGATGCTATTAATGAAGCTTTGCGAGACTGGACTACTAACGTTAGGACAACACATTATGTTCTGGGTACCGTTTTTGGGCCGCATCCTTTCCCTGCCATGGTAAGAGATTTTCAGTCAATCATCGGCAAAGAGGCCAAGAAACAGATTCTCGAGGCGGAAAAGCGACTGCCGGATTATCTTATTGCTTGTGTTGGAGGTGGAAGTAATGCGATGGGACTGTTTCATACCTTTTTGACTCATCATCCATCAACCGACACACAGCATATAAAGATGATAGGTGTTGAGGCAGGAGGAAGAGGTATAGAAACAGGGGAGCATGCTGCGAGATTCGCGGGTGGATCCTTGGGCATATTCCAGGGATGCAAAAGCTATCTGCTGCAGGACGATAATGGGAATGTTCTTGGAACACATTCAGTATCAGCGGGTCTTGACTATGCTTCAGTAGGCCCTGAACATTCATTACTTAAGGACTTAGGACGTGTTGAATATACATTTGCAGATGATAATGAAGCACTTAATGCATTTGAGCTGCTTTCGAGAACAGAAGGGATTATTCCGGCTCTTGAGTCTGCACATGCGCTTGCAGAGGTGGTAAAGATTGCTCCCGGGCTTTCAAAAGATACCATAATAATTATTAATCTCTCCGGTCGTGGGGACAAGGATGTGCAGCATGTTGCAAAGATTAAAGGTATTGAACTTTGATGTCACGAATAGGCAGGAGATTTAAAGAGATCCTCAAGAAAGACGGTAAGGCATTTATTCCTTATATAATGGCAGGAGATCCGAATATCCAGAGGACAAAAGAGGTATTCAGGATCCTTGAGGAAAGCGGGGCGGATATGATAGAGCTTGGTGTTCCTTTCTCAGATCCACTGGCTGATGGCGTAACAATACAGATGGCCGGACAAAGGGCTTTAGATGAAGGTGTTACATTGAGCAAGGTAATAGAGCTTGTAAATCTGCTAAGGAGTAACACACGGATACCGATAATTCTAATGACATATTACAATCCTGTATTCAGGTACGGGGAAGAAAAGTTTGTAAAAGATGCATCTTCTGCCGGTGCAGATGGAGTAATAGTGCCGGACCTTCCACCTGATGAAGCCACAAACCTGATAAACCTTTCCAGAAGGATTGGTTTCGATACAGTATTCCTTCTTGCTCCGACATCCACTGGTGAGAGAATCAGGAAGGTTTCAAAGGCCTCGAGCGGTTTTATTTATTACGTTTCAATTACCGGAATTA
This sequence comes from uncultured Nitrospiraceae bacterium, assembly GCA_964345225.1. Taxonomy (GTDB): domain Bacteria; phylum Nitrospirota; class Thermodesulfovibrionia; order Thermodesulfovibrionales; family UBA6898; genus CAYFQB01. Next base: position 52,727 of record CAYFQB010000017.1, on the reverse strand, counting down.
CAGGTGCAAAGCTTTTTATGGATCCAGCAATATCATCGCATATATCGATGATAAGAAGCGAGAGTAATAAACCGATAGCAGTTGGCTTTGGAGTCTCTACTGCTGAAGAGGCGGCTGAAGTTTCTAAATTTGCTGATGGAGTGATTGTGGGAAGTTCTATTGTAAAGAGAGTTGAAGATTCTGACCGGGATTTGAGAGAATATCTGCTTTCGTTAAGGAAGGCAATAAAATGAGCATTAATCCCGAAAAAAAATTACATCAGTTAAGGATCTTAATTGTTGAAAATTTTATCCTTATCTATACCGGGACTGGAAAGAATAATGATACTTAGAGTGCTTGGCAGTTCAGGGGCTGAATTACTGGGTTATAACCAACCAGCTTTTTTGATAGATAATGAAATACTGCTTGACGGAGGTACTATCGGCTCACGTTTAAATGAAGCCGAGCAATGGAAGATAAAGAATATTCTTATAACCCATTCTCACCTTGACCATATTAAGGCAATACCATTTCTAGCCGATAACATAATAATCAGAAACAAAAGGCATAGCATTACACTTTATGGAATAAAGGATACACTGACAGCGTTGAGAAAAAATCTGTTAAATGATAAGCTCTGGCCTGATTTTACCAAGATTTCTACTGCAATAGAGCCTGTAGTTAAACTCAGACAAATAACTGCAGGCAGGCCTTTTAAGGTTAACAGTTACACAATAGCTGCTTATGGAGTCAATCACTCGGTTCCCGCAGTTGGTTATGTAATAAGAGATAAGAATGGCAGGGTTTTGCTTTATACCGGAGATACAGGCCCCACGGACAAGATATGGAAAATACCCGATAAGGTCAATACTGTTATTGTAGAGGTCTCTTTCCCGAACAGCATGGAGGCATTGGCCAGAAAGACAGGACACCTGACAGCAAGGCTATTGAGAAACGAACTGGATAAAATGAACGGCTTCCCTGAAAAGATTTATATCACTCATCCCAAACCCCAGTACATAGAGAAGATAAAAAAAGAGATAAGAGAAATCAGAAACAGGAAAATAGAGTTGCTGAAGGATGGGAAGGTTTATTTTGTATAAAAGTCAAATAGTTTATAATTTGCAATTATCAATGAGCAGGTTGATAGATGGTTTGGTTTAAAAGGACTAAGGCTTCAAAGACTGATAAGAGAGTTAAAATCCCTGAAGGGATGTGGAAAAAGTGCGATAACTGCAAGGAGATAATATACAAGAAAGAGATTGACAGGAATTTAAAGATATGTCCTAAATGCAATTATCACTTCAGGATAAGTGCAAAGGAACGTCTTAAACTTCTCGTTGATGAGGAAAGTTTTATCGAGATTGATTCAGGTTTGTCTTCAAATGATCCACTAAATTTCAAGGACAAGATTTCATACAAGGAAAGGATTGAAGAAAACAAGAGGAAAAGCGGCCTTCAAGAAGCTATAATTTCTGGAGAAGCAACAATAGATGGACATTCCGTAATTATAGCAATAATGGATTTTTCGTTTATGGGTGGAAGCATGGGTTCTGTTGTAGGTGAAAAGGTATTAAGGGCAGCAGAGGTGGCGATAGATAGAAGAGAACCCTTGATTACCGTTGCTTCTTCAGGAGGTGCGAGAATGCAGGAAGGTATTTTTTCATTGATGCAGATGGCAAGGGTTTCTGCTGCGATAGCCAGACTTAAAGACAGCGGTGTACTGTACATTTCAGTACTTGCTGACCCTACGTTCGGAGGTGTTTCTGCAAGTTTCGCCATGTTAGGTGACATAATAGTCGCTGAGCCGAAGAGTCTTATAGGTTTTGCCGGGCCAAGGGTTATAGAACAGACAATTAAACAGCAGCTCCCTAACGATTTTCAACGGGCAGAATTTCTTCTCGAGCATGGGTTAATTGATAAGGTTGTGGACAGGAAAGAGCTTAAGAAGACCATTGCACAAATTATCAGGTTGTTGGCATGAGTTATAACAGCTCAATCGAATATCTATACGGATTGCGGAAATATGGAATGAAATTTGGACTTGATAATATCCGCAGGCTAACGTCAGCACTTGGGAATCCTCAAAAATCATATCGTTCAATACATGTTGCTGGAACCAACGGGAAAGGTTCAATATCAGCCATGATTGAGTCTATATTAAGGACAGGTGGAATTAATACGGGGCTCTTTACCTCGCCGCATCTTGTGAGTTTTACCGAGAGGATCAGGATTAATGGCGTAGAAATAGATGAGGCTGATGTTATTGAACTTTCCGAAGAAGTAAGGAGTATTGCAGAGAGCATGGAAGATTTTCATCCCACTTTTTTTGAGGTGGTTACCGCAATGGCTTTTCTGCATTTTAAAAAGATGAAGGTCGATTGGGCAGTTGTAGAGGTAGGAATGGGCGGAAGGCTTGATGCAACAAATATACTTATGCCTGAAGTGTCGGTTATTGCAAATATCGACTATGACCATTGTGAGTTTCTTGGACGCACACTCAAGGAAATCTCAGCTGAGAAGGCAGGTATAATAAAGGATAGCGTCCCGGTTATTACGGCAGAACAGAAACTGGAAGCTATGGAAGTTATAGAGAAAAAAGCAACTGAAACCCGTTCTTCAGTGTATAAGTATAATTCTGAATTTTCATCTGGGATATTATCAGAAAACCCTGATGAAATCTGTTTCAATTATTACGGCATAAGGGAATATAGCGGGATAAGACTGCCTCTATCAGGAGCACACCAGGTTATTAATGCATCAATTGCTGCCAAGACAGTGGAAATAATCTCAGACAAATATCCGATCATGTCATGCGACATAAATAGAGGTATCGAGAATACAAGTTGGCAGGGGAGGCTTGAGATTATAAAGGATGCCCCTCCTGTACTTATTGACGGGGCTCATAATCCTTCTGCTGCTTGTGCTCTTTCGAAATATCTTGAAAGGATACTGGGGTCAAAATATAGACGTATTATTATGATAGTAGGGACAATGAACGATAAAGATATAAATGGTATACTTCAGCCGATACTCCCTCTTTCATCAGAAATAATATTTGCATCACCTGCATATGAAAGGGCAGCGTCTCCTGATACACTTGCGGCCCTTTCAAGTACTATGGGTTTTCATTCAAGAAAAGCACTGAGTGTGAATGATGCCTTGAATATGGCAGAAGATATTTACATGCCGGGAGACCTTATCGTGGTTACCGGGTCTTTCTACACAGCAGGAGAGGCAAAGGAGGCACTTGTTAAAAAAGGAGTTCTTGCTAAACTCAGGGAATGATGAGGGGAAAGCACACGTTTAAAAGTAAGGAGTAAGTAGTAAAAAGTAAGAAGTAGGAAGTAAGCAGTAATCACTAAATAAAAAAAGGTACAGGTAAAGGTTAACCCGCCTTAGGCGGGTTTATGTACAGATAAAGTAGAAAGTAAGGGGTGAGGAGTAAGGAGTAAAAAATTGAAAATTGAAAATTGAATATTGCAAAATGCAAAATGCAGAATACAGATTAAAGATTGAAAACTAGATACGGATAAAGACTAAAATAAACGAAGACGACAGACGTAACCGACAACCGAAATGAGCCCTGTAAAGTAGAAAAACTTACTTGACAGGGCGGGCGTCGTTACCGTGACTGTTAGACGTAAACTTTTAGTTCTCTCGGAGTGATGAGTGGGAAGTAGGCAGCAGTAAACCCCGTTAGAAGAAAATATCAATACTTTCTAAACGGGGCAAATATAGAAATTCATGAGATACGATGACACAAAAAGCAATAAAAAAAATTACCCTTTGCTCCCCTTTGGTAAACAACAGAAGGGATTATTTTTAAATAAAAAGCTTGTTATTATTTTTTTATATTTTTTACTGCTCACTGCTCACTGTTTACTGCTTAGTAATGATTGTTCCGCAGAAGAGCCGCAGATTGTTATAACATCCGACAGCCTGGAATATTTTACTGAAACAAAGATATATTCAGCAAGAGGCTCGGTAGAAATACTGAAGGAAGGCTCTATTACTAAAGCAGATGAAATTACATACTATGAGGAAACATCTGAGCTTGTTGCAGAAGGCAATGTCCTTTATGATGACGAAAATATCTCCATAAAAGCAAAAAGGGCCGAGTTAAACATAGATGCAAAGACGGGGAAACTTTTTGATGCGGAAGTCTTTTACAAAAAGGGAAACTACTATCTTTCAGGAGAAGTGATAGAGAAAAGAGGAGAAAATTATTATTACAGCCCCAAGGCATCATTCACAACTTGCGATGCAGATGTGCCTGCATGGTGTTTCAAAGGTAAAGAAGTTGATGCTTTAATAGGGAAGAGATTAAAAGCAAAGGATGTATCGTTGCGTATAAAAGATGTTCCTGTTCTTTATACACCATATTTATGGGCACCGATTATTACTGAGAGACAGACAGGTTTTTTGATGCCTGTTGTTAGTTACAGCAAGTCAAGAGGCCTAAGCCTGAATGTACCTTTTTTCTGGGCTATATCTGAAAACAGGGATGCCACCTTTATTCTTGATATATACAGTGAGCGCGGTATAGGTACCGGTGCAGAGTATCGTTTTATCAAACCCGGTGGAATTAAAAGCAATTGGTGGGCCTATCATATCAGGGATTCAGAGTTGAAAAAGGATTTCTGGGAGATTAGCGCCCTGCACGAAAACCGCTATGCAGGAAAATTAGGCGGTTTTTTAAGTATCAATTACGTAAATGAAGAAGATTATTACAGTGAATACAGCCCGTATCTAGAGGTGCGTACACAACGATTTCTTGAGTCAACAGGGGAACTGAATACTAATTTCACAAATTCAAGGCTTTATCTTCTTTCACAGTACTGGGTAGATCTGAAGTATGATAACGGGGAAGTTCCACATAAACTCCCGGAGGCAGGATACGTCTTAAATTATCGCAGAATGGGAAGCTTTATGTTCTCATCCATTGTAAATGCAGCAAACTTATGGCGTGAAGAGGGATTGTCTGCCGGAAGAATCGACGTTTACCCGAAACTTTTATATTCGATAGGGAAAGAATATGTTGTTTCACAGACGGTTTCCTTAAGGGGAACGGCATATTCTTTTTACAGGAATGAGAATATAGATGATAACTCTGTCCAAAGGTCTGCATTTGAATATGATATCATCGGCCATACTAGACTGTTCAGGAAGTATTCGTATTTGACACACGTTGTAGAACCTTCGGTCAGATATCATTATATATCAACTTCTGAGAATGACCTTCCGGTTTTCGATTCTTCCGAACTTTATAAAAGAACCTCAAGGCTCGAACTCAGTGTTTTAAACAGGATAATGGACAGGGATAAAGAAATATTTTTATTGAGGATTACCCAGGGGGTTGAGGCATACCTTGGCGACAGGCCTTTCCTGCCTCTGGCAATCGAAGCTGGAATAAAAGAACCTGTTATGCTGAAAATAGCAGCAGATTATAACGTGCACACAGGAGATTTTGAGACTGTAAGTTCTGATATGAGCTTTAACGTTTCGAAGATTAGCCTCTCATTTGGACAGAGATATAACAGGGAAGAAGATATAATGCTTTTCCATGCACAAATGGAGTTTAACCCCTATAAATTCTTGCAGTTGGCTGGTAGACTCTGGTATGATGCAGAAAGAGATAGCATAAGGGATATTGCTCTTAGCCTGGGGTATTTGAGACAGTGCTGGGGCATAAACCTGGAGTTTACAAAAAAACCAGGTGATTTTACATTGCTTGTCATGTTTGAACTTACAGGTATTTCAAAAGTTTCTAAAAGGTAAAGGTTATGGCTTTTACAAAGAAAATGCTTGGAGAAATGCTAATTGAGGAAGGTGCGATAACCAAGGAGCATCTTGAGAAGGCACTTAATGAACAGAAGAGGCTCGGCAAAAGGCTTGGAGAAGTTCTAATCAGTCTTGGATTTATTGCTGAAGTAGAAATGGCAAAGATTCTGGGCAAGCAACTTGGAATACCTTTTGTTGAAATGAAAGATATAAGAATAGAACAAGAGGTAGTAAAAATAGTGCCGGAATCTCTTGCAAGAAAACATAGAATCCTGCCTATTGGAGTTAAAGAAGGGGTGCTTACTATTGCGATGGCTGACCCCCTGGATGTTTTTGCTGTTGATGATATCAGAAGGTACACAAAGATTCCTGTGAATACTGTTATTGTTGCAGAGAAAGAGCTATTTAAGGCTTATGATAAATACTACAGGGTTACTGGTGCTGTTGAAGAAATGATAAGAGACCTTAGAGATACAGGTTATCCCTCTGAAGAAGAAAGATTATTAGACATGGAGGAACTTGTAGATGAAACTCCTGTTGTAAAGCTTGTAAATCTGGTAATCACTCAGGCTGTACGAGACAGGGCAAGTGATATTCATATAGAAGCTGATGCTGATTCTCTCAGAGTTAGATACAGAGTGGATGGCATACTCCATGAAGTAATGACTCCGCCAAAACATATGCATGCAGGAATAATATCAAGGGTCAAGATACTTTCGGGTATTGATATCGCTGAAAAAAGGATTCCGCAGGACGGCAGATTCCCGGTAACTTTAGAGGGAAGGCATCTTGACATAAGAACTTCAACAATGCCCACCCTTTATGGAGAGAAGGTTGTGTTAAGGCTTCTTGAGAAGACTGAAGGCCTGCCCCCTTTGACAGAGCTTGGATTTTCAGAGGAAACTCTAAGCAAGTTTATAAAACTGATTAAGAAACCTTACGGCTTCATCCTTGCAACAGGTCCTACCGGAAGCGGTAAGACAACAACGCTTTATTCTGCGCTCAAAAGTATAAGCACAATAGAGAAAAATATAATAACAGTTGAGGATCCCATCGAGTATAATCTCAAATTGATAAATCAGGTACAGGTTAACCCAAAGGCAGGCCTCACATTTGCGAGCGGGCTGAGGTCAATCTTAAGACAGGATCCTGATATTGTAATGGTTGGCGAGATAAGAGACCTTGAAACTGCATCCATAGCAACCCATGCCGCCCTTACAGGTCATTTGGTCTTTAGCACCCTTCATACTAATGATGCTGTCGGAGCTATTGCCCGTCTCATTGATATGGGAGTGGAACCCTTTCTGATAACATCATCACTGGTAGGTATTGTTGCACAGAAACTTATTCGAAAGGTATGTCCTCATTGTGCTGAGAAATATTCCGATGCCCCTGAAATACTGTCAGAAATCGGTCTCAAAGGCGAGTTCAGGCTTGTTAAAGGAACTGGATGCAATGATTGCAGGTTTACCGGCTATATCGGCAGGGAAGGATTATTCGAGCTTCTTTTGATTACTGAAGGGATTAAGGGACTTATTATTCAGAAGGCCACTGCAAGTGAGATAAGGAATTATGCCGTCAGGGAAGGGTTCATGACTATGAGAGAAGAGGGTCTATTAAAAGCCACAAAGGGTCTGACAACTATAGATGAGGTAATAAGGGTTACACAGGAGACTGAATAATCTGTGCCAAGTTATAGTTATAGAGCCAGAAATAATAAGGGTGAAGTTATAACAGGCTTTATTGAAGGACTGAATAACGAAGCTGTTGCTGAACAGCTTTTTTCCAAGGGTTATATACCTGTAAAAATCGATGAGGTTAAAAAACAGGTTTCATACTCATTTCAGATATTTGGAAGAGTTAAGCCAGAAGACCTGATTGTATTCAGCCGTCAGTTGTCCACACTCGTAGCTTCAGGCGTCTCTTTTGTAAGAAGCCTTGATACTCTTTCAGAGCAGACAAAAAGCACAAAGCTTAAGGAAGCGATAATAGCAATAAGAAAAGACGTTGAAGGAGGCAGTTCATTTTCAGAGGCACTGTCGAGATTTCCAAAACTTTTTTCGCCGCTATACATCAGCATGATCAAGGTAGGTGAAGAAGCAGGTGTCCTCGATGATATGCTCGAAAAAATTGCAGCCCTGCTTGAACATGAAGCCGAGACACGGGCAAGAATAAAAACCGCTACCAGATATCCTAAAATAGTAGTTGCTGCTATAGTTATAGCATTCATTATACTAACAACTTTAGTTGTACCCGAGTTTGCTAAAATGTATGCTACCTCTAAAGTTGCTCTGCCTTGGCCAACAAGAGCGCTTATCTTTATTAATAAATTTATATTAAAATTCTGGCCTCTGATAGTAGCGTTTGTTGTAGCACTATATTTGGGATTTAAGGTTTATATTAGAACTCCCTCAGGCAGATGGTATTGGGATAAATTCCAGTTATGGATACCATTGATAGGCACAGTTGTTGAGAAGTCTTTGATGTCAAGATTTGCAAGAATATTTGCAACACTTTACAGAAGCGGTATCCCGATGTTAAAAACCCTCGATATATTGTCAGGCACTATCGGGAATGTAATAATAGAAAGGGCTGTTGAGATAATTAAGGAAAACGTTCGTGAGGGGAGAGGAATTGCCAAACCAATGGTCACGACGGGAGTTTTCCCGCCGATGGTTGTTCAGATGGTTGCGGTGGGCGAAGAAACAGGTGCTCTGGATGAAATGCTCAACAAGGTCTCTGACTATTATGATCTTGAGGTGGAATATTCGATAAGAAATTTATCCACCACAATTGAACCGATTTTACTAATTTTAATTGGCGGTGTAATTTTATTTTTAGCGCTTGCTATATTTCTTCCGATATGGGATATGATAAATGTTATGAGAAGATAATAGGACTTTTTTTAAAGAAAAAGTTCTATATGAGTTTTTTCATCATACTACCCCTGTTTTTTACAATATTTGCATTCGGCCCTTCTTTTGTACTTCTTGAAAAAATGAATTCGGCTTTGAGATATCATACAGTAAGTAAAGAGGAATTGACATCTATCTATAATTTTGCAATTATCTGGACTTTAGTAACGGCAGCGGGGGCTTTGTTTGCAGGTATTGTCGTTGCATATTCCATATTGAGGCCTGTAAAAAAACTCCTCAGGGAAGGAACTGGGAATATCGATGAATTCAGTTTGCTCGGAAAAGATTTTACAAAGATGGCTTCCTCCTTCAGACAATATTTTACGATTCTTGAGAATATTTCAGGCGGAATAATTACGATAGATAAAAAAGCGACGATAAAAATGGCTAATAGACAAGCATGCAATATTTTAGAATGCACACAGAAAGATTTTATCGGCAGAAATTTAAAAGATAAAATAGGGGAAATAGACGTAGTTATAGAAAAGGTTTTTAAAAACAAGGTAGAATCAGGTGATATAATTTATAAGGTTAACGGCAGGGAAAAAGTAATAGGTTACTCAGTCTCTCCGATAACCGTTAGCACCGGGGTCGAAGGAGCGGTTTTCAGTCTAAAGGATAATACAGGGATTAAGCAGATTCGTGAAAAGATGAAACATGCTGAACGTCTTGCAAGTATCGGCACGCTGGTGAGGGAAATGGCACATGAAGTGAGGAACCCTTTGGCAGCGATGAAAGGCATTACTCAAATGATATACGAGGATATGAGTGAACAGGATACGAAGAAGATATACATAGAAGAGGTCATGAAAGAAATAGACAGGCTGAACCGTGTTGTTGACAATCTTCTTGCAAAGGAAAAGATAGAGACGGTTAGTATAAAAGAGATGCTTCACAGGATAGTACTGCTGTGCAGTCAGAAAGAAAAGATGAAGAATTTAAGAGTGATAGAAGAGTACGACGAGACCATTGAGATCTACAACATAGATGAGAGATTAAGCCAGGCTTTTTATAATGTGATACTTAATGCCTTTGAATCTGCTGATAAAGATGGAGAGATAATTATCAGGTCAAAGAATGATAAAAATAAGGCTGTTATTGAGGTTATCAGCTCTTCAGTTATTGATAAGGATATTGTAAACAGGATTTTTGAAGAAGGATTCACTACCAAGGCAAATGGCCATGGGATGGGATTGAAGATAGCAGCTGATATTATCAGCAATACAGGCGGGCAGATCAATGTTGAGTCTTCAGAAAAAAATACAAAATTCTCTATAATACTGCTGGGAGGTGCTTATGCATAGAATATTGATTGTTGATGATGACCCCGGAATCCAGTTTTTTATGGGAGAGTTTATAAAAAAGGAAGGTCATGATTATGATATAACTTCTAGCGGGAAAGAAGCGCTTGAATTAATTCCAGCAAAGGATTACAGCCTTGTATTGCTTGATGAAAGAATGCCGGGGATGAGCGGCCTTGAAGTTCTTGAGAGTATAAGGACAAAGGGGTACCGAATGCCCGTCATAATGATAACAGCATATAGTTCAAAAGAGTTTGCTCTAAAGGCAATAAAAGAAGGCGCTTATGATTTCTTTACAAAGCCGATTGATATAGAGATAGTTAGAACGGTTATAAGCAGGGCACTCGATAAATACGAACTTGAACAGGAGATCGAAGAGTTAAGACAGCAGGCAATAGAAAATATTTCAGTAGAAGAGATTATTGCAAGAAGCCCTGGAATGGTGAAGGCTGTGGAACTTTCCAAAAGAGTTAGCAGGACAGATGTAACCGTACTTATATTAGGCGAAAGCGGTTCCGGGAAAGAACTTTTTGCAAAAACAATTCATAAGATAAGTAACAGAAAAGAAGGCCCTTTTATTAGCATCAATTGTGCTGCAATACCCGAGACCCTGCTTGAGGCAGAGTTATTTGGCTATGAAAAGGGAGCATTCACAGGTGCTGTAAAACCACATATAGGGAAATTCGAAAGGGCTAATGGAGGTACTATTCTGCTGGATGAAATAGGGGATATATCACTGGGACTTCAGGCTAAGCTCCTCAGGGTTCTTCAGGAAAAAGAGATAGAGAGGCTTGGAGGTACAAAGCCCATAAAGGTTGATGTCAGGGTAATCTCAGCAACCAATAAAAATATTGATAACGAAGTTAAGCACAAGAGGTTCAGAGAGGACCTTTTGTACAGGATAAGGGTTTTTGAGATACACATACCGCCTTTAAGAGAAAGGATAGAGGATATCCCTGCACTGTCTGAGAAGTTCCTAAAAAAATATTCTAAAGACATAGGAAAGAATATGGAGGGTTTTGACAATAAGGCAATGAAATTTTTATTAACATATCCATGGCAGGGCAATGTTAGGGAGATGGAGAATCTTATTCAGGGGACAATGATACTTGAGGAAGGCAATATTATTAGAGGAGATACAATGCTTGGACTTTTATCCGAAAATAGCATGGCCTATTCGCCTGCCAGTATAAATGTAAAAGAAAAAGTCAACAGTATTAAAGAGAATGAAGAGAAAAAGCTAATTCAGGAGGCACTTATTAAATCGCGGTGGCAGAGGCAGAAAGTGGCCAAATCCCTCGGAATAAGCAGGAAGAGCCTCTTCAATAAAATGAAAAAGTACGGTTTATAAACTCCCTATCAAAAAGAACATTCTTTTAAATTATCGATTTTAGTGTAAGGTGTATTTCTTTAGTGTTGGGTTTTATGAGATCCAGGGGACTTTTATTAATTGAAAAGTATTTTCTATATCTCGGAGAGAAATTGGATAAACTTACTCAGGATTGACTTGTCATCTTCTTTCATGTCCAAAAACTCAATTCCGATATTAAAACTTTTTGGCTCTTTATATGTCACATCGGTGCAAAAGGCAACCCTGCCATAAAACTTTATCGGGTGATCCTCCCCGGGTATGGAGAGTTCCATAGGCAACTTGCTTTCTGCGGGGATCTCATAATTAGTTTCTACGAGTATACCTCCAAGGCTTATCTCCTTGACGATGTTTGTATTTTGATATTTCAGGCTTACTTTTTCTCTAGTAATAATTTTAAATCTAAGGCCGCTTAATCTTTTTTCATCGCTTATCTTTTTTTCTTCCGGATAGTCAAATCTACCGATAAAATCCTTCAAATCTTCCAGCCTTTCTATAGAAACATCCTTAAATTTAAGCCCGGCTGTGTACATAGGAATAAAATCTCCTCCATCGTTATACAGACTCCCGCTTAATTTCTCCCATACAACTGTACACTTGATCGGGATGATTATGTTTTCATTTTGAAGCTTTATTAGATAATTACCACCAATATTCAGACTTTTTGATGACTTTATACATGCACCCCCAAGGCTTATATCAAGGAGCTCTATCTCGGTTGTTAAAAGTGTTTTGGCATGTATATCCATATTTTCTACTATGAATCTCTTATGTTTTCTCTTGTCCATGTTTATATTCTATAATTCTTTATAAATAAAAGCACTAAAAAGTATTAATACTAATGTACTTCAAGTTCAATTTAGCCTTGAGGAAAGGAAACGGGATATGCTCATTAATTCTCATAATTCAACTTATAACATACGATGTTTATTATATCAAATCATAATTTATTACAAGAAGGGATGTACGTTTATTCCTGATTAAACTGAAACATTAGGAGTCTGTTAGTTTGATTGACTTGAAACTTCCCATAAGTTAATATTTCTGTATGCACTCACATTCGGATTATGTATCCCTCCACCTGCATACTGAATACAGTCTACTGGACGGGGCGATAAGAATAAATGAGTTGATCGCGAAGGCAAAGGAATATAAAATGCCCGCACTTGCTATTACCGACCACGGAAATCTTTTTGGCGCCGTCAAGTTTTACAGGCAGGTTTCAAAGGCTGGTATAAGACCTATAATAGGCTGTGAAGTCTATGTTGCACCGGGAAGCCGCTTTGATAAAGGGAATTTAGAAAATGACGGGGCATCTTTCCATTTAATACTCCTGGCAAGAGACAATGCGGGATACAAAAACCTTGTTTCACTTGTTACAAAGGCATATTTGGAGGGATTTTATTACAGACCGAGAATTGACAGGGAACTCCTTGAACAGCATAGAAGCGGGCTTATAGGTCTTTCAGCATGTCTTAAAGGAGAAATTCCTTATTATCTTAAGAGGGGGCTTTTAGATAAGGCCAGGAAAAGGGCTTTAGAATACAGGAACATATTAGGTCCTGAAAATTATTATATCGAGATACAGGAAAATGGATTACATGAACAGATAGAAGCAAACAAAAAATTGATAGGGCTTGCAAGAGAGCTTGATATTGGTATAGTGGCCACAAATGACTGCCATTATCTTAAAAGGGAGGATGCAAAGGCTCATGATGTACTCCTCTGTATTCAGACGGGAAAGACTCTTAAAGATAAAAACCGTATGAAATTTGGTTCAGATGAATTTTATTTCAAATCTCCTTTGGAAATGAAAGAGGCGTTTAAGGACATACCTGAAGCAATTATGAATACAAGGGCGATAGCAGAACGATGCAATGTTGAATTTAATCTCGGTGCCAGTCTTTTACCACGATTTGAAATCGAAGGAGAAGAAAGTACTGATGTTTTCATTTCAAGACTCGCATATGAAGGTCTCAGAAAAAAGTTAGGAGATGACATTAACGAGGTATACAGGGAGAGATTGCAAAGCGAACTCAATATAATCAAAAAAATGGATTACTCCTCTTATTTTCTGATTGTATGGGATTTTATAAGGCATGCAAGAAGTAAAGGTATACCTGTCGGACCTGGCAGAGGCTCTGCAGCAGGGAGTCTTGTTTCATACGCTATTGGCATAACCGAGATAGATCCTATCAAATACAATCTGCTCTTTGAGAGATTCCTTAATCCTGAGCGGATAGGGATGCCTGATATAGATGTTGATTTCTGTCAGGAGAGGAGATCAGAAGTAATATCCTATGTCTCGAAAAAATACGGTAAGGATTATGTAGCCCAGATTATAACCTTTGGTACCATGGCAGCTAAGGCTGCCATAAGAGACGTTGGACGTGCAATGGATATGCCCTATGCTGAAGTTGACAGAATAGCGAAGCTTGTCCCGAATACGCCCAAGATTACAATCGAGGCAGCAATGAATGCAGAGCCCCAGTTGAAAGAGTTGTATGATACAAAGGCTCAGGTCATGGAACTGCTTAACATTGCAATGCGGCTTGAAGGCCTCAGCAGACATGCATCGACACATGCTGCCGGAGTAGTTATTTCCCCGGTTCCGCTTACCGAATACACCCCTCTTTACAAGAGTACCTCAGATGATAGCATTATGACACAATTCGATATGGGATCTACTGATAGCATTGGTCTTTTGAAGTTTGACTTTCTAGGGCTGAAAACCCTTACAGTAATTCAGAAGACCATAGATCACATTAAACAGGGTGGGGAAGATGTTTTATTAAAGGATATCTCGCTAACTGACGAAAAGACATACAGGCTTCTCAGTTCAGGTCAAACCACAGGAATTTTTCAGCTTGAAAGCGCTGGCATGAAGGAGATTCTTGTCAAGATGTCTCCAAACAGGTTCGAAGATTTGATTGCACTTGTTGCGCTTTACAGGCCTGGACCTATAGGGAGCGGCATGATAGACGATTTTATAAAAAGGAAAAAAGGCAAGATCCCTGTTAAATACGAACTTCCACAGTTGAAAGAGATACTCGATGAAACGTATGGGGTTATTCTCTACCAGGAGCAGGTAATGAGGATAGCCAACAAACTTGCCAATTTCTCACTTGGCCAGGCAGATATTCTCAGAAAGGCGATGGGCAAAAAGAATATACAGACAATGGAAAAACAGAAGGAGAATTTTATAAATGGTGCTACAAAAAACGGTATACCTGAAAAGAAGGCAATAAGGATTTTTGATCTTATGGGGTTTTTTGCAGAATACGGATTTAACAAATCTCATTCTGCTGCTTATGCATATGTTGCTTACCAGACTGCATATCTGAAGGCTCATTATCCTGTAGAGTTTATGGCTGCAACACTAAGCTCAGATATGAATGATACAGATAAGGTTATTAAATCCATAAATGAATGCCGAAATCTGAAGATAGATATACTGCCCCCTGATATAAATCTCTCAGGCAGGGAATTCATGGTAACAGGCAACTCGATCAGATTTGGACTTGAGGCAGTAAAAGGGGTCGGCGGTGCTGCAATTGAATCTATTATAGAGGCTAGAGAAGATGGGGGACCTTTTACTTCTGTGTCTGATCTTACCGAAAGAGTTGATGCACGAAAGGTGAACAGGAAGGTAGTCGAGAGTCTTGTAAAGGCAGGGGCATTTGATTCAATTGGCACAAGGGCATCTGCAATGAGTACTGTCTCAGAAATTTTTAATGATACATGGAGCAGGCTGAAAAATCACGGGCAACAGAATATTTTTTCTGATGTGACTGATGAGGAAGCAGCTGTTGCAAAAGAGTGGGATGAGGCTGAATTGTTGAAAAATGAGAAAGAGGCACTCGGATTTTATATAACAGGTCATCCTTTAAAAAAGTATAATATGCTGCTTGAAAGAATGAGAGCAAAAAAGACCTCTGAAATTGAAAATGCTTTGGACAGGGAAGAAGTCATAATAGGAGGCGTATTGAGAAGTTTAAGAAGGAAATATGTTAAATCTACCGGTGAAATGATGGCTTACATAACGGTTGAGGATGATGAAGGATACGTTGAAGTAATAATTTTTTCAGAATTATACAGAAACAGCATTGATATTTTAAAAAAGGACGCTCTTATCCTGGTGAAGGGGAGTATTGATAAGGATGAAAAAGGCATTAAAGTAAAGGCAAGAGATGTTTCAAGAATTGAAGATACATTGAGAAATAACCTTAAACGAATTGAGATTTGTATTAAAGACCCCGAATCTCATATGGGAAGTCTACAGAATATCAGATCTCTTGTAGATAAATATCCAGGAGACTGCCAGCTTTATCTGAGGATAGAGCTCGATAGATCTCAGACATTGATTGCAACAGGACTTAATGTAAGACCTGATACTGTAATGATAAATACTTTAGAAGATATGATTGGCAAAGGTGCGGTGACTTTCTCATGATAAAGTACTACCTTGATTTTGAAAAGCCGATTGAGGATCTCGAGTTAAAGATAGAGGAATTAAGGCGAATCTCTAATGGTAAGAACTTAGATATATCAGATGAGATTAAGAAACTCGAGAAAAAAGCAAAAGAACTGCGTACAGAAATTTTTTTAAAGCTCAGCCCTTGGCAGAAAACAATGTTAGCTCGACATCCGGACAGGCCCTATAGTCTTGATTACATAAACATAATGGCAGAAGAATTTGTTGAATTGCATGGAGACAGGAGATTTTCTGACGATAAGGCTATTGTTGGTGGAATTGCAAGGATAAAAAACAATCCTGTCGTGATAATAGGACATCAGAAAGGACGGGGAACAAAAGAGAGGATAAGGCGCAATTTCGGACAGCCGCATCCAGAAGGTTACAGAAAGGCATTAAGACTGATGGAACTTGCCGAGAGATTCAAGAGGCCGGTTATAACATTGATAGATACTCCAGGTGCTTATCCGGGAGTTGGTGCAGAGGAAAGGGGACAGGCAGAAGCAATTGCTGCTAATTTAATGACCATGTCAAGACTGAGGGTTCCTATAATTTCTATAGTGATAGGTGAAGGGGGAAGCGGAGGGGCTCTTACTTTGAGTGTTTCAGACAGACTGTACATGCTTGAACATTCAATTTACTCTGTTATATCACCGGAAGGATGTGCGGCAATTCTCTGGAAAAAGAATGGAGAAATAAATTCCGAGGATTTCTCAAGGGCTGCAGAAGCATTAAAACTGACAGCCCAGGATCTGTTGCGATATAAAATAATCGACAATATAATACCAGAGTCTCTCGGTGGAGCGCATACAGATGTTGAAAATACAGCAAAAAATATAACTGATAATATTCTTAAGGCCCTTGATGAACTCAAGACAAAAACGCCAGGTAAACTGATAGAAGAGAGATATAAGAGGCTGAAAAAAATCGGGAGCTTTTTAGAAGAATAATAAAAGCCGGATTTACAAAGAAGATTTGAGTAAATACACCTGCCCGTCCTATCCTTAATTTATATTAACCAACTTGAAATTTTAAATGTTATCTCTTGAAAGGAGGGGAAAGCCGGCCTTTTTTTTGGGGGATTGGGGGGACGGCCGGCTTGAGTAGACAAATTAGTTGTTATGACTTATTATGGGATAAAAACCGTAGTTCTTGAGAAATACCTTTAAACGATGTTCATCCCAGAATGCGAGCCTTAGATTACCTTCAGGAGCGGGGACTAACTGAAAGCCATCTCCAAAGTCGGCAGATACTCTGAATATACCGTTGGTCTCTATAACCTTTATTTTCTTTTTTGTGCTCTTCAAATCTGTCTCCTAAGGTCACATTTTAAAAATTATAATGCAAAAATAATGCCTAATCAAGCATAATTTAAAAATTTACATATTTTGTTTAATTATGCAGGTTTTTCAAGCCTCAAAACCTTTTAGTTCCAAATTCATATGTAACAAATGTAACAGTATGTTACTTTCATTACTGACAAAAATTGTCAACAAGTAATGTATTTTCTGACAGTAGTTGCCTTGATGCTATTCTGTTTAAAAGATCTTTATATTTTGTTAGAATTAAGGAGACTATTTAAAATGGGGTAAGATAGTGAAAAGAATTGTTATTGTATTGTTGATTTTGGTCTTTGCCGGATGCCAGCAAAAAGAGGAACCAAAGTCTCAATATCAGTTTCCAACAGGTCCTATTCAGACACAGGATGATGTGAGGCTTCTTGAAGAAATTGTAAAAAAGGAACCTGATAATGTTAATGCCTGGATAAAGCTCGGGAACAAACTTATGGACACATCACGTTTTAATGAGGCGATAAATGCATATCAGAAAGCACTTGATATTGACCCTAAGAATGTTGACGTAAGAATTGATATGGGGACATGTTACAGACGTATTGGAGGGTCTGAAAGGGCTATGGAAGAATACAGAAAAGCACTTGAATTTAACCCTAATCATGTTTACGGGCACAGGAACCTGGCCGTAGTCCTGGCATATGACCTTAGAAAAAATGAAGAGGCGGCAAAGGAATTCGAGAAATATCTTGAGCTTGCCCCGAATGCACCTGACGCAGCAGAGATAAGGCAGGAGATACTTAGGCTTAAGGCAGCAAAATAAGAAATACCCAATAATAAAATACCAGACATCAAACCTGTTCCTGGCAGGTTCAGGAATAAGTTCTAATCATCAATAATTACAATAAATGAAGAAACTTCACGTAATGCAGGAAAAGTTATCAACCGTTCCTGAAAGACCCGGTGTTTATGTTTTTAAGGACAGGAAGAATAGAATTCTTTACGTCGGAAAGGCAAAAGAGCTGAAAGCCCGTCTCAGGAGCTATTTCCAGAAGTCTTCTGGCCTTGATTTAAGAAAGACTGCAATGGTCAGAGGTATAAGTGATTTCGAATATACGGTTACAGATAATGAACTCGAGGCACTCGTGCTTGAGGCTAACCTGATAAAACAGTACAAACCCAGATACAATATTATTCTAAGGGATGACAAGAATTACCCCTATTTAAAACTTACCGTTAACGAGAGGTGGCCTCGTATTCAGGTTGTCAGAAGGATACAAAAGGATGGAGCAAAATATTTCGGTCCTTATGTCCCATCAGGTCCGATGTGGGAAACACTCTCATTTATAAGGAATATTTTTCATATACCTACCTGTAAATATTCATTTAAAAAACAGATGAGGCCTTGCATTGATTACCAGATAAAGAAATGTTCTGCACCGTGCGCAGGGCTTGTTAATCGTAATGAGTATTTAGGCATTATTAACGAGTTGAAACTCATGCTGGAAGGTAAAAACAGGAGGCTCTTGGACTCACTTGAAAAAAGGATGGGGAGACTTTCCGAGGAAATGAGGTACGAGGAGGCGGCCCTTCTAAGAGACCGAATAAAGGCGATAAAAAAGATAGCTGAATCACAGAAGGCTGTTGCCCCAGGACTCGGTGATGTTGATGTTATTGGTCTTTTCAGAAAAGAGAATATCGTAATTTTTAAAATATTCTTCTCAAGAAACGGCATAATGATAGGTTCCAAGGATTTTCGTCTGAGAGATATATCTGGAGAAACTGATGGATATCTGATGAAGAATTTCATCGGGCAGTTCTATGAAAAAGAGATTATACCCCCGCCGGAGTTATTATGCTCGCACATCCCTGAGGATTCAATGATTTTATCGTCATGGCTGAGCGGGAAAAAAGATACGAAAGTAATCCCTGTTAGAAAAAAACACCGCTTTTCTAACAGGGTAAAGATTTCTGTTCCGAAGAAAGGGATTAAGCGGAAGCTTGTTGAAATGGCAGAGGAAAACGCAAGGATATTGTTTAAAGGCGAAGCAGATTCAGACAGGAAGACTATGATGAAGGAGATAACCGCCAAACTGAATCTGCATAAAATTCCTAAAGATATCGGTGCATTCGATATTTCTAATATATTGGGCAGGGAAGCTGTTGGATCATTTGTGTACTGGTCGGATGGAGATTTCAGAAAGGAGAAATACCGCCATATTAAGATGGAAACTGTTAAGGGACCTGATGATTATTCAATGATAAAGGAGATGGTAAGGAGGGTAATTAAAAACCTCCGGAAAGACATGCCTGACCTTATAATAATCGATGGTGGCAAGGGTCAACTTGAATCAGCTCTGGAGGTTTTCAGAGAAAACAGGATAACCAATAAAGAGATAATCGCTATCGCAAAAGATCCTGACAGGGTATTCCTGACAAATGAAAAATATCCTGTTACCATCGAAGACAGAAGAGCGTCATCATTACTTCTTAAAAGAATAAGAGATGAGGCTCACCGTTTTGCGATAAGCTATCATAGAAAGCTGAGGTCAAAAAGGGTCTTTGAATCTTCTTTGGAGAAGATTCCCGGCATAGGTAAAAAGAGAAGGTTTGAATTACTCAGGCATTTTAGTAGTATAGAGGCTGTAAAACATGCTACAGTAGACGAGATCTCTGCCTTGAAAGGTTTTAACAGAAAAATAGCAGAAAAGGTGTTAATATTCCTTAAAAAAAATGAAAAAGGATAACAAATGATATGAATATTTACATATCCGGCTCAATGGCATACGACAGAATTATGGACTTTCCTGGGAAATTCTCAGATTACATTTTGCCGGATAAGATACATATCCTGAATGTATGCTTTATAGTCAACGGGATGTCAGAGAAATTCGGCGGTACCGCCGGTAATATCGCCTATTCACTTGGTCTTTTGAAAGAGAAGCCGGTTATTATGGCGACAATAGGCAAGGATTACGGGAACTACTTCGAATGGCTTAAAAGGAACAATATTTCTGTTGAAGGGATAAAAATCATAGAAGAAGAATTTACAGCCGGTGCATATATCACGACAGACAAGTCTGATAACCAGATAACAGGATTCAATACGGGTGCGATGAAATATCAGTCCGAATACAGACTTGATAATTCAAATCCTGATGACTCTGTTGTCCTGATTGCTCCTGGGAACCTTAAGGATATGATTTCTTATTCAGAGATGTGTAAGGATAAAGGCATCCCCTATATCTGTGATCCCGGACAGTCTCTCTCATTATGGAACAGTACAAATCTAAGGGAGTGGATCGATGGCTCTTTCTTGCTTATATCAAATGATTACGAACTGGAATTGGTCATGAAAATTACCGGGATGGATAAAAAAGGACTTCTAAGACTGACAAAATCTATCATAACTACCTTCGGAGAAAAAGGTTCTCTTATAAACAACGCTAAGACATATATTAATGTGCCCTCTGCAAAAGTTGATAATATTGTTGACCCTACAGGCGCAGGTGACGCATATAGAGCCGGACTGCTTAAAGGTATTGCTATGGGCAGGGATATGGAAACCGCTGCCAGGATAGGAGCGGTTGCAGCAACATATGCCATTGAGAGATACGGCACTCAGGAGCATCACTATAAATATGAAGATTTTATTGATAGATACACAGAAAATTTCGGGGAGATGTGAGGCAGACTTTTGCGGATGAAGATAAAAGGTATTTCTGATAGAAATCCAGATAATATCTTAACCATCTTCTATAAAAATTATGGTATTTTTCAGGTATTGCTTTCTACTTCAGAAAGGCATTATAACGGTCACTTATAATAAATTGTTATATTGTTCGCCATTCTCTTTCAGGCACGCATAGGTAAGCAATAAGTCAGATGACAAAAAAATGAAAACAATAAAAGCGGTGATCTCAGGAATCGTTGGTGGACTTGTCGGCAATGGGATCATGGGCGCTATATTCTCAAGCCCTCCGATAACAAAAATACTTTATGACCCCAAGATTCAGAGCGAATTATTTATTGAAATTACCAGCCAAAGAAACATACCAATATCTGTTGCCGGCTTGGTATTACTGAGTGGAATTCATGGAATATTATTCAACACGTTTTACTCAGCTTTGCCAGGAAGCTCATGGAAAACAAAAGGATTATTTTGGGGTTTGGTCATTTGGCTTATGTATTGGCTCTTCCAGGAATGGTTCATCTATAACACCCTTCTTGGTGTACCGCTTATTTTAAATCTACTTGAACTTGCAATTCTTTTACTAGGCTCGCTTGTTGAAGGTCTAGTTATTGCTGCAGTGCTACATAAAATGTCATCTAACAAGTCGCTGTAGCTGACATGGCAACTTGAATATCTGCCCTTAAGTGCAAAGACTGGTGCGATCAAGACTTCGTGCCAGGGCGGGCAGACAAGCGCGCCAAGCAGCTAATCTCCGGTGTTAGAAGAAAGAATAATGTTCACAAAATGTTTAAAGATTAAATGAAAACAAGAACAAAAATCTTAATTTATTTAATTATTTTCGCTATTATTGATATCGTAATCCCTATTCCTGTTACTGCAATTATCCTGATCTGCGTTTTATTCGAAAAACCCGACCGGTTCAAAACACTGGTATCAGAAATTTATACTCCTTAAAAAGGTAGTATGAAAAGGCGGTATACTTTTCTATTGAATAAGCCGTTGAACGGAAATTAGGTGGCAGCCCTTGACTTGTTTAAACCAGGACTGATCCTATTGCTTCATTGTTATAGTGGCAGTATTAGTTTTTAACATAAGATCAGCCAGGAAGTGGAAAATGCACCGGTATTTAAATGGTGGAGACAATGAAGGATCGCAAGATGGCTGTTAGAACAGTTAAAGTATGGGATATTGCTGTTCGCTTATTCCATTGGTCATTAGTTTTTTGTTTCTTTGTCTCTTATCTTAGTGGTTAAGAAGAGAACGGTCTTCATATCTATACTGGATATGCCGTCTTGTGCTTAATTATGTTTCGTATCGTATGGGGTTTTATTGGGACTAAATACGCTAGGTTTACTGATTTTGTTTACAGCCCAAAAACCACAATTGATTACCTTTTGTCTTACATTGGTGCAAACCCTAAACATTACATCGGCCATAATCCACTGGGCGGATGGATGATAGTAATGTTGTTATTATTTTTAATATTTACAACTTGGAGTGGTCTCGAGGCATACGGTAAAAAAGGAAAGGGCCCTTTGGCAGTAGAAGATATGCATGCTGTTTCCGTTGCAATTGCTGACGAAGGTGAAAGGGTGCATGATAAAAACGATAATGATAATGAAGATGAGTTTTGGGAAGAAATTCATGAATTTTTCGCAAATTTCACTCTCTTTCTTGTCTTTGTGCATATTGTTGGCATACTTATTTCCAGTTCAATTCACCGGGAGAACCTGATTAAAGCAATGATCACGGGCAAAAAACAGTTGTCGTCAGAATAAACGCCCAATAGTACTAACAGACGCTTGAATCATAAGCCTTCTTGATTCTTTGCGCCCTAATGCAGATCAAGCGGGGGTTAGGATTGATGAAGGATTTCGAATATTTTAAACATGACAGGGGAGGATAGAAATTTTTAGATTATACACCTGACTTGTTCGAAAACCTGATAAAATTTTCCCATACAGAAAGTAATTCAGCAGTTGCTTTTAAATCTCCTGCACAGTATCTTGCGATATCAATATATCTGCCTTCCCTGTAAAGGTCTTTCACGTCAGAGCCTGTAATACCGCCTTCTTTTGGGCTTTTTATATTGAATACCCTGCACCACATATCCAGGCTGAATTTTCTGCGTGAGGCACCGAAGAACGTGAGCTGGTCCAACAGATCGATATGGGTGTCTCCATATCTGTTCGGAAGAAGATTTCTCAGGGGTTTTATTTTATTGACAGCAGACCGTACCATTATGAAAGGGCAGTCGAAGCCCCTTCCGTTGAATGTTATAAACTGCTGGTATTTTTTTATCTCATCCCAAAATTTCTGTATTATCTCTTTTTCTATACCTGATTCGTATTTAAACCCGTCTTCTTCAAAGGGCAGTATTGGATCGCTGTTATTCTGGAAAAAGACAACCCCTTTCCCTTTATCCGGGTCGAGCATCCCGATAGTTGCGATCTCTCCTGTCAAAGGGTATAGTGAAAGACTTTCTTTTACTTCCTTTTTATCATCTTCGGAAACTGCCCGTTTGAGTAAATATTCCTGAACAGGCTTGTCGAGGGTATCAAAATTTTTACCGACTGTTTCAATATCAAAAATTATCCGTGCCATGCATTTACCCTGTTAGAAAGCCCCGCTGCCTGCCCCGTAAGCGACCAGAGGTCTTTCGGGGCTTACAGCGGGGATAAAATAATTTCCTTTTTAGCGAACACGGGGTTTATCCCTTTTAGAGAAAAATCTCTAATGGGATTTAATGCCCCATGTGAGCCTGCCTGTTAGAAGGGCGAAGGTCTTCTAACAGGGTTTACCGCCTACGTTTTTCGCCTTGCGCAGAGCGCTTTGCGCATAGCGTTTTTTTACTTCCTGCTCTTTGAGAACTAAAAGTTACGTCTAACGGTTACGGTAACGACACCCGTTTACTCATCGCATGGCGCTCGGCGCATGGCGTTCTTATTACTGCTTACTTCTTATTCCTTTTTCTTTGCCCCTTGCTCCCTGCACCCTGCTTTTTATTCCTTACTGTTTTACGATGCCTTCGGGAGTTTCTTGAAAACATTCCAGGTTTTGAGAATATCTATCGCACGCTGGAGCTGTATATCATCTTTTTCATCAACAATAATTGGAGCTGTCTCATGCTCTTTTGGCATTTTATCAATCTGTTCATTTTCAAGATGTCTTTTAAGGTCTTTTTCCCTGATTACAGGATGCCGGGTGACTCCTTCAGTAGTTCTGAGTTTCACGGATATATCCGGTGTTATTCCTGTATTCTGAATAGATTTGCCTTTAGGTGTATAATATTTTGCAGTAGTCAGTCTGAGGCCTGACCCGTCGCTCAGCGGAATAACCGTCTGGACAGAGCCTTTGCCAAATGTCTCTGTTCCTATAATTATTGCACGGTTCAGGTCTTTAAATGACCCTGCAACAATCTCAGATGCACTTGCACTGCCCTGATTTACAAGCACAACCATTGGCAGGTTGAAATCATGGCTTTTTTTCGTAAAGAATTCTGTCCTCTCGCCTGCCCTGTTTTTTGTATATACAACGAGTTTGCCTTTTGGCAGGAACTCATCTGAAACGTCAATTGCACTGGTCAAGAGCCCGCCCGGATTGTTTCTGAGATCAAGTATCAGAGAATTTATCTCATTTTTGACGAGTTTTTTAAGAGAATCAGAAAGGTCGGAGGCTGTCTTCTCCTGAAACTGACTTATCTTAATGTAACCTATATTGTCTTCAATTACTTTTGATTTAACGCTTTTTATCTTTATGATATCTCTGATTATCGTAAAATCTTTTGTTGTCTTCCATCCTTCCCTGAGTATGCTTATGGTTATAGATGTCTTTGGCTTACCTCTCATCTTGGTTACAGCCTCGTAAAGTGTCATATCTTTGGTAAGTTCATTCTCTATCTTGATTATCTTATCCCCTGCCATTATCCCTGCTCTGTATGCCGGAGTATCCTCAATAGGGGCTATGACTGTAAGTGTTCCGTCTTTTATTCCTATCTGAATACCTAGGCCGCCGAATTCTCCTTTCGTATCTACCTGCATCTCTTTAAAACCATCCGGAGTCAAAAAATTTGAATGAGGATCTAAAGAACTCAACATTCCTTTTATAGCCCCGTACACAAGATCCTTGGAGTTTACATCTTCAACGTAATGTTTTTTGACCATGGTCATAACTTCTGTAAAAGTTCTTAGTTCCTCATAAGCTTCTCCCTCAGCGCTGACATTAGTTACAGACATTCTGCCGATAAAAATGCCAGTGACAGCGACTGTTAGAATAATTATCCAGATAAGCGCTGTTTTCTTGTTTATCATTTTATCTAACCTCCTTAATTATCTTCATTTATTTTTTAACCACTGTGTAGGCTCTAGAGGTTTGCCTTTGTATCTGATTTCAAAATAAAGACCTGGAGCATTCAATATACCCGATGTGCCGACCTTTCCTATCACCTGGCTTTCTTTTATTATATCTCCTGCGTTAGAAAAAATCTCTGAAAGATTTCCATACAATGAGTGATAACCACCCCCGTGGTTTATAATTACAAGCTGTCCAAAGCCTTTAAACCACTCTGCAAAAATTACTTTACCCTTATAAATAGATTTTACATCTGCTTTATAATTCGACCGGATATGTATCCCGTTCCTGAATACAGGGGTGTTAAAATGGGGATCTTTCTGAGTACCATATGGTATTGCAATTTTGCCGTTTGCAGGCCATGAAAACTTTCCCTTAAGTCGCCTGAAAGTGCTTTTCGCATAAGCATCGGATTTCGAAGCCTCTTTTATAATCTTAAGAAGTTTCTTGGAAGCCTCTTTAAGTTCTGAAAGCATTTTTTGATGTGAGGCTTTCTTATATCTAACACCGGTGAGAATTATTCTTTTGGAATTCTTTTCCTTTTCCAGTGCTCTTTCTTTGGTTTTTATCTCTTTTTTATTCGCTAAAAGCTCTGTTTTGAGGACATTTAATTTTTTGCTTTTTTCATCGAGATTTCTGAGATTTTTTTGATAATCGCCCAGTATCTTATGTTCATAGCGGGTAATATTTTCGAGATATCTCCATATTCTCATCATCTGTGATATATCATCGGCATTCAAAAGCAGCATTAGAGTATCTCCTGAATAGCCGAATTTATGCATTACCCTGAGTTTTCTATTTATCCAGTCTTTCTGTTTTTCAAGGCTAACTTTTGTTTTTCCGATTTCTTCATTGACTGCTGCAATCTCCGATTCAGTTTGACTCAACTTTTTTTTGAGTTTCCGCAGTTCTTTCTCGATCTTTGCAAGCTTTTTATTTACATCTTCGATATCTTTTAGTATTGAATGTTCACGCTCCTGTACTTCTTTGATCTTATTTTTATGCTCGAGTATCTTTTTCTGTATTTTTCTGTATTTCTCCTCTGGGTGTTCGCTGTATGAAAAGGAAGTGAAGAGCAGAATAGTGATGAGGGGAAGAAAAAATTTTCCTTTGCGATGGGTAAAGAAAGGAAACATTAATATTTTAACCTTCCGAGAGCTATAATGGCGCCTGCAATTCCGAGGAACAATCCGACTATTGGAAGCAAAAGAAAAAGATCGGCTGGAAACTGTATTGACTTAAAGATCGGAATTGTAAAGCTTAATTTAAGAACGACAATGTAATTGAATGCCATAATGGCAATTAAGCTTAGAATCCCGCCACTTGTCCCAATTATAGCACCTTCGATAATAAACGGTGCACTGATAAAACTCTTTGTTGCACCGAGAAGTTTGAAAGTTTCGATTTCCTCCTTTTTCCTGTAAAAGAGTATTTTTACAGTACTGTAACAGACAAATATGATACCGATTGACAGGATTAGTATCAAAGTCATTCCCACCGAATTAAGGCCGACTTTTAAATAATGAATGGTAGTCAGGTATTTTTCACCGTAATTAACTTCACTTATGCCCTTAATTTTAAGGGCTTCTGCAGCAATTTTTTTTGCAGTTTCTGGCCCTACAAGCTCTTTTCTAAGTTTTAACTCAATAGTATCTGGCAGAGGATTTTCCTCAAGGCCCTCAAATATGTAACTAGAGTTCTTGAGCGTAGTTTTCAATTCTTTCATTGCCTCTTTTTTTGAAATATATCTTATTGAATAAACTGCACGGTTCTTTTTAAGAGAGTTTATCGCATCGTTGAGATCTTCTTTTGGAATATTCTCATCGAGATATAACATTATCGAGAATTTTTCAGGAAGTTTTTTTGTTGCAATATTAAGGTTGTATGCAGAAAAAAAAGCAAGGCTGATAATAAGAAGCCCTGAAGCAATGGTGAGTATTGATAATAGATAAATCCATTTTTCCCTGCACAGGCTCTGAAAGGCAAGTTTGAGTGGATAGGGTGCATTCATCATCCAATTTCCTCTCCGATAAGGCTGCCTGTATCAAGTCTGAATACTCTTCTTCCCGTATTCCTAAAGAGGCTCCTGTTATGGGTAGCAACAAGGACTGTTGTACCCTTTGCATTTATATTTTTAAAGGTTCTCATGATCCCTGATGCCGTATCCGGGTCGAGATTGCCTGTGGGCTCGTCAGCAAGCAATACCGTTGGGTCGGCAACTATAGCTCTTGCAATAACTACTCTCTGTTGCTCTCCTCCTGAAAGAGTTTTAGGAAAATTGTCTGATTTGTGCCGCAGGTGTACTGTTTTGAGTGAATCATAAACCTTTGCCTTTACATTTTTCTCGCTTACTCCTCTTATCCTGAGGGCAAGTGCAATGTTTTCGAATACACTTCTGTTTTCAAGAAGTCTGAAATCCTGGAAAACGACCCCTATATTGCGCCTGAGGTATGGTATGCTTGATTCTTCCAGTTTATCCGTTTCCCATCCTGCTATATAGATGTTTCCATTTTCAGGTGTTTCAGCGAGGTATATCAATTTAAGCAGAGTAGTTTTACCAGAACCGCTGGGGCCTGTAATAAAAGCCATTTCACCTTTATCAATAGAGAGAGTTATGTTCTTCAATGCAGTCTGGTTGTCATAGTCTTTGGTTACATTGTTAAACCGTATCATTTTAATAACGCTCCTATCAGTCTTTCCTCTTTATTATATACTCGAGAAGTATGTCATCGAGGCTTTTAGAAATCTGAGCTTTTGCTGCAGACTCTTGCCGTGACTCTTCGCCCTGTTGCAATTCATCTTTTTCACCCGAAGGGTCTCTGGTTTTATCATCTGTGTATACCCCTGAGATAAGCTCCCTTATCATGATTTTGTGCTGTTCTTTCATAAGCTCTCTTACTTTCTCTTTATAAACCGGGCTGGATGCTATATGAGCATAACTGATTTTTTTTGAGGATAAAATTGTTCCTTTTAAATAGAGAAATGTAACTATTACAGGATTTCTTATTCCAAAATCCTCTGTCTGGATATGGTAAATATCACCCTTATAGGTTATATTGGTATTATAACCGACAAGCATCAGCAGTTTTCATTGATATTATGTAACATGTTTTTAAGTATTATAAATTGTTGTGTACAAAAAGTGAAGTGGGAGGTAATATATGAGAGGCAGACAGGTCTCCATAAATTTTTAAGTATTTTATCCGCCTACTAAGTGCCGAGGGGCTCCATAAATGCAATTCGATTCTATATCCCGGAGTAATCAACCCATTTATTCAGATAGCCTGAAAGTACCTGGAAGTAGTTTGTAATAAAAAGTAGGCCTACTGTTATAAGAAGAATTCCACTTATAATGTTTATTATTCTCATATATCTCTGGATTGTTCTTATGCGTGAGAGGAATGTGTTAAGCGCAAGTGAGGACAGGAAAAAGGGTATACCAAGGCCAAGTGAGTATACGGTTAAAAGCAGTATGCCATGATTCATGGATTCTGCCTGCGAGGCATATAGAAGGATAGTTCCTAGTATTGGACCTATGCAGGGTGTCCATCCAGCAGCAAAGGTTACTCCTACAAGAAAGGAGCCGAAATAACCAACGGGTTTCTCTTCAATGTGTGCTTTTCTTTCCCTTGCAAGAAATCCGATTTTAATAATTCCTAAAATGTAAAGTCCAAATACTATGATTAATATCCCTCCTGCTATTCTAATAACATCTTTATAGTAAAATAGAATGTTGCCGAGGAAACTTGAAGATGCCCCTAAGACGATAAAGACAAAAGAGAATCCAAGTATAAAGAAGAGTGAGTTGATAACCGTGATCTTCCTTACCCTTTTTCTGTCTTCTGTCCCTGTAAGGTCTTCAAAAGACAGTCCTGTTATATATGAAAGATAAGAAGGGATAAGGGGCAGGACGCAAGGCGAGGCAAAGGATAATAATCCAAAAACAAAGGCTGCATAAAAAGTTACTTCCTGATTAAACATAAATCAATCCTAAAATCCTTCAGCTGATATTTTATATGTTTATAAATCATTTTAAAATAGTTCATTTAAACTAATCAAACCCTCTAAAGCTATAAAATATCAGACCATATTTTTATTGCTGAACCGGCTATAATTACTGCCAGAAGCCATCTTAAGAATTGTGTTTTAGTTTTTTTGCTAACAAGGCCTCCTAATTGTGCTGATGGAACGGCACCAATAAGAAGCGTTACTGCCATATAAAAAGGAACCTGACTGGTTGCAATCTTACCTGCCAGCCCTGCGGTAGAAGAAAAGAGTCCTATGGCAAGCATGCTGCCAAGGGCAACTCTCAATGGTATTTTCAATATATAAAGAAGTATTGGAATAATAATAAAAGCACCCCCCTGTCCAACCATTCCGAGAAAAACCCCAAGGAATATACCTATAATGATCGCTGTTGTCTTGTTAAAATCGACTCTATCCTCGGTAAAATGGTCCCTTGCATAGCTGCGTGGAAGGAACATCATTACAGAAGCTATCAAGGCAAGAAGAGCAAAGATAAATAGCAATGGTTTGTCCGGTATCATTTTTGATGTCAATGCGCCAATTAGAGATGAAAGAAAAAGAGAGGGGCCGAGAGTAAGGACAAGTGTTTTGTTGACGAGTCGCTGTTTATTGTAAAAGAGCATGGCAGACAGAGATGCAAAAAACCCCTGTATCATAGTCAGACCAGTAATGCTCTTTACGTCAATCCCTTCAAAACCCAGAACAGGCGGAAGATAGAACAGTATCGGAAACATGATAATACCGCCCCCGATGCCTAACAGTCCGGACAGAAAACCTACCGAGGAACCGACTAATAAAAGAAACAGATAAAATGTAATTGGCATCTATCGCTCTACATGTATCCTCTTGCCGTCTTCAAAAGGCTCACCTGCAACATCCCCAAGATGAGCGGCCAGTATGTTTTCTTTCTGCAACTTTTCGACCAGATTATCCTTTTTGTCAGAAGGTACAAATATAAGCAGGCCGCCTGAAGTCTGAGCGTCGTTCATCAATATTCTTTCAGTATCGGTCACATCTTTTCCCCATCTGACATAAGGACTGTAGTTCTTGCTGTTATCTACTGTCCCACCAGGTACTACCACCATATCGGCAAGCTTAACGGCCTCTTTAAAGAACGGAACACGATTCGAATAGATTCGAGCGTAACAGTTGCTTGATGATACAACTTCATATAGATGCCCGATAAGACCAAATCCTGTGATATCAGTTGCAGTGCTTATACCAACCTCAGCCATGATCTCGCTGGCCCTTTTATTTAATGTTGCCATTGAGTTTGTCATCTCGTTGATAACTACTTCATCACAAAGTTTTGCCTTCAGTCCAGTGGCGATAATTCCAGTACCTATTTTCTTAGTCAGTATCAAGGCATCACCTGGTTTTGCCTTTGAGTTGTCATAAATCTTGTCGGGATGTATAAGACCAATAATGGCAAATCCGAACTTCGGCTCGTTATCCTTAATGGTATGTCCTCCGATAATAGATACACCTGCTTCGGACATTTTATCGATACCGCCCTGCATTATTCTCTTCAATGATTGGAAAAAGTCTTCTTTACCGGGGAATAGGGCAATATTCAATGCAGCCACTGGCTTGCCTCCCATAGCGTATATATCTGAAAGAGAATTTGCAGCAGCAACGGCACCGAACCAATAAGGGTCATCCACTATTGGTGTGAAGAAATCCGTTGTAAAAACTACAGCAATATCATCAGTAATCTTATATACACCGGCATCGTCTGCGTTCAAAGTGCCTACAAGTACATTTGGATCTGTAATATCAGGCAGCTGTCCCAGAACCTGGGACAGGTCCGACGGACTGAATTTTGCAGCTCAACCAGCACAGCTTGCAAGTTCTGTTAATTTAATATCCATTGAGCGCCTCCTTTCCTTATTTTTTTATGACTGCCTGCAGGGATTTTAATGATTTCTATTACCTGGATATACTCCTTTTTTTGTTACAGGACAACATGCAGGTGCAGGCAGTTCCTTGGTGTAATCCTTTTTTATCAAATTTAATAAATCAGGGACTATTGGGTCTTTAAGAAAATAGCACCTCAATCTTCCGTCCATATAAAAATCAATTATGCCAAATCGGCGCAATAAAGAAAGATGCTGAGAGATGTTCGGCTGGCTTATTTCCAGAAAGTCTTCGAAGTCACTTACACATTTTACCCCTTTAAAAAGTTCCTCAAGTATCTGTAAACGTACAGGATGAGCCAAAACCCTTAAAAGTTCTGCTCTATGTTGAAGTGAACTCAATTCAAAACTCCTTTACTCCGTAGAAAAGCAAGCAATTTCAGCGATTTTATATAAATATATTCTAATATTATTATATTAGAATATATTTGTCAATAAAAAATTCGTTTCATCTCCAGTCTGGTGGTAAGAAAACAATACTCCTTACTCTTTGAGAACTAAACGGTTACGGTAACGAAGCCCGTTTACTCATCGCATGGCGCAAGGCGCTCGGCGCATGGCGTTATTTTTTACTGCCTACTCCCTACTGCTTACTTCCTACTTTTTTTCCTGATTCCCTGCTCCTTACTCCTCACTCCTTACTTTTTACTCCTTACTGCCTACTGCCTACTTTTCTTATGACTTAATGACAAATGACTAATGACCAATGAATCAAACGGAGAGGATGAGAGGTTCAAAGCACTGTTTTTTTAAAAGGGTTTTACTTGAAATAATATTTTATGATAAATATTATAATATTTTATTGATGTTTTTCTAAGAAACTAATTTTGTGTTTGTTTAAGATTAATATGACGAAAAATTATGCCATAGGAATTGACATTGGAGGTACAAACATTAAAGTTGCCCTTGTATCCAAGGAGGGTGAAATTGTCAGAAAAATAAAGAAGCCTTCGTCTGAAAGGCTTTTTGATTCTGTATTGGAGTCAATAGAGGAGATTATTCACAACGAAATCATAGGGATAGGTTTTGGAGTGGCCGGGTTGATAGACAGAAAAATCAGAGGAGTTTATGTTTCTCCTAATCAGCAAGCCTTAGAGGGAATAGATATCGTTAAAGAGGTAGAAAGAAAATTCAATGTCCCTGTCATTGTTGAAAATGATGCAAATGTTGCAGCATTTGGAGAAAAAATAAGCGGTGCTGGCAAAAGCTTTGAAAATTTTGTTCTGCTGACTCTCGGTACCGGGATAGGTGGCGGCATTGTGCATAATGGCAAACTGCTTAATGTATCGTCTGAGATAGGGCATATGAGCATAAATTCTGAGGCAGAAAAATGTCCCTGCGGGAACAGAGGATGTCTTGAGAACTATGCATCTGCGAGGGCCATGATAGCCAAGGCTTTAGCAATGCTAGAAAAGGGGTCGGATAGTCTTTTAAAAAATTGCTGTAAGGGAAGCTTTTACAAACTTACACCACAGGACATATACAACTCTGCACTTGATGGTGATACACTTGCTAGAGAAATCTTGAGAGATGCCGGTAGGCACCTGGGTGTTGGACTGGCAAATATAATCAATATAATGAGCCCGGAGGCAATAATACTTTCAGGTGGTCTGATAGGTGCCTGGAATATATACATTCAGGAGGCAATAAGAGAGACATCGAGAAGGACCTTTAAAAACCTGTTTGACTCGGTTAAGATTATCCCGTCTTCGCTAGGTGATGAAGCCGGGATTATTGGAGCTGCATGCCTTGTCTTTAATGAATACTCAAGAGAAATCCCTTAAGGATTTCTCTTGAGGTTATCCTCCATGTTGGTTATTTAAAAGACCTCTTGTCCACTCCCTGCTGTAGTTCATCGAATCGATCTCGGAATCTTGTTAAACCAAAAAATACGTTTGAAGCAGGTATATATGCAGAAAAACCTTTACCCCTTAAAATAAGTTGTTATCTGAAAACCTATAGATGTATTTCTGAAAAACCGGAGAATATACTAAGCTGTATCAATAAAACCATTGTACGGGGTGAACAAATCACCTTATTGATACAAATCCTTTTATATGATAACGTGAAGGCGATCAGGTATTGAGAGGACTTACAAAGGTGGTGCCCCGAAAAGTCGGGATAAAATGGTAAAGACTTTTTCTGCACATACACCTGCTTTTTTTATATGAAAAGCATTTTTTAGGTTAAGACTCTACCCAGATGGTCGTACTGAATGTGTCGATAAAGACCCCATTAGGGAAACTACAGATAAATATCCCTATTGAAGTTGATGCTCATTCCTTGATTGTTCATAGAGACAAATCGTATTATAAGGGTAGCCAGTTTACAGAAATTAAAATGAAAAAACGAAAAAAGAAATCAACCATAAGAGAAACCATAGAGGCTATTATTCTCGCTTTTATAATCGCTATGGTTATCAGGACTTTTGTAATTCAGGCTTTTAAAATTCCATCAGGTTCTATGATACCCACTCTCGTGATAGGAGACCATATCCTTGTAAATAAATTTTTACTCGGTACCCCAGTTGATATACCATTTACAAATATCAATCTTTTCAGAATGCCTGGTCTGAGAAAACCAAAAAGAGGTGATATAATAGTCTTTAAGTATCCAGAGGATCCCAAAAGAGACTTTATAAAGAGGGTAATAGCAGTAGAAGGTGATGTAATTAAATCAAGGGACAAGACTGTTTTTGTTAACGATAAAAAACTGATTGAGGATTATATCCAGCATGTTGACAGTTCTACCAAGCCTCGTATAAGTGACCGCAGGGATAATTTTGGTCCTTTGACCGTACCGGAAGGTAAGGTTTTTGTTATGGGAGACAACAGGGACCAGAGTTATGACAGCAGGTTCTGGGGATTTGTTGATGTGTACCAGATAAAGGGAAAAGCAATTATTATATACTGGTCCTGGGATGGCAAAAAAACATGGATTCGTTTTAACAGGATAGGGAGTTTAGTGAAATGAAAGAATTAATCGGCAGACAGGGTTTTATCAGGGGAATCCTGGGCCTGGCAGTTTTAATTTTAATAGCGTATATCGGGATAACTTTCGGAAAGCCCTATTATCGTTACTACTCACTAGGTTCTCACACCAGGGATTTACTGAAATTAGAAGTTAGAGATGTTATAAGTCTTAAGAAAAATATCATGAAAGAAGCAGATAATCTTAAAATACCACTTAATGAAAATAATCTCGATGTTAATATTGATATAAAAAAAGATTTAGTTAGCGTCAAGGCATACTGGACAGAGACAGTTGATTTTTGGGGAATTTACCAGAGAGAATTCGAATTTGTTATGGAAGAGGAGTACTGATTGTTTACAGGCATAATTGTAGAAATGGGGGAGATTGTTTCTATAGCAAAAAGGGAAACCGGTGCCCGTCTTAATTTGAAGTCAAAGGATATTGTTTCAGACGCTAAATTAGGCGACAGCATATCGATAAATGGGACCTGTCTTACTGTTGTTGAGGTAAAAGGTGATGTTCTTGCATTTGACCTTTCAGATGAAACATTGAAGACAACAAATCTGGGACAATTGAAAATAAAAGACAGGGTAAACCTTGAACCTTCTCTAAGGCTTGATTCTAAAGTAGGCGGACACTTTGTGACAGGACATATAGATGGAGTGGGGAAGATAAAATCAAAGGAAGTTGCCGGAAATATATTTAAAATTGTGATCGGTACCGAGCGGCGTCTAGCTGATTTTCTTGTCGAGAAGGGGTCAGTAGCTGTAGATGGAATAAGCCTGACAGTTGTAGATGTATTTAAAGATGGTTTTTCAGTTGTTATTATCCCTCATACAGCCCATATGACAACCATCGGATTTAAAGGGCCGGGAGACCTTGTGAACATAGAGGTTGATATTTTGGGCAAGTATGTTTCAAAATTTCTAAATAAGGATAAAAAAGACAGTTTCATGCAGTCCCTTTTAGAAGAGGGATTTGCATAGGATTATTTATTTTAAAGGAGCTTGAATTAAGAAATGCAGAAGAACAGGTTTAATACAATAGATGAGGCCATCGAGGATTTAACCAAGGGTAAAATAGTTATTCTGGTTGATGATGAGGACAGGGAAAACGAAGGAGACCTTTGTATGGCAGCAGAGAAGGTTACTCCAGAGGCCGTTAACTTTATGGCAAGGTACGGAAGAGGTCTCATCTGCCTTTCTCTGACTCGAGAGAAGATTGATGAACTCAAACTGCCGATGATGACAGATGAGAATACCTCAGCTTTCGGAACTGCATTTACTGTATCGATCGAAGCCAGAAAGGGTGTAACAACAGGTATCTCTGCATCTGACAGGGCGACTACGATTCTTACTGCTATAGACCCCAAGACAAAGTCAGAGGACTTGGCAAAGCCAGGACATGTATTTCCGCTTAAGGCAAAACCGGGAGGGGTACTTCAGAGGGCAGGACAGACAGAAGGGTCTGTTGACCTTGCTAGACTATCGGGACTTTATCCGGCCGGTGTTATTTGCGAAATAATGAATGATGACGGAACAATGGCAAGGGTACCTGAGCTTTTTGAGTTTTCGAAAAAACATAACATAAAGATTGTTACTATTAAAGATCTTATAAGATACAGAATGAGGACTGAACTATTTGTACACCGAATTTCTACCACAAAGTTGAGTACAGAATACGGGGGAGATTTTTCGGCTATTGCTTTTTCAAATGATGTTGACAACAATATTCATATAGCCCTTGTAAAAGGCGAGATAAAGCATGAAGATAATGTGCTGGTCAGAGTGCATTCAGAATGCCTTACAGGAGATGTTTTTGGTTCAAGAAGGTGCGATTGCGGAGATCAACTGCATAGGGCAATGCAGATTATAAATCAAAAGGGGCAAGGTGTAGTATTATATATGAGGCAGGAAGGCCGCGGGATAGGGCTGGTAAATAAACTGAAGGCATACGAACTTCAGGATAAGGGCCTTGATACTGTTGAGGCAAATATAAAGTTAGGGTTTAAGCCTGATCTGAGGGATTACGGGATAGGAGCCCAGATACTTGTTGACCTTGGAGTAAGAAAAATGCGCTTAATGACAAATAATCCAAAAAAGATTGTAGGGCTTGAAGGATATGGATTGAAAGTTGTTGAGAGGGTATCCATAGAAATAAGTCCGCATGAAAGAAACTTGGTTTATCTTAAGACCAAGAAAAAGAAACTTGGGCATATTCTCAATAATGTGTAAGGAACAATGTCCCTATTGAAGATTGCAATTTGGAGATTTTTAAATTTAAAAACCGAGGGTCATTAATTTTGTAATTTACAACGTGCGATATAAAATCATTTGGAGGGTTATATGAAGGTTATTCAGGGAGAGTTACAGGCTAAAGGGCTCAAATTTGCAATTATCGTAAGCAGATTCAATGACTTCATTACAGGCAAGCTGCTCGACGGTGCTGTTGATGCACTTTTAAGGCACGGAGCCAGAGAAGAAGATATAGATGTGGTCAAAGTGCCGGGTTCTTTTGAGATACCCCTGATTGCCAAAAAGATGGCCTTAAATGGAAAATACAATGCGATAATATGTCTGGGAACTGTAATCAGAGGTGCAACCCCTCATTTTGAATATATTGCCGCAGAAGTTTCAAAAGGGGTTGCTCATGCTTCACTAGATACCGGAGTGCCGATTGCTTTTGGAATAATAACATCAGATACAATTGAACAGGCGGTTGAAAGGGCAGGCACCAAAAGCGGCAACAAAGGATTTGACGCTGCACTAACAGCGATAGAGATGGCACAAGTCATCAAAAAGATATGAGTTATTTTTTGAATAGCATAGTTGAAAGTTGCAAGTTACGAGTTATAGGAAAAGACAGTAATCTGAATTCAGAAACAACCTCTCAACACGCAGCACGTAACACATAACTGTTTTATGAAACGTCGTAAGGCCAGGGAGTATGTGCTGCAGTTATTATTTCAATATGATTTCACCGGGGAGGAGCCCGATTTCGAATCCCATGAAGAATTCCGGAATGATAATAAAGAAGGTACAAATATTAAGAAATTTGTTGAGGATCTGGTCAAGGGTACAATAGATAATCTTGAGGAAATTGACAGGGTAATACAGGAGGTAGCCGAACACTGGAAGATGGAAAGGATGGCTGCTGTAGACAGAAATATATTGAGATTTGCAGTTTATGAAATCCTTTACAGAGAGGATATACCTCCTGCAGTGACAATTAATGAGGCATTGGAGATTGCAAAGAAATATTCTACTTTAGAGTCAGCGCCATTCATAAACGGCCTGCTTGATAAGATTGCCCACCATAGTGGGAAGAAATAATGACTTATGCTGTTTTTTCTGACGTTCATTCAAACCAGGAGGCCCTTAGGTCAGTATTAAAAGACCTGAAGAAAAGAAGAATACATGATGTATTCTTTATAGGAGATTCTGTTGGATATGGTCCTGAACCGAATGAATGTATTGAAATACTGAAAGATGAGAGTAAAGTTCTTCTTGCAGGTAATCATGATTGGGGTGTATGCGGACTTACAGATATAAGCTTTTTTAATCAATATGCAAGGGCTGCCATAGAATGGACTCAAAAAGTGATAAGTCAGGAGAATATAAGAGATCTCGGAACGTTATCTGTTATATCAAAACTTGAAAATGAAGATATTACTCTTGTACATTCAACCCCCTATGAGCCTGAACAGTGGCATTATATATTCACTCTGTCAGATGCAGAGTTTAATTTTCAGCATTTTGAGACCAAACTCTGCTTTGTCGGTCACAGTCATCAACCATTTATAATAGAGAAGCTTCCTTCAGGAGAACTGCTTACAGAGGGAGTGATAAGTTCTATAAAACCTGAAAGTAGATATATTATAAATGTTGGAAGTATAGGACAGCCCCGCGATGGAGACCCGAGGGCCAGCTATGCGGTTATTGATGATGAAAAGGTAGAGATAGTAAGGGTTGTCTATGATATTGGTGCTACACAGAAAAAGATGGTTAGTGAAGGGCTGCCTCTGCCGTTGATACAGAGACTTTCATTCGGGATGTAACCCCCGTTAGAAGAACTTCGCCCTTCTAACGGGGTAAAAATATTTTTTCAGCTTAGATATGGCAGAAAGTAAAATTAAATGAATTATCTTAATTATTCCTGTGTCAATGTTATAAAATATAATCTCTAATTAAAATTATTATATCATGAGGGAAAGATGATAAACCGTTACACAAGGCAGGAAATGGGAAGGCTGTGGGAGCCTGAGAATAAGTTTAAGAAATGGCTTGATGTTGAGATCGCCGTATGTGAGGCATGGGCGGAACTCGGCAGGATACCCAAGAAATCGCTTGATGTGATAAAGAAGAAGGCAGGGTTCGATGTTAGAAGGATAGATGAGATAGAGTCTGCGGTTAAGCACGATGTAATTGCCTTTCTTACCTCTGTTGCTGAGAAGATAGGCCCTGAATCAAGGTATGTTCATAGGGGTCTTACATCATCGGATATTCTGGATACAGCCCAGTCACTGCTCATGAAGGAGGCAGCAGAAATATTAATAAAAGACATAAAGAACCTTATGGTTGTTTTGAGGGAAAAGGCATTTAAATACAAAAGTACCGTATGTATAGGCAGAAGCCATGGTGTTCACGCAGAACCGATGACATTTGGTCTGAAATTTACCCTGTGGTATGAAGAAGCAAAAAGAAATCTTGAAAGAATGAAGAGGGCAAAGAAGACTGTAAGTGTGGGAAAATTTTCAGGTGCTGTAGGGACCTTTTCGAACATCCCGGTAGAGATAGAAGAGAAGGTATGTAAAAGGCTCGGTCTTAAGCCAGAACCCATAGCAACACAGGTTGTTCAGAGAGACAGGCATGCAGAATATCTTTTAACACTCGCTATTATCGCGGCCTCGATAGAGAAAATAACAGTAGAGATAAGACACCTTCAGAGGACAGAAGTACTGGAGGCCGAAGAACCATTTACAAAGGGGCAGAAAGGCTCATCAGCAATGCCACACAAGCGCAATCCGGTCGGGTGCGAGAATCTGTCTGGTCTGGCCAGAGTTGTGAGGACAAATGCACTTGCAGCACTGGAAAACATCGCATTGTGGCACGAGCGCGATATCTCGCATTCCTCTGTAGAGCGCGTGATAATTCCTGACAGCACGATACTCGTGGATTATATGTTATACAGGCTTACAGGAATACTATCCGGGCTTCAGGTCTATAAAGAAAAGATGACAGAGAATATGAAAAGAAGCTACGGACTTTATAATTCACAGAATGTCCTTATTAAACTAACAGAAAAAGGCATGGCAAGAGAAGAGGCATATGCTGTTGTCCAGAAAGTCGCCATGCAAAGCTGGAAGAACAAAAAGGAGTTTAGGACGTTATTATTGAAGGATAGAGAGATAAGAAGGTATCTTTCTCAGAAAGATATAAAAAATATATTCGACCTGAAAGGTTATTTTAAAAATACTGATTATATATTCAAAAGGGTATTTGGCAAAGCAAGACAGGGTTAGTAAAGATTGCCTTTAATATACAGATATAAAACGCCTGCTATAACAGATTCAAAAAAAAGGGATATTCTATCTTTTTACAGAGATAAGATCTCGGATAAAATCAGGGACATACAGACTGAGTACTGCTATTATATCGAGGCAAAAGGCCCCCTTCTAAACGAAGAACTGGAATTGCTGAAATGGCTGCTCAGTGAGACATTTGAGCTGGAGAATTTTTCTGCAGAAAGTTTTTTAACAGGTCCCTCATCATCTGACACTCATCACTTTATTCTGGAGGTTGGCCCGCGAATGAACTTTACAACAGCATGGTCTACCAATGCTGTTTCCATATGTCATGCTTGCGGAATTACGAATATAACACGAATAGAACGCTCGAGAAGATACAGAATTGAGTCAGCATCAATTCTGAACAGTGAGCAGATTGAAGAATTTACAGGCGGACTTTATGACAGGATGACAGAATGTCCTTATCCTGAAAGGCTGAATACATTCGAGACCGGGATATCACCAGAGCATGCATATGAAGTTCCTCTGTTTAAGGATGGTAAAACAGCTCTCCAAAGTATCAATATGGAAATGGGACTTGGTATGGATGAGTGGGATACAGAATATTACTATAATCTCTTTACAAAAGATATCTGCAGGAACCCCACCAATGTCGAGTGCTTCCAGCTCGGACAGGCAAACAGTGAACACTCCCGCCACTGGTTTTTTAAAGGCCGAATGGTCATTGACGGTAAAGAGGCTCCCGAGACTCTATTAAAACTTATAAAACAAACTCTTGATGCCAATCCTGGTAACAGTGTTGTTGCGTTTAAGGATAATTCAAGTGCTATAAGTGGATATTACATATACAGTATAATTCCAGAACATCCGGGCAGAATGTCTAAGTTTACTAAAGTCAGGCTGAAATACCATATTATTTTTACTGCAGAGACCCACAATTTCCCAAGCGGTGTTGCGCCATTCCCTGGTGCCGAGACAGGCACCGGCGGCAGAATCAGGGATGTGGAAACCATTGGAAGGGGCGGGCTTGTAGTTGCAGGGACAGCAGCTTATTGTGTGGGCAATCTCATGATACCGGGGTATGAACTTCCATGGGAAGACATCACATTACTCTATCCGGGTAATCTTGCATCTCCTCTTCAGATAGAGATAGAGGCAAGCAATGGCGCATCTGATTATGGCAATAAATTTGGTGAACCTTTAATACAGGGGTTTACCAGGTCGTTTGGATTAAGGCTTCCTGACGGTGAG
Organism: uncultured Nitrospiraceae bacterium; assembly: GCA_964345225.1. Taxonomy (GTDB): domain Bacteria; phylum Nitrospirota; class Thermodesulfovibrionia; order Thermodesulfovibrionales; family UBA6898; genus CAYFQB01. Next base: position 11,876 of record CAYFQB010000017.1, on the reverse strand, counting down.
CGCAGAGAGTGGATTAAACCGATAATGTTTACTGGTGGTGTAGGCCAGATGGATTCGCTGCATCATGAAAAAGGGAGGCCGGAGAAAGGAATGTTGATTGTACAGATTGGAGGCCCGGCTTATCGTATCGGTATTGGGGGCGGGGCTGCATCCAGCATGATACAGGGAGAGAATATTGCCGAGCTTGACTTTAATGCTGTACAGCGCGGGGATGCAGAAATGGAACAGAAGATGAACCGTGTAATAAGGGTATGCATAGAAATGGGGGATAAGAACCCTATTGTAAGTATCCATGATCAGGGTGCTGGCGGTCCATGTAACGTCCTGACAGAACTTGTTGATCCGGCCGGAGGCATGGTTGAGATACGTAATATTAACATCGGTGATAAAACTCTATCAGTACTTGAAATATGGGGCGCTGAGTATCAAGAGCGTAACGGACTGCTCATCCTTCCAGAAAAAATAGAGGAATTTAAGTCAATCTGCATGAGAGAAAAGGTTAACTGCGAAATCCTAGGTGAGATCACGAGTGATGGACGAATTGTTGTACATGACGCAAACGACAACTCAACACCGGTCAATCTTGAGCTATCTAAAATTCTCGGTAAAATGCCACAGAAGACATTTCACCTGGAACGTATCCCACCAAAGCTTCAGCCACTGAATTTTCCTGATGACCATAATTTCAGAGATGTGCTTGAGAGAGTTCTCAGGCTTTTATCCGTTGGGTCAAAGAGATTTCTGACAAACAAGGTCGACAGGAGTGTTACTGGGCTTATTGCCCGTCAGCAATGTGTCGGCCCGCTTCAGCTTACACTTTCAGATGTGTCCGTCATAGCCCAGAGTCATTTCGGATTAACAGGAGCTGCAATATCAATAGGAGAACAGCCTGTAAAAGGATTAATCAGTCCGGCTGCCATGGCACGTATGTGTGTTGGAGAGGCATTAACAAACCTGGTATGGGCAAAGATCAGTGCACTTGAGGATGTAAAGTGTTCTGGCAACTGGATGTGGTCTGCAAAGCTTCCCGGTGAAGGGGCAAAGCTTTACGATGCCGCAGTAGCAATGAGGGATATAATGGTTAAACTGGGGATCGCGGTTGACGGTGGGAAGGACAGCCTTTCAATGGCTGCCCAGGTTAATGACCCCTCAGGAGAGGCCGAAATTGTAAAGTCACCAGGTACCCTCGTTATATCGGCATACGCAACTTCTCCTGATATTACAAAGGTGATAACGCCTGATATAAAGAAGCCGGGGGAAAGCAGACTTTTAATTATTGATTTGGGGGAAGGGAAAAATCGTATGGGCGGTTCTGCATTAGCTCAGTGTTACAATCAGGTTGGTAATGAATCTCCCGATGTTGATGATCCGGAACTATTAAAGAAGAGTTTCAACGTCATACAGGAGCTCATATCAGAAGATTTGATATTGTCCGGACATGACAGGAGTGACGGGGGATTGATTACAACCCTTCTTGAAATGGCATTCGCTGGAAATTGCGGACTCGATATTAAGATCCCAAATCCCAATTCCCAAATCCCAAATCATGAGGCGGTCTTTTCTTTATTATTATCAGAAGAACTTGGACTGGTAGCGGAATATGCGCCTGAGAACGAGCAGATTATTACGGACATACTGGAAAAAAACGGTATACCGTACGAGATAATAGGTAAAAGCACGGTTGAGGAAAAGATTACGATACATCTTTTGACACCTAATTCTCCAGACCTCCTTGTCCTTGATGAGGACATGAGGGTGCTCAGGGGTTTATGGGAGGAGACAAGTTATCAGATTGAAAGGCTACAGGCAAATCCTGAATGTGCTGAACAGGAGAAGAAGAATATCTATGACAGGAAAGGGATGTCATTTTATTTATCCTTTCTTCCAGAGCCTACACCTTCAGGGATAATAGACAGGGATTATAAGCCGAAGGTTGCAATCATACGTGAAGAGGGTAGCAATGGCGACAGGGAAATGACCTCTGCCTTTTTTACTGCAGGATTTGAGCCATGGGATGTGACCATGACAGATTTACTTGAAAACAGGATAAGTCTTGAAGATTTCAGGGGTGCCGTGTTTGTAGGCGGATTTAGCTATGCCGATGTCCTTGATTCTGCTAAGGGATGGGCAGGGGTTATCAGATATAACAAAAAGTTATGGAAGGAGTTCCAGATTTTCTATAACCGTCCTGATACATTTAGTCTGGGTGTCTGCAATGGATGTCAGCTCATGGCTTTTCTTGGGTGGGTACCCTATCAGGGAATACCAGACAGGTTTCAGCCAAGATTCATTCATAATAGTTCAGGAAGGTTTGAGTCGAGGTTCTCAACAGTTAAAATCCTGAAGAGCCCCGCAATAATGTTACATGGCATGGAAAACTCTGTCCTTGGGATTTGGGTTGCGCATGGAGAAGGAAGGGCATATTTCCCGGATAAACGCGTACAAGAGGTTGTAGTAGAGAGAGGTTTAGCCCCGGTTCTTTTTGTTGATGATAACAATGAAATAACCATAAAGTATCCTTTTAACCCTAATGGTTCCCCTCTGGGAATTGCAGCGCTCTGTTCACCTGATGGCAGACATCTGGCCATGATGCCTCATCCGGAAAGGGTATTCCTGAAATGGCAGTGGGGCTGGATGCCTGATGAGTGGCAGAAAGAGCTGAAGGCATCTCCATGGATTAAGATGTTCCAGAATGCAAGGAATTGGTGTGAGGAGAGCTAAGAATCAATTATGGAACAGTAAAATTTGTGTATTAAAGAGTTATAAGAAAGTTTAATTAATAAAGATTTAAAAAAACTAAAATCAGGACTTGACATATTTAGTCCAAGCATGGTATTAAATATCGGCCTTTTTGGTCTCCCATTTTCCCAAGGAGGAAATCTTTAATGGGTTTAGCCACATTTAAAGGCGGTGTACATCCGCCTGATAAAAAAGAACTTGCTGCTAAAAGTCACCTGACCGAGGCCAGCTCACCTAAAACAGTAGTCATACCATTAGTCCAGCATCTGGGAGCCCCATGTAAATCCATCGTGACAATAGGGCAAGAGGTTAAAAAAGGTGAGATGATAGGAGAGCCCGGTGGATTTGTATCTGCACCTGTGCATTCCTCTGTTTCAGGAAAGGTCGTGGCAATAGGTGAATTTCCCATATCAGCCGGAAGGATGGTAAGTTCCATAGTCATTGAAAATGATGGAAAAGAGGAATGGACTATACTTAGTGACAAACCCGATTACATGAATCTTTCCCCGGAAGAGTTAAAGGGAAAGATCAAGGACGCAGGTATTGTTGGAATGGGTGGTGCAGCCTTCCCTACACACGTCAAACTCTCTCCACCAAAGGAAAAGCCAATAGATGCAGTAATTATTAATGGTGCAGAATGTGAGCCATATCTTACTGCTGATTATAGACTTATGATTGAAAAACCGGAAGAGCTAGTAGAGGGCCTCAAGATATTAATGAAAGTGCTAGGTGTAAATAAAGGATATATAGGTATAGAGAATAATAAGCCTGATGCAGTGGAAAAGATGAAAGAAGTAGCTTCAAAAGAACCAAATATAGAGGTTCATGCACTTGAGGTAAAGTATCCACAGGGCGCAGAAAAGATGCTTATAAAGGCCCTGCTCGGGAGAGAGGTTCCTCCTCCGCCCGGACTGCCAATGGACGTGGGTGTTGTTGTACAGAATGTTGGGACAGCAATTGCAATATATGAGGCTGCCAGATACGGGAAACCTTTAATAGACAGGGTTGTAACTGTGACAGGTGAAGGTATTAAAGAACCCAAAAACCTGATAGTAAAGATCGGGACATTGACATCTCAGCTGATTGAAGATTGCGGCGGGTTGAAAAATGGAGAGACAAAGGTCATATCAGGCGGTCCAATGATGGGTTTTGCACTTTATTCACTTGATGTCCCTGTCACAAAAGGAACTTCTGGTTTACTTGTTATCCCTGAGCCGGATATTGTACATGTTGATGACTACGGTCCCTGTATCAGATGTGGACGCTGCATTGATGTATGCCCGATGTACCTTATCCCCTCAATGTTAAGCCTGTTTTCAGAGAAAGGGTACTTTGAGGATGCAAAAGAATACAATGTGTTTGCCTGTTTTGAATGTGGAACATGTGCGTACGTTTGTCCTTCAAAGAGGCCGATTGTACAGTTTATTAGATTAGCCAAATCTATGGTTAAGCCCTAAGGAGCGATAGATTATGGAAGCAACAAAGGCAGAGAAACGCCAGTTAACAGTATCAGTAAGCCCCCATGTAAGAAGTGAAGAGTCAGTAAGCCGCATTATGTGGACGGTGAATCTGTCACTCCTGCCAGCCTTTATTTTGAGTCTTTACTATTTTGGGCCAAGGGCTCTGTATGTTACAGCACTTTGTATTATATCTTCGGTTATCTCGGAGTATCTTTTTCAAAAGGCTCTTAATAAGACAGTTACAATAGGTGATGGCAGCGCTTTTTTAACAGGCCTGCTTTTAGGCATGAATCTTCCGCCAAGCTCACCATTTTATATACCGATTGTAGGTTCAGTTGCAGCCATTATTTTAACAAAGCAGATCTTTGGCGGCCTTGGATTTAATATCTTTAATCCTGCCCTTATAGGCAGGGCATTTGTATTGATATGCTGGCCAAGGGCAATGACCACATGGTCAGAACCAACAGCCGCCTTTGTTGCACTTGACGCCAAGACAACAGCTACCCCTCTGGGCATACTTAAAGAAGAGGGATTAGAGCAGCTGCTGGAGGTCTTTGGCGACAAGATAAGCCTTTATATAAAAATGCTTTTAGGAAACACAGCAGGTTCACTGGGTGAGGTATCGGCAATAGCTCTCCTCGCAGGCGGTATATTCCTGCTCATAAGGGGATACATCACTTGGCATATTCCTGTCTCATTCCTCGGTACCGTTGCAGTTCTTGCCTGGATCTTTGGAGGTGAAGGGTGGTTTAACGGCGACCCGATAATTCATCTTTTAAGCGGCGGTCTTATGCTGGGTGCTTTTTTTATGGCAACCGACTATGTAACATGTCCCTCATTAAGAACGGGTCAGATAATATTTGGCATTGGATGCGGCGCGATAACGTTACTGATAAGGCTTAAAGGAGGTTTCCCTGAGGGTGTAATGTTTGCAATACTGCTGATGAACTGTTTTGCACCGATTATTGACAGGAGAGTAAGAAGAAGTCCTTTCGGGACAATTAAGGAGAAGAAGAAATGAGTACAGAAGTTCCTGCAAAAGAGATGGTAAAGATAACAATTAATCTTCTAATTATCTACATAATTGGCGGTGTAATTATAGCGGGTGTATATGCAAAGACTTCTCCAATAATGTTCATAAAGGCAAAGGAAGAAAAAGAAGCTGCGCTTAAAAAGATGATACCCGAGGCTGACAAGATAGAAGAGTTAGGTACATGGGAACCGTATCACCATCATGCGGGCTACTATATTGCAAGGGTAAAGGAGGAGGATATTGGTTATATTGTTGAGGGATTCGGAAAAGGCTATTCAAGTTACATAAATGTCCTGGTAGCTCTGGACAAAGACCTGGTGGTTCAGAAGGTAGATGTTCTTCACCATGCTGAGACCCCCGGTTTGGGCGATGAGATTTTGAATAAGAGTTTTATAACTCAGTATAACGGTAAGAAAGTTGAACAGATTAATTTAACAAAAGATAAAGCTCCAGGAGCTGCGATAGAGGCCATAACAGGTGCTACAATATCAAGCCGTGCGGTAACTGAAGGAGTAAGAGAGGCTCTAAAGATGTTGACGGAGAAAATGTCAGGCGAGGTTCAGGGATGATAAAACCGAAAAGCAACATGGAATTACTTAAAAACGGTATTTTTGGAGAAAATACTATCTTCAGGATGGCAATCAGTCTCTGCCCTTCCATAGCTGTTACATCCGGTCTGAAAAATTCATTCTTGATGGGTGTAGCGGTCGTATTTGTTCAGGTAATGGTCAATATCAGTGTCTCATCCCTAAGGAAGGTAATCCACCCTAGGATCAGGATACCGATTTACATGCTTATAATTGCAGGGTGGGTCAGCGTTATTGATATGACAATGGCTGCCTTTGCAAGGACAGCATATAAAGAGATCGGGTTATATATACAGCTGATTGTTGCATTCGCTTCAATCTTTGCAAGGGCCGAGGTATTTGCAGGCAAGAACAAGCTTGTACCTTCCTTTATGGATGGCATTGGAATGGGTATAGGATTCTTGATAGCTCTTTCTCTGATAGGTTTCTTTAGGGAGCTCCTTGGAAAGGGGTCTGTCTGGGGTTTTGCTATAGTCAATACCAAGCCGCTGTTGATTATGATCATGCCGGCAGGTGGATTCTTGGCTGTAGGATTACTCATGGCATTCTTTAACTGGATTGATATAAGGTTCTTTGGCGGTAAGGGAGCCTCTGGCGTATGACATACTTTTGGAGGTAAGAAATGGACTTTACTAAGTTATTTGAGTTAGTAATAGCTGCATCTCTAATAAATAACTTTGTCTTTACGAGGTTCCTTGGACTCTGTATATTCTTTGGTGTTTCTAAAAAGATGGATACCGCTATTGGCATGAGTATAACGTTCTGTGCTGTTATGATAATAAGTGCAGCCATTAGCTGGGCAGTTTTTAAGTATATAATGGTTCCTCTTGAAATAACCTTCCTGAAGATTATCATCTTCATTGGTGTGGTTGCAGCGTTTGTCCAGTCTGCTGATACCATAATGAGGAAGGTGAGTCCTGCAATGTATTACAAGCTAGGCGTGTACTTGGCCTTGATTACTACGAACTGCATAATCATTGCAGTTCCATTAATAAATGCGGGAGAAGGCTACAATTTTATTGAAAGCCTGGCCTTTGGACTTGGCTCAGGTCTTGGATTTGCACTTGCACTTGTCATTATGGCAAGCATTCGCGAAAAACTGGAGCTGGCCGAGGTGCCGAGATCATTTAAAGGGCTGCCAATATCTTTTATTACGGCGGCTCTCATAGCACTTGCATTCACCGGGTTTTCAGGACTTATAACACTTTAAATGTTATAATAGTAAAAGTTTACCTTTGGGGTGAGATGATGTTTGATATAATGAAAATTTTAACAGACCTGCTGGATATTATAAATCTCTTCGATATAAACCAGATACCGATACCTATGGTTGGTGTAGGCGGAGGGGTCGAGGTAAAAGAGCATGTTGACTTAATCTCTGCTGTTAAGTTTACAGCAGTATTTTTGGCCGGTATAGGTGCTATTTTTGGTCTTGGATTAGCCTATGCTGCCAGAAGGTTTTCAGTAAAGGTAGACCCAAGAATCGAACAGGTATTGGACTTTGTAGCGCATGCGCACTGCGGTGCCTGCGGTTATGCTGGCTGCAGGCAATATGCAGAAGCGGTTGTTGAAAATCCTGACGTTCCTCCAACTTTATGTTCTCCTGGCGGAGCTGCCTCAGCAGAAGCTATTGGAAAGATAACTGGCAAGGTAGCCGATTCAATGGAGCCAAAATTTGCACGTGTTATGTGTCAGGGCGATAATATCAAAGCAAGAAAAAGATTTAAATATGAGGGCGTAGAAGACTGCCGTGCAGCTGCACTTGTAGGAGGTGGAGATAAGTCATGCTTGTATGGATGCCTTGGTTACGGAACATGTGTAAGGGCATGTCCTTTTAACGCACTTTCAATGGGGGATAGTGGCCTGCCAGTTGTTGATATAACAAAATGTACTGGATGCGGAAAATGCGAGTCAGCATGTCCGAAGAAAGTTATTGAGGTCATCCCTGGTTCAAAGTTTGTCATTGTACAATGCCACTCAAAGGACAAAGGCGGTGATACAAAGAAGAACTGTGATGTTGGATGCATAGGTTGTGGTATATGCGTAAAGACATGTCCGTATGATGCTACCTCGGTGCAGAACAGCTTATCAAGTATTAATTTTGACAAGTGCAGGGTATGCGGAATATGTATTAGAAAATGTCCCACAAAAGCCATTTACGACTTTATACCCCGCAGGCCAAAGGCATTTGTTCTCGATAACTGCATTGGGTGTCAGATATGCACAAAAATCTGTCCTGTTAATGCTCCTTCAGGAGAACTGAAGAAATTGCATGTAATTGACAAAGATAAATGTATTGGATGCGGTATATGTACTGCAAAATGCCCTACGCAGTCAATTGACGGCACTTTTAATGCTCAGGAAGTTTTTGCAGCAGCAGCAGAGAAAAAGAAGAAAAAAGCCAAGGCCGCTTAATTTGAGTTAATATTTAATATTACATAATAACTAATGGGGCCCTTTTATTAGGGCCTTTTTAAATTTAAATCTCAATAATCTCAATACATTTTTCAGGACATGCCTCGATGCAGCTTATGCATCCTGTGCACTCTCCGGAATAATAAGGATCTACTTTACCATCGGGACAATTCTGGAATGCATACGTAGGACATACAACTACACAATCCCCACAGCAAGTGCATATCTCGATATCAATATTAACTAAAAACATAAAATTCTCACTGAGCGGTTTATTATTTCTTGTTCGGTTCTATATGAACCACAACATCAACAACAGATGGCAGTTCTGTTTTGATTATGTCCTCAATTTGATCTGAGATATCATGGGCCTTTTCTATTGTCATGTCTGGAGCAATAGATATGGTCATATCGAGATAGATTGCATTCTGGGTTCCTCGTGATCTAATATCAGTACAGCATTTTACTCCTTCCACTTTTGACACAACTGATTCAATAACAGATGTGTTTATGCATACTGTATCTACCAGCGTGTCGGTAGCTTTCTTAAGTATTTCGTAACCCATTCTTGCAATAAAGAATGTAATAATCATCCCGACAATGCTGTCTGCAAGAGTATAACCGAGTTTTACTAAGACAAGTCCTGCAATGACAGCAATTGATGCCAGGATATCACTTTTTGTATGCATAGCATCTGCAATCAGAAAATCGCTTTTAAGTTCTCTGCCTTTTTTTGTTTCATATCTTGCTACAAATATGTTAACTGCCATGGTTGACAGCATAATTAAGAAGCTTGCCGTGGTAACAATTGTTTTAGAATCTTCTTTAAATGAAAAGAATACTTTTTTTAGTATCTGGAAACATGTCATGAATATCATGAAAGATATTGCTATTGTGAAGAGTGTTTCAAACTTTTTATGACCATACGGGTGCTGCTCATCAGGGGGATGAGATGCTATCCAGATACCGACCAGCCCTATAATATTTGACAAGCCGTCGAACATTGAGTGAAATCCGTCAGATGTTATTGAAATTGAATTGGTAAAATAGCCATATAGTACCTTTGCCAATGCTACTATTAAGTTCAGAAGCAGTGTGAGGATTAAAACCTGTTTGACTTTTTTTGATGTATCTATTGGAATATATTGTCCCATCTGTCCTTAAATTCTCTGAATGTTCCTTTTTCAATAGATTCTCTCATATTTTTGAAAAAATTGAGATAAAAAAACAAATTGTGAATACTATTCAGCCTCATTGAGAGTATCTCTTTAGATAGAAATAAATGCCTTAAATAGCCTCTTGTGTAATTTCTACATGTATAACAGTTGCAGTCAGGATCAAGCACAGTGCTGTCTGACCTGAACTCCTCTCTCTTAATACTTATTTTGCCTGAGCTGGTGAATAAAGTTCCATTTCTTGCATTACGTGTTGGTATTACACAATCAAACATATCAAATCCTGCCTCGACTGCCTTCATGATATCGCCGAGATCACCGATACCCATGAGATATCTTGGCTTTTCCAGAGGAAGAAGCGGGGCATTGAAATAAATAATTTCATGCATTAGCTCTTTGGGCTCCCCGACACTTAATCCTCCGACTGCGTATCCATCAAAGCCTATATTTATAATCTCCTCGGAACTTTTCTTCCTGAGGTCTTTTAAAATGCCTCCCTGAACAATACCGAATAATGCCTGATCATTATTCTGAAATTCTTTACACTTTTTTGCCCATAATGTCGTTAACTCAATAGACCTTGATGTATATTCATACGAAGAAGGATAGGGTATACATTCATCAAATGTCATTGCAATTTCGGAATTAAGGATGCCCTGTATCTTCATTGCTTCAGCAGGCCCTATAAAGTGAAGAGATCCGTCGATATGAGACCTGAAATGCACGCCGTTTTTATCTATCTTTCTGAGGGCAGCAAGGCTGAACACCTGAAACCCACCGCTGTCAGTAAGCAAGGGTAAATCCCAGTTCATGAATCTGTGAAGTCCTCCAAGCTTTGCGATTACATCGTGCCCCGGCCTTAAATAAAGGTGATAGGCATTGCCGAGTAAAATCTCTACCCCCATTTCTTTCAGTTCATCAGTTGACATGGCTTTGACTGTACCGATTGTGCCTACAGGCATGAATGCAGGGGTGTTTATTGTACCTCTTTTAGTTTCTATAATCCCTCTGCGTGAGTTAATGTCCGTTGATAGAATTTTAAAATTCACAGTTGCCTTTCAAAAAATAATCAATAAAATATAAAAAAATAGATAGCGTTTTTATTATACGTGAAAATCGCAAAAGTCTGAATAATACAGGGAATTTTGTGAAATTTAATTACGAACTTTTCTTGACAAATATAAAATTATTTGGTTATAGTAATCTCTCGTTCTTTGAAAACTATAAAAGGTGCGTAGCATACCTGTTAATTCTTTAAGTTTTGAGTTTTCAGTATTAAATGAGAGTTTGATCCTGGCTCAGAACGAACGCTGGCGGCGTGCCTAACACATGCAAGTCGGACGGGTCCCGTAGAAGTAGCAATACTTTTTCGGGATTAGTGGCGGACGGGTGAGTAATACGTAGGTAACCAACCCTGAAGAGGGGGATAACCCCGCGAAAGCGGGGCTAATACCGCATAAGACGACGGGCTGAGAGGCCAGTGGTAAAAGTTCCGAGCAATCGGGATGATGGTACCTCAGGAAGAAGCCACGGCTAACTCTGTGCCAGCAGCCGCGGTAAGACAGAGGTGGCAAGCGTTGTTCGGAATTACTGGGCTTAAAGGGCGCGTAGGCGGTTCAGCAAGTCGGCTGTGAAAGCCCTGGGCTCAACCCAGGAAGTGCATCTGAAACGATCTAACTTGAGTACGGGAGAGGGAAGTGGAATTCCTGGTGTAGCGGTGAAATGCGTAGATATCAGGAGGAAGGCCGGTGGCGAAGGCGGCCATCTGGGTCTGAACTGACACTGAGGCGCGAAGGCGCGGGGAGCAAACAGGATTAGATACCCTGGTAGTCCACGCAGTAAACGGTGAACACTAGGTGTAGTGGGTATTGACCCCTGCTGTGCCGAAGCTAACGCATTAAGTGCCCCGCCTGGGGAGTACGGCCGCAAGGCTAAAACTCAAAGGAATTGACGGGGGCCCGCACAAGCGGTGGAGCATGTGGTTTAATTCGACGCAACGCGAAGAACCTTACCTGGGTTTGACATCCCTTGCCAGTCCTGGAAACAGGATTTTCCCCTTCGGGGGACAGGGTGACAGGTGCTGCATGGCTGTCGTCAGCTCGTGTCGTGAGATGTTGGGTTAAGTCCCGCAACGAGCGCAACCCTCATCTTTAGTTGCCAGCATTAAGTTGGGCACTCTAAAGAAACTGCCGGTGTTAAGCCGGAGGAAGGTGGGGATGACGTCAAGTCCTCATGGCCTTTATACCCAGGGCTACACACGTGCTACAATGGCCTGTACAAAGGGAAGCAAGCTCGTGAGAGTTAGCAAATCCCAAAAAGCAGGCCTCAGTTCGGATTGGAGTCTGCAATTCGACTTCATGAAGGAGGAATCGCTAGTAATCGTGGATCAGCACGCCACGGTGAATACGTTCCCGGGCCTTGTACACACCGCCCGTCACACCATGAGAGCTGACTGTACCAGAAGTCG
>CAYFQB010000016.1:0-159432 GCA_964345225.1 uncultured Nitrospiraceae bacterium | reverse complement strand
TTAATGGAAATCACATATTAAATATTGATTCGATATTTCTGGCAAATGATGATCTTGTCACCGGTACACTGATAAACGGTGATTTAAACAGAGTAGTAATAACTTTATCAGGTATTATTTATGATAATAAATTTGATTTTACTGGAAAACCTTTACAGATGCAGGTGATTCTGTTTGCTAATGGCGATATCTTATGGAACTTTTTTACCATGAATTGGACGAGCATAAAATACGATATCTTTTCAGGTCTTTATGACGAAGTTGGAAACATTGAGATGTCTTTACCTGGTGGCACTCCTCAGGGGCTTGATATAATGAGGTCTTTTATCTTTGCTCCATTACTAACTGATATTAAAGCCAATGGCTCAGATGAACCGATTGTAATTTCAAGCAGTGATATACTTTCAATTACGGTAAGCCTTAATCCAGGTAGTAGTATTAACAAAAATGCTGACTGGTGGGTAGTAGCCGATACACCTATGGGTTGGTATTATTATAACCTGTCTTCTGGCTGGAGACCAGGTCAGTCTGTCACGTACCAGGGACCATTATCTGACCTGAGTCCTTATGAGGTATTGAATATGTCTGGGTTACCTGTTGGGTTGTACACCTTCTATTTCGGTGTTGATATGATTATGAACGGATCGGTTGATATGAGCCAAATGTATTATGACAGCGTGGAGGTAAATATCCAATGAAAGGGGCTCAAATCTTCATTGATGAAAGTTATTTTGTTTAGTTAACTGTGTTTTGTTGTATCTGGAGGTAAGATCAGTAATAAGGTATAATTGTAATATGAAACGGTTGATTTTAACTTTATTTATAATTTCTTTTCTTTCCAGCTGTGCACATGTTGTATCAGAACAGGTAAGGGCAAGGGTTGATGAAGATATATCGCCAGCCATGCTTTTTAAAAACCCTGATGCTTATATTGGGAAAACCGTAATTCTGGGAGGATTTATTGTAGATGTTAAAAATACCGAAGAAGGGGCGTATATCGAGGTAGTACAGAACCCCCTGGATTATCGTGGCAAGCCAAGTGACAGGGATACATCTTACGGCAGATTTATTGTCTTTCATAAAGGGCTTATAGATACCGCAGTTTACTCCAAGGGACGTGAATTGACAGTAGCAGGTGAGGTTATGGGGAAGAAAGTACAGTCACTCGGTGAGATACAATACTCATATCTATTGATAAAGAACATAGAGCTTCATCTGATTTCACCGAGTCAAGGCATACCTGTTCATCTTGGCATAGGAGTATGGAAGTCATTTTAATATAATTTCAGCTATCTGTTTGTATGGATAGATTTTGTTATGCCAGGTGAGATAAGAAAGTCTGTTTACTAAATTATAGTTATGATATAATTCTGCATGCGAGTATTAATAGTAGGTGCCGGTGAAGTAGGGTACCAGATAGCTAAAATCCTTGTTCATGAATTTATCGATGTAGTTGTTATTGACAGGGACAAGGACAAATTAACAAGGATCAGCAACGAACTTGACATTGCCGTGATAGAGGCTGAAGGTGGAGACCCTTCTGCCCTGAAAGATGCCGGTGCAGACAAGGCAGATATTCTGCTTGCAGTTACCAATAGCGACGAGACCAACATGATTTCCTGCCTCCTTGCAAAGGCGATGTTTAATATTCCACGCAAGATTGCAAGGATAAGGAACCCCGAATATTTTCACAATGAAAAACTTCTAAGTGAGGGAAACCTTGATATTAATCCCGCAATTAATCCCGAACTTGAGGCTGCTAATGCAATTATAAGGCTTCTAGAGACGCCATTTGCAACAGATGTAGAGGATTTCGAGGGGGGAGTCATTAAAGTCATTGGATTTAAGATGTTAGATGAATCACCGTTAGTAGGAAAATCCCTGGAGGAACTCGGCACTTCTACAGAGAAAAAGTTTCTAGTTGGATTAATTGAAAGGGAGGACCATATAATAGTTCCTTCCGGCAAGGATGTTATTAATAAAAATGATATCATCTATATGCCGATCAAAAAGTGGGAGGTTGCAGATGCATTGGCACTCCTTGATATATCAGCAAAACCTGCAAAGAGGATCATGCTGCTGGGTGGCGGAAGGATAGGGTACTACATATCATCAGCAATGGAGCTTAAGTCAGATGTAACGATAATAGAGGAGGATTCAGAGAGGTGCAAATATCTTAGTAAAAGGCTGAAAAAGGCCTTGATTCTACATGGAGATGGATCTGATCAGAAATTGCTTCTTGAAGAGAATATCGGTGACAAGGATTTTTTTGTTGCTGTATCTAATAATGACGAATTGAATATAATGGCATCTCTTCTTGCAAAAAAATTGGGAGTCAAGAAGACTATAGCCATTGTAAACAGATCAGATTATATACCTGTTGCCAACAGTCTCGGGCTACAGGCTGTCTTAAGTCCAAGAATAATAACAGCAAGTTCCATCCTGCGCTATGTAAGAAGAGGTGATATCCTTTCTCTGACTACCATAGCCGAAGGAAAGGCCGAAGTAATAGAAGCAAGGGTTGGCAAGTCCTCTCAACTGGTAGGAAAGACTCTTAAAAAAGCAAAGCTTCCAAAGGCATCGAATATAGGCGCAATCATCAGAGATCAAGAAATAATTATCCCTTCAGGGCCGGATATGATTAAATCAGGCGATAAGCTGATTATCTTTACCCTTAGAGAGTCAATCAAAGAGGTAGAGAAGATTTTGATGTAAAGGCAGGCGGCGGACAAGAAATTGTTTTCGGGATTTGAAATTATAAGGTCTGATATCTTTTTATAAATAGTTTCATAGAAATCAGAATGAATTATAAATTAACAGTAAATATTATTGGAATCGTTATTATATTCATATCCTGCTTCATGATTTTTCCAGTTATTGTCTCTTTTATATATGAGCAGCCGGACACTATCCCCCTTGCCATATCTTTTCTGATAACCCTCTCGTCAGGCGCTGTATTATATTCTTTAACATGGAAACATAGAAAAGATGAACTAAGACATAGGGGTGCTTTCATTGTTGTAACCTTTAGCTGGATGACAGTTGCACTTTTTGGGACCATTCCATATATGCTCACAGGAACATTCTATTCTTTCACCGATGCATTTTTTGAATCAATGGCTGGATTTACAACAACTGGTTCCACTGTCTTAAAGGATATAGAGTCAGTTTCGATGGGGATATTGTTCTGGAGGAGTCTAACTCAATGGATTGGTGGCATGGGCATCATACTGTTTGCACTTGCTATATTGCCTATGTTGGGGACAGGCGGGATGCAGCTTTTTAAGGCAGAAGTTCCTGAGATCAGTGTTGATAAGTTACAGCCAAGGATTATTGATACAGCAAAATCACTCTGGTTTATCTATGTGGGTCTTACATCCATTGCAACGGCACTCTATATTACTGGGGGAATGGACTCATACAATGCCCTCTGCCATGCATTTACAACCATGGCAACAGGAGGCTTTTCAACGAAAAATGCAAGCATCGCACATTTCCAAAGCCCTTTTATCGAAATGACATCAAGCGTTTTTATGTTTCTTGCAGGAGTTAATTATTCACTTTATTTTTATCTTTTCAGGGGGAAAACTTTAAATTTCTGGAAAAGCAGTGAATTTAAGTTCTATATATGCATCACATCAATTGCAGTAATTATGATAACCTTTAACCTCTGGAGATCTTCATACGAATCCCTTGTTGATTCTCTCAGGTATTCCGTATTTCAGGTAACCTCCATTATGACAACAACCGGATATGTAACTGCAGATTATGAAGGCTGGTCACCGTTTGCACAGTTATTACTTGCGATATTGATGTTTTTTGGAGGAATGATCGGTTCAACTGGTGGGGGTATAAAACAAGTACGAATACTTCTCATGCTCAAACAGGGATTCAGAGAAATTTATCAATTAATACATCCCCATGCTGTAACAACTCTAAAACTTGACGAAAAATTTCTGACAAAGGAAATACTGGGAAGTATCTGGGGATTTCTGTTCCTTTTTATATCTGTATGTGTAATTGCAACTATTTGCATGACTGCAATCGGAAATGATATTGCAACTTCTGCAACAACAGTTATCTCTGCGATGTGTAATGTTGGCCCGGCATTTGGCGATGCAGGTCCTTCCGAGAACTATGCTTTAATTCCATATGCGGGGAAATGGATACTTGCATTCTGTATGCTCACAGGAAGGCTTGAAATATATACGGTTCTGATACTTCTGGCCCCCAATTTCTGGAAAAAATAACCCTATAAAAATATTTGCTTGGGGATTACCCCGTGAAGGACTTTGTTCTTTTTAAGGGTGGGATTACTTTGAATTTTTAAATTCTTCTTTTGAGATATTGTACTTTTTCATCTTTTCGTAAAGTGACTTTCTTGATATTCCGAGACTGATGCTTGAAGGGTTAATTTGTCCATTATTATGACGCAGCACATTGATTATATACTCCTTTTCTGCAGATTCGATAAATTCTTTTAACGGGCTATAAGCAGTTTTTCCTCTTTTTGTTATATCTATATTGTTTTTGATGCCGCTGGTAATTTGTGGATTATTTTTCAGCAAACACAACTGTTTAATAAAATTCTCAAGCTCCCTGACATTGCCCGGCCAGTCGTATGTCAGCATCCATCTTAACATGTTATCGTCAATTGTATGTATTTTCTGTTCATGGGACTTATTGAATTCATCGATAAAATGTTTTGCCAGCAGGGGGATATCCTCATTGCGGTCTCTTAGAGGGGGGACTTCTACAGGAATAACATTCAGACGAAAATAGAGGTCAGCCCTGAAGTTTCCCTTGTCTATTTCTTTTTTCAGATCCCTGTTTGATGCAACAATAATCTTTGCATTAACAGGTATAAATTCGTTGCTTCCAAGACGCTGAAGCCTTTTTTCCTCTATAACACGTAGAAGCTTAACCTGAAGATTCAGAGGCATACTGCAGATTTCATCGAGAAAAATAGTGCCCCTGCCTGCGTATTCAAACTTACCTGTATAGCGTCCGGTTGCACCGGTGAATGCCCCTGCCTCATGACCGAAAAGTTCGGATTCCAGCATACTTTCAGGAATGGCACCCATATTAATCGGTATAAATTTTTCTGAACCGAAAAAAGAAAGATCGTGTATTGCTTTTGCAATAAGTTCTTTTCCTGTACCTGTTTCTCCTGTTATTAAAACAGGATAATCTTCTTTTGCTACTGATTCAATTATGTTATATATGTCCTGCATCCTCTTGTTAAATCCAACAATATTATGGAATTTGGAGCGTCCTTCCTTCCCCTCTTCAAGCAAATTAGATAATTGACGGTTCTTATTTAAGAGAATCATTTTCTCGGCAGCCCTTTTAAGGGAAGCTGTAAGTACGCTGTCGTCTACTGGTTTTTCCAAGAAATCATAGGCTCCTTCTTTTAAAGCAGTAACTGCCATCGGGATATCACCATGTCCTGTTATAATTATTACGGGCAATTCGGGATTTATCTCGCGGACTCGTTTAAGAAGTTCCAGTCCGTTCATTTTAGGCATTTTGACATCAGCAATAACGGCGTGATAGTTACCGGAATCTATTTGATTCAATGCTTCAATAGGCTTATCAAAAGTATCCACTTCATAATTATGCATGGACAGTGTTTGCTTGATTGCCATCAGGATATATGTATCATCATCTATTACAATTACTTTTCCTGATTTATCAGAGTCTTTATTCTGGTTGATTAACATTCTATTGCCTCATTCCAGTAGATGGTAAAAATATTGAAAAACATGAACTATGCCCGGGATTGCTTGTTACCTTGATATGTCCAGAGTGATCACGTATAATACGGTCGACAATTGAAAGGCCGAGTCCCATTCCTGAACCAACCTCTCTCGTTGTGAAGAAAGGGTCGAAGATTCTAGCCTTAACGTCTTCTGTCATCCCTACTCCGTTGTCTCTTATGCTAGTAACTACATAAGTCTGATTTTTCAGATTGTCAGGATCAAAATGTTCTTCCTGAGCAGTACTGATTATTAATTTAGGATTATCGACTTTACTCATAGCCTGAAGAGCATTCTGAATTATGTTCAGGAAAACCTGTTCAATCCTGACATTATTAGCCATAACTAAAGGTATATTGTCAGCAATATATAGCTCTACTTTTACGTCAGACAGCTCGAGCTGGGCTTCAAGAAATTTCAGGACGTTCTTTATAATGGAATTGATATCAATAAAAATTTTTTCATCTTCGGTCTTTCTGGCAAAGCTCTTAAGGCTCTTAATAATTGAATTTGCCTTTTTTACCCTGTCAATAATAAAAGTCAAGTTCTCCTCGATAAGATCATTTTTTATCTTATTATGAGAGAGACTTTTAAGACTATTTCTGGCAAAAAGAAGGATTGCATTCAATGGCTGGGTTAGTTCGTGTGCAATACCTGCAGCCATTTCACCAAGGCTTGCAAGCCTTCCTGAATGGATTAACTGTCTCTGTGATTCCCTTACCCTTGACATCATTTCGTAGACTTCGGTCTTGTCTTTTGCGAGCAGAAGGTGCATCTTTTTGCCTTTCTTTTCGTTTGAGATCACAGAACCATTAATGCATGCAAGAAATCTTCTGCCATTTTTTGCTATTAATTCTGTTTCGTAATTTTTAAATTCTCCTGATTGTATGAGCTGTTTTATTTCTTCGAATCTATTTTGAGGAACTAATTGATAAAGTGATAGTCTCTTGTTGACGTCTATTTTATAACCGAGATTTTTTGTGAATTCTGCATTGGTTTTGATAACGTCCATGTTATTGTCCAGCACTACTAATATATCAAATAGGCTGTCTATTAATTTATCGGAAAAGGTTTTTTCACTTATGATTTCCTCATTATTTATTGATATCATAACAGCAATTTCTTTCTCCTGTTTTTCGAAAAGGGGGGCTGAGTTTTTCTCAGATTTTTTGTTTGTCTTTCTATTTTTCAAGTTATCACCTTTTAACCCGAAAAATGTGTTTTTGATAAATGTCCTTTAAAATTCCCAAATTAATTTTATATGTTACCCAAAAGTGACATAAAAAACAATATAAAAAACCAATAAAAATATAGAAATACCAAAAAATGTTACCAAATATACTCAAAGAATTTTCTAAATTGTTATAAAGTTTTATATGAAGATAAATCTCTAAGTGCTTGTAATTTAAATAAAATATTATTTGAAAATAATAATTATTTTGAAAAGGTATAAAGGTTGCAAATATAAAGTTATGAAAGGAAATCGAATGGAAAAATATATAGAAACAGACTTTGTAAGAAAAGATAGTCTTTTGAGTCTGGAGCAAATATCAATTTACTGTGATACCCCCATTAAAAGGATTAATAACTGGGTAGAAAAGAAGGAGCTAAATGTATCTCTGGATAAGGGCAATATACCGATGGTTCATCTCGATGATCTAATAGATTTTTTAGTCCGACACAACATGACTATTCCAGAGTCAATAATACCTGTGAAGGTTAGAAAAATTCTTTTTATCTTTGAAGAAAATTTGATGAAGGATGAGATAGTCTTGAAGTTCCTTATGAGGTTTTTGGAGCAGCCCACAAGCGAAGCCAATTTGATTGTTGATTACTGTACTTATGGACCAATGGTTAAGATGAAACTGCTAGTTTTTAAACCTGATCTGTTAATACTTGACGCAGGTACTACTGTAGAAAGCTGCGAGGTATGCCACCTTGTTAAAAATTCAGAAGAATTTGAGGGCATTAAAGTAGCCGCGATTGTAGAGTCTGTAAAAATAAATGAAGAATTAAAAGAAAGACTGGGTGTTGATGCACTGTTGCCAAGATCCATGGATATTAAGATATTGATGAAAAACATCAATAAAATATTTGCTGTGGATTAGTTAATAAGGAATAAGGGGGGGTATTAAAGAATAAGGTAAAAAAGATCTAAATATTAAAAATATCACTTCACTAAAAATAAAAGGAGGGAACACATGGAAAAACTACTTAAATCTCCTTGGCTGGAGATAAACATTATGCTTACCGTACTTATAATGTCATTTATAAGTATGGCGTTGATATCAAGCGGTATAGAAACCCCTGAAGGTGGTATGTCAGCAGCTAAGATAACCGGAATTCTAGTCGGTTTCTTTTTATTAAGTTTTATTGTTGCCTTGGTTGCTGTTATAGGCGGTATTGGTGGAGGGGTTTTATTTACTCCTATTATGCTGGCTTTCACAAATATTGACAGTTTGATAGTCAGGGCAACCGGTCTTATTGTTGCCATGTTTAGTGGTCTGGTATCCACAGGACCGTTCATGAGGCGAGGGCTTGCAAATTTAAGAATTTCCATATTCTGTGCTGCTGCTTATGGGATAGGTGCCTTTACTGGTGCTCAGGGTGCAATATTTGTTGCCAAATATCTTGGGGCAACCGGTGAAGGAATAGTCAGGATGAGTCTTGGAGCTATTCTTGCAGCACTTGCTGTATATTTTGTTGTCGGTGGTAAGAAATTAGAGTGGCCAGAAGTAAAGAAAGAGGACAAATTTACCAAGTCTTTAAAACTTTCTCTGCCTTACTATGAAGAGTCTCTTAAAAAAATTGTAGATTATCCTCTAACCAGGGCTGGTTATACTCTTCTTGCCATTATGGGTGTGGGGATGCTATCCGGTTTCTTTGGCCTTGGAGCAGGCTGGGCAATTGTCCCTGCACAAAACCTTATAATGGCAGTACCTCTTAAAGTAGCTGCTGCAAATAGTGGAGTCCTGCTTGGAATGGGAGATTGCATAGCAGTATGGCCGTATCTGTTAGCCGGTGCCATAATTCCGTTATTTGCTGCCCCTTGGCTGGTTGGACAGGTACTAGGGGGAATAGTAGGAGCACATATACTGATTAAAGTCAAAGCCGGTTTTGTAAGGCTTATATTAATCGGTATCATGTTTTTCACAAGTTTCGGGTTGTTAGCAAAAGGATTGAACGTAATGGGAGTTATCGGGCCGGTTCCTTTCTCAGTCAATGCAACCGTATTTATCATCATAATGACCTTAGTTGGTCGTGCAATATATAAATATATAAAGACAAAATAGGAGGTGAATTCCATGGAAAAACCTAGAATGCCGCGTTCGCAAATTATTTACGGGGAGATTGTTTATTGGACTACTATTGTGGCTGCGTTAGTATGTATGGTAGGGCCGACAATAGCAATAGCAACTGTAGATAACAATATAATAAACCCGCACTACCTTTTTGCAGCTATTTTTGATGGCAAAAGCGCTCACACGATCTGGCAGGAATTAGCTGGAGAGTTTCCCGGAGGGCATTTCTATCTGAGCAAATTCTTCACTGGTGATGGTTTTACGCAGTTTGGATTGGCTTTAGGCTGTGGTGTGGCTATACCGGGATTATTGGGTGCAGCAGTAGCATTTATGCAGGATAGAGTTTACGGCTATGTAGCATTGGCTCTCTGGGTTGCGTTTTTAATCGGTTTCTCTTTGTTGGGTATAGTAAAAGGGCACTAATTAACAGTAAACCGAACGGACAGAGGATTTTGAGCAAATAAAATGAATATGGTACAGAAAAGCAGGGGAGGGCCGTTCAGGCTATCCCCTGTATAGGCTTTAAATTGTCAATACAATGATATATCGATTAACCAGAAAAATGCATTTTTAGGTTAAAAAGTATTGAAGAGCAATATTGGATATTTATATTTTAATAATATAGAATGAAATTAAAGACAGATGAATTAAATGGCATAAGGGTTTAAGGGGAGAATATTATGAGAAAATACGAGAAAATACTTGTTGCTGTTGACGGTACAGAATCAAGTGAAAACGCCTTCCGTCAAGGATGCAAGATTGCCAGGGAAAATAAAAGCCGTATAACAGCTCTTACTCCAATTTTACCCACGGCTGATCCGATAGGAAGGGCCACAAGGATACAGACAGAGGAAGGGCAGAATATACTTTCCGGAATTGAGAAGATTGCAAAGGAAGAGGATGTATCCATGGAGTCTTTACTTGGAAAAGGACGACCCTCAGATACAATTATAGATACCGCAGAAGAGGGATATGACCTGATTGTTATGGGCAGATATGGCATCAATGTCTTGGAAAAAGCTGTTATGAGTAGTGTAGTAGGAAGGGTTATAGGTCATTCAGGTATTGATGTACTTGTGGTTCCTGAAGGAGCTTCTGTAGGCTGGAAAACTATAATGCTCTGTACTGACGGATCGAAATACAGTGAGACTGCAGCAAGGTATGCAATAGATTTTGCAAAGTCCCATGGTGGAGAATTAATTGTCATCTCTGTGGTAGATATAACAGATGAGTTTTTAGCACAGGCTCCTGATAGAGTTGAAAAGCTTATTGAGAAGTCTAAGGCAATTAACGAAAGAGTTAGAAAGAGTGCTGAGGCTGAAGGTTTAAAAGTGGAGACTTATGTCAAGGAGGGCGATGCACACTTAAAGATAGTTGAGCTTGCAAAAGAGAAGAATTCTGATGTCATAATTATGGGAAGCCATGGAAGGACCGGACTTAGAAAGCTTCTCATGGGAAGTATAACAGCAAGTGTTATCAAATATTCACCCTGCCCGGTGTTAGTGATAAGGTAAACCGTTAAGTAGTTGGAAATATTCCTTTAGCTCCCTAGACGAACTGCTTCAAACGCATTTTTTTGGATTAATAAGAAAAGAGATTTTCAATAAAATTCAATAACTTACCTGTAATTTTTTAAAAAAATTAAAAATTTTACTTGACAAAATAATCATTATGATATATCTTTCGGTCATTATAATATTATGACAATTGAAAGAAAAATAGACCGTTTAAATCAGGAGAAGCTGTACATTCAGCTTACTCATATCCTTCAGCAGAAAATACATTCGAAGGAATGGCCTATAGGAATGCGTATACCTTCAGAAGATGAACTATGCAATATGTTCCAGGTCAGTAAGGCTACGGTCAGGCAGGCAGTAAATAACCTTGTTACTGACGGATATTTGATAAAGATACAGGGCAGGGGTACTTTTGTAGAAACAGCTCTTCCGAAATCAGGCTATACAATGAAATTCAGGCTTACAGGAGATATTTTCGGAAAATTTGAAGGGGAAGTTAGAGTAACTCACGAAATAAATATTGATAATCCCAGCCCCGTTGTTAAAAGACTCCTGAAGATAGATGATGAGGAAAAGATCATTTATCTTATGCAGGTAAGGATGATTCATGATGAGCCTTTTGTATTTGAAGAAACCTTTATACCTTCGGACATTATTGAGCTAGAAAATATTGAAGAGGAAGGTAGCGAAGATATTTCAGTATATAGACTTATTCAGGAGAAATCATTTTATAAGATTTATAAGGGCATGCAGACAGTAGAGGTAACAAACATTGAAGGAAAGGCAGCTGAATACCTTAAAGTTAAAGAAGGCTCAACAGGTTTATTAATTAACAGGCTTTTACTAAGTTATGAAAACAAGCCGCTGGCTTTAACAAAGCTTTTGGGTAAAGGTGAAAGATACAAATTCCATATGGAATTTGAGAGCATAAGGTAAAACCGAAGAATCATTGAAATAATGGATTCTTCATAAATTCAATGGGGGTGTTGTATATGAACAGCAATAAAAAAGTAGGTGATTTAAAGATTGATATTTTTGACTATCCCCATATCCCCTACTGGTTCACATTAAAGCAGGCAATCGGGATGATAAAGAAGTCTATGATTAATGTAGATGAGTGTTTTGATCCCATGGTGATACTCGTATTCGATGAGCAATACAATCTTATAGGTACCCTGTCACCTAAGGATATCCTAAGAGGATTGGAGCCAAAATTTATGAGTACAGCTACAAGGGCTCAGGGGATTACTGCAAAAACCGAGAGTCTTACAATAGTATGGGACAGTTTATTTACAGAGAAATCAATAGAGCTTGCTGAAAGGCCGGTTAGCGATGTAATGCTTCCAATAGTGGGGCGGGTGAATTCGCATGATCCTATAACCAAAGCCGCCTATCTGATGGTTCGTCAGGATTTAATGCTTCTGCCCGTGATAGATAATCAGAAGATAGTCGGAATTATAAGAATGAAAGAAGTATTTGATGAGATTGCGAGGGTAGTTCTATCCGAGTAATTTAAATGAATACATCTTATAGATAATGAAACTGGAGGGATTAAAGTGGCAGACAATGAAAAAGATATAAAAACCACAGTAGGCTTGCCGGAGCCACCTAAAGAAATAAAAATAGCCCCTAAAAAGGTAAAGATTAACTGGAGACGAATTTTTTTTATATTTCTGGGTCTAGCACTTTTTTTTACTGTTTACTATGCTGACCCATGGCCGGATGCTGTTGATCCAATGGGAAAACATTTCATTTTAACAAAAGAAGGGAAAGGTGCCATAGCTCTCTTTCTTCTGGCAGGTGTATGGTGGGTATTTGAGGTCGTGCCCATTGGAGTGACCAGTATTGCAATAGGGGTCTTTCAATCACTTTTTATGATAAGGCCTACAAAGGTCGCCTTTAAAGACTTTATGGATCCGTCGGTAATGTTCATATTTGGCTCAATAGTTATTGGTATGGCATTTACCAAAACAGGTTTAACCAAAAGGCTTGCTTACAAAATGCTTTCTATTGTTGGAGAAAGAACCAGCATGATCTACTTAGGCTGTTTTTTAGTTACGGCGGTATTGACCCATTTTATGGCACATACAGCTGTAGCTGCAACTATATTCCCCCTCCTCATGGCAATCTACTCACTTTACGGTGAAGGTGACAGACAGACCAAATTCGGCAAGGGTTTATTTATAGGAATGGCCTACGTTGCCGGTGCCGGCAGTATGGTAACACTTTTGGGTGCTGCCCGTGGTGCAGTGGCAATAGGCTTTTTCAACGATATTGTTGGGGAAAACGTTACCTTTTTTGAACTGACCAAATATATGTTTCCTGTTGGATGGCTCCTGACTTTTATTCTTTGGGGATTTTTCATGATACTTTATAAACCTGAAAAAAAGAGAATCCCGGGGCTCAAGGAAAAGGCTAAAAAGCTCTATGCTGAACTTGGACCAATAACACGAAATGAGATAATTGTAGGTGTCATAGTTCTCGGGGTTATCGGGGTTATGTCCTCCAAGGCATTTATACCATCATTAGAACCACTTAATAAAACAGCCATAGTACTTGTATCCACGCTGCTTTTCTTTTTATTAAGGATAATGGATATTATTCAGCTAGAGGAAGTTCCATGGAACATTATCCTCCTTTTTGCTGGTGCCATGAGCATCGGCTTCTGTCTCTGGGATACAGGTGCTGCCAAATGGCTGGCGATTAACTGGCTTGTAATGTTCAAGGAGGCAAACTGGTTTATATTTGTGTTAGCTATAGCATTTTTCGTTATGATAATGACCAACTTTATTATGAATGTGGCAGCAATTGCTATTACACTTCCTGTTGCACTTGTTATTGCTCCCTACCTTAATGTGGCACCAGAGGTTGTACTTTTTTCTTCATTAGTTGTTGCGGCCTGTCCGTTTCTTTTGCTTGTTGGAGCTGCGCCTAATGCCATTGCCTATGATTCAAAACAATTTTCTACAGGGGAGTTCTTTCTGGCAGGCATTCCATCAAGTATAATCCTGATGGTAGTTACAGCTATTGCCATTGCAGTAATATGGCCTTTATTAGGTATGCCTGTGACATTAAAATGATGAAGATTGGCAGGTTAATATGAACTTTGAAAATAAGCTTGATGAGCTTTTTCCGGGATCATACGCAGAGCCAGAGTTTGTTGAAAAAACATACAATGCTCTCACCGGCTTTGGTTTTACATCTAATAATTCTATTGCGTGCGTAGGGGTCTGCCGTGACGAGATTACACAACCTTTTGTTGAGAATATTAAAAACAAATGGGGAGAGGCATTTAATTTTTCAAGCCTGGCTGGCATGCTCTTTCTTGGCAAAACAGGCTTTTCAGCTGCTGAGCACCATGCACCTAATGAAGACGGTAAAGAGAGATATATATATTATGCCCTTTCTCACATAGCAATCGATAAAGATGGACAGGTCGGGTTATGTGAAAGGTCAGGCAGGAAGGGTCTTTCGGCAGCATGTGGAGCTCTTCAGGGGTTCCAGATAGAGATGGCCGCAGGGAATAAGCTCCAGTTAGGTTTGGACTTTGATGACATAGAGATGAGCCTTATAAGAATGCGACTTATTAAAGAGATTCATTATGGCTGGATCCCTGATCTCCTGGAACTCACAAAATTAACTCTAAGGATTATTCAGGATGATCTAAAACGTATGATAGAACTCACTGTTGATAAAAAACGCAGCGACTACGCAGTTTTTACAGGTATTCAGATACATGGTCCCGGAGCAAATTTTATATGGCCGGAATCGTCTTATCTGGTCGTTGATGGTTTACACAGGGAGATAAAATTATCTTGATATAAAAATATAAGGAGGGTTATTCATGGAAAAGCGATACGAGTGGTTAATTTTGTTAGCACTGCTGTTTTCCACTGTCATTTTACCTGCTCAGCCTTTTGCATCTGATGTACCTGAGGTGAGTACTGGTGATACTTTTTTTATTTCTGGTACTGTCATTGACACTCAAAGAGAGCTTGTCAAAGAGGCGCACGTTAGGTTACTGGTAAACGGCCAGCCTAAAAATCTCATTGCTGAAGACAAATTTAAAGAGGAGATTGAGACCACTTCCCATGGAAGTTATCATGCAGAATTTACACTTCCTTCAGACCAGATAGAAACAGCCAGCATCAAGCTGCAGTTCTCAAAGACAAGCTACAAGAAGATCACGGTTGATTTTACAAAAGATGACTTTGCCAGGAAAGGGCATGATTTCTATACAGTCAGGAATATAGAGATGCCGCGTATACTTGGACCGGCATTTTATGTATCTACAGTTGTTTTTTTACTGGCTTATATACTTATTTCGTTTGAACTCCTTCATAGAACGATTGCTGCCATGCTGGGTACTGCCATAATGCTTGTTATAACTTATACTGTAGGAACGATTAATCATGACTACCATATCATTTCGTTTGAGAGGGCCATGCATGCCATTGACATGAATGTTATATTTCTGCTGATGGGCATGATGATCATTGTAGGAGTCCTTAAGCATACAGGTGTATTTCAGTGGTGTGCATACAAGTCTTTCCAGCTTGCCCGCGGCAAGGTAATGCTGCTGTCTGTCATATTAATGATATTTACAGCGGTTTCTTCTGCCTTTCTTGATAATGTAACCACCATGCTACTTTTAACCCCTGTCACGATAGAGATTGCCTTGGCACTCGGCATATCACCTCTTATACTTCTTATTCCTGAGGTCCTTGCATCAAACGTAGGTGGTACAGCAACTCTTATAGGTGATCCGCCGAATATAATGATAGGCTCGTATACCGGCCTGACATTCATGCAGTTTGTGTATAACCTTGCGCTGGTATGTGTTATATCAATGGTTGTTCTTTTTGTTTATACAAAGCTCTTCTACGGCAAGAGCTACTCAAAAGCCAGGATAGAGGATATCGATGGATTTATTGCACAGCTGAGAGAGCAGTATAAGATAACGGATAAGACCCTATTAGGTTATGGCCTCTTTGTCCTTGGACTGGTCATTGCCTTTTTTGTTACACACGGATACTGGCATATGGAAGTCAGTATTGCTGCACTTTTCGGCGCAGGTGTTCTCTTTACTTACGGCATACTGACAAAAAAGGTCAAGATGCTTGGACTTATTGAAAAGGACATTGAATGGACAACACTTTTATTCTTTATGTTTCTTTTCATACTTGTGGGTTCAGTTGAAGAAACTGGGCTCCTGGCATTGATAGCAGATTATGTATTAGAATTATCAAAAGGGAACCTGGTAATGGCTATCTGCCTGATCATCTGGGTGTCGGCTATTATGAGTGCATTCGTGGACAATATACCGTTCACAGCGACAATGCTTCCGATTACAGCTTACCTGACACAGGTCATTCCAGGTGCAGAGTCTAATGTACTTTGGTGGGCTCTGGCACTAGGTGCATGTTTCGGGGGTAATGGCACAATGATAGGAGCAAGTGCAAATGTTGTGACAATGGGGATAGCAGAGGCTGCCGGTCATCCAATAAAGTTTATCAGCTTCATGAAAGTAGGCTTTTTATATATGGTCATAAGCGTGGCTATTGCCAATGTATGGCTGTTAATTTTCTTTTAAAAAATAAATAAAGGAGAGATAAATATGTCGATAAAATGTCCTATACCTAAAATACTTATACCGGTGGATGGAAGCGAAAATTCAAATAGAGCTGTTGAATTTGCTGGTTGTCTGGGAAGCTTAATGGGTAAGAGTCTTTCAGGAGTTACACTGCTGCGTGTAATATCAGGCAGCTATCTGGGCAGACACTTAAATTACATTGATTTTCGTGCTGATATTCTGAAACAGTCCGATACGTTCAAGAGGATCAAGAAGGAGCATATTGAAAAAAATATTATGCCGTTTCTCAACAAGGCAGAAGATATTCTTAAAGAAAATGGCATAGAAACAAAGATCAATAAAATTATGGTTGATGGAGACCCGGCAGAAGAGATTGTTCGAACTGCCAGTGACGGTAATTTCTCAACAATAATAATGTCCAGAAAAGGAGTTTCAGACAAAAAAGAAAATTATCTTGGCAGTGTAACAAATAAGGTTTTTCATACACTGGGTGCGCAGACATTATACATAGTCTGTCAGGAATTTATTGTGGATAAGGCGTGTCCGATACCCAAGATACTGGTCCTTATAGATGGTTCGCCTTACTCAATGAAAGGGGTAGAACATGCTGCATTTCTTGCAGGAATCCTAAAAGATTCTATTGCCGGGGTAACATTGTTTAATGTCATAAATGTTGCCCATTATGAGAAGCGTGTTTTAAAGGGCCAGAATCCGGAAAAGGAATCGCAGGGATTTCTTGATGACGCTAAAAATATATTTATTCAGTCAGGGGTGCCTGAGAAAGTTATTATACAGAAGAAGCAGATAGGCAGACCGATAGATGAAATCCTGAAAGAAATTGAGGAAGGAGGTTATACACTCGTTGTTATCGGAAGAAAAGGACGCTCTGCTATCAGAGATTATATTATGGGTGGAGTCTGTCCAACGGTCATTGACCGCTGTCAACAAAAAACTATAGCTATTGTTGGTGGGAATAACTAATTACGATATTCTGAGGTCAATTTTTTAATGAAATCAAGCTTGAAAAACTTCTTAAGTTCTCTCAAAAAAGTCATATTCATTGAAGAAGAAAGCGCAAGCTTATTGTTATTAAGAAGAAAGTTCCATTATTTTCAGAAACTTCTTCAGGATAACAATTATGCACTTGAGACAATGGCCGATATGGAAGAGAAACTTACAGGTGAATATATATTTGACAGACATTATATTAATAGCAAATGCATGTATTTGACAAAATGTATTTACAGTATTGCAGAAAGTATCAATGAGATTTCAGGGAATAAATATTTATATTTATATGAAGTGTCAAAGAAAATTAACTCAGAAATCGAAGAAATAATATCAAGAAAAGTAGAAATTCCAGTAACAGATTATACAATTCCTCTTGATAACATAAATAAAGATATGATTCTCAGTGTGGGCGGTAAAAATGCCAACTTGGGCGAGGTAAAGAACCGCCTGGATCTACCTGTTCCAGAAGGCTTTGCAATTAGTGCCTATGCATTTAAGCGATTCGTTAATTTTAACAATATTTCAGATAATATTAATCAAAAACTGTCTTCTCTGAACCTGGACAATATGGAAAAAATAAGCTCTATTAGTAAAGACATACAGAACTCAATTAAAAATGCTGAGATTCCCCCTGATCTTGAAAAGTCTATTTTAGATAGCTATTCAGATCTCTGCGGAAAAACCACCTCAAATCTTAGTGTATCTTTAAGAAGCAGTGCGCCTCAGGAAGACGGGGAATTCAGCTTTGCAGGTCAGTATGCTACTGTACTTGGAGTATCAGGTAAAGACTTAGTCATAGAAAAGTATAAAGAGGTTGTTGCAAGCCTGTTTACACCACGTGCCATATTCTATTATAAAAGCAACGGCTTCAGAGAAGAGGATATGGCTATGTCTGTTGGTGTACTGGCAATGGTTAATTCCAAGTCCAGCGGTATAATGTATTCCCGAGATCCAAATGATTACAAAAAGGATATAATTATAATTAATGCTGTCCGGGGATTAGGAAGTTATGCAGTTGATGGGGCTGTAAAACCTAATATTTATTTAGTCTCTAGAAAAGCTGATGTAATCCTGGAGAAAGATGAATCCAGGCAGAAGGTTATGCTTATACTCAACCCTGATGGAGGTGTTGAGGAACGTAAGGTATCAAAAGAAATAATCAGCCAATCCTGTTTATCCAACAAACAAATTCTAAATCTTGCTAAATACGCTATTAAATTAGAAGAACATTATAAAAAACCACAGGATATAGAATGGGCTATAGATCAGGATGATCACCTCTATATATTGCAGACCAGACCTTTGAGAGTAATTGACAGAGAAACTGTTGTTAAACCAATCCCAACACGAGTTAAAGGATACAATATCCTTATTGACAGGGGAGCTGTTGCATGCAAAGGTATCGCATATGGCAATGCCTTTCTGGTTAGAAATGACGAAGATTTAAAACAATTTCCAGATGGAGCTGTTTTGATTTCTAAAACTACATCTACAAAGTTCGTTACGGTAATGAATAAGGCAAGTGCAATCATTACGGATATAGGAAGCATTACAGGACATATGGCATCCCTTAGCAGGGAATTTCAGATACCAGCTATACTTAATACAGGGATAGCCACAAAGACTATAAAAGATGGCCAGGAAATAACAATCGATGCAATAAACTGCAATATTTATGATGGACGAGTTAATGAAATTATTGAATTAGGTTCAAAAAAAGTTGAGCCATTCAAGGATACGATGCTTTTCAGAACATTGGGGAAGGTACTGAAAAAGATAGTTCCTCTAAATTTGACTGATCCTGAAAGTGAAGAATTCAATCCCGAGTCTTGTAAAACATTCCATGACATCACACGATTTGCCCATGAAAAAGCTATAGATGAAATGTTTGTAAATACTGAAAGTCCTGATCTGAAAAAAGGTGATAAAGTAGAGTTGATTTTAAACATACCGCATAAAATCTATGTAATAGATCTTGAAGATGGTATTGAAAAAGTATCAAAGAAGATAACACTCGATAATATACGCTCAATACCGATGAAAGCCTTTTTAAAAGGGATACTGTCAGTGAAATGGCCAGGACCCAGACCTGTTGACAGTAAGGGCTCTGCTTTTGCGGGAATTCATACAGATACCGGACCGGAACGATCAATGAGTCAGTTAAGTGATAAAAGCCATGCACTCATATCCAGAAAATATATGAACTTTAGTATCAGGCTTGGTTATCATCTATCCACGGTCGAGGCGTATATAGGGGAAAATTTAAATGATAACTATATCCAGTTCTTCTTTCAGGGAGGGGGTGCTTCACTCGATAGACGTCTCAGGAGAACAATTTTAATAAAAGATATACTCGAGAAATTGGATTTCAAGGTAAGGAAGGCAGGAGATGTTGTAGAAGCAAAGATTGCAAAATTTGGAGAAGATTATATATTGAAGAAATTGGATATACTGGGACGTTTAACAGTCTATACCAAACAACTTGATATGGTCATGTTTAATGATTCAATGGTTGAATGGTTTAAGGATGAATTTTTAAAGGAGCATTTGAAGGAGTTGTCATAACAATCTGTTGCCAGGTCACATTTATTCGGCAACTTGATTCTTTTCTGATTTTTTTGCAAGGGCCTCTTTTAATAAAATATTCTCTTTCTGCAATCTCTGCCATTTCATGGCTTTCTCAATGGTATACAGTATCTGTTCCTTGCGGAATGGTTTTGTGATAAAATCAAAAGCACCTTTATGCATGGTCTCCACAGCTGATTCAATTGTGCCGTATGCTGTAATAATAATTACCATCAAATTCAGATCGATATTCTTAATAGCCTCAAGGAGTTCAATACCATCTAAACCTGGCATCTTTAAGTCTACAATTGCCAGATCAAAGTTATTATTCTTGATTATGTCGGTTACTTCAAGGGGATTATTTGTTGTTATTACTTTATAAGGTGTCTTTTCAGTGATAATCATACTCAGTAATTCCAGCATATCCGGTTCATCATCCACTATTATAATCTTTTCTTGCATTTTAAACTCCTTGGTTTTCGCGCATACGTAATATTAACACTTTTACATCTTTTTATACGCCTTCGCATAAGACCACTGGTGTGAGCCCGCGGATGAATGCGAGGCTTTCTCTTCTGCTTCGGCGGATTTCGCTCTCTCGAGAAACAAGAGATACTGAATACTTAAGCATGAAGAGCTTCATCTTATTAGTTTCCATTGCCAATGAACATGCTATTATCTCTTACTATCTGTACTTCTGACAATATTTCCATGTCCTTTTCCGTTTGGTTTTGAGATTTCCACTTCAGAATATCGAGCGGTAGCATTGGAAATGGCAGTTCTTGTGTCGATTTCCAGTTTATGATCTAATTTTTCTGAAAAATCCTGAATTGATATCGCAGGTAACATTACTGTAAAAGTAGTTCCTGACTGTTGCCCTTCTCTAGCTTCCTCCTTTGTAATGCTTTGGAAGGTCAGAGTGCCTTTGTATTTAGTAATAATCCCATATGAGACTGACAGCCCAAGACCTGTCCCTTCCCCAGGCTTTTTTGTTGTAAATAACGGGTCAAAAATTTTCCCAATTATCTCCTTTTTGATTCCGTAGCCTGTATCAGTAATTTGGATCTTAACCTTTTCCCTGTTTTCAATAGGTTTTGTAATAATAGTTAAAGTGCCGCCATCTGCTTTCATGGCATATATAGCATTATTGATTAAATTAAAAAAGACCTGTTGGATTTCTTCTGAATTTGCTCTTACTTTGGGAAGGTCAGATGATAATTTTTTCTCAAGCGTTATTTTATTGATTAATAGCGTATCTCCAACTACTTTAATTACTCTGTCCAAATCCATATTGACGTCTATCCATTCTTCTTTCTTTTCTGAAAAAGAAGAGAAACTCAGAAGACTTTCAACAATTCTTTTGGCATTAAGACCCTGCTTCTCAATGGTTTTCAGATTCTTATAAAGAAGTGAATCTTTATCAGTTTTTTCAAGAAGAACATCGGTATGACCTAAAATTATCGCAAGTGGATTGTTTATTTCATGGGCTACACCAGCAGCGAGTGTGCCGAGAGAGGCCAGTTTTTCAGTATAGTAATAATACTCCTGCTCCTCTATCTTTTTCCTGTGAGTAATATCCCTTGTAATGCCCAGTACAGCATAGATTTCATTTTCTTCATTGATAAGTGGACTGAAATTAGTGCTGAACCAGTGCTCACTATTTTCTATGATAATAGAATACGTCATCTGGTTGCTCGAGCCGGTAACGAAAACGTCTTTTATCATGCTTACCTGCTTATTTGTTGATTCATGCGGCTGTATCTCTGTCATTTTACTGCCGATGATATCTTCAGGGGTTTTATGAAACATCTGTGCACCATAATTATTTATTGATAGATATCTTCCTTTATAATCTACAGTAAAAATTATGTCTTCAGCGTTCTCTATGAGACTCTTGTAACGTTCTTCGGAATTTTTCAGATCCGCTGTCCTTCTTTCAACCTCTTCACCTAATTGGCTGGACCAGCTGAATATCAGGAAGAATATTGTAGCACCACCGAAAACTATACCTAGAGAAACAATTGTTTGAAACAAAAATTGGCGAATATATACGGCATGGATTGCACCTTCAACTTCACTTATGGGAGCTACAACCGCAATAGACCAGTGACGAGAAACAGAACCCCCGCTTAAATAGATTGGGTTATAAGCTATTAATTTATGTATTTTGCCTTCCAGCTCTCTGTGCCAACCGGAAATGTAAGTCCCTGTACCTTCCCTGCCAGCCAGCATCTTCTCTTTCTGTATCTCATTGATTTTATTGAACGAAATGACGGGTTTTCTTTGGTGGCGGACTTTAAATGCATTCTTGCCAATAAAATCCTCAACAGGGTGATAAAGAAATATTGCATTGCTGTTAATGACCCATGAATAACCTGTTCTGCCAGACTGAATGCTTTTTGCTACGTTACCTACAATAGCTGGTGCATCAAAAGCAAATAGCAGTGTTCCCACATGCCTGTAACTAGCGACAGGATGTGTTTTATCCACTGATTCCTGCCATACAGGTGTTGCAATAGACATAATCTGTCTTAATTTGCCATCAAGGTAAACCTTGGATCTTATATCTTCTACTAAAACATTTCCTTTGTTTTTTTTCGGTCTGCCCCAATCGATATAAAATTCTTCCTCCGGTTTTATTGGTAAAATTCTGTATCCCTGATAATCCATCGTATATGTTTTTTTCTTTATTATATCTATGAACCTGATCTCTTGTATCCCATACTCACTGATGCTTGCAAATGTTATCCCAATACGTTTTGCGATAGTAGAAGATTCTGAATACTGTATTGAAGGATCCATGCTTAAAATTAAAAGCTCTTTTTTTATAGTTTTAAAATTATTTTCTATCTGGCTTGAAGCATGCTTGGCAATTAGCAACTGTTGTTTATTAAAATCTTCTATTACGGTCTCTTTAATTTTCTTTGTCGATATCCAGCCAAGCAGCATAACTATACTGAGCAGGAGGGCGGTCATAATCCCAGCAACGATCTGGAAAAATTTTACATTAAAAGGGCATATATACTCGATAATATATAATATTAATTTTTTAAATTTACTCACTCTGCTATCTTCCAAAATTCAAACTCCTTAATTCTATTATTAATTATTTAATGACGATCTGAAAAATGAGTTTGTAATTTTTCATTGTAAACAACACTTATGTTACTAAAATTATAATATAACGAAAAATGCTTAAAGTAAACCCTGTTAGAAGACCTTCGCCCTTTTAAAAGTAAGGCCTGTCTGCCAGTACGCTTCGACGAACCCGCTTCGCCGAATCGAGGCGAGTCGAGACGAGCAGGCAGGCTTACACGGGTTATTAAACTCCGTATTCGCTCCAAAAGGAATTTATATTTATCCTCGGTGTAAGCCCCGAAAGACCTCTGATATCTTATGGGGCAAGCAGCGGCGCTTTCTAACAGGGTAAATATGGCTTTCAGGTTTGTAATGTGAAACAACGGGATGGATAATGTCCCCATCATTAAACTGCAACAGGCATCCTGCTGTTTGTAACAACTACCAATGGACATTTCAACTCTTCCCATGATGATGAAAGCCTGTTTTCAAATTTATTAAACTCAACATCTATTTCAGATGATGAACCAACAACCACAAATATTATTTCACGCCTGTTAATAGTATAATCAATAAGTTCCTGTTTGAGAGAGCCTATCTTCTGCGTTATGGTGTAATTGATATCTTCACTTTTGAGTTCAGATTTAATAAAATTCAGTACGTCAGTTTCGGGAACTACTCTATCTGTTCCATATACAAAAAGAATATCAAGATCTGCATCTACCCTGTTGCATATATTTACAGCATAACAGAGAGCTTTTACATCAGCATTAGTAATTCCGAGCAAAACCTTTCTGTTTCTATTGATAATCTCTCTTGCGGTATCAAACTCTCCTGACTCTGCAAAGGTAATCGCAGTCATTGCTCTTTCTATTTTACTCATCATCTTTTTCAACTTGCTCATAGCATGCTCCATTCAATTTATAATTTACAATCTGAGATTTTCGATTTCTTAAATATCAATTAAAAGTTGGCATCCGCAAATTGCAAATCATAAATGTCAATCTTCAATCTTCAATTTCATGTCTTCGTTCATTAAAATCTTCAATCTACAATTTTCAATATTCAATTGTGTTAGTCAGCCCTTAGCTCTTTTCTCTCTATAACCCTCTTCTGTTTAGTAGGCCTGTCTGATTTTCTTTTCTTATCTTCATTCATTATTTCCCTAGCGGTCTCAAACTCTCCTGCTTCTGCAAATGCTATTGCTGTCATTGTATTCTCTAATTTTTTAAGTAGCTTTTTCATTTCCTCTACCCCCTAATATTTTTTATTATTTTTATATCAACTTTCATGCCAGTTGGAAAATACGCTGTAACTCTTTGAAATTAAAAATTTATTTTTAAAGTTTATATATTTAATAAAAGATCATTTGTTTCAGTTTGCAATAGAGATGACTTATATTTCTCTAATCACTCAATTTTAAGGAAAAATATAAAAGATTCAGAATTTTAAATGAAGTTGCAAATTGCAACAGATCTTTTTTGGCACCCAATAAATGACAAGGCTTTTTTACCCCGTTTAGAAATTGTTGTTATTTTCTTCTAACGGGGTAAAAGGGGAACATAGTAGTATTTTAAGGACTGAAGATGGAGGTGTTTTTTGCAGGGGGATTAATTTTTGTGTTAGATTAATAACATATTAATTTGTTAATCTGGAAAATACAGAAATTGCTCAAAAATTTATTTAAATCGATGAATATGAAATTATCCTTAATCCTTGTTTGCATGCAAATTTACCATTTCAAATATGATAAAGGTAAGTTAAGGTATCGAAAAATAAATTTTTTCGCAACACCTGTATTTTTCTAAAAGAATTTTTTGGTTAATGTACACTGATATTAAAATCAAAAAAAATATTAGATAGAGATGAAAATTTTCAGGAAATACGGCAATAGCCAGCAGGCCTCGACAATAGAAGAACTACGCCAAATGGTCAATACAGCCCAGATGCCTGCCAGTGTTGAAAAAATAACTTATGAAGAGCTTGATATGTTATCTAAAATCAGTCCAACATCGGCAGAATATACTATTGGAATTACTTATGCTAATTATCTTGTCACTTTGCCTTGGAATAAAAAAACTGAAGACAATCTTGACCTCATATATGCCGAAAAAATACTGAATGAAGACCATTACGGGTTACAGAAGATAAAAGAGAGAGTTTTGGAACATCTTGCTGTCAAAGTTCTGAGTATGAACAAGAAGCCTCAAATATTGATTGTTGACGACGAAGAGATCGCAAGGAAGAATTTGGAACATATCCTGACTAAGGAAAATTATGAAGTGATGACTGCTCAGGATGGTGAGGGAGCTTTTAAAAAATTGGAATCTGTTGAATTTGATGTTGTCATTACTGACCTGAGAATGGAAAGGATAGACGGGATGGAGATCCTTGAAAAAACAATGATTAGATACCCTGATACAAAGGTCATAATGATAACAGGTTACGCAACAATTCCATCTGCCATAGAGGCTATGAAAAAGGGTGCATTTTATTATATTGCAAAACCTTTCAAACTTGAAGAGGTTCGCACAACAGTAAAGCAGGCATTAGAAAAGAAATCTCAAATAAAAACTACCAAGGGATCTGTGCTGTGTTTTGCGGGTCCGCCCGGAACAGGCAAGACATCTATGGGGAGGTCTATTGCTAAAACGCTTGGGAGAAAATTTGCCAGGATTTCATTGGGAGGAATGAAGGATGAGGCTGAAATTCGTGGTCATAGAAGGACCTATGTCGGTGCGATGCCCGGGAGAATTATTGAAGAAATTCACAGGGTAGAATCAGCAAATCCGGTCATAATGATGGATGAACTGGATAAGATAGGCAAGGATTTTAAGGGTGATCCTGCATCAGCACTGCTGGAGGTACTGGACCCTGAACAGAATCATAGTTTTGTTGACCATTATCTTGACATACCATTTGACCTTTCAAGTGTTATGTTCATACTTACAGCCAATGTAGTTGATAATATCCAAAATACTTTAAGAGACCGTATGGAGGTTATTTATTTTTCAGGATACTCACAAGAAGAAAAGGCTTACATCGCATCTCGGTTTCTAATTCCCAAACAAGTAAGAGAGAAAGGTCTGCAAGAGTACCCGCCTGTCTTTAAAACAGATGCCATTCATAAAATTATACAGGAGTATACACGCGAAGCTGGAATAAGAAATCTTGAAAGGGAGATAGCCACCATCTGTCGAAAGATAGCAAAAAACATAGTTCAGAATAAGGATAAGTCTGAAACTATAGAGATAACTCAGGATTCAATTGTTCAATACCTTGGTCATAGAAGATATTACTTTGAGGTAGCCGAAGAAAAGGACAGGATCGGTATTTCAACCGGACTTGTATTGACTGAAGCCGGCGGTGATATAATTTTTGTTGAAGCAGCCAAGATGAAAGGTAAGAAAGGGCTTATACTTACAGGCTCACTGGGAGATATAATGAGGGAATCTGCACAGGCAGCGCTCAGTTATATACGTAGCAATGCAGCTTCCTTAGGAATACCCGAAGATTTCTTTGAACATCATGATATTCATGTTCATGTACCATCAGGAGCTATCCATAAGGATGGGCCATCTGCAGGACTTACTATTGCAATAGCCCTTACTTCACTATTGACAGGACGTCCTGCGAAGAGGGATACAGCAATGACAGGTGAAATCACACTTACCGGCAGAATACTTCCGGTAGGAGGAATTAAGGAAAAGATTCTGGCAGCAAGACGTGCAAGGGCGAAGACCGTTATAATGCCTGCTAAAAACAAAGAGGATTTAGAGGAATTGACTGAAGAGGTTATGAAGGATATTAATATTCAACTTGTTGACAGTGTTGATGAGGTCATTGATCTGGTATTGAAAAGTTAATCATTCAACCTACATCTAACCCCAAAAATGTGTTTGAAGCAGCAGGCTAAATGGTATATAGTTGGGCATGTTTCTTGAGCGGACATAGTGAAATTTTTGGGATACCCGTAATGGCGAAATAAGCGTACCCGATGAGTCGTGACGAATTTTTACTGTTTGACCCCGTAAAACGGGGTAACCCGTATACGGGGGAGTTTAAAAATTCGAGCGAATGAGTCATGAGACGGGTAAAAATTTCCCTCTAGAGAGCGAAAGAAATATGTCCAACTTTTGTATACACCCACAAATGTTACTCCTCCTTATAACGATTATTTTGTCAACAGTTGCAATTTGCAATAGCTAATGTTAAATTAACTTATACCATGGCAGGCTATACATTAAGTATACGTAAGAAGATATTTATTGGTGTCTTTGCTTACTTTTTTATCCTGGCAGTAATTCTTATCATGATATACATACAAATTCAAAAGTCTTTTCCTTCGTCTAAAATGATAATTTTTTATCTGGTTTTACTTTTTTCTTCAGGCTTATTGATAGCCTATATCCTTTCTCGCCTGGTTTTGAAGCCTTTCGAAGAAGTACGGGATAATATTAACCGGATTGCTGATGGAAAATTTCAACCAAGCTATATAGAGCTGGCTGACAGGGAGATAAATTCACTTAATGAGTCTATCAAAAAGATGTCAGTTTATTTATCGCATGAACTGGAAATAAGACAGAAGCAGCTTATGCATACTGAAAAGCTGGCATCGCTGGGCACATTCCTTTCCGGTATAGCACATGAACTTGTTAATCCTCTATCAAATATTTATTCATCGAGTCAGATATTACTTGAAGAGATTGAAGATGCAGACAAAGAGTATCAAAAGGAGCTGTTGACTCAAATAGAAAAGGAATCAGACAGGGCCAGGAATATTGCAAGGACACTTCTTGAGTTTTCAAGAGAGAGGGAGATTAAGAAAGAGATGCTTCCACTTAAAGATTTATTTGAAGAGACAGTGAGGTTTATTGGCGGAGAGAAACCTTCACGTGTTGATATTGTCTTTGATATACCTGTTGACATAAGGATTTATGCTGATAAACAACGAATCCAGCAGGCGTTTTTAAACATCATTAAAAACTCTATCGAAGCGATATCAGCAGAAGGAAGTATCAATATAAAAGCAGAAGAAAATGCTGATGAGGGGTTTATAAACATTGAGATAAAAGATACCGGTGTCGGCATTGACGAGAAGCTTCTTCCGAAAGTCTTTGATGCTTTCTTTACTACCAAGGATGTCGGGAAAGGCTCTGGCCTGGGGCTTTTTATCACTAATGAGATAATAAATGAGCTTAATGGTTCAATCCAGGTAGAAAGCCAGTTAGGAAAGGGAAGTAAATTTTTAATAAAATTGCCACGCAGAGAGTTTCAAGTATGAAGTCAAAGGGTAAGATTTTAATCGTAGATGATGAGAAGATTGCTCTGAGGAATCTGGAGCATATCATGAAGAAAGAGGGTTATGATACTGAAGGGACTTATAGCGGGACAAATGCCCTGAAGATCCTTCGTGAACAGGAATTTGATGTAGTGCTAACAGATTTAAGGATGGAGAAAGTGGATGGAATGCAGATACTGCAGCAATGCAAAGAGCTTTATCCTGATACTGAGGTAATAATGATTACCGGATACGCTACAATCGAAAGCGCAATTCAGGCAATGAAGGACGGTGCATATTATTACATAGCTAAACCCTATAAACTTGAAGAGGTAAGGAAGGTTGTCTCAGAGGCAACAGAAAAGGTCAAACTAAAAAGGGAAAATAATGAGCTTCGTGAACAGCTTCAGAGATTTGAAGGGAAGGTCAAGATAATAACCCAGGATCCACAGATAAACAAATTACTGGATACAGCAAGACAGATTGCGCCAACTGATTGTAATGTCCTCATAAGCGGTGAGAGCGGAACCGGTAAGGAGATGATTGCCAGATATATTCATGCATGCAGCAGCAGATCAGAAGGTCCGATATTTGCAATAAATTGTGGTGCTTTTACTGAGGAACTTCTAGCAAATGAACTTTTCGGCCACGAAAAAGGTGCGTTCACAGGCGCGACAGCAATGAAAAAAGGTCTTATAGAAATGGCATCTGAAGGGACACTGTTTCTGGACGAGATTACTGAAATGACTCCATCGATGCAGGTTAAACTTCTTCGCGTAATACAGGAGAGACAGGTCTTGAAACTGGGAGCCACTTCTTCTATAGATGTAAATGTGCGTTTTATAGCTGCAACTAACAGGAATATACAGGATGAACTTGCAAGCAGACGTTTCAGACAGGATTTATATTTCAGACTGAATGTTGTTTCTTTGCATCTCCCGGCACTTGTTGAAAGAAAGGATGATATACCATTATTGAGTTTTTATTTTCTCAGGAAATATAATGCAATAATGAAGAAAAATATAAATGAAATTTCTCCGGATGTTATGGCAATCCTTATGAATTATGATTTTCCTGGAAACGTGAGAGAGCTTGAAAATATTATAGAAAGGGGTGTTGCCCTTGCAAAGGGGAACAGCATCGAAGTAGCCCATCTTCACGAAGACCTCAGGGAATTAAGTATCAGGACTTTCAGAAAGAAAGACGGCAAAATCCCTTCTCTCGAAGAACAGGAAAAGTTCTATATACAGTGGGTGTTAAAAGAGGCTGGGGGAAATAAAACCCTTGCAGCACAGATTCTCGGAATAGACCGTGTTTCTCTCTGGAGAAAGCTCAAAAAGTACGGATTTGAAGATTAAGATATTTTAATCCGTCAGTGTCCCCCAGTGCCCAGGATACCAGAAGCCGCAACAAGGAGAACGATTATCTCAACAATAGAAAGTACTACATAAGCGGTATCTTTCTTGCGTAGAAGACCTGGAATAATGGCAGCATAACACAGGATAGTTAATCCTGAAAGTATAGCAATAGGAAGGAAATTAAGCATATCACCGTATCCAAGATTTCCCAGCCAGGACCATCCTGCAGTCATTCCACTTTCATGGAGATAATCTTTTACTGAAATTAACCAATAGTGCTGGACATCCCCCAGGGGTATCTTGGGAGTTAAGATACCGGCAGCATATATTATAAATGTGATTACGAGAAATAGCAGTCCTATCAACATACCTATATTTAGAATCTTTGCATAAAGTATTTGTTCTTCTGTTGCCTTTGAAGCCATTTTACCTCCTTATATTTTATCTGTCTTGATTTATTATATATATTTGGCTTTATATGGTTTCTCCATTAGAATCAGAACAGATTAGGCAAAAGACCTTTTTGAAGTGCTTTCAAGCCTGCGATTCCAAGTACCACGATAACCATAATTCTTATTATTGCCGGCTTTGTAACTGCAAGAACCCTTACACCCACAAATGAACCAAGCATGATTCCAACAACTGAAGGT
Source organism: uncultured Nitrospiraceae bacterium (assembly GCA_964345225.1). Lineage (GTDB taxonomy): Bacteria > Nitrospirota > Thermodesulfovibrionia > Thermodesulfovibrionales > UBA6898 > CAYFQB01. Next base: position 129,318 of record CAYFQB010000016.1, on the reverse strand, counting down.
ACAACCATTAATGGAAGCACTGCACCATTATTCATGTAAATCCATGCAGCAGAGGTATCAGTTATAGAAAGAAGGAATTTGCTTGTTGCAACTGAAATCTTAATTGGCGCTCCCATCACAAGATTTAATACCGGAACATTAGCCCATCCGGCTCCGAGTCCGAACATGCCTGCCATTATCCCTATGAATACAAATAATCCTAGTCCTATAGGTGTTCTGTGAATCTTCCAGTCGAACTCTTTTCCAATAGCCTCATCGTGATATACACCCATTATCCTTAATGACTGTGACAGGTTATCTGCTTTTGGAACTTTAGGAAATTCAGACTTTTTAGCCTTAATCATTATTACAACAATGCCAAGGATAGTTGCTCCAAGTAAGGTCTGAACAATATTTGTAGGTAGTGCAAGTCCTATCATTGCACCAAAAATTGCACAGGTTGAGGCAATTAGAGCTACAGGCAAGGCCAATCGCAGGTCTGCAAGCCCCCTTTTAAGAAGGCCGGGCCCTGCAGCCAGCGCGCCAGCAAGTGCAACTATTAGTCCTGCACCTCTTACAAAATCAAGATGAAAAGGCAGAAAACCACTTACAATAGGTACAAACAGGACACCTCCGCCCACTCCTGCAAGCACTGCAAAAATACCCAGTACAAAAGTAAGAATGAATAGCACAAGAGGCCAGAACCACCAGGCATGCTGTGAGTCAGAAGCTGCTGCTGTTGTTGTTGCTTCTTGTGATACCGAAGGATCAGATGATGCAAACACGCTGCCGGCAATTAAGAAAAGTGTGAAGACCAAAACCATTATGAGTAAAATTTTTGGAAACTGTTTTGACATAATCAAATCCCTTCCCCCTCCTTTATTTAAATTTTACTTGATGTTAAATAGACTTTTAGAAAACCTTTGACTGGAATGGAAAACCCTTTATAAATTGTTTCAAAATGCAGTATATCAGCTATATTTTGCAACATAAATTATCGGTATAATAAATAAATGGGTCGATTAAGTCAATGGAATTATTACATCTTCTAAAGTTCTGAATATATAACTAAATAAGGCAGGAATTAACTGCTGAGAACATAGTGTGCAGTCCCATCAGATTATGTCAAAAGAGACTTGAATTACTGCTATATAGAAAAACAAAAAAATTCGTCTATACCAGCAGTATGTAATCTTACGCAGGTATTTTATACAGCATCTTTCAGGCTTTTACAACAAGGACTGCACAATCAGCGTAGCCGATGACCTTTTCGGTAACACTTCCCATAAGGAGTCTTTCAATACCTGTTCTTCCATGGCTGCCCATGACAATAATATCAGCATATTTTTCTTTTGCTAACTGCAGTATGCTTTCATATATAGATTCATGTGGTTTACTTTTTACAAGTAAATCATCCACTTTAATATTTTCTTTTTTTGCTTTTGATTTAATCTCGTTTAGAGCATTAATTGATATTTCAATCCTCTCATCTGAAGCACTTTTTCTTGTTACAGCAATTGCATGGAGATCACTACCTATGCCGCAGTATTTTGCAACGTTTAACGCCTCTCTTGCAGCTGCTTCACTGTATTTTGTGCCGTCAGTAGCTATTATTATGTTTTTCCACTTAATAGTTGTGGCTTTCGGAACGACCAGAACTCTACGAGTAGTATGGCCGATAACCTTTGCAGTAACACTTCCCATTAGTAATCTTCTTAGCCCTGTTCTGCCACGCCTGCCCATAATAATTACATCGACTTGATTTTTATCAGCTTCTTCAACAATAAACTCGTATGGTTGTTCACCCTCTCTGATTATAGTTTTGCACTCCACATTTTCTTTTGAAGACCTCTCTCTTAGACTTTCAAGACTTTTTCTTGTCTCTCTTTCCATTTTTTCAACAAATTCAACAGCTGATTCAATATATCTTGGATTCATCTCAACCACAGAAATTGCATAAAGCTGACTTTTACAAGACCTTGCCATATTAATTGCTTCCCTAACAGCACCCTCGCTGAATTCAGAACCATCTGTTGCAAGAAGTATTTTCTTATACATTGTTATTCCCCTCCTTTCTTAATTTATTTAACATACTGTCAAAACAAGAATAGCAGGTTTTTAAAAGATTGATATAATAGGGCTGGCATATTCACAGAACGAAGATTAATGTAAAAAATACTGTCTTAAATATCGTAATTATTTATAATTGGACATAATTGATTATATTTTTACCCCCCTTATAGTTGCAATTTGCAACAAAATAAAAGACTAATCTTTCAATACTCTATATCTAATATTATTATATCACCTAAAATTTTAAATTTATATTTAAAAATACAGAAAAATTTTTATTTATTTTTGCATGTAACGGTTTTTATTATCTATTGTTAATATATTTATGATGTTTTGTCTTTCCGGATATCAAAAAGGAAAAATTAATTTAAAATATATTAGTTATGTTATATTTTTAAAACAATACTTTAAATCTTTTATACATTGCAAAATGAGGATTCTTTAATGCGCGTATTATCAGAAAAATATATCACTTTTTTTATGAATCAAGAGTTTATATATAAACATATGATAATATTAACGATTGTTTTTTATTTTTAATGGATGATTACAATAAAAGCTAAGATGTCTTGATATGACCTCATTAATACACTCTGATATTGGTAAGGAAATTTTAAAGGATATCGTTGAGTTATTAGAACAGGGTTATGGCGGCAGGTTTCTTGTCGAAAGATATACCCAGAGAATAGATTCACTTGTCATAAATATTTTTAACTTTGTTGACAAAGATGCAAATATAGCACTTATAGCCTCTGGAGGATACGGACGTGCGGAACTTGCCCCCTTTTCAGATATTGACATAATGTTTTTCGCACCCGACAGGAAAAATACAGAATCAGCAGAACTATTACTGCATAAGCTCTGGGATACAGGTCTTACTATAAGTCATTCGTTCAGAACTGCTGAAGAATGTATTGAAGAGGCTTTGAAGGATATAAAGACCCGAACAGCACTTCTTGAGGCAAGATATATTGCTGGCAATGAAAAGCTTTACAACACATTCAGAGAAAAGGTTTACCCCGAGATTGCATATAAACAGAGGAAGATTTTTGTAAGAGAAAAATTAAAAGAGATGGAAAAAAGGCGCATGGAATCAGGCGATTCTATCTTTATACTTGAGCCCAATATTAAAGAAGGTGAAGGCGGGCTTAGAGATGTTCATACCGCATACTGGCTATCGAAAATTACAATGAAGATAGAGAAAATTTCTGATTTTATCAAACTGATAAATGTATATGATTACAAAAGATTTATGAGTGCGTATGATTTTTTGCTGAAAATAAGATTTTGTCTTCATATTGAAAGTAAAAGAAGAAATGATTTGCTTACATTTGAATATCAAAAAAATGTGGCAGCTTGTCTCGGGTTTAAAGATTCAAAGAAATTCAGGGCTTCGGAGAGGTTTATGCGGTATTACTACCTGAAAAGTAAAGCTATAAAAGATATTGGCCACAATATAATGGTTAAGTGCAGTCGACCATATATACCCATCCGTAAAGATATGATCGCTAAAAAGATAACTGGCGAGTTCTCTGTGTCAGGCGGAAAGTTAGTTGTAACTAAAGATAATCTTTTTGCAGAAAACCCGGATAAGATCATGGAGAGTTTTTATCTTTATTCAAAGACAGGTAAAAAATTCAGCGAGATTATGAAAGAGAATATAAAGTCCAGCCTTTTAAAAATAAACAGAAAGACAAGGAGCTCACATGTTTCTATTCATTATTTCCTTGAAATATTCAAAGGAATGCGTGTTTATGATACTCTCCGGGAGATGCATGAAACAGGGGTATTGGGCAGATTTATCCCTGAATTTGGTGCGTTAAGACTGCTTGTTGTTCATGAACCTTATCATATGTATACAGTTGATGAGCATACCCTGTTAGCAATAAGGAATCTTGAAAGACTCAGAACTACAAAATACAAAAGCCTGGAACACCTGAAAGTTATTATAAACGGACTGGAAAATTTAAATGTGCTTCTTATGGCACTATTATTTCATGACATTGGAAAGGCTGTCGGTAGACATCATGAAGAAGAAGGATATAAAAGGCTCAAGAATATACTTGAAAGATTTAATCTCGACAGTAAGAAAAGGATGAGGATAGAATTCCTTGTAAGAAACCATGTCCTTATGTCAAAGATAGCTCTTAGAAGGGAGGCAAGCGATATTGAAGTGATAGCCCATTTCGCTGATGCAGTCGGCGACCTGGAGAATTTGAAGGCGATATACCTTACCACATATGCAGACATGTCGGCTGTAAATCCCGGGTTCCTGACTTCATGGAAATCATATCTTCTTAAAGATCTATATGAGAGAACAGTGGATTATTTATCAGGTATAAAGGAGGACAGGACAGAATACATCCACAGCCTTCAGAGTCTTTCACCTGAAATTGATAAACAGTACCTTAAGGATTTTATTGATGAAATGCCGGATAGGTATATGCTTTCAACAACAAAAACTAAAGTCTTAGAAGATTACAGTTTAGTAAAGAAAATGAAAGAAAGTGGATTTTCAATGCGCGTGGACAGCAGTCCGGAAGGGGTAGCGGAAATAGTAATAAGCGCCGAAGACTGTCCGGGCCTTTTTTCCAGAATTGTTGGCTTTTTATCTTCAAAGGGTTTAAATATTGTAAACGGAAGGATATTTACTGGAAAGAAAGGGGTTGTTATTGATACAATTTCTATTTCTAACTGGAAGGATATTTGGTGGGACGGTCTGCAAAAAGATTTAGAAGAAGGTCTTAGAAGTATTATTGTTGATAAAAGGCCGGTTAGTATCGTAAGGCGCAGCAGAAAGGCTGAAAGCCTTTTTGACGTATTTATAGAGCTAGATAACGAGGCAGCCGATGAATATAGCCTTATCGAGGTCTTTTCTCCGGACAGGTTAGGTTTGCTTTATGATATTTCGAACGTCATGTACAAAAAAGGCATTAATATCGTTTCAGCAAGGATTAATACCGAGGCTGGACTTGCTCAAGATGTTTTTTATATACAGATAAACAGTGAGAAACTTAAAGATACTATTATTGTTCAGGAGCTGTTATCGGAGTTATGGTCGATTCTAAAAGAATAAACAAGATGCCATACTTGATTGCTCTAGCTGTGATTATCGGCATAGCGATATTTGTTCTTAGAAGCCCACAGATATCAAATGCCCTTAAGAGGATGATACTGCCCAAACTGGAGATGGCATCTGGTAAAAGACTAATAGCCCAGAAGATATATATAAATATCTACCCCTTTTTTATTGAGGCAAAGGGACTAAAGGTCTTTGATGAAAATGGAGAAAGAATACTCTTTGCAAAAAGAGTTAAGGCCTACATTGAGCCCTCAGGCCTGCTAAGCAAAAATATATCAATTCGCAGACTGGTTATTAAAGAACCTGAGGTCACAACCAGTAAAGAACAGATTGAAGATATAATCGAAAATGTTAAAGCTTATGCTGCTAAAAAGAACGATACCTCATTTAAAGTAAATATCAGATCAGTGGAACTGATGCATGGCAGTACAAATTTTCATGATAATAAGACAAAAACTGTAACTGATGTAGACGGCCTTAGCGGTGAGTTAATTCTAGGTAAATTCCAGAAAATCAGGGCATCTGCAGAGAAGATAAAGCTTCAAAAGACGGGGTGGCCGGAAATTATATCAAGTGTGGATGTAAATCTGACAGTAAAAGGTGAGACCATTGAAATACACAGTCTGATAATTGAAAGTTTTGGTTCAAAGATTACAGGGTCAGGGGAATATCGCAAAGACAGGACGAATTTTAAGACAGACATGGATCTGTTTGTAATGACCTTAAAGAAGATATTCAAACTTGGCAATAGTGGAGACGGAAGAATAAATGCCAGCGGGAACATATATTATGCCGAAAAAGAAATTACACTGGATCTGGATTTGAAGGGAGATCTTTATATTCAGACATTGATGGAACTCCTTAAAGTCAGGCAGAGAATTGAAGGCCTAGTGAGTTTTAAAGGTGAAATAAAAGGTTCTCTGAGTGATATTAAAGGGTTGGGAAGTGCGACTTTGTACAGAGGCAATCTTTTCGGTGTTGATATAGATACGATTAAATGCATGATTTCCTATGCCGACGGAACGATGAAATTCTCAGATGGTGATGGAAGGCTTTATAATGGCCGCGCAATGGCATCCGTATCAATAACCCTGCCAGTGGTTAATTTTTTTACCATCGACATCGATTTCGCAAACGTTGACAGCACCCCTCTATTTAAACTTATAGGATGGGATCCAGGATTACAGAATGGAAAGGTAAAAGGTAGTTTGTCAAGCTCAGGAGCGAAATTCGATCCTCAGGGATGGTTTGAGTATAAGAATACAGAAGAAGGGAAAGATGTTCGAGGACGGGTAAAAGATATGGAGGGCAAATATGCCAAGCAGGGAGCAATATTGTCATTTACAGACCTGAAACTAGAAACAGGAAAGTCCCGGCTGGATATCAATGGATATGTAAATATCCAGGCAAAGACCCTGGATATCAAAGGTACTTTAAAAACATCTGATATTAGCGATATCAGTTCGCCGTATTATGAAAAGCTGAAAGGCACCGGAGATTTTACTGGCAAATTAAATGGTGCCTTTGATGATCCAGAAATAAGCGGGAACATCAAAATACATAATCCGATTATAGAAAACTATAATAGCGGTTTGCTTGATGCAGATATCAGCTATAGAAAAAATCTCCTGGTTATAAGAGAAATAAACGTTAAGGGTGATGATGAGATCCATAAGCTAAAAGGCAGCATCTTTTTTAATAAAGCCGAAAGACTTTTTGATTTATCATATCCTGAATTTAAAATGGAAGCTTCTTTGAAGAATGCTGACCTTGAGAAATTAGTAAAGATTTTTTATCCGGATTTTATGGGAAAAGGTAAACTGAAGACTTATATGAAGATCGGTGGCAGCGGTGATAATCCTGAAGTTATTGCCAAGGCAGTTGTTGAGAAAGCTGCTTTATACAAAGTACCATTTGACTCTTCTTCTTTTGAATTCAGATACGCCGATAAAGAACTTAATTTTACAGAGATGAAATTCAAGAGGGGAAACTCATTGATCAACACTGAAGCCACTCTGGATAAAAGTGGAAATTTTTCATATAAAGCTATCTCAGATAAGTTAATGATAAGTGATTTTATCCAGAGAGAAATTCATGGAGATATTATTTTAAGTGTAAAGACAGAAGGTCACGGTTCATTCGACAACCCTTCAGTCTTTGCAGAGGTCAAAGTTATAGGGGGTAAACTTAAAGGCAGGTCAGTGGGAAGCGGATTTATCAAAGCATCCATAGACAATAAGGATATTAAGTTAGATGCAAGGATGATAAATGAGAAGTTGAATATTGCTGCAAAAGGAAGATTCGAGAATGATATTCCATGGGAAGCAGAAGTAGATATACAGAAAGGTAGATATGATATCATCGCTATTCCTTTTTTAAGTGATGTTCCTGAAAATTTTATGCTGAGCCTTAACGGGAAAGCATCTCTTAAAGGGAGCACGGAACATATCTCTGCATCGGCATTGATAAGACATATAGCACTTTCGATGTATGAATACAGTTTTTCAAACGAGAAAGAGATCAATCTGGTTTTGAATGACAGGTATCTCGATTTAAATAAAATTACTATAAGAAGCGGCAATACATCTCTGAACATAGCAGGAAACCTTGTTATAGGTGAAAGATATGATCTTCTTTTTGAAGGCAGTTCCAAGCTCTTTCCATTTAAGGGCCTTTCCAGACATATAGGGCTTATAAAAGGAGATGCAGAGTTTGTTTTTTCAATAGCGGGGGACTGGGATGAGCCACGAATAAATGGAGGATTAAGCGTAACGAATGGATCTTTTAAACTAGAGGACTACCATCATCGGGTCAGTTCCTTAACCGGATATCTTTATATTGATAATGATAAAATGGTTTTGCAAAAACTCTCTGGTGAGATAGGAGGCGGTAACATTGAAATAACAGGTATTGTTTATATGAAGAAATTTTCATTTAAGCAATTCTATGTAGAGGCAGGATTAGACAATATTACAACTTCGGTATCAAAGGATTTCACTGTCAACTTTGGAGGGAATATTCTATATAAGGGTAGGCTGGAGTCTCAGATGATATCAGGAGACATAAAGATAAATAGGGTCAGGTATAAGGAAAGGACAGAATGGAAAAGCTGGTTGCTTAAAGTCAAGCAGACCGAGAAATACAAATCCGAGATATCTGAATTTGAGAAGGCTGAACTTAATATTAGAATTATAGGTAAAGACAATATTTTCATTGATAATAATGTTGCACGGGCTACTGCAAGTGTAGATATGGTTTTAAGAGGTATGGTATACCGTCCGATACTTTTGGGAAGGCTTGAGACCAAGGAGGGCACAATATATTTCAGAAATAATGAGTTCAGGATTCTCAATGCAAGCGCTGATTTTTCAGATCCAAACCGAATAAATCCTTTCATGATGATTGCTGCTGAAACGATTGCCAAGGGATACAAGATAAAAATGAACCTTGAAGGGTATATCGATCACTTCAATATGTCGCTTTCTTCTGATCCGCCACTTAATGAGATGGATATACTTGCCCTTCTTACAGTTGGGCGGATGGGAAGTGACTTAAAAGGACTGGAAGGAGGTATAGGTGCAAGTGAAGCGACCTCTTTTGTTACCGGAAGGATACAGGATGTAATAGAGGAGAGGTTCAGGACTATTACAGGTCTCGACAGGCTGCAGATTGACCCTTATGTCTCAAAAACAACCGGAACTATCGAGCCGAGGGTAACTGTGTCAAAAAGGCTTATGGGCGAAAAGGTTTTTGTGACCTACACTACCTCTGTAGGTTCCACAGAAGAGCAGATTATAAAACTTAAGTACCTCCTAAACAGAAACATATCTTTGATAGGCGTAAGGGATGAGCGGGGTATTCTTGGCGGAGATATTCGATTCAGGTTTGAATTTAAATGATAAAAAGCTATAGAAAAGCCAGGGCAATAGAGCAAAAGAGCAGTATAAAAGTAAATAGCTATTTCTTGACTGGTCTATTGTACTACTGGATTATACTTTCTCTTATATTAACATTTCTTTTTGTTTTAGGCTCGAGCACATGTAATGCCTTAAATGCGGGAAAGATTGAAATAAAGGGACTTTATTCGATCGACGAGGATGAATTCCTTGATATGTTTGGAATCAGGGAAGGCAGTTTAATAGACAGAGAGAAGGTCAGCAAAGGTATTAAGAGGACATTTATAAAAGGTTTGTTTGAGGACATTTCAGTAGTAGTTTCAGAAGGAGAAACACCCACGGTTACAATAACCGTCAGGGAAAAAGATTACATAAAGAAGATTTATATATCAGGGAATTATGAGATATCCGAGAAAGTTATAAAAGAATCATTTCTACTGAAAGAAGAGCATATAATGAGGTATGACATGCTTCAGGAAGCAGTCGATGATCTTAAGGAAAAGCTTTCCCTGTATGGATTCCCGGATGCCGAAATACAGGCAGAGATTGAGGATATTAAAGAACCTTACAGGGTATATCTTCATTTAAAAGTGGATACAGGTGATCCTTTGATAATAAATAAGATAAAGATTACTGATCCTGACACAAATGTAAAAAACAAAATTAAATTGTCAGAAGGAGATATTTATAACCAATTTATATTGAGGGAAGACTTAATCCGGATAAAAAAATATTACAAAAAGAAGAGGTTTTTTAGTCCGGTTGTAGGACCGTATTCATACAGTAATAGAGAAATAGAAATAGCAGTTGAAAAAGGCAGACATATGACAATTGAAATAAATGGCAACGATAGTATCTCTACAAGAAGCCTTTTGAAAGAGGTGCCTTTTTTCGAAATTGAGTCGTTTAATGATGAGTTAGTTGAGGAATCAGTCGGCAGAATGCTTTCTGTATATCATCAAAAAGGATATACTTTTGCCCAGATAGCACCTGTCATAGAATCAGATGAAAAGAATATAGTCATTACTTTTTTTGTATTCGAGGGTGAAAAGATAACAGTAGGGTCTATAAAGTTTAAAGGTGTAAGTCTGCCTCAAGATAAACTGAAAGACGTGATTTTGTCAAGGGAAGGAACGATTTACAATTCTGAACTTATAGATAGGGACAGAGAATCTATAAAAGAATTTTATGGAGCACTTGGATATCTTGAAGCAAATGTCAAGGAGATAAAAACCCAAATCAATAAAACTATAAATTCAGCTGAACTGATATTCGATATACAGGAAGGTGAAAAAACAGAGATCGAATTCCTGGAAATAACAGGCGTTGATCCTGAGATAGAAACTGAACTTATCTCAATCTTGGGTATAAAACCAGGAGACCCTTATAATGAAGTGGATATCTCTGATGCAAGATTTAAAGTTTTGGATTATTACAGCAACCACGGTTATACGGATGTCGATGTATTAGTAACGAGAAACATAGAGAATCACAAAGCTTCAATCGTTTTCAGTATGATTAAAGGAAAGAAAACGATATTCGGGAAAACTATAATTAAAGGTAATAAGAGGACGAAATATGTGGTCATAAAACGGGAGCTCCTTCATAAAGAGGGTCAGCCTTATAGCCACCGTGTTCTTGCAAATGAACGGCAGAGGTTATACAAATTAGGATTATTTACCGATGTTGAAATAGATGATATAAGTGGCGAAGCAGATCAAAGAGATATACTTGTAAAGGTAAAAGAGGGAAATGCAGGCTCGGTAGAGTTCGGCGTTGGCTATGCAGAGTACGAGGAATATAGGGGCTTTATTGAGTTAAGTTACAGGAATCTATGGGGAATGAACAGGCAGGGGTCAGTAAGTGCAGAATTGAGTTCATTGGAACAGAGATATATTATGCAGTACCGCGAACCGTGGTTCCTTGGATACAATCTTCCTTTCAGGATATTTTTTCTATATGAAAACAGGGAAGAAATAGATATCGATGAAAGAGATACAAGGTACAGACTAAGAAGGTATTCTGTAACATCAGGTATTGAGAAAAAATTAAGTGACAAAATGAAGGCTGAACTGTATCATGAAATTTCCCTTGTCAAAACTTATGATGTACAGCCTGATGTGATTTTGAGTAAGGAAGATACCGGTACATTGGCAATCAGCAGTATCAAGCCGTCAATCATATATGATACAAGGGATGATCCTTTCGAACCTAAAAAGGGAATTCTTGCAGGTATTTCATTAAAAGTAGCTTCTTCATTGTTTTTTTCAGAAACAAATTTTACAAAGCTCATAGTCAACGGAAGTGCCTTCCAGCAATTGATCCGTAGAGTCACTCTGGCCATATCAGCGAGAGGGGGAGTGGCATATGGCTTCAAGGATACAGAGGAACTGCCGCTTGTGGAAAGATTCTTCCTTGGTGGAAGGTCAACTGTCAGGGGATATGAACAGGATATGCTCGGTCCAAAAGGTGAAGATGGCAATCCGACTGGTGGGAATGCTTTTTTAATGAGCAATATTGAGTTAAGGACATCGGTCAGTGAGAGTATTGGACTGGTAACTTTTCTTGATATGGGAAATGTATGGATAAGGACAAAGGATGCAGATGTTGCAGATCTTAAATACACTGTGGGGTTAGGATTGAGATATAATACGCCGGTTGGTCCTCTAAGAGTGGATTACGGGCACAAATTAGATAGAGAAAATGGGGAGAGCCATGGAGAAGTTCATTTCAGCATAGGGCATGCATTCTAAAAAAGTAAGGGGTAAGGAGTAATAAGTAATAAGTAATAAGTAATAAGTAATAAGCAGGGTGCATAGAGCAGGGAGCAGGGCGCAAATTAAGCAGTAAGCAGTAAAAAAATAGGTAAGGGTAAGTGAGCATGGAGAAAATAAAAAAGAACAGGTTGAGGTTGATGTTGAGAAAGATTAAAGAGCAAAGAGCAGGTATAAAAGTGCAGAGACGACTGTATTTTATGCTTTGTTTTCTCTTTTCTGCCTACTGCCTACTGCCTACTGCTTACTGTTATGGCGGTTTTACAGACAGGGTTGTTGCATTTGTGGACGATGAGGCAATTACTATGAGTGAATTTGAGCAACAATATGAAAATTCCTTGAAATTATCACCAGATATAAGCAAAGAAGATGTCATAGAAACAATGATTAACAGAAGATTATTATTGAGAGAGGCAAAGAAATACAGAATTGAAGCTACTTCAGAAGAAGAGATTATGGAAGAATATATCAATCTGAAAGTCCGGGCCTTTATAAAGGTTAGTGATACAGACACAGAGGACTTTTATGAACAAAACATTAATCAATTTTCAGGAAAAAATTACGATGATGTCAGAGAGGAGATCGAAAGATATCTGATTGAAAAGGAGGTTAATGAGAGACTCAAGGAAGCGCTGGGAGAACTAAGAGAAAAAGCCTATATAAAGATTCAGTTAAACGCTGAATAAGAGATTCTGACAGCCTATATTATTACCCGGACCTTTTTTTGACGAGGGACTCAATAGCAGACTTTGCGCTTTCACTAATTTTAGTGAATTTGATACCATACTGGTAGATATTTTGTTTTTTCTGGACAACTCTGGCGATCTCCCCGTCAGCAGTTATGCGTTCAGAATTAGGAATGAAGAACGAGCATGATAATATATCTCCTTTATCAAAGATATATTTATCCTTTTCAAGCAGTATGCCTGATGAGCTTATGTTTTGGGAATAGCAGTAGAAAGACTCGGTTGTATGTTTCCAGTTAACTGTAACCTTTAAAAGAACCCTTAGAGATGCCCTTCTCGGGATATTAAGGAATTTACTAATTTGTTCTGATATCAAATTATGGTCAAGAGGTCTCGTAATATATGAATTTGCATTGCAGTCAAGGCATTTTCTTATCTCAGAGTGGTTATCATTACATATAAGTATTATAGAGACATCCCATAGTTGATCATCATTTCTGATAATATTACAAAGTGCTTCTCCTCCCAGCAACGGAGAGTCGAGTTCAGCAATGATGAGGTTTGCATTCTCGGAAATATGAATATCAAGCGCATCTTTGTTTGAATCATGTTCGAATATCATGACGTCCTGCCTGTTCAGAATGCTTTTTTTCTTATTAATTAAACTCCCAAGTTCAGTAGGAATAAGAATTTTTTTCATTGTTTATTATTTATATACGGTTAGAAATCATTTGTCAAGAAATTAATAGTTAGATGAAAATTATCACAACTGATGTATAATAATAAAATGTGCTTGGCTATCCCTTCTAAGGTGATAAAAATAGAAAATATGATGGCAACGGTTGATGTTTATGGTGCACGCAAAGACATCAGCCTGCTTCTAATGCCTGATGAAGTTTCTATTGGCGATTATGTGCTTGTCCATGCAGGCTTTGCGATACAAAAAGTTCAGGGAGATGTTGCTCTGGAGTCACTGGATTTAATTAAACAGGTTTTAGATGAAACAGAAGAAGAATTTTCCTGAATGTTTTATAAGCAGAATCAAGGTATAATAGCGAGAAAAAGCTACTTGGTATTAATTATGAACTCCTTTAATAAATTAGAAATGGCCGGTTTTTAAGCAGGATAATCAATGGTAAAAAATGACCGCTGGATAAGGGAAATGGCTAGAGAGGGGATGATTGAACCTTTTAACGATGAGCAAATAACAAAAGCGGTGATTTCATACGGAGTCAGTGCCTATGGATATGACATGAGGTTATATGATGAATTCAAGATTCCTAACCCTGTTAGTGGGAAGATTATTGATCCGAAAGCCTTTGATGAGAGTAATTTTGTTGACTATAAAGGGGATGTGTGTGAGATTCGTCCAAATTCTTATGTAATCTGCAGGTCTTTCGAATATTTCAGGATACCAAGAGAAATACTGGTAATATGCTTTGGAAAATCCACATATGCAAGAAGTGGCCTGATAGTTAATGTAACACCGCTCGAACCTGAATGGGAAGGGTTTGTTACTATATCGGTTTCTAATACTTCTCCATTTCCAGTAAAAATATATGCCAACGAAGGGATTGCACAGATTGTTTTTCTCGAGGCATCAGAAGTTTGTGAGACATCCTATGCTGATAAAAAAGGTAAATATCAGGCACAAAAAGGGATTGTACTTCCAAAAATTTGATACTTCGACTGTGCTCAGTAATAACTTGACTGTGCTCAGTAACAATTTCGGTGGCACTCAGTATCAAACTTGGGGGCATACAACATAAAACAGCTGAAGTCCAAACCCCGGCATTTAAGCTGGTGATAGCTGAATGGATAATTGTAAGAGGCGACAATGGCTAATGATGGAAGACTGATACTTGCACTTGATGTTTCGGATAATAATTATGCAATAGAGCTTGTTGAAAAATTCGAAAGTTATATTGATATATTCAAGGTAGGACTTGAACTATATACTTCTGCTGGGCCGTCGATTATAGAGGAGATAAAAAAGAGAGGGAAGAAGGTATTCCTGGATCTAAAATTCCATGATATACCAAATTCTGTTTCAAGGGCAGGAATTGCTGCAGCAAGATTGGGTGTTTTTATGTTTAATGTTCATGCCTCTGGTGGTTATAAAATGATGAAACAGTGCAGTGATGATGTTGTCAATTTATGCCTCAAAGAAAATCTGGAACGGCCAAAGATAATAGGTGTTACTATGCTGACAAGCATTTCTGGAGAAACTTTAAAGGAAGAGCTGGGCATACAATACAGTATGAATACCCACGTAAGACATCTTGCAAGCCTTGCCCTGAGAGCCGGTCTTGACGGTGTTGTTGCTTCTGCAAGAGAGGCTGCTATGATCAGGGGACGCTGTGGAAGGGGATTTCTGATTGTGACTCCTGGTATAAGGACATCATGGACGCCCCCACCTGATGACCAGATGAGGACAATGACTCCAAAAGAGGCAATAAGAGAAGGCGCAGATTATATTGTAATGGGAAGGGCGATACTCGATCAGAGTAACCCAATAAAGACAATACAATTGATAAAAAATGAGATAGCTGCTGCTTGATTTTTACCCCGTAAAAAGCCCTGTCAGTTATACGGGGTTTTCTGCAAATATGGAGATGCCTTTGTACACAGAATCAAACATAAAATTATCAAAGAAAGGCTATTCCCCTGTATTCAGGGAGATACCGTATAACAGTCCACATTGGGTCTACAAAAGACTCAAATCAAAAAACAGTTTTCTGTTAGAGAGTGTTAAGGGGCCTGAAAATATAGCAAGATATTCGTTCATCGGAATAGAACCATATCTTATATTTAAAATTAAAGACAGAGTTGTTGAATTAGATTGTTCTGGCATAAAAACAGTATCTTACAGACATCCTATCAAAAGGTTGAGAGAGCTTGTTTATGCTTACAGCCAGAATCCTGTAAAAGATCTTCCTCCTTTTCAGGGTGGCGCAGTTGGAATATTGAGCTACGACTTTGTTCAGTATCTCGAAAAACTTCCACAAAATGCCAGAGACGACTTTAATCTTCCCGATGCACATTTTTTCCTAATAGACAGGCTGATAGCGTTCGATCATATACTGAAAAAATGCTGGATTATTGTCTGCCCTGGTGCACGTGAAAGCTTAACCGGACATATTGAGAATGGTATAGAGAAAGACAAGTATAACAAGAATTCTGAATCTGTTATAAAAGAGATTTACGAGAGAATTATCAGAGATGTAGAAGACAGAGGAGAAAGGTCAGCAGTAAAAAAGATAGATATTATCTACGAGACAGAAAAAAACACATATATTAACATGGTAAAAAGGACTAAGGAATATATCGCAGCCGGTGATATTTATCAGGCAAATCTTTCTCTTCGACTTTCGGCAGATATAGGTAATGAAGATCCATGGAAGATATACACTATCCTGAGTGAGATAAATCCGTCGCCTTTTGCGTCTTTTATAGACTTTGGGGATTACCAGATAGTAAGTTCTTCCCCGGAAAGGCTGGTTCGAGTGAAGGGAAGGGTTGTGGATACCAGGCCAATTGCTGGTACAAGACCCAGGGGAAGGAATTTTACTGAAGACGAAATGATGCGTTCAGAGTTGTTGCTGAATGAAAAGGAGAGGGCTGAGCATATTATGTTAATAGATCTCGAGAGGAATGACCTTGGCAGAATTTCGCATTATGGAACCGTAATGGTAGATGAACTCATGATTACAGAAGATTATTCGCATGTTATTCATATAGTATCTAATGTAAGGGGATTGCTTGTTGATGGAAAGGATTGTTTCAGTGCAATAAGGGCAGCTTTTCCTGGGGGGACGATTACAGGGGTACCTAAGGTAAGATGCATGGAGATTATCGACGAACTCGAGACAAAAAGGAGGGGTCCTTATACCGGTTCCATAGGATATATAGGTTTTAACGGTAACATGGATCTTAACATTATAATAAGGACCTTTCTTATAAAGGATGGAAAGGCTTATGTTCAGGCTGGTGCCGGAATTGTTGCCGATTCTGATCCAGATCGGGAATATTATGAGAGCTTAAAGAAGGCTGAGGCACTTATTAAAACACTGGAGTGTATATAGTTAAAGGGATCTCCGTTAATCTGGAAATACATTTTTTATTTTTTTAGGTTAATATTTAGATATTTGTAATGAAAATAATTATAATATGACATTATCACTCAGGTAACCTCCGTTAGAAGAAAATATAATCAATTTCTAAACGGGGTAAACACCATTTGAGCAAAAAAGAATTTATTTTATCCCTACTGCAAACAGCAGGTCTTTCTAATGGGATAAATATTATATTAACGAGAAAATATACCGATAAATATAATAGAATTAGATTGATTGAGGAGGGGGGGGTAAATATGAAAGGAATAATCGCAATTTGCTTGAAAGATATGATAGTAAAAAATTACGGTATTGGAAAATGGGAGAAATGTCTGATAAATGCCGGCGAAACCAGGGATATCTCCTTTGTGGCAACGAGTGATATAGAAGATGAATATTTTATTAAACTTGTAGAGTCTGCTTGCTTAGCACTGGACTTTTCTATTCCGGATATAGCTGATGCATTCGGTGAATACTGGGTGTGCAGTTTTTCTCAAAAGATCTATGGTTTTTATTACAGAAGATATAAAAATGCAAGGGAATTTCTTATGGCTATGGATGAGGTGCATATGGCATCAACAAGTACTTTGGAGAATGCAAATCCACCCCGGTTTGACTATAAATGGGAAAACGAAAAGACCCTGTTAATTAAATATAAATCAAGACGCAACCTGATAGATTTTGTGGCGGGCCTTGTAAAGGGTGTTGGGAAATATTATATGGAAGATCTCGAGGTATTAAAGATTGGAAATGACACTATTAAGGTAATATTTCCCTGAAACCAAAGCACGACTGTCTAAACATCTTTCCCCATTTTCTTTTCATATTTCTATTGAGACCGGTTTGTGTGTAAAAACGATAAAGCTCTTTGTCTTCAAAGAAAACAGGTTCCTGCACGCGTCACTGTATATATTCATCTGAAATCTGTATTTTTCTTTGAGTTCGTCTATTTCACGGTCGCGTACAGGAAAAGTTTTATAGTCATATATATATACAGTGTTATCCGTTATTATTATTCTGTCGATCCTCCCTTTATAGACTTTATTATCCTTCTGAAGGATGAAAGGCAATTCAGCAAAGGCACCATCTTTGGGCAAAATAATCTCACCAAGATAGCCAGAGGCTTCGAGGTTTTTAAAATCATCCAATATTAACTTTCTATATCTGTCAATTTTAATTTTAAGCGATAACTCATTTGACAGCAGAATATCTATTCTGTCGCTTACTTTTTTAAAATCAATAATACCTTTTGAAATTTCTTCAAAAAGTCTGTGAAATATTCGTCCGAGAACTACCCAGTCTTCTCCGTGTCTTGTCCTTATTTCAATGTCTTCTGTGACATCAACCCACTTTGTAAATTTCCCCGATATGTCAATTTCTTCGATATATGCAGGTTCTGAAAAGAATTTCTTAGAACCAGTGCTTAACCTTATGCCCGATACCCCGGATGAATTTGACAAGTCTTTTTCTCTTAAAACCTTAAATGTATTGCTATATTCTTTTGTACCGGAGATAGAGCCCGGGAAAGCATCTTCAATAAAAGATAGTTTGCCTGTTATTTTCGGTTTGCCATTAACATCTTTTTTAACTGCACCTGACATGAATAGATGGTCCATTGATCTTGTGATTGCTACATAAAAGAGGCGAATTTCTTCTTCGTGCTCTTTTTCCTTCCAGAGTATAAAAAGATTGTTTTTAGTTCGCCTGGTTGAGTCATCTTCATAGGCAAATCTTATATTATTGTCAACTTCATCTAGAATGACCGTACCGGTTTTTGCAGAGACTGTCTCATCGAGAGATGGTATGAATACCACGGGAAACTGCAGGCCCTTTGCCCCGTGAATTGTCATTACTTTTACGGCATCTAGATTTTCGGTATTTACATTTGCCTTTGGCTCATTGCTCTTTTTGGATTGAATGAGAATTTCCTTTATCTCGATTAACGACATGCCCCTTGATTCGTAATATTCAATGGTCCTGAGAAATTTTTTTATGTTAACGTGGCGCTGTATCTCATGAAATATTTTCCATCCGCCCGTCTCTGTCAGAAATTCCTCTATTAATAAAGATATCGGTATTTCGTATTTTCTGGAGAGATATTTGTCCAGTAAATCAAAGATTTTTTTGAAACGTGCTATTTTAAATTTCTTTAAATTTTCGAATAGTGGTACATATCTGTCCAATAATAATGTGGAAATCATTGATTCGGTAAAGCCGAACAAGGGGCTTCTTAATACCTCAAAAAGACTGAAATTATCGAAAGGATCAATAAAGAATGATACGAGCTCCCTTAGAATGGCTACTTCTGGTTCATCATAGAAGCCTATGCCGCCTACAACGATATAAGGGATCTTAAATTCTCTGAGTGCACCTTCGAGAAGTGTAAGATTGTTCCTGTTCCTCAAGAGAATTGCGATATCAGAGTATTGGCATTTCCTTTTAATTTGATCTGCATATATGTTTAGATTCCCTACTAACGAGAAAATCTTGTTTGCGATAAGTGTTGTTTCCTTTAAGCGGGTTAATTTGGAATTATTTTCGTAATCTAGGATAAGAAGTTGAATACTGCCGTATCCTTCTCTTGTTGGGGTGAAGGGAGAGTATTTTGTACGCCAAGGCTCTGTAAGAGAACCCTTCATCAAATTGTCAAATAAAATGTTTGTAAAATTTATAATTCTTGAGAGGCTTCTGTAATTATCTCTGGCTTCAATATAGACAGCTTCATTGCCAAGCCACTCATTGAGCCTGTTCTTGACCTCATTGAATACAGAGACATTTGCACCTCTGAACATATATATTGACTGTTTCTCGTCACCAACCAGAAAGATTGTGGGGAATTTCCCTGCAGACCTTTTAGCCCCGAGCCCTGAACGCCATTCCTCTGTCAGTTTGTCAATTATCTTCCACTGGGTAGAGCTGGTATCCTGGAATTCATCAACAAGGATATGGTCTGTATGTTCATCAAATGCATAAAGTATGTTAAGCCACTCCGGGTTCGAAGTAATTGCCCTGTAAGCGAGGATCTCCATGTCGTTAAAATCAATGACGCGGAGTTCACGTTTTTTAATTCTGTAGGTCTGAAGACATCTTTTGTAAATCTCGATCAACTGTCTTTCCTCAAGGCCCCATCTTTCATCATGAGTTTCAGCCAGAAATTCAGAGTAAGGCTGTTTTCTATAGATATAATAAAGAGCTCTGTATAACCCCCCCCATCCTTTAAGTCCTTTAAGTTTAAGGTATTCAAAGAAGACCGAGGGGCTATCCTTTTCATTGCGGAGGGTATCATATACTGACTCTGACCAGAGTTGTGATGCATTGAATTCATCGAGTACATTGAATGAAGGGTCCAGTCCTAGTTCGATAGCAAAGCGTGTAATCAGTTTTTGGCAGAAGGAGTGTATTGTTGTTATCCTCATGAGGGGGGTCTTTTCTTTTATAAGAACGAAGATATCCTTTTTTTCCTGCATCAGAATATTCAATATTCTGTCTTTAATTTCTGATGCTGCCTTTTCAGTAAATGTTATTGCGACTATCTTTTCGATTTCGGTGCCGTTTTCAAGAAGACTTATATATCTGCGGGCAAGTTTTTCGGTCTTGCCCGAGCCTGCTGGTGCGGATATAATTACGCTTTTTCTTGTATCAAGAAAGTCGTTCATATGGAAATCAGTTCCAATTTAAGATATCAAAAACAAATTTTAAAAGTTAAAGTCATTTAAGTTTCAATCCCTGATCTTCATTTGGAATTTATATAGGGACAGAAAGGTGCCTCAGCACAGCTTGTACAGTAAAATTCTTCCAAAGGCAAGGCATCGAAATTGCCTGCCCTGATTTGCAAAATTGTTTCTTCCAGATATTTCAGTGTACTGATTATATATTCGTCAAATGTATATTTATCCTTCTTTGTAGGAATCCATTTTATCCCGATATCTTTAAGGGAATAGATACCAGCCTTTTCCACATCAATACCTTTTGATTTAAGCATTGCGGCATAGAGGGGAAGCTGAAGTTCCTTGCCTTTTTTGATTATGTCAGAGCCTATATTTACAGTACCGGTTTTGTAATCTATTATGCGGAAAGATTCACCTCTGCGGTCTACCCTGTCTATCTTCCCGGTCAGAAAAGTACCTGGCAATACCTCCTCCTTGAGCTTCATTTCAAATCCATATGGTGTAAAACCCTCTTTTCTGAATTTGGATTCAAGATCCATTATTTCCGGAAGGATCTCCATGAAAGCCTCTTTTATAAGGTTTTTCCAGTAATCCCAGATAATATAGTCTTGAAGTGTCCTGTTTATAATTGACAAGGCCTTTTGCTTGAATGTTTGGGAATCTTCTATAGTTTCTTTAATAAGCTCTTCCATAATACTATGAATGATGTTACCGAGAAGTTTTGCCTCGACTTCGTATTCTGCTATTTCAGCAGCTTCAAGATTTAAAACTTTTTCTATAAAGAACCTTCTTGGACATTTTCTGTAATAATCAATATCAGTTACACGCATGGGCATGGAAAGTCTCTGTCTTGAGAGTCTGTCTTTTGTCCTTCTGTCGAGGCGAACCTCATTAATAGTATCTGAAAGCAAGTGTTTCCCTTTTCTTGCCAGAAGTTCTTCCGGAGAAAAAATACCAGTTACATTTTCTGTTATCTCTTTGCCCCAAGAAAGATAAGTTGAAGGAAGGAAATATTTATCCCCGTCTATTGAGGGATAAGACAGGTGTGTTTTAGATGTAGCACCTATAATCCTGAGAAAGTTTAGTTTCTGAATAGAGAGATATTTTTTTAGATTCACAAGGCCGTATTCTGTTCTTACGCTGTCAGGAAGAATCAGATCAATTGGAGGTCTGCAGGGCATGTCTCCGTCTTTAAGTCCGCAGAAATAAAGGTAATCGGGTTCTAGCCCTCTAGTTTCAAGAAAATCCATTAACTGAATACCGTAATCTTCTGTTTGGTACTCGATAGAACCAAGAATATGCCTTTGAAATTCCACATATCGTTTGAGCGAAATAGTTTTTTCTCTTGACAGTTCTGAAAAAACAACCCTGATCATATCCATAGAATTATTCAGCATATCAATATCAGCCTGTTCAGTTTCACATCCCAATTCTGACAATATATTTTCTATTTCATAATGGATTACTTCAATTTCTGCAGAATCTTTATTTTTTATTAGCCTGTCGAGGATTTTAAAGATATGTGAAATATCATCCTTTATGGATTTTGCAAACGACTTATCTTCTATTATTTTGCTAAGATTTTCCCATGCCTCTCTACCCTTTATTATGCCGGATTTACGTGATAGGGATGGTATATGTGTCCTGAGGAGTTCCGGAAGCTTTTTGAAATAGGGAGAGCTCAGGAACGATGTAAATTTTAGCCTGGGAAAATCCTCGATTATCGATTCGAGAAGATAGAAAATATCTCTTACGGCCCCCCGATAGGCAGGAGGTTTTTTTAAAGAAACAGAATATGGCAGGCCATATCTTCTGAAAATCCTTTCCGTGAGCTCTATGTAATCAGAGATTCTGGGGAAAGTAACTATAATCAAATTGTCTGCCCTTAGACGTCCAATAATAAAAAGACTTTTAATATGTCTTGCAATTCCTTCAATCTCATCTTCTATGCTGTTGTATTTTATGTAAGAGAAATCAGGGTGGAAATGCTGTTCCAAATGTTCTTCGGTAACATTAAAGTTAAACTTTATATAATTAATATAACTATCTGTAATAAAAGATAATATATTATTATTGTATTGTGTATTGTTAAGTGAATTGTTTGTTTCAGCAGGGTATGAGATTAGAGTAGCTTCAGCCTTGTTGATTAGCTCTTTAAGCAGGTTCTTTTCAGAGGCAGTCATATCATAAAAGCCGTCTGCAATAAGTACTGAGAATTTATCAAGAGTACAGCCTGCTGCAGATTGTCCATAATTCAATATGTCATTCTCATCGTAATAATCCAGATTAGAAAGGATATTATGGTATTTTTCGAAGATATCAAGTGCCGCATTAAGTTTTTTAAAGGCATCTTCGGGTATTCCAAGCTTATCGAATATTTCATTTAGCTCCTGTCGAACAAGGGATATAGCCTTTGAAGGATGATGCTGTTTAAGTTCTTTTAATAACTCTGAAAGTATGCTGGAGTATCCAATGCTATGTCCGGAGATATCTGATATTAACAATGGCACCAATATATCAGGAAAATATTTACAGTTAGACTTGATATCAAAAAGATTTTTTGAGAGCTGTTTAAGAGTGAAAAACTTTGGAGGAATATAAGGGCTTTTTACTAATTTATGAAACTTCTTTTGCGCCTCTCTTATTTTTCTAGGTGTAGGGGCTACATAAATTATGTTTGAATAGTCAGGCCATTCAGCATGATTAACTGCATATCTTAAAAGAAGATCGGTTGAGCCTCTGAGGTTGAAAGGGACAGAATAGAGTTTTATTGTTTTAGATAACCCGTTTTCCATCATCCTAGAATAATGCATTATTGTGTCTGTGTACAATAGGGAATGATGCAAGGTGCAGGGAGCACGGCGCTAGGAGAAAAAAGTAAGAAGTAGGGAGTAGGCAGTAAAGAGCAGGGAGCAGGGTGCACGGTGCAGGGTGAACCAAAGAAACCAGATAAACTAGAGAAACCAAAAAACTAAGTAAACACGTAACCGAAATACGACTGACGAAACGGGCTTCGTAACCGTAGGACGTAACCTTTTAGTTCTCAAGAAGTAGGCAGTAAAAAGAACACCATGCGCAGAGCGCTATGCGCCATGCGATGAGTAAAAGGGCATCGTTACCCAGAAACGTTACATTTAAGATTTGCAATTGATAATTAAAAAATCGGAAATTGGAAATTGTACAAACAAAAATATTGGAAATTGTACAAACAAAAATAAAAGTTGATAAAATTTTTATATGGCTGATTTAAGAATAGGATGCAGTGGTTTTAATTATTCACACTGGAAGGGTAAATTCTATCCTGGAGACCTGCTTAAAGCAAGGTGGTTCCAGTATTATTGTACGGTCTTCTCCACAGTTGAATTGAACGTGACATTTTACAGGCTCCCAACCTGGGCTACATTTGACAAATGGTATAAAGAAACACCCCATGATTTTGAATTTTCTTTAAAAGGCAGCAGGTATATTACGCATATAAAAAGACTGTTAGTACCTTCTGAATCTCTTGAAATGTTTTTTAAAGGTGCATTACGTCTGAAGAAAAAATTAAAGGTTGTTCTGTGGCAGTTTCCGCCTAATTTTAAAATAAATACCGAGAGACTGATAAATTTCTTGAAAATGCTAAGGAAGTATCCTGCCCGAAATACTCTTGAATTCAGGCATAAAAGCTGGATAACAGAAGATGTCCTTAAAATATGCAGGGATTATAATATATGCCTCTGCATGGCTGATTGGCCTGAGTTTATTGATGATCTCCCGGTTACTTCTGATTTTGTATATATAAGGAGGCACGGGGAGCAGGGTAGATATAATACAAACTATTCGAAAACTGCACTTAAAAAGGATGCAAGACGCATTAGAGGTTATATGAAGGAAGGAAAGGATGTCTTTTTGTACTTTAATAATGACGCTTTCGGCTATGCTCCAAGCAATGCAAGGGAATTGATTGAACTCGTCTGATCTCTTCTTTCAACATCGATTGTCGTTTGCATGTAACTTGCTATAATATTGCAAAACATGCCTCATATGTGGAAAATGTATAATGTCATGAAAAAGGTGATTATATTATACTCAATATTTTTTCTTTCATTGGCATCCCTGCATGCACAGGAAAACACCGATTTATTACTGAGGTTCAATCAGCAGGATGATAAGATAAGAATAGTCCTTGAATCTGATAAAGATTTCATTAAAAATGCAAATACTGTAGCCACTTTGTCTGCTATTAAAATAGAATTTCCCTCCCAATTTGAACTTAAAAAGCAGAAGGATTTCATTTTTGAGATATTTCAGAGAGATCGCTTCTTATCAATAAAATTAAAAGACGTTATTAATGTAAAGGTATATAAATTATCTGCACCTGACCGGATCGTTATAGATCTGATATCAGGGCAAAAAATTGTGAAGGAAGCAACACGTAATTCAGAAAGTGATTCATTGCAGGTGACTGAATATCAGAAGGAATGGGTAATTAAACAGGAAACCGATCAGTTTATAGAGAAAACAGGCGGTGTTAAAGTATTGGTATTAGATCCAGGCCACGGAGGCTACGATTTCGGGATAGTTTCAAAGTATGCAAAAGAAAAAAATGTTAACCTGAAACTGGCAGTTGAATTAAGCAAGGCACTTTCAAGAATGGGGAAAAAGGTATTTTTTACGAGAGAGGCAGACCACCCTGTCAACATACTTGAAAGAATAAAATTATCGAACAGTAAGAATCCCGATGTGCACATAAGCATTCATTCATCTTTATCTAACAGGTTTGTAATTTATATTTCGACGATTAATGATATGAATATTGATGTGGCTGTTAAACTCTACAGCCTGTCCCTGAGGCAGAACAGATATATTGACAAAAGCAGAGAATTTTCCAATAACATCAGGGAATCCATAAAAAGTGAATTCAATATGAATGTCGTTATGAGAGAGTTACCTTTGCCAATACTGAATTCCATAGATGCCCCTGCAATTTTGATAGAATATCCTTCTGTAAAGTTTACTTCCTATGACAAAAAAATGCGCGAAAAATTTGTGAATGCAATCTTAAACGGGATAACAGCATATGAAAACTAAAACAATATGGGTCATACTTATTATATTATTGTTTGTGATTACCGCTGGAGTCAGCTATCTGTTTTTACGTAAATTTACCGTGCCTGAAAAGACCGTTACTGAAAAGCCTGTCCTGAACGAAAACCAGGAGGGAGAAAACAGCTTTTCTATAAGGGTCTACTATCCTGTAGGCAACCATCTGCAGATGATTGAAAAAAGACTGCCCAGAAGAATAAAACAGATATCGATAGCAGAAACAGTTATTGAGGAGTATTTTAAAGGTCCTGAAAATGGAAAAATGTCACATATACCTGAAAATGTTAAACTACTAGGCCTCTACAGAGGTTATGACAATATTTTATATATAGACCTTTCAGATGAATTACGGAGAAACTTTCAGGGTGATGCACTTTCAGAATATCTGATCCTGAAAGGTTTTTATGAGAGTCTTATTTCAAATCTGCAGCAATCGTATAGTTTTAAAATATTAATAGAAGGGAAGGAGATAGAAACTCTAGGCGGTCATTTTTATTTGAAATATCCATTACAGAAGATTAGTTTCAAACAGGCATATTAGAGATAATAAAATTTAAAATGAGTGAAAAGGAAAAACCAATCGGCATATTCGACTCAGGTATCGGCGGCCTTACAGTATTAAAAGAAATATTACGCGTACTACCAAAAGAAAGTACAATTTATCTCGGAGATACAGCAAGAGTCCCTTATGGAATAAGATCTCCTGAAACAGTTACAAGGTACTCTTTTGAAAATGCCAGATTTCTCTTTTCAAAAAATATTAAAATACTTGTAGTAGCCTGCAATACCGCATCTGCTGTCAGTCTTGAGTCAATACAAAAAACTACTTCAATACCTGTTATAGGAGTGATAGAACCTGGTGCAAAAGCTGCTGTATCCTGCACTAAATTTAAAAAAGTAGGTGTAATAGGCACTGATGCTACAATAAAGAGCAATTCCTACACTAAAGCCATAAAAACTTTTGACAGTGATATAGAAATATTCAGCCTGCCCTGTCCTCTTTTTGTGCCTCTTGTTGAGGAAGGGTGGACAGATGACAGTATAGCTGAAAGCATTGCTGAAAGATATCTGGAAAAGATTGCTAACAAAGGCATAGATACACTTGTACTCGGCTGTACTCATTATCCTCTTCTGAAAAAAACTATTTTGAAAGTTATGGGGAAAAAGGTTAAACTTATTGATTCTGCAATAGAGACTGCAGAAGAGATAAGGAATATTCTTGGAGTTTCCTCTCTGATGAAAACAGATGCAGGTAATGCAGTCCGAGAATTCTATGTGACTGATTCTCCTGAGAGATTCGTAGAAGTAGGTGAAAAATTTTTAGGAGAAAAAATAGACAATATACTTAAAATAGAACTCGATACAAAGGCATGATACATGAGACCGGATGGCCGTAAAAATAATGAGATAAGGGACATAAAGATTACAAGGCATTTTGTTAAAGCTGCCGAGGGTTCTGTGCTTATTGAGCTAGGAAGGACAAAGGTTATCTGTAACGCATCGATTGAGGACAAAGTGCCTGTCTTTCTTAAAGATCAGAACAGAGGATGGATAACTGCAGAGTATTCAATGCTACCAAGGGCAACGCCAACAAGAACTCTAAGGGAATCAACATTTGGAAGAATCAGCGGAAGAACCCATGAGATACAGAGAATTATCGGAAGGGCCTTGAGATCTGTTGTTGATCTTGATTTAATTGGACAAAGGACTTTCTGGATGGATTGCGATGTTATTCAGGCAGACGGTGGGACAAGAACTGCAGCGATAACCGGTGCATTTATAAGCCTTGCTGATGCCTGTAGATATGCAATAGAAAGTGGATTTATAGAAAAAAATCCAATCAAGGACTATCTTGCTGCTATAAGCGTAGGGATAGTTAAGGATGAGGCCTTAATTGACTTGTGCTATGAGGAAGATTTTTCAGCTGATGTTGATATGAATGTTGTAATGACTGGAGACGGAAAACTTGTTGAAATCCAGGGAACAGCCGAAAGCAATCCTTTCTCCGTAAAGAAACTGGATGAGATGATAGAACTCGCAAAAAAAGGTATCGACAAGTTGATTTCATTACAGAGGCAACTGCTCCAGGACTTACCTGATTCAATAAAAATCTAATACCTTCAAGCTCAAAATGGCTCAAATTTATTTAGTTATCATGCCTTTATCGGATAACTAACATTAATTTAAATAAACTATTGTTTATGGTAAAATAAATCATAGTTATGGAGGTAAATATTGAGTATATATAAGAATCTTTTTATATGGCTGCTGGTTGGTTTGCTGATAATACTGCTATTTAACCTTCTAAATGCTCCTCAAAAGGTCCAGGAGGAGTTAAATTTTTCTGAATTCATGGGGCTGCTTGAAGCAGGAAAAATTGAAGAAGTTACCATGAAAGAATACAGTATTACCGGCCGATTAAAGGACGGGGTAAAATTTAAATCTTATTCCCCTGAATACCCTGAACTCGTTAACCTCATGCGTTCAAAAAATGTAAAGATCACTGTAAAGCCGCCAGATCAGAATCCATGGTATATGAATTTCTTTTTTACATGGGGGCCGATCATCTTTATTGCGGTAATCTGGATATTTTTTATGCGCCAGATGCAGAGCGGTGGCAACAAGGCATTATCATTTGGAAAATCTAAAGCTAGGCTTGTTTCAGAAAAATCCGTTAAGATAACGTTTGCTGATGTTGCGGGTATAGATGAGTCAAAGGCAGAGGTACAGGAGATTATAGACTTTCTTAAAGACCCCCAGAAATTTCAGAGACTGGGAGGGAAAATTCCAAAAGGTGTGATTATTGTTGGTGCACCGGGTACTGGTAAAACATTACTTGCAAGGGCTATTGCAGGTGAAGCTGGGGTGCCTTTTTTCAGTATAAGCGGTTCAGATTTCGTAGAGATGTTTGTCGGGGTAGGTGCTTCAAGAGTAAGAGATCTATTTGACCAGGCAAAGAAGAACGCTCCATGTATAATTTTTATTGACGAGATAGACGCTGTAGGAAGGCACAGAGGTGCAGGACTTGGAGGAGGTCATGATGAACGCGAGCAGACCCTAAACCAGCTTCTTGTTGAAATGGATGGTTTTGAAGGAAATGTTGGAATAATTATCATTGCAGCTACTAACAGGCCTGATGTGCTTGACCCAGCGCTTTTAAGACCTGGCAGGTTCGACAGGCAGGTAGTGGTGCCACAACCGGATGTTAAAGGCAGACTTGCTATACTGAAGGTACATACAAGAGAAATACCCCTGGACGATAATATAAACCTGGAAGAAATTGCAAGAGGAACACCGGGTTTTTCAGGCGCTGACCTTGCAAACCTTGTAAATGAAGCTGCACTCCTTGCTGCAAGAAAATCAAAGACAAAGGTTGAGAAAACTGATTTCGAAGAAGCAAAAGATAAGGTCTTAATGGGTGTCGAGAGAAAAAGCATGATAATCAGTGAAGAGGAGAAGACAAATACTGCTTATCATGAAGCAGGCCATACACTGGTTGCAAAATTTACTCCGGGTACTGATCCAATTCACAAAGTAAGCATAATACCAAGGGGCAGGGCGCTAGGGGTAACTCAACAGCTACCGATAGACGATAGATACACTTATTCTAAAAGCTACCTTACGAAGACACTTCAGGTACTTATGGGTGGAAGGGCTGCAGAAGAAATAGCACTTAAGCACATGACAACCGGAGCCGGTAACGACCTTGAACGTGCCACAGATCTTGCAAGGAAGATGGTCACTGAATGGGGAATGAGTGAGAAGCTCGGGCCCCTAACATTCGGTAAGAAAGATGAACAGATTTTCCTTGGCAGGGAGATTGCAAAACATAAGGATTATAGTGAAAAAACCGCCGTTGAGATAGACGAAGAGGTCAAAAAAATTGTTTCTGGAGCATATGATTCTGCAAAGGCTCTTCTCGAACAAAAACGTGAACTTTTGGATAAATTTGCACGCACCCTCCTTGAAAAAGAGACAATAGATGGCCAGGAAATAGATCAGCTGATCAAGGAGCTCGAAGAACAGAAAGTTTTTGAGACATGAGGCTTGTCTATTGAGACTTGTCTGGAAAAACTTCTGTTTAGACTTTTCCAGGAAGACTTATATAATGGGAATCCTGAATGTTACACCGGATTCCTTTTCAGACGGGGGGCTTTATTTCAGCAAACCCAGTGCAATTGACCGTGCGCTCAGGATGGTGGATGAGGGCGCTGATATTATTGATATTGGAGGCGAATCAACAAGACCAGGCTCTGATCCTGTTTCTATTAGAGAAGAACTACAGCGCACAATTCCGTTAATCGAAGCCCTGTCAGCTAAAATAAATATCCCAATCTCCATTGACACATATAAGTCTGAAGTTGCATTAAGGGCAATTGATGCAGGCGCATCTATAGTCAATGATATAAGTGGGATGAGATTCGACCCTGATATGCCGGGGGTTGTCTCCAGATATAAAATACCGGTTGTTGTAATGCATATCAAGGGTTCTCCTAAAAATATGCAGGAAAATCCTGTCTATGAGAACCTGATACCTGAGATTATGGATTATTTCAGAGTAAACTTCACGCTTGCTAATAAATTTGGTATTTCTGAAGACATGATTATTATTGACCCCGGGATAGGATTTGGGAAGAGCTTTGATCATAACCTTGAGATAATAAACAATCTGCGGGAATTTACATCCCTCGAAAAACCGATTCTTATAGGAACTTCAAGAAAGGCATTTATTGGCAGGATTCTTGACGGTGCACCTGTAAGCGAAAGGCTTGAAGGTACTGCTGCAACAGTTGCGATTTCCATAATAAATGGCGCAAATATCATCAGGGTTCACGATGTCAGTGAGATGTCACGGGTTGTAAAAGTTGCAGACGCCATAAAAAGAGAGAGGGTAGATAGTTAAAACTGAAGAGATAAAGAAAAATCTGATCAATACTGTAAAGGTACTTTCTCAGGATATAGGCTCAAGAAGCTATGCTGAGATTGAAAAACTCGAAAGGTCAGCAAGCTTTATAAACAAGCAGTTTATTTCTTACGGTTGTAACGCGAAAAGACAATCATTCGAAGTTGAAGGAAATACGTATCATAATATATTCACAGAGATTAAAGGTACAGGCAAATCAGATGAGATAATTGTAATTGGTGCCCATTATGATACAGTGACAGGGACCCCAGGTGCAGACGACAACGCGAGTGGTATCGCAGGTATGCTTGAACTGGCAAGGCTTGTTAATGAAAATCCTGCATTTCACAATGTCAATTTTGTTGCTTTTGCACTTGAAGAGCCTCCTTTTTTCAGAACTAGGAATATGGGGAGCTACGTATTTGCAGAGAGTCTTTACAATAAGGGAATTAAAGTTAAAGGTATGGTTTCTCTTGAAATGATAGGCTATTATAGCGATAAGAAAGGGTCGCAGTTTTACCCATTGCCCATATTCAGATGGATCTACCCGAATGTAGGCAATTATATAGCCTTTGTCGGAAATTTAAGATCAGGATCATTCACCAGGAGATTCAAGAAGATTTTCAAGAATTGCTCTTCGATGCCTTGTGAATCACTTAATTCAGTCTCTATTATTCCAGGGATAGATTTTTCAGACCATCTTTCATTCTGGCATTTTGATTATCCTGCCTTTATGATAACTGATACAGCCTTTTACAGGAATCCTAATTACCACAACCTGGGTGATACATCCGAAACCCTAGATTATGAAAAAACGGCTGAACTTGTTCTTGGTATTTACAAGACAATTGAGCAGATATGACCATCGGGGCTCCGATATCATACTAAGTGTAAAATCTCTATTTGAAATCAGCCTGAAGCTTAAAGATATCCGAAATTTTTCTTAAGATTAAATCCGGCAGTAAATCCCTGTTATCCGGTGTAACCTCGGTTATCTCTATATCATCCCTGTTCTTTACCGACAGGATAAACTCATCACCACCAAAGGTAATTGTGCCTACTACAATATTTGGAGAATCAAGGGCAATGACTGCGGCCTGTTTGAAAACTTCAGAGAAACATTCCATCTTGCCTATTTCATCGAGTATTATTATATTCCTGTTGACAGGATTGATTGAAGGGACAGCAATTGTTTCGATATCCACAATACTAACGCTGTATCTCCTGATATGAAAATCAGATTTTATATCCTTATGAGCAAGGTAGCCGGTTCTGCCATCAAGGGTTTTCATTAAAAACCCAGCCCTTTTCCCGCCTATTCTCTCTTCTTCTGTAATAAATCCATTGGCAGGAAAATTCAGGCCTTTAATCACTTTCTTGATGACAGTGGTTTTTCCAGATGAAGGGGCACCTGTAAGGAAAATATTTTTCTTCATAATATTCATGTGAACAATTCTTATTTGGAATGTCAAGAATATTCGTTATTAAATAGGGTATCAGATCTAAGGACAGCGATAGCCCTGGTATAATAGAACAAAGAATAATTCTGAAACAGATATTTTTAGAACGTGAGAATAAGATGGCAAAGGAAAAGGTAATATTTCTCCATGGTTTTTCATCATCTGCTAACTTGACAAAAGCACAGTATTTGAAAGAAAGGTTCAAATCACTGCCGCAGGTTGAGTTTCATGTAGTTGATTTCAATCCAACTAAAAAAGACTTTGAGCATATGACAGTTACCGGAATGATTAACCGCCTAAGGCAGTACATACTCGATAAAAATCTGGGTAGTGTCAGAATTATTGGAAGCTCTCTGGGTTCCCTTGTCGGTATACACTATGCCTATAGATTCGGTACAGTAAAACGCCTGCTTCTCCTTGCACCTGTATTGTCTTATAGTTCACTAGGCATCAGCGAAGAGATACTTGTAAAGTGGAAGAAGGAAGGTTCAACTGAGGTAATGCACTATGCGTTCAATGAGAAGATTCCATTACAGTATAATTTCCATCTTGATGGACTTCGATACAATAATCCAGTTCTGCCCCTCTCAAAGGTTTTAATTATACATGGAAAGAATGACGAGGCAGTACCGATAGAAAAAAGCAGGGAATATGCCTCAAAGTATCCTGACAGGGTGATACTGATAGAGGTAGATTCAGATCATCTGCTCAATGACCGGCTGGATGTTATATGGGAACATATAAAGAAATTCTTGATCACATAATAAGCAAAGTGCAGGGAGCAAAGCAAAAAAAGTAAGGAGTAAGGGGTGAGGAGTAAGGAGTATCCTTCGACAGGCTCAGGAGTAAAAAGTAGGCAGAAAGCAGTAAAAGCAGGGTGCAAGGAGCAAGGGGCAAAGAAAAAGGAATAAGAAGTAGGATGTAAGAAGTAGCCAATAAAAAGAAAAGAATGCGTTGTAAGTTTTTCGTATAAAGCCGATAGTCGTAAACGAAAAGAGAAAAAAGACAAACTAGAAAAAATAGAGAAATTAAATAAACCAGAAAAATTAACTGAATAGTATAAATAACCTTAAATAATAGAATTTATATAGAATACTTAAAGTAATACTTTATGATAAAAATTATTGGAATAAAATTTGCTTTGTAGTATAATATATATTCAAGATGAATATGGATAGGGGGATAAGGCAGTATACAAGATATCCTGTTGAAGGCATGGGTATCTTTGCAAGGACACTGTATGAGACAGAAACCGAGCTTTCTGACATAAGCGTAACAGGGGCATGCATAAAGACAAAAGAAAGCCTTAGAATTGATGACAAACATCTTATTAGGCTGGAAATTGGTGACAGGGATTTTTTGTTATCGGGCATTGTTATATGGGAAAAACCGGTCAATGATGTAACAGGTTCAATAGACGATTTGGCTCCTTTTCAAAAAGCTGGTATTCAATTCAAGAATATTACTTCTGAAAAGCTGGTGATGCTGAAGGATTTTATTAGGCTATCCGGTATTCCTGAACAACAGAAAGTAAACGAAAAATCAAGACCAGGTGCCCTGAGATTTAAAATTCGCAGTAATGAAAGGGCTACCCTTTATTTTCTAAAGAATCATGCTGTTAAGAAGATAAGCCTGGGAGGTATGCTTATTGGGACAAATTATGATATTCCTGTTGAAAAGAAATATCCTATGTCTCTATGTCTTGCAGACGAGAATATAACAATCAGGTTTCAGGGAAGAGTGGCCTCATGTATTGAGAAAACTGATGAAGTATCGAAGAAGTTTGATATAGGGATTGAATTTCTCGATATGTCCCAAAATGACAGATCAAGACTCTTGTCTTTAATATACGACCTCTAAAGTTTCTTTCCTACTGCCTACTTTTTACCCCTTACTTTCCTTTTATCTGTGCGTTTTACTCCTTACTTCTTACTCTTTGAAAACTAAAAGGTTAAACGGTTACGAGGCCCGTTTCGTCAGTCGTATTTCGGTTACGTGTTTACTTAGTTTTTTGGTTTCTCTAGTTTATCTGGTTTCTTTGGTTCACCCTGCACCGTGCACCCTGCTCCCTGCTCTTTACTGCTTACTCCTTACTTTTCACTCCTCATTCCTTACTTTACTTTGAACTTTTCTTTTTGGAAATGAAGCTTTGAGACTTAAACATGGTTTCTCAGCATCAGCTCAAGTGGATGGGGGTTAAGGTAATATTGCCTTTTTAGATAAGGTTCGTCATATTTCCTCACATAATGATTAATCATTACAACTGGTACGATAAGCGGTATAAGACCTCTGTGATAGCTTTCTATGATGTCAAGCATTTCTTTTTTCTCATCTGCTGAGATATATTTTTTAAAATGTCCCATAATGTGCATCAGTACATTAGTGTTCTTTTTAACGGTTGCTATAAGCTTAAGTGCCTCCATTAACTGCCTGATGTAAAAGGAAAATAGCACTTCATGATTCTGTTTTTTGGAGTCTGCTATAATGCGCCCAAGAATCGTGGCGTGTTTTTGGCTGTGCGCCATTAATAGCAGCTTGTGGTCGGAGTGAAAAGACACAAGCCCTGCAATTTTTGCACCTTTCTTCAAAAGTTCATTCCACCGCGTGAAGACAAAAACCCTCTCAATAAAGTTTTCACGGAGTTGAGGGTTGTGAAGCCTGCCATCATCTTCAACAGGGACAAGAGGGAAATGTTTCATGTAGGCTCCCCCGAAAATCCCCGTACTGGTTTTGCCATGTATGCCTGATTCAGTATATACTTTGACACCCTTGATTCCGGAGCTGGGAGACCTGCTCTTGAAAATAAAACCGCAGAGATTTTCTCTTCCAAGCTGCTCGAGTCTTTTCTTAGCCCAACTCATCATGCGTTCAGTATAGTCTACACCGGTATATCTGGTCACAAGTCGTGGTGCTTCTGGATCCCCGACCAGTCTCATAGCCTCTCTTGGAACAGGGAGACCGCTCTCTACCTCGGGGCAAACAGGAACCCAATGAACGTATTGTCCGAGTGTTTCTGACAGGTAGTGGTCAAGTTTGTGCCCGCCGTCATAACGCACATGTTCTCCAAGCAGACAGGAACTTATGCCTATTTTGATTTTTTCCATCATTTAAAGTCCAGTTATTCCCGTTCCCTCTGTTTCAACATTTACCCTTTTAGAAAGGCGAAAATCTTCTAACAGGGTTTACTAAAAATAATAAGAAAGTTTTATTTGTATGTTGTCGTCCTTTCGCAAGTCATATATATTATCCTCTTCGAAAGAATCAAACACAAAAAAAGACTCAAGGCTGATTTTCCAGTGATCCCCAATCCTCCAGCTCGATTCGAGCGTAAATACTGACACTGGGTACGGAGAGTTGTATCATGGGCTGGCCGAGTTTATCCTCGCCATCGATGTGCTCAACAAGATCAGTCTGGTTGATGATATCCACCAGGTGTTGAGTCTCTGTTACTCCCCAGAACACTTTTCGGATGCCAAATCTAAGCTCCCAATTATCAGTAAGCCAGAGGTAGTTTAATTCCCTGATGTCGAAATGGGTCCGCTCCGTATCGGCACTGTCAAGTCTTGCAAAGGGTATAAATGTAAAGCTTGAGCCGGACAGCCATCCATGGTAAAACTCCGGCTGTATGGCAAGTGAAACATTGTCCCGTCTCTGTCTATAGTACAGGGGACCGCTTATGAATACCTGCCCATCTATCGCTACGTATCCGGATAACTCAAAGGCATCAGCCGCAGACACATTAATTATACTTAACGCCAGGATCAAGACTAATATGGAAAATGATACTCTCACCGTACCCTTTTCAAGCTGTTCTTGTTAAAGTCACGTTCTTTAAGTCCAATGCCAAACTTGTAATTCGAGAATTCCAGGCGGGTGCTCTTCCCGTTTTGATGGTTAACCATGTTCATCTCGTCAGCGCGCCAGTACCTGTCCAGGTACTTTTGATAACCTGTGATTATAAGGGTCTTTAGGTGAGATTTCTTGCGGTCGTAATATTCGACCTTGAGTGTACGGTACTCCTTCTTGTCTATCCAGGTTACCTGCCTTATATATCCGGAGTACTTTTTGTCAACTGGATAGTACTCTACAACATAGCATTCCTGCCCATCATACATTTCATCATGAATCCATTTGTAAGTGTATTTCTCAACTTCTTGGCTGGAAATGTCCTCATAGGCAAATTCGCTACCCATGAACGAGCCGGATTTGTTGCGTGAGCTAATTCTTTTTACCCTTTTTAATGCTGGCAGATAGAGCCATTGGTCGTCGTCCCCAACTTTGTGGGTGAAGTTAAGGAATGCTGTGCCTTTAACATCTCTTGGATTATCGAATATGGTCAGACTTTTATCTCCGTTTCCTTCAACCTCCAGTCTCTTGATACGAATCTTGCGTATACTTTCCTGGCCATGTCTGTTCCTGAGTGTCATGAGCATATTGGCTGTGAAGTCTTTAAATCCCGAGTCACGCCTGTCTGCTTCCTGTGCTATAGCGAGACCCTTCTCTTCAGGAGTAGCAGGCATAACATCTGACGGTAACAGCAAAAGGGACAACATCAAGGTCATTATCAATTGTTTCATTGCGGGCCTCATGTTATTTATCATTAAATTTAAAAGATTTCCTTTCAACTTTCATCAGTAAGGTGGGAAGAAAAAAAAAGTCGAGGGCCAATGCCAGAGTTATAGTTATAGCTGACATTAGACCCATGTCAAAGTTCATTCTATACCCTGAAAACGTCAGGACCAAAAACCCTGCGACCAGAGCAACGGTTGTGATCCACATGGCCGTACCTACTGTATTAAAGGAATACCGGACAGCAGCGTATGGATTCATATCATATTCTCGCCGGGCGCGAAGATACTTACTTAAAAAATGTACTGTGTCGTCAACTACAATGCCAATTGTCATCGACACAATTATGGACAGACCAAGACCAACGTCTCCCCTGATTATGCCCCATACGCCAAATGCCATGAAAGCAGGCGACAGGTTAGGAATAAGGCTAACCAGACCGAGTCTTAAACTGCGCAGTGCTAATGTAAGAATGCCGGAAATCAACACAAGAGCCCAAAAAGATGCACCCAGCATGCTTTTGATGTTACGACTGGTTATATGAGCCCAAATAATCGAAAGTCCAGAACCATAGGTAAACATGCTCTCCGGGGCATTAGCTTTCAGCCACTCCCGTGCTTTTTCGTCCATTTCACGCAATTCAGTCGCGGTCATGTCTCTTAAGGTTACTATCATCCGTGTTGCTGATTTATCTACATTAATCTGGTTATTGAGATCGAGGCCGAACGGTAGTGACATCTCATACAGGAGAAGGTACTGGGCAGCCAGATCACGCTGTTCAGGTATTCGGTAATAGGATTCATCATCTCCATGCATGTTTTTATTCAGACGTTTCATTGTATCGGTGATGGTGTTCACGTGAACAACCTTTGGCTGTTTACGATACCAGTTCGCAAAATTCTCAACAGTCGCCAGGTACTCAGGGTTGTTAATTCCGCCTGTTTCGCCGGATTCCAGAGAATATTCGATTTTGTCTAAACCCGCAAGGTTCTCCTCCATAAAATCGGTGGCTATTCGGATATTGTAACTTTTATCAAAATACGTGACGAAGTCGTCGTTGAATTCGATCTTTACAATCCCTGCTATTAATACTACTGTTATTAGCAGAGTTCCAAGGAAGAGAAATTTCCGTCGGTTAATAGTAAAACTAGCCAGGTTGTCACAAGGCTTGCAGGAAGTATAAGCTTTAACAGCCTCTTGCTTGAGCTGAAACGGAGCCACGGCCTTTGGCTTAAGACGTAAGGGAAGGACAGCCATCAATGCTGGAAGAAAAAAAACCGAGTATACAAATGCTGCCATAACACCCATAGCCACAATGTTGCCCAGGTCACGGAAAGGTGGAGCATCCGAGAAATTCATGGTCAGAAAACCAATCGCCGTAGTGACACTGGTAAGAAAAACCGGCACCAGATTGACCCGAATGGACTTGGTGATAGCCTCTATTTTTGTCTTTCCCTGTTTTATGTGGTTGAACATCGTTGAAAGTATATGTACGCTGTCCGCTACGGCCAGGGTGAGGATAAGGGTAGGGGCGTTGACTGAGGCGGGAGTTATCGAAATGCCGAGCCAGCCTGCCAGTCCCATACCCGTAAACATGGAAAACAGGATAATTATAAGGGTAGCAAAACTCCCATAAAAAGTTCGTAGCAAAAGCCCTACTAATAAGATCAAAGTTAGAAACATCCCGGGAATCAGGGTGAACATATCATCCTCGCTTGCCTCACCAAAAGCATTGTCAAACATAACCCCTCCGGTTAGATATAAGTCGATATCAGGGTGCTTTTGATGGAAATCATCAGCCATTTTTCGGGCAAAAACTGCCACTTCCGTAACCTCGTTCATTGATTTGCCAGGTGCGAGAACATTGACGTTTACACCTGTTACATGTCCTGAAGGTGATATCAAGTTATTAAGAAGCTCAGGCTCGGAAAGTACAATCTCCTTTATCCGTTTAAGATCTGCATCTGACATAATCATGGCGTTTTGTACAAGGTCTTCAACTATAAGATCGTCTTCCTCCACCTCGGTATGTTGAAAATTGCTGATAGAATCAACCCTGCTTGAATAAGGAATTTGCCATGAATCCCCTGTCAACTCTTCCACTGCAGCAAGTGTTTCCCGTGTGAAGACATTGTTGTCTTTCGGTGCAATGACAAAAAGAACGTTATCGATCTTATTGTACGTATTTTCAAGGGCCTCCAGTGCCTTCAACTGAGGGTTTTTTTCACTAAAGAAAACACGTGTGTCGTTGTTGATTGTCAAAAACCGAACGCCGCTTGATATGGTTATTAGAATCAATATAGAAGCGGCAATAATCAACCAACGACGATTAACTATCCAATTACTAAAAAAATCTTCAAACTTAACCATTTTTCTAAATATCTATTATATTTTACACTGTTAGAAAGGTGAAGTTCTTCTAAAGGGATTTACTCATATGTTTGTATTATGTACATCTTATGACATTAAAGATTAATGAAATACATATCGCCTCTATAAATATAATTTTAAAAATGTCTTTTGAATTAATTGTGAATTTCTGCATAAGCATTAAGAGTAAATAGTACGATGTCAAGGCAGTCAATGTTTGCCGAGCCTTTTTGATGGCTTGTCTTTCAAAAGAGAGCAGGTCTCGTGTATAAGTTCAGGAATATTAAGGCCTTCAGGACATCTTGAAATGCATTCTCCGCAGTTATCGCAATATTCCGGCTTTCTACCGGGAAACCAATGATCAGCCTGTTCGAACATATTATAGCGCCACCTGGCAAAATCCAGCATGTTAAGGCCAACAGCGATATTTCTTAGCCTTAATGTTTCCGGTATAGATATTTTTAGCGGACATGGTTCGCATTCATAACAGCTTGTGCAGAATGTTCCGGAAAGATTATGCAACATGGTTTCTATTGTCCTGTTAACAGAATTATCTATTTGAATTTTCTGATTCAGGTATCTTATTCCCTTTATACGCACGTTAATATCAGAAATTTTTTCTGCCCCGATATTTACCGTATGTACTCCGGGTGTTGTTAAACAAAACAGATCACTTAATACGTGTGGTTCAAAAGGTTTTGCAGCATTTATAAGACTGATTGAAGCACGATGCAGCTGACCTCCCTTGTCGCAGGGTGATATTATAGATATCCCCATATTCTTTTCCCTGGCTTTGATAACAGATTTAAGGTTCTGTTGCATTAAAAAATAATAATGAAGACTGACACATTCGAGTCTGTCGGTATCTATCGTTTTTTGAATCGTTTCAGGATCTCCATGTGTTGAAAATCCGACATGTCTGATAATACCGTCTTTTTGAAGACTATAGGCAGTATCTGTAGTGCCTCCTTTTTTCATAGTTAAGTGAATATGACCGTCATTATTAATGCCGTGGATATAGAGAATATCAAGATAATCACAGGAAAGAAGAGAGATGGAATCCCTTACATGAGAAACGAATTCCTTGGAAGATTCCTTTGGTGTAACCTTTGTTGATATGAGATATTTTTTCCTTTCAATGTTTTTCAGTACATAACCAATCTGTTTTTCAGAAGTTCCGTAACCTCTGGCTGTGTCAATATGGTTAATACCCATAGACAGGGCATGATGAATAATTTCTTCAACCCGTTTATTCGATGCTTCGGATGGAATGGCGTTACGTTCCCAGGATTCCATAAATCGCATTCCACCGAGTGTATATACAGGTAAATTAAGCCCTGTTTTTCCGAATGTCCTGTAGATCATAAAGATGACTAGAGAATAAGAATTTAGTAGACAATATATTTTACCATTAAATTCCTGAATCCCTAAATTCGTAATCCCTAAATTCGTAATCCCTAAATTCTACAATCCCTGAATTCTACAATCCCTGAATTCCTAAATTTATGCTTTTTACAACTGTTTATTCCTTTATCTTTTTTCTTTTTATACCATATCGTCTTTGCGTTTATATATAGAATTAAAAAGATCTATAGTAAATTAGACTTGATTCCTCAATGACGGCTTTTCTATTTTAGTTCTATAATTTGCGGAAAAATACACAATCATTGCGTGATTTTACATGAAATTTGAATTATAGATTTAAAAATGAAAGGTATTTTTTACAATAATAAGTCTGTAAATAATTGAATATTAAGTTTTAAAAATAAATACTCCAAAAGATTGGATATTTATGGCATAAATCTTGCAAAAATATTAAATAATTTTTTTTATTTTTCTTAATGGAAAAAACATAATATTTTAGTTAGTAAAAAATAAATTTAAACATTACCGAAAAGATCAGACTATTTGAAAGGAGAAGGGCGCAAATTTACTGGTCCTAAATAGGAGTAAATGAAAAATAAAAGAGCAAAAGTGCGCTTTAAATTTCAGCGTAATATAGAATATATTTTAGATTACCGTTCTGACAATGAAATATTTGAAGGTGTAATTACCGACATCACTGATGAAGGTCTTGGATTATATTTATTTAACCCTCTGGAGGTTAGTCAGGGGATAACAATCAAAAAGGGCATTAGTGAGTATTTTAACAAAGGAATTGTAAAATGGTGTAATAAAATGGGTGATAATCTTTACAGGGCAGGCATGATGTTTATTTGATAATTAAGGGACATTAATCCTTCAATTTCAACTAACATCATTACATGTTATTTTAAAAGAAAGACTCGCTGGAATAACCTTTAAAATCACAATATTTTTTAAGGTCTTTCTGTATAGCCTTTATCACAAAGCCAATCACAAATGCATCATCCACAAAACCAAGGAAAGGGATAAAATCAGGAATGATATCTACTGGATTCAAAAAGTAAAGAAGGGCTGCTGTTGACATTGCTATTGTATACCATGGAATATTTTTATACTCACCGCGCGAGTAGTTTTTGATCATGTCTAATAAAAGAAACACCTGATTGATTATCTTTGAGAATGTACCTGGTACTTTCTTCAGTTTTCTGGCAAGTTCATTCTCTCTCTTTACAATATCTTTCACATCATTCTCTGAAACATGTATCGCCTTCTCTGTTATTTCTTTTTTTAATTTTCTTTTGTCAATTTGTGCTTCAGACTTTTTTATCTTCTGTTTTTTTGTCTG
The DNA here is from genome assembly GCA_964345225.1 of uncultured Nitrospiraceae bacterium. GTDB lineage: Bacteria > Nitrospirota > Thermodesulfovibrionia > Thermodesulfovibrionales > UBA6898 > CAYFQB01. The sequence goes on along the minus strand of CAYFQB010000016.1, from coordinate 87,945 downwards.
TCCCAATGCTTTATTAGATGGTGTCTTTTCCCTGCAAGACTTTTCAGCGGTCATATATGCCTCCCATTGAAAGTGGGCTCACTCATGTATATATCATCTCAAACTATTACTTAATGGTAAAGACCAAAAAGTAGGGAAACGGTGTCATTTAATTTTTAACTGGTCACACTGTTTAATGATATAATTTTGTATGTAGGGATTAAGGTCTCCAGTACTAAAAAGAATCTTAAGAAAGCTACAACTGTAGAGCTCGAAGAGATTAACAGGAAATATCCTGAATTTATCGAAAGGATTAATCCCGAGAAACACGAAGCTACTATTCAATATATAACATATGCTTGGGAATCAGAAAAACAACATCGGGACCTTATAAAGAAAATACAATCTGGTACAGGATTTTTTTTCGGTGTGCTTGTTGAAAAATTCGAAAGGACCCCTTCTCATTTTTATGTATGCCAAAATTGTGGCTCAACAACCATAGAGCTTCCAGAGCATACCTGTCCTATTTGTATAGCTCCGGCCTCACAATATAAAAGAAGTGCAAAGGATCTATTAAATCCTTCCTTAATGACGACTTTTCTATTTTAAATCTACAATTTGCGAAAAAATACACAATCATTGTGTGATTTTACATATAATTGCATTTATTGAACTATAAACTGAAAGATTTTTTTTTACAAAAGATAAGAATTAAATAATTGAATATTAAGTTTTAGAAATAAATAATACAAAAGATTGTATATTTATGGCATAAATCTTGCTGTAAATATTTTTATAATTTTAAATTTAATTTTTTAAATTACTATCGTAAATATTGATAAGGCTTAAATGAAAGATAGAAGAGCAAATCTGCGCTTTGAATTTCAGCGAAATATAGAATATAGTTTAAATTCTGGTTCTGGCAAAGAAACATTTGAAGGTATAATCACCGATATCAGTGAAGCAGGCATTGGATTATATGTATTTAAACCTCTGAAGGTTGGTCAGGAGATAACAATCGAAAAGGGCATTAGTGAATATTTTAAAAGAGGAATTGTAAGATGGTGCAATAAAATGGGTGATAATGTTTACAGGGCTGGTATGATGTTTATTAGAAAATGATTTTTATCACCAATCTTACCCCTTACTGCTTAATCCCTAAATCCCTAAATTCCTCAATCCCTTAATTCTTAATCCCTTGCCCATGTTAGAATATTACAGTTGTAATTTATTAATGGTGATTTGCATGCAAAATCATTTCAATTTCAAGAATAATGACTATTGATTTTTTGCTCATTGTTATTGGGGGAATTTTGATGGTACTAGGGATAATGGGTTGCATACTGCCTATTCTTCCCGGTCCACCTGCAAGTTATATTGGCTTATTACTGTTACAGATAAGTTCAAAACATCCCTTTACAGTAATGTTTTTAGTAATTTTTGGTTTATTGACAATACTGGTTTTAGTTCTTGATTTTGTTATACCTGTTTATGGTACTAAAAGATTTCAAGGATCAAAATATGGTATATGGGGCAGTGCAGCAGGATTGATCATCGGGTTTGTATTTCTCTTTCCGGTTGGAATAATCATAGGCCCATTATCAGGTGCATTTATTGGTGAGATACTGAGCGGCAAGAATATTAGGGTAGCCATAGTCCCTACTCTTGGGTCATTTGTCGGTTTTCTGGCCGGAACAGCAATAAAATTGATTCTGACAATAATAATGGCATACCATTTTGTTATAAATGTGATTTAAAGTATATTCAGATTAAATAATCCTTTTGCTGAACAGCAAAGATAAGGACAGAAAAAGAAATTTATGACACATAACATTTCAGATATAAAAACAAAAAGATATATAGATTTCGATATCCTACTAGATAACATTAAGAACAGAGATATTATCTATATTGGAGAGTTCCATCAGATTCAAGAAGTCTTATCCTTTCAGATTGATTTGATTTCAGGACTTCTACTAAGAGGCTTTCAGCCATCCATAGGTCTTGAGATGTTCAATGTGATGCAGCAGAAGATACTTGATCATTACGTTGGGAATGTTATAACGTTTGAACAGTTACTAGGCCTTTATGAAATAGGACCTGAGGGATTTGATTTAAATCATTATATAAATATTATAAATATTGCTTTAAGAAACAGGTTGAAGGTAATCGGTCTTAATATACCAAGGGATATAGCATCTACTGTTGCAAAACGTGGATTGGACAGGAAGGAGTTAAAAGGCTTTTACCTGAACGAACGGGATATAAGAAACTGCAGCAAAAAATATAAAAAAGCTATTGGAAGTGTCTATAAAAAACATCCTCATAGTGAGATAACAGAAGAGAACTTTATCCTTGCACAATCAATCAAGGATGAGATGATGGCAGAAACCATAGTAAGCTCTCTGAATATCGAGAATGCTCAATTACCATTGATTGTTATAACTGGCAGAGGGCATATAGAACACGGGCTAGGGATACCTGAAAGGGTAAAAGAAAAAATGAAAAAAAGAGGGAAATCCATATCAGATGTCTTAATAGTTACATCTTATGATGATGAATATCATGGACAAAAAATAGCTGATTATATATTTTTAATATGAGTTTCAACTTATCTTTACATTAAGGATTCATTCTTGACAGGCTGTAGCTTTTATTATTACGAGGAGTCTCGATATTTCGGGGAATCCTCTCTTTGCTTGGAAAAGGCTACGCAAACTATAAATTATTAATTTATTATGAAACGAGATTGCATCTGCCGATATTTCGGCATCGCGATTATGACAATTATGTTAGTTTTCTATATTTCCTGGTTTTTCAACAGCCTGTCAAGAAATCACACCTTCTTCAATGGCAAGCTTACTTAAAATAAGGATTAAAAACTTATTTCATAATTATATTTTGCAAATTGACATGCCACACCTTTGGTGATAATTTGTAATTATACACACTGCAAATTGGGGGATTTATTGGGTGCATACCAAAGGGGACATATTAAGAAATACTATAACAATGGTTCTGGCAGGAGGCAAGGGAGAAAGACTTATCCCCATTACAATTGGAAGGTCAAAGCCTGCAGTCCCTTTTGGTGGAAAATATAAGATAATTGATTTTGTCTTAAGCAATTTATTTAACTCTGGCATTAAGAAAGTTTATATATTAACGCAATATCAGGCATATAATTTAAACAAACACATTAAGGAATCCTGGGATAAATGGACAGGACTGGGTGAATTTTATGACACTTTATCACCTGAAACAAGCAGTATAAGCAAGCAGTGGTTTAAGGGGACAGCTGATGCAATTTATCAAACCCTGAGGCTTATTGAGACATCTGGTGCAGACTATACAATCATATTCGGCGGTGATCATGTTTATAAGATGGATATCTCTCAGATGTTAGAATATCATCGCATAAATAAAGCTGATATAACTATTGCGGCATTGGAGGTATCAACAGAAGATGCCCAAAGGTTTGGAATACTTAGCGTTGATGAGGATCTGAAGGTTACATCATTTCTTGAAAAACCGCAACAGCCGCCCAAAATTCCCGGAAGAGATACATGTTTTGCTTCAATGGGGAATTATATCTTTTCTACAAAAAAACTTAGCGAGATTTTAAAAGAAGGTAAAAAAATTTATGATGATCTTGATTTTGGTAAACATATAATTCCAATGATGATTAAAAAACAGCAAAATGTTTTTGCATATAGTTTTTTTGACAATTATGTACCGGGGATGGAACCTATCGAAAGAGGATACTGGAAAGATGTAGGTACAATTGACTCATATTATGAAGCAAATATGGATCTTATAAATGTAAAGCCCCAATTAAATCTCTATAATTATAAGTGGCCTATACTTACCAATCAGGGGAATCTCCCACCTGCAAAAACTGTTTTTGATGATGAAGGTAGACGAGGGCAAAACCTTGATGCACTTGTATGTGGAGGCTGCGTAACAATTGGAGGGACAGTAAGGAGGTCAATAATTGGTCCCTGTGGCAGAGTTAACAGCTATGCCCTTGTTGAAGATTCAATCTTATTTGAGAATGTTCAGGTTGGAAGAAAAGCAAAAATCAAAAAAGCAATAGTTGATGAGAATGTAGTAATTCCCGATGAAATTGAAATAGGTTACAACCATGAAGAAGACAGACTCAGAGGATGTTTTGTAAGCGACTCAGGAATCGTCGTGGTAATGAAGTGAAATATTTCCTGCATAAATACCAAAACTCTTTATAAAGTAAAAATATTTATTCCATCAGTCATCTGGCATTCTAAAGTAATCTGGTGGAATGTTTATACTCACAGTAATTAGTTTATCCGACTTCCTGCCATGAGTTACAATATTTTATCTCTTTGTGATATCAATTTAGAAAATTTTATCAGTAGTCAGTGCATTGTTGACAATAGAATATTTTTATATCCCCTATTGTTGGATACATTAAACCTTAAATTTTTGATATTATTAATAAAAGATTGCATTATAAGATCATTATTTTAAAAATTAATTATAAATGACGAGGTGCTGCTCCATAGTTAATCTGACCACTTAGTTAAATATCTGTGTAATTCTGCTTTTATGCTTAGGGGGTAAGATATGAAAAACAAAGAGAAGACAAAAGAGCAACTAATAAATGAATTGTCAGAATTACGTCAACGAATTTCTTATTTGGAAATATTAGAGGAAAAGTACAAGGAGATAGAAAAAAAACTTCATATTAACGAGGAAAGGTTTAGAGATATTTCAGAAAATGCCAATGAGTGGATTTGGGAAGTAGATAAAGATGGAAAATATACATATGTAAGCCCGGTTGTCGAGAAGATCTTGGGATACAAAAAGGATGAAATACTTAAAAAACATTTTTATGACCTGTTTCACCCTGAAGACCGTAAAAAACTCAAAAAGGCAGCTTTTGAAAAATTCGCCCAAAAAAAGCCTTTTCGTGAATTCATAAATCGTAACATGCATAAAGAAGGTGTGGTAGTCTGGCTCTCAACAAGCGGAGTTCCAATACTCGATGAAGAGGGATATCTCCTAGGATACAGAGGCGCAGATACAGATATAACTGAACGCAAGCTGATGGAAGATGCATTAAAAGATTCGGAGAAAAAATATAGAGACCTTGTAGATAATGCCATTGTAGGAGTCTATAAAACTAATATCAAAGGTGATATTCTTTATGTAAATAAAGCGTTGGCGAGTATGTTTGAATATGAGACCCCTGAAGAATCGAAGTTGGGCGGTGTTATTTCAAAATATAAAGATCCAAAAGATAGGGAGATCCTGATTAAAAAGCTTTATAAAAAGGGTAAGGTTAATAACTTCGAAATTAAAATGATTACGAAGACAGGAAAAAATAAAAATATACTTTTAAATGCGATCCTTAATGGGGATACAATATCAGGAATGATTCTTGATATCACAGAGCGTAAGCAGACAGAAAAAAAATTGAAAATGTATACTGAGGAACTTCAACGAAGTAACCGAGAACTGGAACAATTTGCTTTTGTTGTCTCACATGAACTGCGGGACCCGATGGTATCATTAGCAAGTTCATTGAAGCTTCTAAAGAGAAAAAACAAGGGGGGGCTTGATCTGGATTCCGATGTGCTCATTAATAGCGCAGAAGAAAGAATAAAACAGGTACAGACACTTTTAAGCGACCTCTTAGTATATTCACGTTTTGGTAGTAGCAGAAAGAAGTTAAAACCGACTGATTGCATGAGCGTTTTTAACCAGACAATTGAGAATCTGAATGTTTCAATTGAAGAGACAGGAGCAGTGATAACTCATGATTATCTGCCAGAAGTTATAGGTGACGCAATACAGCTGTCTCAGTTATTCCAGAATCTCCTCAATAATGCAATCAAGTTCTGTGACAAAAAACCACCCCGAATCCACATATCTGCTGAGAGAAAGGGAAAAGAATGGGTTTTCTCAGTTAGTGACAACGGCATTGGTATTCCTCAAGAACATATCGGGCGTATCTTTGAAATATTTAAGCGTCTTCATGGCATTGGAGTATATTCTGGTAGCGGCATTGGCTTGTCTATATGTAAAAAGATAGTTGAAAACCATGGTGGTCGCCTCTGGGTAGAATCTGAACCGAGTAAGGGTTCAACATTCTATTTCACCGTCCTCGATGGAAAGTTTTTAAACGACCTTAGTAGATAAGAAAAGATATGAAACGATCTGAACTGGCAGGTATAATCGATCATACCGCAATCAGGCAGGAGACTACGAAAGACCGTATAATTAAGCTTTGTGAAGAGGCGTTTCAGTTTGGTTTTGGTGCAGTCTGTATTGCTCCGGTATGGATACCCCTTGCTGTTGAGAAGATTTACGGTACGGATATAAAAATTGCTACCGTTATAGGGTTCCCACACGGTAACACATTTACTGAAGTTAAGGCTTACGAGACAGAAAAGGCAATAAAAGCAGGGGGTAATGAGATTGATATGGTTATCAATATTGGTGCGCTGAAATCGGCAGATCGGAACATGGTGATTAAAGATATACGTTCCGTTGTTGATGTTGCACATAGTAAAGGGGCAATCGTAAAGGTAATCCTTGAGACTGCGCTCCTTACCACCGATGAAAAGGTCATTGGATGCAGGCTTGCTGAAGAGGCTGGGGCAGACTATGTTAAGACATCTACGGGCTTTGCAGCGGTAGGTGCAACCAAAGAAGATGTGGTACTTCTGAGGCAGACTGTAGGCAACCGGTTGGGGGTAAAGGCTGCAGGCGGAATAAAGGATCTTCAAACCGCCCTTGCCATGATAAAGGCTGGTGCTTCACGGCTTGGTTGTTCCTCTTCTGTATCAATAATGAAAGAGTTTGATAAAAAGCAGGGATAATAGTCAGACTTTTCTCAGCCTGCAAAGTGCCAATAGTGCAACCCTTGCGGCATCCCTTATCCGGTCTGTGTAATTATGGAGAAATTTTTCCTTACGTCTATGGTCAATAACAGGGCATATGACACCTGAACGGTAACCAAGAGAGCCCATGAAATGAAGGAGAAAGCTTGCCTCCATCTCCATGTTTTCTATCCTGAGACCTTCGATAATCGTGCCTGCTAAGGAGAGCAGGCCATCTATGTCATGAACGGTCAAGGGAGTTCTCGAAACAGAACGACCCTGATTTGCAAAAAATCCCGAATTGGATACTGTAATGCCTTGTTTAAAAAGTAAACCAAGTGCTTTGGCTTCTGATGTCAGTGCTGCAACAACATCCTGATGAGCCCTCGAGACATATGGATATATTTTTCCTTTAAACCGTGAATCATCTGAAATATGCCCATTGATAGCATCTTGTATCTTTTTTTCGAGCATAACGCACTGCTCATCGTGATAAGGAGCTTCATAGAAAAGCCCGGTGTTGTCCAGTCCTATGACATAGTCCGTTACTATAAGCGTCCCTAGTTCGGTATCAGGCTGGATGCTTCCTGATGTTCCGACACGGATTATGTTGATCATGGACGGGTTTGCAGTTCTTTTACCTGTTTGAAAATCTATCTCGTTAAGGGCGATAATCTCATTTATGACGATTTCAAGAGACGGGGTTCCCATTCCTGACGTTACTATCGAGACCCTTTGCCCTGTTTCCCTGACATTTCCGGTAATCGTCCTCAGACCCCGATGGGATCTGTCGACCTCTCTAATAGAAAAAAATTCATCAGCGATAAAAGGGACCCTCTCCGGGTTGCCGACAATAATGATATTTCTGGACAGTTCCCCAGGTTTCAGATCGAGATGATAGACTTTACCTTTAATTACAGGCAAATCAGCAGGGTTAAAAGGCGCATCTTTTTTCATTACAAACCCTCCACGCGGGAAAAATAACTATCTTATTTATATCTTAACACGGTTATATCAAATGACACATTATGGCATGTTGTCTACACCGTTAGAAAGCCCTGCTTCTTGCTCATTAAGAGGCAAGAGGTCTTTCGGGGCTCGCTTCGGGGATGAATATATATTCTTTTTTTTCGAACAAGGGGTTTACCCAATTTAGAAATTTTTGTTATTTTCTTCTAATAGGGTTTACAGGCGCTTTGAAGTCCATTTGAGTGGATTAAATTTTAAAATCTTTGGATTTAAAGAATATAAATGATGCCGAAGGGGGGAATCACCCCCCCACAGCGGTTACGAAGCGCTCCTGACCAACGCTTATTTTAAAGTTGCTTTGACTCTTTCTTCTTGGGATAACCCTGCAAGCTTTTCGACTTGCTTTACGTCTAGACCAAGGCCCTTGGCAACACGACGGCCATAGTCTTTATCAGCCTTAAAAAACAACTCTGCCTGACGCATTTGGATACGTTTTTTCGCTCCTCCAAGATGCGAAACGATATTGCTAATAAGGTTTTTCCGGTCAGTATCCTTCATGACTTTACGGTAAAGATCCCCTGCCTGTACGAAGTCGTCGTTCGGGTGTGTATATGGTTGACGATCAGCCTTGCCTGAGACTTCGTGGGGTGGTTCAGAGACCGACGGGTTTGGTTCGGGGCCTCCAAAACTGTTCGGATAGTAGTTCGGTGTACCGCTACCGTTATTGTCAAAACGCATAAAGCCATCCCGTTGATAGTTATGCATAGGGCAGTTTTTGGCTGAGTTCACCGGCAGAAGATGATAGTTTGAACCAAGGCGGTGACGGTGAGTATCGTGATAACTGAAGAGGCGTCCCTGGAGCATTTTATCAGGTGATGCTGCGATACCGGGCACAAAATTGGCAGGTGAGAAAGCGGACTGTTCTACCTCGGTAAAATAATTTTCAGGATTGCGGTTCAGGACCATACGGCCTATTGTGATGGGCGGGAAGTCAGCATGTGGCCACACTTTAGTGATATCAAAGGGATCAAACCTGTATTTCTTGGCCTGCTCGGGGGTCATTATCTGTATTTCCAACCTCCAGGATGGATAATCCCCTCTTTCAATCGCTTCGAAAAGATCACGAGTAGCATGGTCTGGGTCCTTTCCTTTCATAATCTCCGCTTCTTCAGCGGTAAAGTTTTGAATTCCCTGTTCAGTTTTAAAATGATATTGAACCCAGAAGTATTCTCCTTTGTCGTTATACCATTTGAATGTGTGACTGCTGTAACCGTTCATATTACGGTACGTTCTAGGAGTACCGCGGTCAGAAAAGAGTATAGTAACCTGATGTATTGATTCAGGAGTAAGTGAAAGGAAATCCCAGAACATATCAGGATCCTTACAATTTGTTACCGGGTTTCTCTTCTGGGTATGGATGAAATCAGGGAATTTTAATGGATCACGGATGAAGAAAACCGGGGTATTGTTACCCACCATGTCATAATTGCCTTCCTCGGTATAGAACTTGACTGCAAATCCACGGGGGTCACGCTCTGCATCTGCAGAACCCTTTTCACCGCCAACTGTAGAAAATCGGACGAAGAGGTCTGTTTTCTTTCCTACCTTGGAGAGAAACTTTGCCTTTGTGTATTTTTTTACATCGGCGGTGACCTCGAAATATCCATAGGCGCCTGCGCCTTTTGCATGAACAACCCGTTCAGGAATTCGTTCCCTGTCAAAATGAGCAAGCTTCTCAAGCAGGTGAACGTCTTGCATTAATACCGGCCCTGGTATGCCGGCGGTGAGAGAATTCTGGTCATCACCGACCGGAGATCCAAAATTATTAGTTAGTATCTTTTTTTCTTTTTTCATGATTACCTCCTTTTGTAATTCCCAGAGTTTTCATAATAATCACAATATATCTTTTATATTGGAAGGACTTAAGGGTCTTACCTGAATACGTTTACATAAACTACAATGAGTTTAAGTCTTTGAATTCATGAGCTTAGCCCCGTAAAGTCCTGCGTAAAAATGGAAAGCCCCGTGTAAAGCCAAGATGACTTTGGCAACGGGGCATCCCCCGTAAAGTCCTTCGTACAACGGGGTATACGTGGAAATCTCAAATCATAAGTCTGTGATGTTATAACCCCCTCTATTGGAACCCGCTCAACAATGCGAGAATCTTTTCGCTTACCTTTCCGACATGCCTTTGGACATATGCATTTTCATGTATTCACGTGCTATGTTTTTTAACTTTTCTATTTGCTCCATGGAAAGTATCTTCTTCAGCCCTGCATAAGCCTCAACAGCCTTTTTCGATTTGGCTTTTTTGATCTCATATTTTTTATCCAGAAGCTTGTTTACTGCATCAACATCGATCTCATCTTCTTGGAGCAAGGAACGAATATCTACTTTAATGATATCCAGTTCTGCTTTCTTCATGATAAGGTCCTTTTTAAGGTCAACTTTTAAGACATGGATTTGGTCTAACTGTTTGTCAGTGACATTGAGCTCACCCTGATACAGGTAAATCATTTTTACTTTTTTAAAAAACTTCTCTTTAACAGACTTTTGTTGATGCTTACCATAGCCATAATCTTTACCTGTGTCAGCTAACGATACTGACTGCATCAGAGCAAGGGCTAATATAAGGGTTAGTGTAGCTATCAGATATTTTTTCATTTTTTTCTCCTTTTGTCTGGAAATTAGAGGTTTTGCTGTGAATTACATCCTTCTTACTTAAATTATATCCCAGTTTAAGAAAAATGATACTGAATAAGTATGATTTAAATCATAAGCCATGAAATGAGTATATTGGCATCGTTACCGTAAGACGTAACCTTGCTTTTTTTCTGGTTATATTAATATGTCCTCTTTCCAGCCGATTTTAATAAGATCGATTTTTTCAGGTTGTGACGTGCCAATATGATGGCGTTTATCTGCAAGAAAAATATGTTTGGGCGGAGGATTTAAAGGCCGATTTTCACCAAAAAACTCCCTGCGCTTAGCCATAAGGATGCGAACGCCGGTGGTATCAACAGCAACCGGGTCAAAACCAACAAGCATACCTTTATAGGCCCACGTGTATTTTGGATTAAAATGGTGTGGACCCAAACCATGAAAGAGAGGTGTAAAAAGCACCAATATATTGAGACGGGTCTTTCCCTTAACCAGTGGAAGCTTCCATATTGACGCCAGATTCGAACATGAGTCGTAATGATATGCGCTTGGTCTTCTAACAAACATTATGTAGTTCTTGATTAAACTCCCCACGCCTGACCAATGGTGGGTACGGAGAGGCCTGACATTGATAAGTGCTGTTGCATTAAGGAATATAGAATCCTCGAGTATCCCACGATCACGGATGCCAATATTCTTTTCAGGGACACCGGTATCAATGACTCTTTTCTTGATTGCATTCTCCAGTTCCCGCGGTGTGTGCAGAAAGTACCATACATTTGTTTTAATACCCACTATATCCGAGGGTTTGATAAGCCGCTTCCATGCCTTTATAGTGTCTTTTTCATCCAGAAGGGTTGTGACAGCTTCATCCAGCATCTGACGAACAACCTCTTCCCTGGGATGGTTGAGTTTATCCAGCACATCCTTATTTCTGATTAAAACTACACGCGTCCTGTTTTTTGATTTAGCAAAAAGCTCAACCGGAGAGTTTAAAAACAAAGTACCTGCAAGGGCTACAGATGCGCTACTCTTTAAAAAATCTCTTCGAGTGAGAACTTTATGTTTCATTGTCTAAATTAATGATTATTAAGGATTATTTAGATAATGCCGTCTCACATTGATAAGATGTTTTTTTGAACTGCTTCCATTAAATTTAATGCTTTATATTCAGTCGGTGCATTAAAAACGATTATTAGAAAATCCCCTTTTATTTGACTACCGGTCCATGTATTATCTTCAATCTTTACCGCAGACTTCCCGGAAAGCTCCGGTAAATAATATTTAACAAAATCATTGTAGCCCAGCTTTGCATCTGCATTATTACGGTATTTCAAAATAAGAAGGATGTAACGTTCCCCCTTTTTTCCATATTTTGCCAAAACAGCATCTGTTTTATCACTGATATGAAGTATATTTTCAGATGAAATAAAGTAGAGAGAGTTCAGCCATATATAGTGACGAAAATAACGGATGCTTTCCCTTACCAGCGACTGATTTGGAAGAAGGGCCACAATTTGGGGCAAAGGTCCTTCCTCAGGAACAGACGCTTCGATTTTTCTCGCAAGGTTGAAAACAGCTTTCTTTGATTCAGCTGTTTCAGGGCTTGAGAGAATAGAGACATAGTAATTATTCTTCCAGAAAAGAAGAAGTCCTTCTGTATACTGAGAGCCCTGGCCAAAGGTTTTATCCACAGTTTCCCTTGAAATGGAAAAAACCCCGAAGGCGTCGCGTGAGGTTACCATGTCAAAGATATCCACTATAATATTTGGTTGTCCTGATTTTGAATAGGTTCTGCTGATGACATTTTTGAAACCGAACGACAGATATAGTTCTGCACCGCCATTAATATAGTCATATAAATTATCTCGGTTGTAAATCTGATCCTTTGCAGAAACTTTCCAGCCGTCTATGTTGACAGTTAATAAAGCAGTAAGATCTGCTTTAGCTTCATCCATAATTAAGGCTCCAAGTGTTAATACTATGATAAGAAATACTCCAGTCTTCATAGGGTAAATTGTCTTGAGGTAGTTGTACTTCTTCGTTTCCGGTCTCTAACTGAATTCTATCATATTTACCCCGTAGAATGCCCCCTGTGATCCTGTCCGCCTATGGCGAGGCCTGTCAGCCAGTTTGGGCATAGTGGCGGGTTTACACATTACTTTAGTTAGTTTTACGGGATCCTGACGCCGAAAACGCTCCAATTTTAGTACTAATTGCTATAATTTTCGCTGCTTTAGCTTCCTTATTATACCGTCAAGGTCAGGGTTTCCGGTATAACCCAGTTCTCTGGCGAGTTCGTAGTTCTTGAGCGCACTTCTATAATTTCCTGTCATTTCGTAGTAATATCCGAGATTATTGTGGGCATGCGCCTTCTCGATTCCGAAAGGCTTCTTCCTGATACCCTCTTCAATAATGCTTATGGCCTTTTTGTAGTCACGAAATCTTGCATAGGCATATGCCTTTCCTATGTAGGCATGAAGGTCGAAACCAAGGCGAATGGCCTCGTCAAACTCGAGTATGGCCTCTTTGTAACGCTCTAAGCCGTTCAATGCTACACCCAAGTTGTAATGTACAAGGTCATAATCCTGATCAAGTCTTAATGCTTTATTGAACTCAGCTATTGCGTCCTCATAACGGCTTGAGTTCAGGTGTTCGTTACCCATATCGATATGGAGCCCGGCCTCATCATAACGCTTCTTCTTGTACTGCATCTCATATATCTGCTCCTTTACAGAAGCAGCATCCTTGGCTCCCGGGGCTGCAAGCAGATATAGATTGAAACATTTGACTGCATCATCCAGGTTGCGGTTCTTTTTAAAGACAAGGCCCAGGTTGTAGTAGGCGTCAGCCCACCACGGGGCTAGGTTTGAGGCCTTCCTGAGCTTTTCCTCGGCCTCATCATAGTCTCCCATTCTGAAAGCGACCTTTCCCTCTGTCATAAGCCTATGAGACTCCTCAGGCAATACTGGGGGCGGGATCACCGAGGGCATCAGCCCGATTATATTTTTCCTTAAAGACTCATCCAGGTAGAAGCTGTTCTTTGTCTTTGCCATGTAAAGTTGTAGTTGCTCACGGGGACTGAAGCCAGCACTCCTTATCTCGTCCGCTGATACGCCGAGTTTCTTGAGAGCCTTTCTTGCCGATGCTACAACTCCCTCATCAGGGTCCTTGAGAAGTTCTATCAGGGGCTCTACAGCCTGCCTATCTCCTATCTTGCCAAGTGAGGTTGCAGCGTATGTTCTTACAACGTTCTTTCTGTCTCTAAGGGCCTTAATCAAAGGGCCCACAGATGAAGGGTCTTTCTTATTTCCAAGCGCACTCGCCGACCTATACCTGACGCTCCATTCGGGGTCTTTTTCCATGGCGTATATGAGTGCGTCAATGGTCTTGCGGTCAGAGAAAGTAGAATACTCGAGAGCACTAGCCGCATCATCTCTTGATACTGTCAAACTTGATTTAAGAAGCAGGTCAATTAGTGCATCCCTTGCTCTTTTGATGGTCATATCATCAAGAGTGCTGAATGCGTAACTCCTGGTCGAATGGTTTTGGCTCTCTGCCTCCTTCTTTAGCTCTGCTATGTAGTCTACTCTTATTCGACCTCGTTCTATGTCATCAGGTGAAACACCGAGCTTTCCGAGGGTTTTTACAGCCTTATCTCTAACCCATTTATTATCATCCTTAAGGAGCTGCATAATGCGCTTGATGGCTTTTTCATACCCCTTGTCGCCGAGCCACTCGACAGACTCTTCCCGTACACTAGCACTCGAATCGGATAGGGCATTCAACATTGTATTGACTATCTGAGGATTATTATATTTGCGTAAACCAATTGCAGCATTCGACCGAACCTTTTCGCTCGAATCAGACATGGCTTTTATAAAGGCGTCAGCAATGCGTGGGCCTTCATATTTCTGGAGCCCTTCAACTGCTTCAATCCGAACCTTTTCACTCGAATCAGAGATAGCTTTTATAAAGGCGTCAGCAATGCGTGGGCCTTCATATTTCTGGAGCCCTTCAACTGCTTCAATCCGAACCTTTTCGCTCGAATCAGAGATAGCACTTATTAGGGTATTGGTTATTTTAGGTGTATTGTATTTATGCATGCCCTCTACAGCTTCTTTTCGCACTTCAGCACTTGAATCGGACATTAATTTTACAAAAGCGTCGGATATGCGGGGATCTTTATAATTTTGAAGCTCTTTTGCAGCTTCAATCCGAACCTTTTCGTTCTTGTCAGACAGTGCTTGTATAAACACCTCTATTACCCCTGCGTATTTGCGCTTACTTAACGCTTTAGCAGTCTCAATCCTTACATTTGGATTAGAATCGGATAGGTTTCTTTTTAAGGCATCTACTATACGAGGATCTTCATATTTACTTAAGCCTTTTACCGCCTTAAGCCTAACTCCTGAGTATGGATCTGAAAGGGCTGCCAGTAAAGCATCGGCAGCACGCGGATCCTTGTAATTTCCGAGAGATGTAACAACCTGACAACGCACCTTTAAACTTGTATCTGTAATAGCGCTTATAAAAGTTTTAATGACACGGGGGTCTTTGTATTTAGCAATGGTTGAAACCGCAGCCTCCCGGATTACCCTTTCAGGGTCTTTGAGGATCACCTCTATAAGAGGCCCGATAGCTGATGGGTTGCGCTTTCCCTTATAACCGTAACTCCCAAGAGCCCATACAGCATTCCTTCTTATGTCCTTGTCCAGGTTTTTCAGGGCAGAAATCAGAGCCTCAGTTGCTCTTGGGTCGTTTATTTTGCCGAGTTCCGACAGAATATAGTAAGAGTCTCTTTTATCCGCTTCAGCGGCCAGCAGCAGGAGGTCATTAAGCTTTGCTTCAGGGTCGGGCTTTATATCCTTAATCTCCTCCTCTTTGACCCCAAGTTTCTTAAGTGCCTCAGATACATAATGCCGGACTAAGGATGAATGACTTTTGAGCGCCTTTTTGAGTGGCTTAACCGCCCTCTTATTGCCATAATTGCCGAGGGAATTTGCCGCATTCCACCTAATACGGAAGTAATCATCTTTAAGCATTGCTATGAGTACTGGCACGGCTGAGGGTTCCTTGATACCATCTTCTGCCAGATCGCCAAGCGAAAAAGCAGCATTGCTCCTTATATATTTACTTTCACTTTTGAGTACTGTCATAAGTGGTGAGAGCGCCTTTGTGTCTTTTAAACCACCAAGGGCAAACGCTGCAGATGCCCTCGTATTTATATCTGAATCGTTTTCAAGCACATAGATAAGGGGGGCTACAGCAGAAGAGGTATCCATGGTTTTGTTGTATTTGGCAAAAAAATACAGAGAATAAGCTGCCTGGGCACGAACTTTCTCGTCCGGATCCTCCAGCGCTAATGTAAGCGGTTGAATGACACTCTTATCCTTAAAGTTCATAAGGCTTGAGGCTGCACTTGAGCGCACTTCTACCGAAGGGTCCTTGCCAAGAGCCTTTATTAGAGGCTCTACTGCCCGAATGTCAAGAGGCCCATTGTAAGAACCAAGCGCTCTTGTGGCAGTTGCCCTTTTCTCATCATCCTTGTCGTTTTTAAGGATGCCAATAAGGATATCTACCGCATCAGCCTCCTTCACGGTTCCGAGTAACTCTATGGCCTCTAGTGCATTATCCTTGTTTGTGCTCTTTGTGATTTCTATCAGTTCTTCGACCTCACTGGCGTATGAAGGCAATACTGATAATGCAAGTGTAATGAAAGATATTAAAAATAGACGAAGAATATTAATTCTCATAGGCTTACTGGTTTTTTACCCCGTGTTTACTGGTAAATTTCTCTAAGTACTTTGTTGCCAATGAAGGGTCCTCCTTGACACTATTGAACATGTTCTGATATTCGTCCAATGCCTCTAAAGCACCAATCTTTTGAGATTCTGCATTGCTGAGATCCTCATCAACTTCGGCCTCAGCCTCTTTAGCAGCCTCAAGAGCTGCAAGGGCTGCTGCCATGGCGTCCTCTGCCGCTGCCAGTTCCTCACTTTCAGGTTCCTGACCGTCAGGGAACGTTTCCTCCTTTAACTCATTCGTTTTTTCTTTTTCCGTTTCGAACGATTTAGAGCCTAAGAGCTTCCCCATCTCTTTTTTGAGCGTTTCTACTTTTTCCTCTAACTCTATCCTTTTGGCTTCTGTATCTCTCTTTTTTACCCTCAACAGGGTAAGCTCCTTACTAGTACTTTCTATTGTCTTTGCCTGTTCCTCTACCGCCATGTTAAGCACCTTGTAAAACCTCTTAAGCTCAAGCTTGGAGTCTATCACCGCTTTACCGAAACCAACGGGCAGAGGCTCTATAGTGCTTGGGCACTGAAGCTCGGGGGCGCCACCATTGAATGCCATAAGGGCCTGTTTGCCTAGGTACTTGACCTCTGTTGCATCACCCCTCTGGGCCGCAGGGAAGCTAAAGCCTGTGATCCATCTGCCACAGTAGTGCTGTTTCCACGTGGTAGAAATCGCCCTCTCTAATGCATTGGGTGTCTCAGGGACACTTACATCTACATCAATGCTAAAAGGTTCGACCTTCTTTGAATCCTTGAGTCCCAGTTCTCCGTCTGAATAGTCGCCCTTGAAGCTCTTCTGGATTCTCTCCTTCTCTTCCCAATCCCTTTCCAGCGCTTTTTCCTGTCTGCGGTTAAGCTCCTGCTCGATCTCCTTGAGTTTACGCCTTCTCTCTGCCTTCTCCCTGAGTATGCGCTCCTGTTCCTGCTGGCGCCACTGCTCTTCCAGATCGAATCGGCTTTCCGGTACAGAAGAACTACCCCACCCACTTGAGCCGCTTTTGCCCCAGTTCGGCCCTGGCGTGCAGCTTGTTGTGCTTACATCTGGGGAACCGCCGCAGGACCTGCACCACGATGCGTAGCTTGACCACCAGCTTCTTCCGAATCCGGTAGGAGGCGAGCTGCAGTCTAGGGCGTGAGATTGGATTGGATATAAAATAAATGTAAGAAGGAAGGAAAAGATTAGAAGAAGCTTTATACTCAGTTTCTCTCCCACCATTTTTTCATTTCCTTAAGGTTTATCTCGGAGGGACCCTCAATCTCACCGTCCCTGTTCACCAAAGCCTTCTGGCCTTTCTTTAAAAGAAGAAGCGTTTCTTTTCTGTCGAGGGTCATTATCTCGAACTCTCCGTCGAGGACAATGAAAGTGGTGGTACCATCAGGGTCGTTCTCGATAACGAATTGCGTTCCGCGTACACCACCCGTGCATTTACATGAGGAAGAAACAGGGAAAAACGAGTACTCCCTTCTTAGGAATTTTCTTATATTAGCCTCGATGCGGCCCATGTACAACTCATAGGATGACCTTTCACTGTCTATTGATGATAGCTTCAGGCGGGTGTTTTCATCGAGACGCATTTTGGAACCGTCGGTACACATAATCTCGGCGAACCCTCCAGATCCTATCTGTATCACATCGCCGGGCAGAAGGGGGGTATCAGCGCTAAATGGTACGAGGACTCCGTTTTTCATTATCCTAACATCACCTCTCATGAAAGAGGTCATTGCCAAGTGGCTTTCCCCTGACTTATGATAGAGGCTTTCTATGGTCTGTAAACGGGCTATGGCTTTCTTGATTAATGCCTCCATCCGGCTTTTTGACTTTAAGGAGATTTCATAGGCATCACGGGCAATTTCAGCCGCAGCCGAGTCGTTTTGCTCTTTTGCAAGTGAATAGGCCTTTTGGGCCTGTGCCATTGCGGCTCTAGCCTTCTCAAGCTTCAATTCGTATCGTGAGATGCGTTCCCTAATCTTTGCGGTCTCAACAGCATGCCACTTCTTTATCTGCTGTGATGTGTCCTGAGCGTAAGAAGGTTGATGAATTAAAAAAAAGGAAAGCGTAAGAAATACAGCAATAATAATTTTGTCCTTAAACAATGCCCAACCTGAAAAGGCATCGATATACATTTGCTTGCATAAACAATTATGCACTTTTCTCATGGTCTTGTCTGTAAGATTCTACTAACAGAAAATAATTTACAACTAAAACAAAAAAATGTCAAATGGCTGATTCTCTGTCGATTGCTACAGGGTTTTTCATTGAGGGTTGTAATTTTAGACAGTCATAATGCCATAAACTGCGTTGAGTTTATGAATTCGGATGCAGGGCAGTAAACCCCACGTGGTTTATAAAAAGTAGAATTCAGCCATGAACGACTCGTCATGAAGTCAATGGATTACATGACTCCGCATTCAGGACACTGAACCCTACTTGGTTTAAATAAAAAAAGGGGCTTTGCCCCGCACCACATAGGATGCAGGGCAGTAAACCCCACGTGGTTTACTGGCTCCCGGGGAGGGACTCGAACCCCCGACTAAGTGGTTAACAGCCACCCGCTCTGCCAACTGAGCTACCCGGGAACATTTTTCAAAGAACAAAACCTGACAGCCACCATCCCGACGCTTCGGGACAGATAAGCTACCAGGGAAATAATACTATAATAGTATAGTATATATTTCTTGTTACAGAAATGGAACAATTAGAGCTTAATTTTATATCAAAAAAAACACATTTTTGTCAATTTAAGGTGATAGCTTTATTTAATTGAGGAACTTTAAAAGTGTCAGGCTTGACATGAGAAATAACTATATTAGATGGATAGAGGACAGGGTAGGGTACATATTAAAAAATAATGAGTAAGCAGTAAGAAGTAGGCAGTAAAAAACAGGTAAAGGCAAAGAGAAGAGAGCATAGGGCATGGCGCAAAGAAAACTAAAGAGTAAACATGTCCAGTATCCCGATGTAAGGCGTCTTTCATATTTTCTTCACCTTTTTACTAAATAATAAAATAATATATAATGAATTTATCAGGGAGGTTTTCCATGAAATTAGAGAAATTAAACATAGAGGGTATGTACTGCGGCCATTGTGCAAATCTGGTAAAGAATTCGCTGTCACTTGTTAAGGGAGTGTCTAATGCGCATGTGACTATAGGGTCGGCAACGGTCAGCTATGATGAAACCGTTACAGAGAAGGAAGATATTGAAAAGGCTATTACACGTTTTGGCTATAGAATACGCGACTAATTAAAGCGAGGAAGGAGTCACGCAGTAGGCAGAAATTAGCCCGCTTATGAAGAAGGAGAGCCTGTCACATAGGATAGTATTACGGTATTCACTGTTTCAGTTGCCGGCAATTATTGCATTGATTTTGATCCTGATAATGCTCCGTATGTTACTGAATATCCCGATGTGGTCAGTATGGGTTTCCATAATTATCTGGATAGTGAAAGATATAATCTTGTTTCCGTTTGTATGGCGTTCATATGACAAATGGAATACAGGCCCAACAGGGTCGTTAATTGGATTGAGCGGTCAAGTCATAGAACGTATAGCACCGTCAGGCTATGTAAAGGTGAACGGTGAAATATGGCGGGCAGAGCTTGAAAGCTACAGTAGCCCGGTTAATATTGGTGAGACCGTAGAAATTGTAAGTTCACAAGGCCACACACTGATAGTTAAGCCAGGGTGACCTCACTTACACCCCGGAGGTGTAAGTGGTGAATAACATAATTTAAATAACTAATGTGACTATTTGGGGTCAGGATGTTTAAAATAACTTAAAGCTGACCGTGAGAACTACAAGTTAATCAATTAAAACACAGAAGAAAGGGGAACAATCTTGTTCCCCTTTCTTTCCGTTTGCCCTTTATTTACAGATCATTTATTTATACATACTTTGTTTCTGTTATCCCATCTGCAAGACGTATCAGCATTACATGTTTCTTTGTCCTGATAAATGGAGCAGTTTGTAACCTGACAATCCGGATCAGCAACATCTATCAATCCATCGCAGTCATTATCAATCCCGTCATCACAGCTTACCTCTTTAGGCTCAGTTGGCGCACAGATGTCACCAAATGTAGCAGAGTACATGAGGAAGGGTGTTCCGCCTTCTGTGCCAATTTCTCCCGTATGGGGGTCAACTTTTCGGGCCACGTTATAGACCCATAGTTCCCATATCGTGTTGCCCCAAGCCTTCAGCTGTGTGAAGAAGGGGTCGGTCTGGACCAGGTAGGTGGGGTCTGGATCGAGGTTCCATCCTTGATTACGGGCAAAAGACGGCTCGTACAAGGTTAGGTTGCCGGTACCGTTGATTTCGTCGCGCAGGAACTCTATGTACTCTCGGCTGGTGGTCTGGTAATAGAGATTGATCACAAACGCTACAGCGTTGATCGGGAAATTGATTCCAAGGGCTAATGTGCTTACATCGTCATACCCACCGTGGTATTCAGCCTGTGAGTAGTAGTCAGGTTTGGATATTTTTAGCCAGACAGGTTCAACCTGACGGGCTGCCGCACTCGCAATGTCAAATCCCTTCGGAGGGATTCTGTTATCCTTGTAGCGACCCGTTGCCAGTGCAAAGTGGAAGGTTTTGTTTTCATCTGTGATCGTGCTGGTGGGTTTCATCTCATAAATTAGTTCATCGATATGTATCTCTATTGAAGGGTCGAGGGCAATCGGGAGATCGAGAGTAGAGTCTATGTTGAAGTCAGTAAGGATGGACGGATTGCCTTGACTCGGGACATAGGGCTGGTAGGGATAGTCAAGTCCCTTCAGCGTCTGGGCAGTATAGTCGTATGGATTTACCTCATAGACAATCACATTGTTTTCATCATATGCCTTGATATTGATCCATATACGGCGACCTTCGGGAAAACCTGAAATGAGTTTATGAGCAGTATTGTTTACAACCTTGAATGTCAGATCTTCATTAGAATAGTTGACATCTTTGATGGTGCCTGCAGACCATAGCATGTAACGGGTATGGACTGCTCCATCCATAAGTGCTATGGGATCGATTCCCGTTCCATCAGTAAGGGTCATGGTAAGTATCTCCTGGCCCTGATTTAAGAGGGCCTGGTTTACCGGGTCAAGTCCCAGAGTTGGGTCTTCCTGCCCATGAGGAACCGGAGCGCCGCTAGCGAGAACTTCTGACACGAAGATATTCCCGCCGGCCTGGAAGTGGACCGGTACGCCGCTTTTAGGATGCTCATTTGTAGGACGGGTGAG
Source organism: uncultured Nitrospiraceae bacterium (assembly GCA_964345225.1). GTDB lineage: Bacteria > Nitrospirota > Thermodesulfovibrionia > Thermodesulfovibrionales > UBA6898 > CAYFQB01. The sequence goes on along the minus strand of CAYFQB010000016.1, from coordinate 66,452 downwards.
TACAGGCTTGTTGCATGCCTTATATCCGGCTTTTGCGTCCGGCATGTGACAGTCCTGGCATTTGTTTGCCCAAGTTACTGGTTTAATGACCTGAAGAGCCGGTGACATCTGGGGCAACTGGTCAACGTAATAGGTTATATTTGTTGCAGTACCTTCAGAACCATCCGCGTTAACACGTGCGTATGCAGAGAGCTTGTACTCCGAAAAGGTCCTCTCAACGTGGTAGTAGGAGTAGGCTGGGTTTTCTTCAGTATAGAGAGTCTTATCTGTTCCAAGGAAATCCTGACGGGTCTGCATCGGATCAACTCCTCCCGACAGGAGGTTAGCAAGTATTGGGTTAGACACATCATGACATGTTGAGCAGAAATATTTGCTCTTGTGGTATCTGCTGTAGTACATTTGATGCTTTGCCTGGGCATCAGCAAAAGAAGCCCGTTTCCTGTTTGCATTGCTTACAAAATACTGACCGGCTGCATTCTCATCAAAGGTAGGGTAGGAAAAGATAGACATGTTCAGAGGATTGTTTGGTGTTCCAGTGTAGAAAGGTCTACCGTTAAAGAGTAAAAGCCAGTCTGCCTGCAGGGCGTCCTCTGCAAGCGTAAGGTCTGCCATGTCCTTTGATAAATTACTCGCCTCGTCCCAGAAATCCATCCAGTAGCCAGTATCTCTCATACCCTGATAGGTAAAGGAAAAGAACGGGTCATAGGTTCTGTGACATACATCGCACTGAACACCGTCAAAATCGCCTGCCTTCATGTTAGATGCATTCGTTGGCTCTGAACGGCCTTCAAGCCATCCTTCGGGGAAATGACAACGCTCACAGATATCCGATGCGTTCGGTCTACCTACAGCCCATATGGAATCCTGCGCACCAACCGTGAGACACGACCAGAAGATGAAGTCACGGGCCGCCTGGGCCATCATGGAACCGCGCCAGTTATAATCAGGGCTTATATACTTATTGAATTCAGCATTTATATCTACAACATCGGTTCCGTGACAGTTATAACACCGTGAAGGGTGTTCTAGGTTATTAATGTCGGCAGGTTGTGCTCCAGGCATACGTACAAGGGGGTCTTCCTCAACAAGCATGGGAGTCCAGGCGTTTGCAGAATATATACCCACTAAAAAAATCAGGAATGTCAAAAAAGAAGTAAAAAATGCTCGATTTCTCATTTATCACACCTCCTTTTACAATGAAATATTTTCGTCTGTTATTACCTATTTTAATGCCGACTAGACTCTTTCATGCCTTTTCTCACACCTCCTTCCAGAGTTTTTTGAAGGTTCAGGTTGCCAGCAAGAAAGTTGAAGAGAAAATAAAATAGCTAAGCTGTAAAATATTACTTATCTACACATTACAGCTCAGCTAAGAGCCCCCTAAAGAACCACTTGTGGGATTAAAGTCCTAGAAAACCTTTAAAAACTGTAAAAAAAAAAGGAAGACTTCGATTATTCTTTTAAACTAATTGTGAGTTTAAAAGAAATGAGAACCAAAGTCTTATTCTGCCCCCCCCCATTAAAATTCTTAATTTTTTTTCCAATACGATTCCTAATTCATTTAATATCACAAAACCGGTTTATTGTCAAAATATGATTATTATTAAAATTAATAATTGTAAATTTATAATACATGGGTTTGTTGATTCGCAGATTCGGGATCAGGCATTCGTAAAACTAAAGTAACGGGGTAGGCACGCCTTAGGCAGACAAGCCACGCAATAGGAGGGAAGGCACTACAAGGCCGATAAACTTGAGTTATTGGTATTTCATTCTCTCAGCGTATCCAGATCACTCATACAATTACACCCCGGAGGTGTAAGTAAGCCAGGGTCTTAACTTGTATAAACCATCCTGCCCCCTAAGCGTCGTATAAAAATAAGTCAACTTAGTTAAACGTCTTTTAAGTGCTGCTGGAAAATGGCAGATTGAGGGTTTAGGTTAATAATGTTACCGTGTTGATAAATAATTTGCTAAATAAGGGCTTTTAAAATCAGGAGAACGGTCTTCTTTTATATTATAATTCTGCAGAATATGTGCATGGCTATCCAGTGCTTTCCTTCTGTCTATGACAATCTGAAAATTTTTGGTATTCTTAAATGTGATAAATGCTCCGGTAGAGTTTGTCACACTCTTAACAAAATAGTTAAAGTCCTTACATTTTTTCCCGTTGACTTCTGATACAATCCAACCGGTTATATCCTGATATCCAATGTTAACCTCGGAAGGCAAAACCTGCAGTATGACCACTACTTCTCTTCTTTCTTCGGTAGGCCAGTTAGATAACTCTACAATCAGCTCCTCGGGTGCTTCTTGCCATTCATTAATAAAATTTTTAGTAAGCGGACTGAATACGATTCCACCATAGATAAAATATCTTGGCTTTTGGTCATACTGTTCCCTTGGAACGAGCATAAAATCCTTTTGTGTTGTATTGAGGATAAGTGTAAAATTCTTAATTTTGCCATCTCGCAAGATATCTACATTAACACTATCACCAAGCTGGAGCATCTCTACATAGTAAGTATAACTGGTATGCTCATTTGGTCGAATTTCTACTGTGCCGTTATCTCCTATGAGATGCCCGTTAATTGCCAATAAAATATCGTCTTTCATTATCATACTCGAAACCGGAGAACCTAAATGCACATGATTTACTAATACACCAGTCTGATCTTTTAACATTTTGTATTTACGTTTTATGTCAGGGTTTTGCATTGTTTCCGTAACCAGTCCGATATCAGGAAAGCCGTCGTAATGACCATCATCAATATCCTCGAGAAAATGTTTTATAATGGGACTCGGGACCATATAGGCCGTATTTTCAGAGACATGAGCCTGCATCAGCACCCCGACCAGCTTGCTATCTGCTATTACGGGCCCTCCACTACTACCCGGCTTTACTGAAGTAACAATTTGACCAGCCAGAAAATAATTGCTGCTGTGTTTATACGTCTGATGTCCGATCCAGGAAAGAATCCCCTTGGCTATACGTAGAGAATCTCCCTCTGGGAAACCGTAAATGAAGACTTCTTGTCGTGTTTCGGGCAATCCGCCGATATCCAGAGGTTCAACACCGGAAAAAAAAGATTTATCATAAACACTTAAAAGGGCAAGATCAGCTTCGTGCGATATGTTCAAAACCTTGGCATTGTATCGTCTAGATTCTCCGTATTTCCGGACCTGAATAAAAGTCTGGTTGGCCACAACATGAGCATTTGTCAATATCCTGTTACCATTGATAATACAGCCGGAGCCATTTTCATTATTTGCAGGAAACGTCATCCATGGATTAAAGTAGAATGGCTTATTTTTGACAGTATAAATCTTAATAATTGCATTCTTGATATCGGGCTTATTTTGCTTATCAGAGCCTTGAACAGCAAAGACAGGGCTTGAGTTAATACATATTGAAACAACGATCAGAAAAATTATTCCGGCTGGTATCAATGCATTTTTATAAATCTTGACTGTTTTATGACTTATAGCGGGATCTTTCATTCAATTAAACTAAATTTAGTACATATCATCTCAGATATAATAACGTTTTTGTGCTTAATAAATAAAGTATATAATTTATTTAAATTAACTTATATAAATAGAAACAAAAATAGAGGAAAAAAGCAGTGATTAATCTCACAAAAGAGATGAAAATAGACAGGCTTTTGAAATAAACGGTTTTGTTCAATCACTCTTGTTTTTATAGAAAAAAATCCGGTCAGAACCCGTTAGGGAGTTCGACCGGATTTTGGTGAGTTCTTAAGCTATAGCTATAATTTTAAGCCAAGGCTATTCAGTGTTTCTATAGTTAGCTGACCCTCTGGCAACCCCTTATCTCTCTGGTAAGCCATTACAGCATCCATAGTACGGCTGCCTAATACACCATCAATAGCGCCTGGATTGTATCCAGCTTTTGAAAGAGCTTTCTGCAGAGATGATACTAAACCTGGCTTTATGTTGGTTTTACAAAGGATTGCACGCCATTCCATACGGCCGTCTGTTACTTTTTCCCTCCTTGTAATTGTCTGATACTCTTCGGGAATTGGGATACTCGTTGCCATTGCAGGAGTAACCAGATTGCGCACCTTAACATCTTTGTACTCAGCTGGGATTTCAATTTTACGGACAGTTGGGGGAGACTTCATTACCATCCTGCGAACTGTTTTGTACTTGGCAGGAGTAATTACCTCTTTGGTATAGGCTTCCTTCACGAGGACTCGTTTGGTTATGGTATTGTAGGTCGCGGGGACCTCAACGAGGCACATAATCTCACCGGTTGCGTTGTCAACCTTGTGAATTGGACCGGTTCCCTTTTTCCAGATAGTGTGAGCCGGCCTTTCCAGGACTTTTTCTGAGACTGTCTCGTAAACCGCAGGAACTGACTTTAAATGTTTATGTTCCGGCTGGATAAGGACCTGTTCCTCAACCCACTCATATTCTGCAGGTATAATCTCCAGACGCTCGGAGGGGCCTTTTACCATAACTTGAATTTCTGAAGCTTCAAACTTTGGTTCATGTGTTTGAAGCTTTTCAGCAGCCTCTCGCTTCAAGACACTCTCTGATACAGTCCTGTATGTTGGTGGAACGAAAACCCTTGCATAACATTCACCGGGCTTGGCATTTGGAGGCAGTAATTCCTCCCCTATCACGTTCATTTGTTCTTCCGCCTGTGCATCTACTACCATGAAAATGCCAATCGTTAATACGGTTATCAATAAGAGATAAATGATATCTCTTTGTGCATTTCTCATATTGGCCTCCTTCTCTAATTTTGTCTGCGTTATTTTCAGAAAAACATTTAATAACACGACATTTTTACAAGACAATACAATGATTTAATTCACTGTAATACTGTAAGCTACAAGACTAAAAGTTTTAAGTATCCTGTAACTTAAAAAAATAATATATCCATCACCTCCCTGAAAGAAATTGCAGGTTTTACCGAGGTATGCCGTTCAGCAGTCCGATAATATTCTATATCCCCCTAGATTCATTTCGAAAACTACTAATCAAAATATATGCCAATAAAGGGTAAATAATCAGTTTTTTTAAAGTAATAAAAACAAGTACTTAGGATTATTGAGGGAATAATTGATTAGTTATTATTTTGAAAAATGTTACGCATGGCACAGAAATGTAGTGCTCAATAGTGTAACATGGCACAATACAGATTTATTTGGATCAAACACGCCACCATATCAAAAAAACTGGCCCCGAAGTGTTGGGATCTACACGATGTTCCGACTGGTAGGCCGCGCAATAGGCGGGAAGGCACTACAAGGCGGATAAAAAAGACTCACACCGAAGCGATTCGTTATTATGTATAATATTTATACATTTAAATTAAAAGTTTGAGTTTTATGGGTAAAAAAATACTGATACAAAAAACAAAAGGTGATGCAGACGTACCCCAAAGGCTAAAAGTTATCAACCGAAAACAGCGTCATGCAGTGCTGGCAACTTTATCAGGCAATAAACCTTACACCTCTCTGGTATCTTTTGCACTTACTCCTGATAACAGGCATATATTATTTGCCACACCGAAGAAGACCCAAAAGTACAGAAACATGCTTAAAAACAAAAATGTTTCAATTCTGATAAATACGGCAAAAAATACATCTAAAGATTACATAGATGCAGAGGCAGTGACCATTCAGGGTAAGGCCCGTTTTGTAAGGGGCAGAAAAAGAACAGAACTTGCAGACATATTCATAAAAAAACATTCCACACTGAGGTCATTTATCAACTCTGTATCAACTGTGCTCATTATGGTCAAAATAGAATACTGCCTGCACGTCAACAGGTTCCAGGCAGTTACTGAATGGTCTTCAAGCAAGAGTAGATGAAGATAGGATATCCCTGCATTAATCTGTCTCTGCCTTGCAGGAGTTCCAGGACATTCCGACTGGCTTCTTATTCTGAAGAAAGGATGCGTTCTACTGTAAAGAATAACCTCGATTGTCTTATGGAGACACTTAAGTTTAACAAGGAAAACAACCTGCTTTTTTTCAGGATAACCTCTGATTTAATCCCCTTTGCATCTCATCCGGTCTGCACGTTTCCGTGGCAGAAGGAATTTAGAGAAAATTTAAGAGAAATTGGAAGATTTATCAAAAAGCACAAGATAAGGGTTTCCATGCATCCTGACCAGTTTACGCTTATTAATTCACCCGATAAAGATATATTTTACCGAAGTGTAACTGAACTCAGCTATCATGCAGAGGTGCTTGATCTGCTTGGTACTGACATGACATCTAAGATTCAAATTCATGTTGGAGGATCATACGGAAATAAAAGAGAAAGCATGACTAGATTTATCGAGAGATACATGACATTGCCTGTAAAGATACAAAGGAGGCTTGTTATTGAAAACGACGAGCGTATTTATAATGTTAAAGATTGTATTTCAGTGCACAAAAAAACCGGGATGCCGGTTGTTTTTGACACTCTTCACCACAGATGTAACAGCGGTGGAGAAAGTATGAACAAGGCTTTCTTAAGAGCTTACTCTACATGGAAAGGAAAAGACGGCCTGCCTATTGTAGATTACAGCAGTCAGGACAGGACAAAAAGAACGGGCTCACATTCAGCCTCAATAAATCTTGGGGACTTCGGTTTGTTTATTGCTAAAACTAAAGGTTTTGACTTCGATATAATGTGTGAGATAAAGGACAAGGAGAAAAGCGCTTTAAAAGCAAGAGATATATTACGAAGAAAAAGAATCTTTAACTGATGTAATTCTAAAAACCTGTTATACCTGGCCCGGTTTTTTCTTCTGAAAAAGCTATTTTTACAGCCTCTTTAAAAGGGGTCTTATCGATGTTTACATAATTATCTATACCGCTGTCTTTGCATATAACTTCGTTCTTCATGCCTTCAATCAGAGGATGAGCAACCCCTGAAGGCACGGGAGTTACCAGATCAACCCAGTAAGCGGAAAGCTGTGGTGTTAACACGGGCACATCAATTATAAGTCTTTTGGCAAGACCACGTGCTTCAGCATACTGGTTCATCATTTCCCTGTACGTCAGTACATCAGGTCCGCAGATATCGAACTTTTGACCGGCTGTCTCAGGGTTTAAAAGGCACCCCACAAGAAATGCAAGAACATCTCTCACTGCTATAGGCTGAATTCGTGTATTTATCCATTTTGGGCATATCATGACCGGCAGGCGTTCTACAAGATAGCGTAGCATTTCAAAGGATGAGCCGCCTGCGCCTATGATGATAGCTGCCCTGAGAAATGTTTCTTTTGCCGAACCTTGTGAAAGGATTTCTGCTACCTCAGTCCTGCTTTTTAGATGCTCTGACAGATCCTCGCCCATCTCACCTAGACCTCCGAGATAAATGATACGTTTAAGACCTGCCTTGTCTGCCGCAGTAACAAAATTATTCGCCGATTTCTTGTCCATTTCTGCAAACTCGATATTCTGCCTTATGCTCCGGCCTCCCATGGAATGAATGAGATAGTAGGCAGTATGAATATTCTGAAGTGCTTCGCTTAGTCCTTCACCTTTGAGAACGTCACCGCTTAATATCTCAATATCAGCATCCGTGGGAAACAGAGAAGCGGCTTTTGATTTATTGCGAACTAGGACGCGAGTCTTTATATTTTGTTTTAATAATTCATTTACAAGGCGACTGCCTATAAAACCGGTTGCGCCCAGAACCAGTACTCTGTCAGAGGATGTGAATGCTAAATCACTCATAATAATCCCAGACATTAATATCACCGCCGGAAGTTTTCCTGTACTTACCCTTTGCCGTATTTAATAAAACCTGAGCAACCTGTTCAGCAGGCCTCCCCTGATAGTAGGTCATCCTAGTTTTAGTCATATCGGGATTGACAGCGTAGATCTTCGGACTTGATATCTCCTGCGCAAGGGCCTGGGTAAATCCCCGAACACCAAATTTAGTTGCACAATAAGGAACAAGATCAGCAACACCTGTCTGTCCGGCACCGCTCGATATGTTGATTATCATATCCTTTACATGAGGAAGACATATAGAGGTAATCTTAATTAGTCCTTCAAGGTTTGTCCTGATCTGATTTTCAATATCAGCAAGGTTCTGTTTTTTAAACGGCTTCCAGACCGCGGCACCAGCGTTATTTATGAGAATATCGATCTTTCCAAATGTCTTAACAACTTTATCAACTGCTTTTAATATGCTTTTATTATCCTTGAGATTCAACTTAATAAGTAATGTTTCAGAGGCCCCCAGCTCCATGCACCTCTTTTCTGTATTTTGCCCTCCCTGCCTGTCATTAAAATAAGTTAATATAACTTTTGCCTTTTCAGAGGCAAATTTAAAAGCGGTCTCCCTGCCGATTCCGTTACTGGACCCTGTTATAAAAACAACTTTGTTCTTCATAGTCACTCAGGCAAGATATTTATTTTTATTTTTTATCCGGCTTTAAAATAATTGATAAATTTCCTTCAAGCATGTCCTTTTTCTTATTTAATTCAATGATACGCAAGGGATCATTTGACCTGCATCCTCTGCCGCATGCATCTTTCGGCCAGAGATAAGGATCACCTTTAAAATATAGCTGTGTTACCAGAGTTGTGTAACCAGGATGAGAAACCTTAATGTGAATATGTGCAGGCCTGTAACCGAAGCCTATCCTGTAACGTCCGGGTTTAATGGAACTAAACTTATATAAACCGTCCTTGTCTGTTCTCATCTGTCCACGCAATCTGTATCCTTCGTCCTTGTAATAATATTTTCCCTTTGAATCAGTCTGCCATATCTCAACAAGTGCGTCTTTAATAGGCGTTTTACAATCAATGCGTAAGACTTTCCCTTTTATGATTATGTGTTCTCCCGGCTCGTCCGGATCTGCGATCTGTGTTCTGATTGGTGCATCAGGCAGGTAGTATGGACCCTCGACATCATTTTGCGTTGGAGTGCATACTTTGCCTTCTGTCGCTAAAGAGGAATTCGTTAAATAAACAATGATTGTAAAAACGAATATTATGATGAGTATCTTTCTGAAGTTTCTCATATTCACTATGAAATGTACTGCCTCATTAAAATTTAAGAAAAACACAAAATTATCCTCCTTCTATAGAATGCTCTTTAGTTTAGCTTAGCTCACTTGATTAAGGTTCTGTTCTATCATTGCGTGTGCCTGCTCAACTGTCGGAACCGGCTGTCCCGGATGTTCAGATGCCATGTGCTCTTTGATCGCCTCTTCGTTCATGATTTCTTTAACCTTATGGACTGCTTCGTCTTTGTTAGAGGCTTCTACAGTCACGGTCTTCCCGCAATCACATTTCATTTCATAAGTCATAATCGTCCCCCCTTTTGCTGAAATATACTTAATTAAATTATATCAGATTATTTAAGAATCAAAATGCCGATTCGAGGTCAGCTTTACCCTAAATTTTTTATTCCTTTTGTTATTGTTTTTCGAAATAGATGATATTAATATTTAATAATAATTTGAAAAGTAGAAATAAATTTAAATGAGGAGTTATGAAAATAGGAGTTATTTCGGATACCCATGCTTCCAGTTTATCCCCTGAGGTATTAGAAAAACTTAAAAACTTAAAACTGGATTTAATAGTCCATTGCGGTGATTATACTAATATTAGAGTCGTTCAACAATTAAAGACACTGGGGAATTTCTGCGGAGTTGCAGGTAATATGGATCCTCCTGCAATCAAAGAAATATTAAAAGAAAAAGAGATTATAGAAGCTGAAGGAAAAATGATTGGAATTTTTCATGGGCATGGTTTATTTGTTACAGATAAAAAATTAGAAAGAAAATTTGATGGAGAGAAGATTGACTTATATATGCATGGCCATACTCACCGGCTGAGAATGGAAAAGAAAAAAGATATTTATTACCTAAATCCGGGTACTTTCCCCAATTCGATGCTCATTGTCATTCTGGAAAAGGGTAAAGAGATAGAAGTAAAAATAACAAAATTTTAAATGAAGTTTGCTATTGTTGGATGGCTGACAGCAATAGTTTGTCCCTAATATGTCTGCTTGAAAAACCCATCAACAGGGTATAGATTAAAACTAAGGGGTAATAGTTGCTATCTTGGACTAAATGGATATAAACGAATTATACTAATTCCTTAAAAAATTTATATAAGTAAGATTGTTAATTTTTAAAAAATGAAAAACGATAAATCATTTCCAGTGCAATATTCAACTCTATCATCCTGTGCTTTGCAGGAAAAAATTTTAATAAAATATCCTCTAAACGGCCTGATACTATGCGAATATTTATTTAGAGGCCTTAACGATAATTATCTTGTAGAAGATTCAACATCAAAGTATATTTTTAAAGTTTATAGATACAACTGGAGAAATATGGAAGAAATTGAGGCTGAAATTGAACTTCTTCAATACTTGAAAGCTAACGGTGTTTCTGTTTCTATTCCTGTACCAGATAGAGATAACAATTTAATTCAGAAGATATATGCTCCTGAAGGTGTGAGATATGCGGTTTTGTTTTCTTATGCAAAAGGCGAATCACCCCTTGCCAGAATTACATCAGAGCAAAGTCATATTACCGGCAGAGAGCTGGCTAAAATTCACAGTTTAACTATCAATAAAAGACTGAAAAACCGTGAATGCTACCTTGATATTAGATCTCTGTTAGATAAGTCTTTTCTTAGTATTGAGCCTTTCATTGACGATAGACATGATGATTTAAAGAATTTAAATGAAATCATAAATAATTTAAAGCTAAAATTTGAGTCAATTTCTTTAAATGACCTTGACTTTGGAATATGTCACGGTGACTTTCATCCTGCAAATTATCATATTTCAGATAGCAATGAGATTACTATATATGATTTTGATTCATGCTGTTGTTGTTATTTTGTTTATGATATAGCTTCATTTTATTTTTCAATTATTCGATTCTATAAAGATACAGAAATAATAATGAAGGATTTTTTAGAAGGGTATCAGGAAATACGGGGACTAAATAAATCAGAGATTAGTTTGATACCTTACTTCGGAGCTGTAAGTTTTATCTGGATGGTAGCAACTCAATGTTCAAACTTCGAAATTTTCAGTCATTTTGTAAGAAATAATATAAAACGAAATACTGTTGTAAATTTAAAGAAATTTATAGATGATCATTGTAACTAAAGAAGATATTGGGATCAGATACATACTTTTATTTACTTAATCAATAGGTTTAACTATATCTATCAACCTATTGATTATATAATAAAAAAGAACCTTCTCCTTACACCACGGAGGTGTAAGTGGAGAATCTAATAATTCTCAACTCTGATATCCCAGTGTCTTTTATAAGTGTTTTCCTTAATGAAATAAATGTATTTTCGTAGTAAAAAGTATACGACTGCATCTTGTACTGCTAATTTAGGGATGAAAGAAAAATTATCTATTAAAATAAAAGAGTTATATGATAACATTTATTAGGGGACAAGATAGAACAAAAAACCTAAACTATTCCGGTTAATTGTATAATAAAATATGTTAAAGAAATTACTCTCATTTACCCTTTTAGTTGCTTCATTTTATATCATTATAGCTACAGCCTCTTCCCAGGATCAAGGCAATCAGGTACTAGTCGTAAAATTTAGCGGAGTAATAAACCCTGTAGCGTCTGAATTCATCGGCAAGAGCATAAAAAAGGCAAATGATATGAAGGCTGAGGCCATAATCATTGAACTCGATACACCCGGGGGCCTTGATACTTCAATGAGAAACATAGTCAAGGACATAATAGCCAGTGAGGTGCCAGTTGTTGTTTTTGTCTCGCCAAGCGGTGCAAGGGCTGCCTCTGCCGGTGTTTTCATTACACTGGGAGCTCATGTTGCTGCTATGGCACCTGGTACTAATATTGGTGCTGCTCATCCTGTAGGAGTCGGAGGGAAAATGGACAAGACAATGGTTGAGAAAGCCACAAACGATGCAGCAGCCTACATAAAATCACTGGCAGAAAGGACAGGAAGAAATGCAGAATGGGCAGAGGATGCAGTGAGAAAAAGCATCTCTGCAACTGAAAAAGAGGCGCTGGAAAAGAAAGTAATAGATATCGTCAGCAAGGACATAAATAAGCTCCTTGTAGACATTGATGGTCGAGAAGTTAACACCACTGCAGGCAAGAGGACGATCATAACAGCCGGTGCAGTAATTGTCAAAGAGGAAATGGGGTTAAGATATAAGATTCTCAATTTTATATCTGACCCGAGTGTTGCTTATATGCTAATGCTTTTAGGATTTTACGGGCTGTTTTTCGAACTTACCAATCCGGGAGCTATTTTTCCGGGAGTTACAGGAGCAATCTTTCTTATTCTGGCATTTTATTCTTTCCAGACCCTTCCAGTAAATTATGCAGGCGTACTTCTCATAATACTTGCGCTTGTTTTATTTATTCTTGAAGTTAAAGTTGTCTCGCATGGTCTGCTGACCATTGGAGGCATAATTTCCATGATAATAGGCTCTCTCATGCTGTTTGAGTCTCAGGAGCCCTTTTTAAAGGTCTCGATATCTCTAATTATACCTGCAGTAGTTGTAACAGCCCTGTTTTTCACTGTAACCTTCAGGCTTGCATACAAGGCTTACAGAAGAAAACCTGTAACTGGCAGTGAAGGTCTTATAGGTCTGGTAGGAACAGCCGAAACAGATATAACTAGCAAAGGCGGAATGGTTTTGCTGCGCGGTGAAATATGGTCTGCCCGTTCAGATGAAAATATAAGCAAGGGAGATGATATAGTGGTCGTATCTGTCTCTGGCTTAAAACTAACGGTCATAAAAAAGGAGGTAAAGTAATGCCGGTATTTACACCATTATTTACTGGGATCATTATAGTAATATTCTTTGTGGTATATCTTCTTATGAGTGCTATAAAGATATTAAAAGAGTATGAAAGGGGTGTTGTATTCAGGCTTGGCAGGGTAATACCTATAAAGGGGCCTGGACTGATTATTATCTGGCCTATAATTGATAAACTAGTAAGGGTCAGCCTGAGGACTGTTACTATGGATATCCCTCCGCAAGATGTTATAACAAAAGACAATATAACGGTTAAGGTTAATGCAGTAGTTTATTTCAGGCCGATAGACCCGATAAAGGCAATAACAGAGGTGGAAGATTTTTATTATGCAACTTCACAGATTGCCCAGACTACACTGAGAAGCATTCTCGGTCAGAGCCAGCTAGATGACCTTCTGGCTAAAAGAGAGGAGCTAAATGCAGAACTCCAGAAAGTTATTGATTTCCAAACAGAGCCATGGGGAATAAAAGTAACGACAGTTGAGGTAAAGAACGTTGACCTGCCCGCAGAAATGACGCGTGCAATCGCACGTCAGGCAGAGGCTGAAAGGGAAAGAAGGGCAAAGGTCATTCATGCAGAAGGTGAATTCCAGGCATCAAAAACTCTAGCTGATGCTGCCAATGTCATTTCGTCTCAACCAATTGCCCTTCAGCTGAGGTATCTCCAGACATTGACAGAGATTTCAACAGAGAAAAGTTCAACCATATTATTTCCTATTCCGATAGATATAGTAAAACATTTTTTTGATAAAGGTAACAAAGGTGAAAAATAAATATTATTGATGCTATTATAGCATCTACTAAAAGGCGGGGGTAATTGTAACATATTAAATTCAGAAGACAAGTATAAGATTAATTATACATGGATCAGGATTCTTTTCCTTTTCCTCTTTTTAGGTATAATATTTATCCTTTATAAAAGCGGTACTTTTCATTTCTTTATGGACAGGGAGAAATTAGAGTCATTCCTTGTCTCTCTGGGTCCTATATCCTTCATTGGATTTATTATACTCCAGATATTTCAGGTAGTTGCCGCACCGGTTCCAGGTGAAGTAACAGGATTTATCGGAGGTTATTTTTACGGAACGTTACCGGGAATCTTTCTTTCAACTATTGGTCTTACGATTGGCTCATGGCTGGCTTTCTCGATGGCAAAGATATTCGGGAGGCCCTTTGTAGAGAAATTCGTTAAAAAAGAGACCCTTGAAAAGTACGACTACCTTCTGCACCATAAAGGTGCATTCCTTGCATTTCTACTTTTCCTTATTCCTGGATTTCCTAAAGACCTGCTGTCCTATGTACTGGGACTGGGACATCTCACCACCAGGGAATTCCTGATAATCAGTACATCGGGAAGATTTGCCGGGACTATTTTGCTTTCACTTGGTGGTGCATATATACGCAATAATCAGTACTACAGATTTTCAGTTTTGATAGGCATAGCCATAGTCCTGGTATTCATTTCGATGGTTTACAAGGAAAAGCTTGAAAGAATTTTCCGTATCTGGAATATCAGAGAAAGAAGGAGACAGAGAAAGGAAAAAAGAAAAGTAGGGAGTATGAAGTAGTAAGAAGTGAGAACGTCTAACATATTACGTATAACATAGTTAAACTTTTACCATCTTATCAATGAAGAGGCCCATGTGAGTCCGCCGCCGAATGCTTCAAGAAGAATATAATCCCCATCCTTAATCTTACCATCTGAAAAAGCTTCGTCTAATGCTATTGGGATTGAGGCTGCTGATGTATTGCCGTATTTATCTATATTTACATAAACTTTCTCTATAGGAAGATTAAGCCGTTTAGCGGTAGCATGTATAATTCTGATGTTTGCCTGGTGAGGAATTAAGAGTGAAAGCTGTGATGGTTTTAAATTGTTGGCTTTAAGGGTTTTAACTACAATGTCTTCAAGTGTTCTCACTGCAACCTTGAATGTTTCATTACCTTTCATTTTCATAAAATGTCTCCTTTTAATAATCGAGTCTCTCGAAGCGGGATATCTTGAACCGCCGCCGGGAAGGGATATTAACTCTGATAAATTTCCGTCTGAATAAATATGAGTTGAAAATATTCCTCTTCTCTCTTTTGTGCCTTCAATTATAACTGAGCCGGCACCGTCGCCGAAAAGGATACATGTTGTCCTGTCCAGCCAGTCTGTGAATTTTGAAATCACTTCCGTTCCTACAAGAAGTATCCTTTTGTGCATCTGTGCTTTTATCAAACTATTAGCAATATGGAGGCCGTAAATAAAACCCGAGCAGGCAGCATTTACATCAAAAGCAGCAGCATTTTTTGCTCCTAACATTCTCTGAAGAAAACATGCAGTAGAAGGAAAAGGCATATCTCCTGTAACAGTTGCGACTAAAATAAGATCTATATCCTTTGATTTAAGGTGAGCCCTTTTTAAGGCTATCTTTGCAGATTCATAAGCAAGGTCTGAAGCGGCCTGATTACCGTTTACTATTCTGCGCTCTTTTATTCCAGTTCTTTCGGTTATCCAATCGTCAGATGTATCAACAATATTTTCGAGGTCATAATTTGTTACAACATTTTCTGGAACATAAGAACCCGTAGATATAATTCTTCCTTTGATCAAGATTATTTTTTCCTATCTTGCAGATCTCTTTCTATTGCGATCGAGATCGCTTTGTAAACTTTTTTTTCAGCAATGTCAGCAGCAACTTTAATAGCATTTTTTATGGCTTTTGATGATGACCTTCCATGGCTTATTATACTTGTGCCATTAATTCCTAGCAATGGAGCTCCACCGTATTCATCATAATCAGTCCTCCTTTTGAAATTCCTGATAGCAGGTTTCATAAGAAGATAACCGATTTTACCGGCTGAAACAGAAGATATTTCCTTTTGCAACATTTTCAATATTGTTTCAGCAAGTCCCTCGCTGATTTTCAGGGCAATATTGCCTGTAAATCCATCACATACTACAACATCGGCCTTTCCCGAGAAAATTTCTCTGCCCTCGATGTTACGGATAAATTTAATCCCTGAATTCTGAATAAGCTTAAACGCCTCTTTTGTGACCTCGTTGCCTTTTGAGTCCTCTTCTCCTATACTCAGTAGTGCGACTTTTGGTTTTCTTTTTCCAAGGATCAGTTTGCAGTAAGTATTTCCCATCAAAGCAAATTGCAGAAGGTTTTCTGGTTTGCAGTCAACGGTCGCACCTACATCAAGCATTATAAAAACATCCTTTAAAGTAGGCATCAAAGTCGCAATAGCAGGTCTGTCGACACCTTTTGATTTCCCCAGTAATAATAGAGATATTGCCATAACTACACCGGAGTGTCCTGCACTGACAAAAGCATCAGCTTTACCTGACTTGACGAGTCGAATGCCTGCATGTATCGAAGAATCTTTCTTTTTCCTTATGGAATGGGAAGGGGATTCATGCATCTCGACAACCTGAGAAGCATGCTGTATAGAAAGGCGATGTGAATTATATCTCGTGTTCTTTAGCTCTTTATTAATCAGAGTTTCATTGCCAACAAGAATTACGTCAATATCTTTGTATTCATTTATGGTCTCAACAGCTCCCTCGATATTTACAGTCGGAGCTTGATCTCCTCCCATAGCATCAAGAGCTACTATCATAGTTACTTTTCAACTATTTCAAGAATTTTATGGCCATTATATGAACCACAGCTAGTGCATGCCCTGTGAGGCAGTTTTAGTGCTTTGCATTCAGGACACACACTGAGATTCGGTAATCTACCTTTCCAGTTAGCCCTTCTTTTATCCCTTCTTGACTTCGAATGCCTGTGTGTAGGATTTGCCAATTTCTACTCCTTTTGTTTTTCCAATAAACTTTTTAAAACTTCAAGCCTTGGATCTATATCTTTTTCTTCACAAAAACAGCTTTCTGTATTTAAGTCTTTTCCACATTTAGGACATATGCCCTTGCAATTCTCATCACATAAAGGTTTCATATGTATATTAAGCAAAATCTGCTCTTTGAGTATGTCATGTAAATTAATTTCACTTCCTGTATAAAATCCTGTATCCATTTCATCACCTTTTAATTCGTGTCTTGCAATACGCAATTCTTTAATAGGATTAAGAACCATATAAAAGGGTATATCCATTTTTTTATCAAAATTTTTTAAACATCTGCTGCACTGGAATTCCAGTTTAACATTTAATCTGCCATTAATTATTATTTGATTCTCGTTCTTGAGTAGCTCAAGATGAGCTGTTACGGGAGAAACTGCATTATAATTTTCTAAGATAAGTTTCTCCTCTATATCTAAATTAAGGCCTTCGTCGGGAATATCTTCTATTGAAAATTTCATTTTAAAAGATCGTTATAAAGTAATCAAAAAATTATTATAAAAACTTATTTTATTATAAGTCAAGATTATTATATGTCAAGAAATCTCATACAAAAACTAGAGGCAGACACTCTCTTAAATTATTAACAATAAATAGCTTATTTATGATTTTGGCAATTCTATTTGAGATGATCCTTATTTTCTTATTTGCCTTTTTTCTTCTTTTTTCCACTCTTAAGGGTTTTATACAGTTCATACGCTTTTTTAGGTGTTTCATTATCGTGCACTACTGCTCTCACAGCCTGTATCATGGCTACAGGATCATCTGATTGGAAAATATTCCTGCCCATATCAACCCCTGAAGCACCACGCTTTATTGCATTGTAAGTGAGTTCAAGTGCTTCGAGTTCCGGCAGTTTCTTGCCGCCTGCCATTACTAATGGAACAGGGCAGGTCTTTACAATATTATCGAATCCTTCACAATAATAAGTCTTGACGAAATGTGCGCCAAGTTCAGATGCTATTCGGCAGCATAGCGAAAGATATCTTGCATCGCGTGCCATATCCTTTCCAACTGCTGTAACTGCCAGCACAGGTATACCGAAGCGCTGACCTTCGTCGACCAGCCTTGATAGATTAAGAAGAGTTTCTTTTTGATTAGGAGCACCAACATAAATCGATAAAGCCATTGCAGAAACATTCAATCGCATGGCATCTTCTAATGTTACTGTAATCCCTTCATCTGACAACTCGCCCAGTATGCTGTTTCCTCCGGATACCCTGAGGACTATCGGGACACTGGTATTGGCAGCTACAGATGTTCTCAGGATTCCTCTTGTGGGCATCAATGCATCAGCATATGGCAGGATAGGTTTAATAGTTTTACCTGCATCTCTTAGACCTGATGTAGGCCCGAGAAAATATCCGTGGTCAACTGCAAGCATTACAGTCCTGCCATCGGATTTAATTATTCTTGAGAGACGGTTTTTTAATCCCCAATCCATAATATCCTTCCTCCTGTTTAGTTAATTTAGTTTATATGGTTTTTCTGGTTTCTTTAGTTTCTCTAGTTTTTCTGGTTCGCCCTGCTCCCTGCTCCTAGCACCCTGCTTTTTACTCCTTACTCCTTACTTTCCTTTACGCTTTGTTCTTTGCCTTTACGCTATGCGCCATGCGCCTTGCGATTTACCTTTGTGGTTCAATTATAATCTTAAGTGATTCTTTTGCTGACTCTACAAGTTGAAATCCTTTCTGTGTTTCTGACAACGGCAATCTGTGGGTTATCATGTCAGTAACATTTATTTTTTTCTGTAGTATAAGTTCCAATGCAACCATATGTTCTTTATAATTTGCTGCGTAAGATGATGTTAGAGTTATTTCATTTCGCCAGAATAGTTCATTAACATTCAGCGGAATTGTAAAGTCCTGATTGGCTGGAGCAAAAAACAGCACCGTGCCCCCTCTGTCAACCGAATGCAATGCCTGATTGATGGCATTTTCGTCTCCAGTCGTAAGTATAACTATATCAGCAAGCCTGCCCTTATTTAGCTTTCTGAACATTTCGGGAAGATCATTTCTTGCATCAATAGAATCGTCAGCGCCTAATCTTTCAGCAAAATCAAGCCTGTATTGAGTTATATCTGCAGCAACAATAAGTGATGCGCCCAGAATTCTGGCTAGCTGGATGTGCAGAAGTCCTGAAATACCGCTGCCTATGACAAGAATACTTACTCCTGTCTTTGTTTTTATAATCCTATGTCCACGGTAAACACAGGCGAGCGGCTCGATAAATGTAGCTTCTTCAAATGATATTTCCCCGGGCAGCAGATAGACACCCCTTTCTACATTGATTGAAGGAAGCCTTACATACTCTGAAAACCCCCCCGGGTAGAAATTTGTCTGTCTTAAAGTCTCGCAGACAGTGTGATGGTCCATCAGACAATAATGGCAGGTGTTACAGGGAACATGATGTGATGCTGCAACTCTATCACCTACCTTATATTTCTTAATGCCGCTGCCGACAGCAGACACTTCGCCAGCTATTTCATGGCCAAGAACAAGTGGAGTCCTGTTGGCGCGATACCAGTGCATTACATCGCTTCCGCATATACCGCTTGCAATTACACGTATAAGCATTTCTTGATTACCGATCTCAGGAATAGGCATTTCCTCGAGCCTGATATCATTACTGCCATAATACATCGCAACCTGCATTTTTTACTCCAGATTATTTAACTCGTTTGTATTTACGATTCGGGCGTCGTTGCCTGATAGCTTTACCGATAGATGTTTACTCACGCGCTAATATCTATATTGGAGATTATAAGGCTTGGAGCACCAATATTACCATAAAATTTAAGGTCATCACCAATTGCCTCAATATTATCGAAAAATTCAAGAATGTTTCCGGAAATTACAGCCTCCTTAACAGGAAATTTTATCTCTCCTTTTTCAATCCAGAGACCTGTCACACCGATCGAAAAATTTCCTGTTATTGGATTGGCAGTATGTACTCCCATTGCATCAAGTATATATAATCCACGGTTTATCAAGCTGAAGATACTGTCCTTTGTGATATTATCCGAGCTGGAGGCAGATTCAAGAAAAAGATTGGTTATCCCTACTGAGGGCAATGTTGAAAATCCACCTCTTACAGCATTGCCAGTTGAGAACGTACCGCCTTTCCTGGCCGTATATGTATTATATAGATAAGTCTGGAGAACTCCGTCCTTGATTAATATCTTTTCTTTTACCGGGACTCCTTCGTCATCAACAGGTTTGCTACCTAATTTTCCCGGCAGAATCCCGCTGTCGATTATATTTATCTTTGGGCTTATGACTTTTTTATTTAGTTTATCTCTTAGAAGTGATTTACCCTTCTGGACAGACTCAGAAGAAAGAGACATGGCAAATATACCAAGAAAATCAACTGTTACAGTATTGTCTAATACAACAAATGCCTTTGATCCTTCAATCTTTCGTGCACCTAGCAGGAGGACCGCACGTTTTGCTGCATTTCTGCCTATTTCTTCGAAAGAGATGTTATGAATGAATCTTTCTCCCTGGAAATCCCAGCCTATCTGACTATCATTACCTTGCTCAGCAATCGCCATAACCTGTGCTGAACATGATGTAGATAAGTAGTTTGTTTTTATGTTGTTGGAATTCATAATTATTGTCTCGGATGATGTAAATGAGCCAGAGGCCTTTCTAACTTTTTTAATCCTGTTATCCTCTTTATATGCAAACTTTTCAAGAAGCATCGTCTTCTTGATAGCATCTTCTTCCCTTATTTTACTTAATGCGCTATCGAACACCTTGACATCAGACATGCCGGATGCTTCTGGCAGATCATTATAGATGTCTTTGTCCGAATTGTTCGCTGACTCAATGGCATTTTTAATTACCGCATCCTTCTCCCTTATGTCAGTAGAATAAGAAAAGCCAAGAGATCCATCTTTGACAATGCGTAATGAATACCCGCAGCTCAGAGAAGAGGTGAGCGAATCAACAGACTGGTCTTTAATCTCAACAGACAGGTTTTTTGAGGATCTTATATATACTTCTGCCTCTTTAGCACCTTTCTTGAGGGCTTTTGAGATTATTTCTTCAGCAAAACTAACATCAATCTTCATAATATGAAGCTGATGCAGTATCGGATTCCCAGACAGTTACTGCAGACACCTGGATATTATCATTATTTATTCTCTTTTTAATGGAATCATATATCCATTTTGCAATATTTTCAGAAGAAGGATTTTTTTCGGTAAAGGGAAAAATATCGTTTAAAAATGTATGGTCGAGTGGCGAAATTACTTCTTTTGCTGTTTTTTTAATATCTTGAAAATCTATCGCGATATCTAATTCATTTAATTTATCTGCTATTACATTTATCTGTACCTTCCAGTTATGACCGTGAATATTCTCGCATTTTCCTTTGTAGCCTCTTAGCTGATGTGCAGAAGAAAAACCTAATTCTACTGTTAATTCATACATAATTAAATTACCTCCGGAATCTATGCAGTCTTTTTAAAAATAGATATATAGGGAAGGTTTCTGAATTTATTGTCATAATCAAGCCCATAGCCTACAACAAATTTATTAGGAATTTCAAATCCTACATAATCAAGTGGAATATTAACCTGTCTTCTCTCCTTTTTATCAAGGAAAGTGCATATTTTTAAACTCAAGGGGCCTTTAATGAGCATACGCTCCCTTATATAGTTGAGAGTAATACCTGTATCTATAATATCTTCTATGAGCAGGACATCTTTATTAGTAACATCCTCCCTGAGATCATAATGAATTGTAACCTCATTTGATGTATTGGTATTGATGTAACTTGAAGCAATCAAAAAATCAATAGCCAGGGGTACCCTTATAAGCCTTACAATATCGCTGAAGAACATAAAAGCACCTTTTAGAATTCCAACTGCAAGCAGATTCTTTCCCTCATAGTCTTCCGATATCCTATCAGCAAGTTCAACAACCTTCTTCTGTATCTGTTCAACTGTAAGAAATGGTTTACCAACTACCATCTGTACCTCCTGCAAGTGCTTGTATTTTTATATTAACCTGAGTATTAATTAATCTCAACCAAAATATGCCTCTTCATTTTAGTTTTTACTCTGTTAGAGTGGTAATTACCTGAATTTCAGCAGATGGTGGTATAATGCTACCATCAGCGTATACCATTAGAGAAAGCATAAATCTTAAGGGGGTTTAAAGTTATTAGACTTTTATTAAATTTAAAAAGTTAGGGGTGAGCACAATTTGATAAATTTTAATGGAATCAACCATTTAGCTATGGTAACCGGGGATATGGACAGCACTATACGTTTCTGGAGAGATTTGTTGGGAATGAGATTGATTGCCAGACTCGGGAAGCCCGGTTACAGGCACTACTTTTTTGAAATTTCAAGTAATGATACTATCGCATTCTTCGAGTGGCCTGGTGCAGAGACAATACAAGAAAAGGAACATGGCAGGCCGGTTAAGGGACCGATTGTCTTTGATCACGTATCATTTGGAGTTGAAACGGATGAAATCCTATGGGAAATTAAGGACAGACTTAATGCAGCAGATATCTGGGTTTCTGAAATTATAGATCACGGTTTTATTCATTCTATATATACCTTTGACCCTAATGGTATTCCAATCGAGTTCAGTTGCAATGTCAAGAGCTTTGAAATCCGTAAAAACCCGGTGATGTTGGATTCCGGACCTTCTGATATTGCAAGGGAAGGAGCAGAACCTCAATCAGGCAAGTGGCCGGTTGTAGATAAGCCCACACCGGCAGATGAACAAATTATCTATCCCGGAATGGGCAGTGAATTCTTTCACGGTACAAAGAAATAAACTGAATAGTAGAATTGACAAAGCTTCTTGTTATTAGAAGATAACTTTAGTATTATTTTAATGTGATCAACACATTTTTAATCATCTTATGTTGTTTAACACTTAAAGAAGCTCATCTTTTTAAAGGGTTTAATTCGAAAGGAGTTATGAAAGTATGGAAGATCTAAAAAAATCTGAGACATGGCGAGTATTCAGGATACAGTCGGAACTTGTTGACGGATTCGAGACATTACATGATCTTGGACCTGCAGTAACTATTTTTGGAAGTGCTAGATCAGCACCAGGTAACAGGTATTATGAAGATGCTGTTTCTCTAGCAAAGATGCTGTCAGATGACGGCTTTGCTATTATAACAGGTGGCGGTCCTGGCATTATGGAAGGTGCCAATAAAGGTGCAAAGAAGAGTAAATCTCCGTCTGTAGGTCTTAATATAGAAATTCCACTAAAACAGGCAAAAAACAAATATCAGGATATCGGAATTACCTTCCGTTATTTTTTTATAAGGAAGCTGATGTTTATCAAATATGCAATTGCTTTCATAATCTTTCCCGGTGGGTTTGGCACGATGGACGAGCTTTTCGAGGCATTAACACTTGTGCAGACCAAAAGGATAGACTCTTTTCCTATAATACTCTATGGTTCAGAGTTCTGGGAGGGTCTTATAGAGTGGATGGGGAATACCCTAATTCCTAATGGTATGATTAATCAAGAAGATCTCAGATTTTTTAAAATATTAGACAGTCCA
Source organism: uncultured Nitrospiraceae bacterium (assembly GCA_964345225.1). Lineage (GTDB taxonomy): Bacteria > Nitrospirota > Thermodesulfovibrionia > Thermodesulfovibrionales > UBA6898 > CAYFQB01. The sequence continues at coordinate 43,289 of CAYFQB010000016.1, read as the reverse complement.
AAAGACGTATGTTTTTATATAAATGATCATTACAGATTACATAGATAGGATTTAAACCGGATTATGAATTCTCTAATATTTTTTTACCTTCAAGAGCCTTCTCGTTTGAAGGTGAAATACTAAGCGCCTTTTTGAAGGTATTTCCTGCCCTTTTATTAAATCCAAGTCCCAGAAAAGCATGACCAAGCTCGGCAAAATATTCAGCATTTTGCGGTTCGAGTTGTATTGCCTTATTTAAAACTTTTGCTGCATCCTTGAATATCCTTAATTTATTAAGGACCATTCCGTAATAATAGTGATAAACAGGTTTGGAATCATCAAAATATATTGCCTCGCTGAATAATTTTTCTGCTTCGCGCAGACTTTTTACCGCCATCCTGGATCTCCCTTCATTAAACCGTTTTTTAGCAATATCTTCATTTGAGGCTGACTTTGCAGGATGCTTATATAAAGAACTGTCATACTCTCTTCTTTTTTGAGGATTGGACAGGGTACTGTATGCAATTGTAATGTTAGAGAATATAGCATTTAATTTTATTTTTAAATCCTCTGAATGGAGGGCAAAATGCCTGTCTGGATGGAATTCTTTTGCCATTGAAAAATATGATTTTTTTATATCTTTATCTGTAGCTTTTTTATCTACACCTAAGATCTCATAATATCCAAGGGTTTTATATGAATTGTACATTTTTTCCACATTGTTTAAGAATTCGGGATCTATTTCAGGATGAGGTTCACTTATGAAGTCTTCAGGAGAGAAGTCTGAAGGAGTTTTATTACTTTTTATTACGATTATCTTTGCACTAAGCAGGGCAAAGATTGTCTTGATTGATTCAAAATCATTTACTGGAGATAGTGAAAGTATTTCTTTTACAGTGGAATTGCCACTTATAAGAGAAAGTATCTCTTTCCCAATTTCATCAAGCGTAAGGTCCTGAAAGAGATCCAGGGGATTTTGAGAAAGGCTTATAACAGCATCTAATTGAGGGAAGTCCTGTAGTATATATTGAAAATTGTAAACCCGTTTGATGCCCTGGTATATAAGATTTGCAGCGCTTAGGTTCAGGGTTATCGCCTCTTTGGTAGGTAGCGGACCCTCTTTGAATTCAAACTTTCCGCATTCAGCGTTTAAGGTGTTGACAATGATCTCCTCAACCTGATGCCTGATAACATTCGAGAGTTCATCCAATTTTAAATAACCTAGTTCGACAAGCAGAGTTCCCAACCTTTTGCCTGTTGCTTTTAGTCTATCGGAAACCTCAAAAAATTGTTCAAGGGTAATTTTTCCTTCTTTAATGAGAACTTCACCAAGGCGGTCATCTTCCAGATTTGAACTTGCAAATATCAGATCGCCGTTCTTGATATATATCTTTGTGAGCCTTATGCCGTGTATTATTTCCAGGATACCTGTTTTTGTGCTCCTCTGAAGACCAATCAAAATATCGGAAATTCTGAAATCTGAGCAGGACCCACAAATGTTGTTAGTCCTTTTAAATCCTACGATGTAACCATCTTCTGTCTGTTTTGTCCGTACGACTTCACCGATAAACTTCATCTCAGGGTCTTCGATATTTAATTCGATAAGGCTGCCAGTTTGAAGTGAGAGATTACTATCTAAAATATATAAGGAGATACCATCGGCTGAGTAATCGATAATTTTACAATTATATGTTCCTGAATCCAGATTGAGTATAAACTCGGTCTCTTTTTTGTATCTCTTAAAATTTCTTCTGTCTTCTGATTCCATCAAAATATAATAACACAAATTTTATACTACAGCATCTGATATATTCTTATTTTAAAAGGGTTTTTGTGATTAATTTTGAGACAAAACTTTCTATGCTAAAATTGTCTGGTAAAATATTTACTATTACGGAGGGGTGATTAGTTTTAATTAAAGAATTCAATAATCTTTATATATAAAATTCATGATTTCTATAAATGTACTATCGTCTTTTATATAACAAATATTTCCTGTTTGACAAGAGATACTGGAATTACTATGTTGCACATTGTACCACCATAGGTTCTGAATCTTTCTTTTTTTCATCCACAACAATTCTTTCGCGCTTTATTATTTCATTAACTAAATTATAAAGCCTTAATCTATCATATGTATTCATACCTGCTAAATCAGCATATATACTAAAACCTTTTCCATTGAAAAAATACAAACTTTCTTTCTGATGTTCTTTGCTCCATAGATCAGATAAAGACTGTAAAATTATTCCTTCAGCTAGCGACTTTAATCCCATTTCTTCCCTCCTTTATTCAAAATAAATATTTATATGCTCAATCAATAAATAATCGTATATATTTTCTTTATCAAGATACATGCCAACCTGAAAGGGAAAAATTGATCAAGTTTTTTAAATAAAAACAAAAGGTTAGTATAGATAATGCTATGTTAACAGATTATGTAGTGACAAAAAATGTCTCTCATAAGTCAAAAAATTGACCTCATAGTTGATTGATTTATCCATTATTCTCTAAAAATTTCATAACCTCACTTAATCTTGGAATTCCTGTTCTTCCCCCTATACTCATACATTTCATCGCTGCTAAAGCAGTTGCAAATTTGATTGTTTCACCGAGGCTCCAGCCCTGTAATAGTCCATAAATGTATCCACCATGAAATACATCACCTGCCCCTGTAGTATCAATCGCTTCCACCTTGAATGCAGGCATCTCAATAACCAAATCATCCGAAATGGTTATGCTTCCAAGTTCACCCATGGTGATCGTGAGGACCTTGATACCAAGTTTATCCTTCTCTTTCTGCAAAGCCTCTGGAGTATGAACCCAGCCATTTCCTTTTGAGAATCCCTCAGATGCTACGACATAATCAGATAGCTGGGCTATCTCAAGAAGGCCAGGCCGGGCACTTCCAGCATCGAGCATAACGGGGATATTCAATGCTCTGGCCTTCTCCGCAGCATAGATTGAAGGTTCTTTCATAAGTCCGTCAAGAAGAAGGAAATCACTTCCATCAAGTAAGTTATCTATTATCTCTTCAGAACATAGAGCTTCTCCAGAGTGCCTTCTCCAGAATATAGTTCTTTTGGCGGTATCTTTCTCGATTACAATAAATGCCACTTGTGATAATATGCCCTCTATTTTTATAAGCCCGGCAACATCAACTCCTTCTTCTATTAATGATTTTCTGATCATATCTCCTGCATAATCATCGCCTATAATTCCATAAAATCTGCACGCAATTCCCAATCGTGAAAGTGCTACAAGTGCAGTAGCAACAGGACCTCCACCCTGTTCATACCATTCAAGCACTTCTTTTTTGGTATCAACATCAGGATACTTATCTATAAGGGCAAGGTAATCCAGCGAGCACTGTCCCAGACCTGTAACAATCATGAGTAATTATACTGCTAAAAAGCCTGATTAAAAAAGTAAAGAGTAAAAAGCAGGGTGCAAGGAGCAAGGCAAAAAAATATGAAGTAAGAAGTAGGGAGTATGAACTAAGCAGTAAAGAGAGCGTTAAAAGTTATTCGTTAAACACGACAGACGTAACCGACACACGAAACGGGCTTCGTAACCGTAAGACGTAACCGATAAACGAAACCTGGCCTGTTAATTCAAAAAGATTACTTGACAGAGCGGGCGTCGTTTGCGAATACTGTGACATTAATATCTGAGGGTTTATTTAGATAACAGAACACTTTAAAAAAATCTTGAAAATCTGTTATATTATTTTGTTATTTTTTAAAGGAGGGGAATTATTATGGGAATTCTAGACTGCATAGGTAATACTCCTCTTGTTAAGCTGGAGAAAGTAAACCCTTATTCAAAAGTTAAAGTACTGGCCAAACTTGAAGGAAACAATCCAGGTGGTTCAGTCAAGGACAGGATTGCATATTATATGATTAAGGATGCTGAAAAAGTAGGTACTCTTAGAAATGGAGATACCATACTTGAAGCGACTTCTGGCAATACAGGTATTGGTATTGCAATGGTGGGTGCAGCAAAAGGTTATAAAGTCAAGCTTGTTATGCCTGAATGTGTAAGCCTGGAAAGGAGGAAAATCCTCGAGGCTTTTGGCGCTGAACTTGTTTTAAGCCCTGGTAATGAAGGCACTGACGGTGCGATTAAACTCTCACACAAATTATTGAATGAGTCACCTAATGGATATTTCATGCCCAATCAATTTGATAACATTTCTAACATCAAGGCTCATTATGAAACCACTGGAAAGGAGATTATTGAACAGACGGACGGAGATATCGATATATTTGTTGCAGGCATGGGTACAACAGGTACCCTTATGGGAGCTGGCAAGAGACTTAGAGAGTATAATAAGAATATAAAGATAATAGGGGTAGAACCTTTATTAGGACATCGTATTCAGGGGTTGAAGAATATGAATGAATCGATCGTTCCAAAGATATATGACCATAATTTCCCTGATGATAAATTAAATGTTAACGATGATGAGGCTTTTGAGATGACTCGTAAACTTGCATTGAATGAAGGCCTTTTCGTTGGTATGAGCAGCGGTGCTGCACTTTGTGGTGCCTTGAAAATGGCTGAAATGATTGATAAGGGGACAATAGTTGTGATATTACCTGACAGGGGTGACCGATATTTAAGTACCGCATTATTTACCTCAGTATGTGCAAAATGCCCGCCTTAAGCACAAACCCAAAACAGTAGGCACTAAGAAGTAAGCATTAAAACGCAAGGCGCATGGAGCACGGAGCAGGGCGAAAAGGGAAAAAAGTATGGGGTTAGGAGTAAGGAGTAGGAAGTAAGCAGTAAATGACTAAATAAACTATATAAATATATATATTCCAGCCGAAGGCTATCTTCCAATGCGAAGCATTAAATTCCAGCCTGCCCCGTTAATTGTCATTATATGTTTATTTAACTGGGGGCTCAGCTCACTTCCAATTCTGAGAATTAAATTGTCCTTAAACCATATAAACCAGATAAACTAAAGAAACCTGAGAAACTTGATTACAATACGGGCTTCATAACAGTAATCATTTAAATGTTTATATAATTCTGTGTTTTCATTTACTGCTTACTTCTTATTATGAGCTATGAACTTTTGCTGGGGGTGACAGGGAGGATAAAATTATACTAACTATGCTTATAATTAGAGCTCCGCATAATGCCGGCTTAAACCCATCAACATAAAACCCGAGACCAAGTACTTTTGAAAGCGATGATGTCATGCTCAGCATCATTGCATTTATTACAAATGTAAAGAGACCAAGTGTGAAAATAATAAGTGGTAATGTAAATAATTTTATGAACGGTCGAATAAAGCTGTTTACAAGCCCGAAGATTATAGCAACAAGAAGTATTTCCCACCAGGTCCCGGTATAAATAATGCCTGGCACAAAATGTATTGCTATAAGAATTGCTATTGTATTTATAATCCATCTGGTTAATATTTTTTCCATATGAATTTACACTGATATAAAGTATTGTTATCTTTATCTGATGGCATTCAAAGCAAGGTCATTTCTAAAGGGGTTTTAAAATCCGTATTCCTTCCATCTTGAGTCAACGAGTTTTTTTATTTTCTCGGACATGAATAGTTCATCAGGCCAGTCGCGCATCATGCCTTCTTCTCTTGATTTTCTGGTTGCGTCTATACCCATTTTAGCCCCGTATCTGGGCCAGTTTGCTGAATGGTCAAGGTCATCTAGGGGGCCTTCAGCAAATACAGTATCTCGTTTCCAGTCGACATTATTAAGTACTCTCCAGGAAGTATATGAGAGGTTATGTACATCAACATCATCGTCAACCACGATAATCAGTTTTGCAAACATCATCTGCCCTTTGCCCCAGAGGCCATGTATTATTTTTTTTGCATGTCCCGGATAACTTTTTTTAATAGACAAAATTGCAAAGTTATGAAAGACACCTTCAATAGGAAGGTTTATATCTTTTATCTCGGGAAAATCGAGTTGTATAAGAGGCAGAAAGATCCGTTCGGTAGCCTTTGCCATATAACAGTCTTCCATGGGGGGTTTTCCGACTATAGTTGCAGGGTATATCATATCTTTTCTGTGGGTTATACACGTTACATGGAAAACAGGGTAATAATCTGCAGCTGAATAAAAGCCTGTATGGTCGCCAAAGGGTCCCTCAAGGCGCATTTCACCAGGATTCAGGTAACCCTCAATAACAAGCTCACTGTTAGCTGGAACCTCGATATCTGATGTAATGCATTTGACTAATTCCACAGATTCCTTTCGCAAAAAGCCTGCAAATAACATTTCATCAACTGATTCAGGCAATGGTGCGCTTGCGGCATATATAACTGCAGGGTCGCCGCCGACAGCAATAGCAGCAGGCATCCTTTTATTAAGTGCTTTATACTTGTCGTAATGCCTTGCTCCATCCTTATGTATGTGCCAGTGCATACCTGTTGTTACGTTATCATATATGTGAATGCGATACATTCCGCAGTTTCGCCTGCCTGTTTCAGGATCATTAGTAAAAACCATGGGTAAAGTTATAAATCTGCCCTCATCAGTTGGCTGACCATCACCTGGCCAGCATTTTATAATCGGGAATTTACTCAGATCAGGATTGTCTTTTTCAATAACCTCCTGACATGGACCTTTTTTCACCTTTTTGGGAAAATATTTAGAAATTTCAAAAAGTTTTGGGAAAAATGCCAGTTTTTCAATTATTGACTCTGGAGGTGCCTGATTTAGCAAGTCAACAATTCTTTTTGCAATGTCATCAAGATTATTCACCTCGAGGGCAAGACACATCCTTTCATATGAACCAAAGAGGTTTGTAACAATAGGAAATCCGGAATTTTTTACTTTATCAAAAAATAACGCTTTTCCTCCGCCAAGTGCCTTACACATCCTGTCCGTAATTTCACTAATTTCGAGGATTGGGTTCACTTCGGCAGAAATATGGGTAATAAGTCCTTTATTTTCAAGTACTTTGATAAATTCTCTTATATCTTTATATGACATTTAATATCCAATATAAACCATAAGGTTATCAACGTACTATAATAACACATTGACATAGCTGCTTAAAACAGTCAAAATAAATAAAAAACTATTCGAATTTAAACAAAAATTTTCTTGACAAGTGTCTATGTCATTAATATAATTAAGAAAATTCTATGTGGGAGATATATCAATGACAAAAGCTGATCTTGTAGATGCAATTTTTGAAAAGGTCGGTCTGTCCAAAAAAGAAGCTCAGGATATAATTGAGATTCTATTTCAAACAATTAAACAGACCTTTGCAGAGGGTGAATCAGTTAAAATATCAGGGTTTGGCACCTTTAACGTAAGGAAAAAGATGTCCCGAAGAGGAAGGAATCCTAAAACAGGTGAAGACCTTGAAATCACACCGAGAAAGGTGGTAACCTTCAGAGTTAGCAATCAATTGAAGGAAGAGATTGAAAAATTAGATGCATAAGCCTGCTAGTGAAATTGCAAGAAATAAGTTGCCTTTGCCTGATAAGCTTTTTTATAAAATAGGCGAGGTAAGTAAAATTACCGGTGTCGAGTCATATGTCTTAAGATACTGGGAGACAGAATTTTCTTTTTTGAGACCGAGGAAGAATAAGTCGGGACAGAGGGTTTATATTAAGAAAGATCTCGAACTTATTCTTCATTTAAAAAGACTGCTTCATCAAGAAAGATACACGATTGAGGGTGTAAGAAAAAAATTTGGTGAAGGCACTCTAAAATTGTCCGAGCCAAAAGAGGATTTTGAAGTAAATACAGAAGATTCTAAAAGCCCTGCCGAAATAATAGAAGTTGTCAAAAAGAAACTCAGAGATATCTTAAATCAGATTAATTAAACGGGGCGTGGCGCAGCCTGGTAGCGCACTCGCTTGGGGTGCGAGTGGTCGCCCGTTCAAATCGGGTCGCCCCGACCATTAAGTGATTGTTTTGATTTACCTCAGTTGGAATTTTTTTCAAATCTTCTTGTCATTCCAATTTTATATTTTTGACTTTAAGTTTTATTTTCTATAATTTAATAATAAAGGAATATCAGGATGACGGCAGATGAGTTATATAAAAAAGGTATTATTTTTTTGAAAGATAACGACCGCCTTAATGCACTTTCATGTTTTGAAAAAGCATACAGTCTTAAAAAATCTCCTGAAATTCAGTCTTATCTGGCTTTATGTATAGCAATGGAAAGAGGTCAGGTTAAAGAAGCAATTAAGCAGTGTACAGAAGCTATCGAGCAGGAACCCCATAATACCGTGCATTATCTTAACCTTGGCAGAGTATATCTGAAGGAAGGTAGAAAGGTTGATGCAATAGAGATATTTAGAAAGGGGCTTTCTTTTGGCGACAATCCAGAGATACGTGTTCTTCTCGACAGTTTTAAAATCAGGAAGAAGCCCATCTTCTATTTCCTGCCCAGGGATAATTTTTTTAATAAATATATGGGACTGCTGCTGAGATGGCTCAGGCTTAGATAGATATATTTTTACCCCATTAGAGGATGAAGTTCTCTAACGGTGTTTACGTGTTTTAATAAATAGCTGTTATCTTTTATAATTGTTCATGAAATTTATTGCTGACCTTCACATACATTCCAGATATTCACGTGCGACAAGCAAGGATATGTGTCCTGAGAGCCTCTGGAAGTGGGCTCAGTTAAAGGGCATAAAAGTAGTGGGTACCGGAGACTTTACGCACCCTGCCTGGTTTTCAGAATTAAAAGATAAGCTTGAACCTTCAGGCAACGGTTTGTTTCATTTAAAAAAGGAATTTCAGACAGATCATGTACCGGATTCCTGTGCTTCAGATGTTTTCTTTCTTCTCTCAACCGAGATTAGTTGTATTTATAGTAAAAGTGGTAAAACGAGAAAAATTCACTGTATTGTCTTTTCAATTGATTTTGCCGAGGCAGCAAGGATAAACAGGACATTATCAAGAATAGGCAATCTTTCTGCAGACGGCAGGCCTATACTCGGTCTGGATGCAAAAGAACTTTTGAAGATCATAATTAATGAATCGCCGCGGGCAATGCTCGTGCCTGCACACGCATGGACACCACATTTCTCCATATTCGGTGCTTTATCTGGTTTTGATTCTCTGGATGAATGTTTTGAAGAACTGACCCATCATATTTTTGCAATCGAAACAGGCCTTTCGTCAGATCCTTCTATGAACTGGAGACTGTCTGCACTCGATAAAATTACACTGATATCAAATTCAGACGCCCATTCTCCTTCCAAGCTTGGTCGGGAGGCAAATATATTTGGTTCAGATATATCATATGAAGGCATAACCAGTGCTTTAAAAACAAAAAGTGGCTTTCTCGCCACAATTGAATTTTTTCCTGAAGAAGGAAAATATCATTATGATGGTCACAGAACTTGTGGTGTTTGCCTCTCACCAGAAGAGACAGTAAAACATAATTTTATATGTCCTGTTTGCGGTAAGAAAGTCATAATCGGGGTTATGCACAGGGTTGAAAAGCTTGCAGACAGGCAAAACGGTTTTAAACTGGAGGGTGCTCCTGATTATTATTCAATAATCCCTCTGCCTGAAATAATAGCTGAGACTTTAGGTGTAGGTGTAAACAGCAAGGCTGTCGGTAATATATATTTTAAATTACTTAATGAACTGGGAAATGAATTTAATTTGCTCATTGAGACAGGTATTGAAGATATAGATCATGCAGGTTATCCGCAGGTTGCTGAAGCTATCTCAAGGATGCGTGAAAATAAAGTAAACATTATGCCTGGATATGACGGTGAATACGGAAGAATAAAAATATTCGAAGAGATAGAGAGAAAAGAAATTAAGGGACAGGGAAGGCTGTTTTGAGTTTTCTTGATGGTCTTAACGATTCACAGAAACAGGCTGTTATTTCGGTAGATAGTACAATATTGGTTATTGCAGGAGCCGGTACCGGAAAGACAACGACTGTAACACATCGTATCGCATACCTTATTGAGATGGGTATAAAGCCTGAGAACATCCTTGCTCTTACATTTACAAACAGGGCTGCAAAGGAGATGAAGGAAAGAGCAGCACTGCTACTTGGCAGGCATTTCGGGGATTTACTTGTTACTACATTTCACTCATTCGGTCTGCAGATTATAAAAGAGAATGCAGGTGAGAATTTTGTTATCTACGACAGATCAGAACAGTTCAATCTTATAAAAAAATTATTCAGAGGCTCAGACTCTTCAGTTCAGAAAAAAGCAGAATCAATCTCAAGAATCAAAAACCTCTTGGATGAACCGGATACTGATACAGAAAAATTATATAAAGATTACCAGATTGCGCTTACCAAAAACTCTGCGCTTGATTTTGACGATATGATAATCGTACCGATGGATATCCTGAAAAATACAATCGTTCTTGAAAGATATAAAAACAGATTTAAATATATCATGGTAGACGAATATCAGGATATAAACCCTGCTCAGTATAGGTTATTAAGGCTTATTTCAGGTGAACAGGCAAATATTTGTGCTGTAGGTGATTCTGATCAGGCCATATATACATTCAGGGGTGCAGATATAGATAACTTTCTGAATTTCCAGAGAGATTTTCCGTCTGCAAAGATGATCCGGCTGACCGATAATTATCGTTCAACTAAAAATATATTGAACGCATCAAATTATATTATTAAGAATAATAAAAGGAGAATTGACAAAGACCTAAATCCTGTAAAAGAAGATGGTGGAAAGATTACCGTGTTATCAATTCCAGATGAGATTGTTGAGGGCGAGGTTATTGTGGACGAGATAGAAGCAAGGGTAGGGGGGACCAGCCATTATCAGCACTATAAAGGAACAAATGTTCAGACTGAAGAAAGCCGCAGATTTTCAGACTTTGCTGTGCTCATGAGAACAAATGCACAGTCCAGGGCTATAGAGGAAACTTTTATCAGGTCAGGGATACCTTATCAGATGATAGGTGCCACTCATTTTTTGGAGAGACATGAGGTGAAAGACGTCGTTGCATATCTGAAAGCCGTTATAAATCCAGCAGACGATATGAGTATTGCAAGGATAATAAACAGGCCACCGAGAGGCATCGGTGAAGCAACCTTCAGAAACATAGAAAGCTATGCAGAGCACCATGGATTATCATTGTTTGATGCAATGAAGGCAGGCTCTGGATTGGGTGGTGACAGGAAAAAGAGAGTGAGAAAGTTTATTAACCTTATTGAACATTTTAAGAAATTAATTAATGAAGTTTATGCTGATGAAATACTTAATAGAGTAATAAAAGAGACTGGATTAAAAGAGATTTACCCGGAAAAAGTGGACAGTTTTTTAACTTTAGAGAATATTTCTGTGGCATATAGGGACATTGTTCCTCCATCATCTACCATGATTTTTATCAATGACATTACTTTAATGGTTCCGAGTGACGCATATGATCCAGTTGCCGATAAAGTTACAATCATGACACTGCACATGGCAAAGGGTCTTGAGTTCAGGACGGTTTTTATTACAGGAGTTGAAGGGGGATTGATACCTTTTACTTATAAGGATGTTAAAGATAAAGAAGAAGAAAGGCGACTTTTTTATGTTGGTATGACCAGGGCAAGTGATGATCTATTTATTTTGCATTCAAGGAGAAGATTTTTATTCGGACAGAAGCTAAGTCCCAGTCCTTCACCATTTATAAATGAGATTCCCAAGGAATTTATAGAAAGCAGGTTTGTCCCTGACAGGATTGTCAGGAAAAGAGAAAACTCCCAGATGGGATTGTTTTGAAATAGATGATTCATACCTCAAGATACTGTCTAAGATGTTAATTCTTATGAATACCTCAGTTTTATAACTTTAGTTTTAGTACTAAATATTTTTATAAATTCAAACTAAAGGGTGATTGAAAATTGGATTTATATAATTTAATCTAAAATACTAAGAAGGGGGACGGGTAGCAGCCAGTCCTTTCAAGAAGAAGTGCCGGATGTATTTAAAAAATATTCCGGCACTTTTTTTATATGGTATCATATAGATTCTAAGATGAGATATTTTAGAAGACTATATGACTGGGTTCTTCACTGGGCAGATACACCATACGGAACACCGGCACTTTTTATACTCGCCTTTGCTGAATCATCGTTTTTCCCTGTACCGCCTGATGTATTGCTAATCGCTTTGTGCCTTGGTGCTCGATCCAGATCTTTCAATTTTGCAGCGAATTGCAGTATTGCTTCAGTTCTGGGAGCTGTTTTAGGGTATGTCATTGGTTATTTTGTTTGGTGGACTGGTGAAGGTCAATTTTCGAGTTTGGCGCAATTATTTTTCAATTATGTTCCTGGATTTACAACAGAAATTTTCTACCTGGTACAGGCGAAATACAATGAATGGAATTTCTGGATTATCTTTACAGCAGGTTTTACATTTATTCCCTATAAAATATTTACTATAAGCGCAGGGGCTTTTAAAATAAATTTTATCATGTTTGTGGTTGCATCAATTATTGGCCGATCGGCAAGATTCTTTCTGGTAGCAGGGCTCATCTGGAAATTCGGAGACCCTATGCGAGAGTTTATTGATAAATACTTTAATCTCTTAGCCTTTATATTTACTGTACTATTGATTCTCGGATTCATAATTATAAAGTATGTATTTTGAAATAGGCAGTTGACTTTAGCGGGTATACGTAATAATCTGTTTATAAATATTTATGGATTAAGATTATGTGCACTTGTTCCTTTCCAGATAATATAATCGTATGCCCGTCTTGCAAGAGGGATGATGAGGGCTATAAGCTTGGTATGTCAGAATCTCCATTCAAGGATGTGGGTAACGGCCAGCTAATGTGCATTTGCGGACAATTTATTACACTAAAAGAGCGGATGTTGACTAATGACTATTGACCAGTGAATCAAAAAGAGCGGATGAATGAGTGATATTGTAGTTGGCATAGGTTTTTACAGAAGGGAGCAGTGGCCCTTGCTTCTTGATACAGCAGCAGACGCTCATATCATGGAAAAGACATACGATGAATGGTTGGAAGTACTGGATTCCTCGTTGGAAAAGATAAGAAAGCATGGTATTGAACCTGAGCTTGTAGAAGTGGACGTTATCGAATTTCTTGATTTTTGTAAAGAACATGGTATTCAGAATGATGCATCGGCAAGGTCAAGGTTTATTGTGAAATTATCTGAGAAGAATAAGCAAAAGTCTCCTTAAAAGTCCAGGTAAGGGTTATTGTTTTTTCGGTGAAAAGAGAAGAATTGTAACCGGACCGTCATTTATTATATGAACCTTCATCTTTGCTGCAAATTTACCTGTAGCTATTGAAGTACCTTCCTGCCTTAATTTATCAACCAATTTTGAATAGATTTCTCTGGCAATCTCAGGTTTTTCGGCCTTATCAAAAGAAGGCCTGTTTCCCTTTTGGCAGTTTGCTGCAAGTGTAAACTGTGATACAACGAGAATCTCTCCTTTTACGTCTTTTATTGACAGGTTCATCTTGCCTTCGGTATCTTCAAAAATCCTCAGGTTGGTAATTTTCTTTACAATATAATCGATATCCCTGTCAGTGTCACCCTTTTCAACACCCAGGAATACCAGTATGCCCCTGCCTATCCTGCCCGCGATTTCATCTTTGATTTCAACCTTCGCCTCAGAGACTCTCTGTATCAATGCTTTCATATTTTTTAACAGGAAACAGAGAAATTAACTGTTTTGTCTGACAATTTGTAGAATAAGCAAGATAAAGGGTATATGAAGGGGTTTATCCCGTAAAGAAACTTGTCTTTTCCACGGCGATCATTGATCATACTGGAATATATATTCGTCAGGCTTTGCTAATCCAAATTCTTCTCTGGCAAATTTTTCCCTGTAGAAAGGATCTTCTTTCAGTAATTTTATCTGTGCTTTAAGTTGTTGATTTTGCCTGTTTATATCATCTACCTGCTGTTCTAATTTTTGTTTAGTCTTATTAAGCTCGATATATTTGAACAGACCCATATCACCGAAGATGAGACTGATAGACAGATATATAAAGCTGAGAATTATGAAGGTTAAGAAGATAAGCCTTCGTTTCCTGATTTCAGATAGTACCTGTTTTCTTAAAAGATTATTTGTACTCATTTTCTTAAATTATAAAACGCTTCCCTGCCTTTGTATATTGCTGAGTCTGCAAGCTCTTCTTCTATAACAAGAAGCCTGTTATATTTTGCAACACGTTCACTTCTGGCAAGAGACCCTGTTTTTATGAAGCCCGTATTGCATGCAACCGAGAGGTCTGCTATTGTTGTATCCTCTGTCTCTCCTGACCTGTGTGATATTATAGTGGTGTATCCGGATGTCTTTGCCATTGAAATAGCATCAAGAGTTTCAGAGAGAGTCCCTATCTGGTTTAGTTTAATAAGTATTGAGTTTGCAATACGATTATTAATACCTTTTTTCAATAATTTTGTGTTGGTTACAAATATGTCGTCACCTACGAGCTGGACTTTTTTGCCGAGGATTGATGTCATTTTTTCCCATCCTTTCCAGTCATTTTCAGAGAGGCCGTCTTCAATAGAAAGGACTGGATATTTAGATATTATTTTATCGTAGTATTTGATGAGGTCGCCGGATGATATTTTTTTATCCTCAAACCTGTAGAGGTTTTTTTCGAAGAATTCCGAGGCTGCAACATCAAGTGCAATATAAATATCTTTGCCCGGTATGTAACCAGAATCCTTGATAGCATTTATAATAAGTGATATTGCCTCTTCATTATTTGAAAGGTTTGGTGCAAACCCGCCTTCATCACCTACAGCTGTGTTCAATCCCTTTTTTTTCAATATTTTCTTCAGCGTGTGGAAGATTTCAGAACTAGCCCTGAGAGCTGAGGAGAAATCTGCAAGTCCTGTCGGCATTATCATAAATTCCTGAATGTCAAGATTGTTATCTGCATGAGCACCGCCATTAAGTATGTTCATCATTGGTACAGGCAGTACTTTGGCATTGCAGCCTCCTATGTATTTATATAAGGGAAGATTATACTCTATAGAGGTTGCTTTACAAACAGATATGGATACGCCAAGTATGGCATTTGCACCCAGTCTCCCCTTATTTGGAGTGCCATCAAGCTCTATTAAAAGATTGTCTATGGATGTCTGGTCTTCGGAATTAATTCCGCGTAGTCTTGGTGCTATTTTCTCTAAGATATTTCTGATTGCCTTCTGAACGCCTTTGCCGTGGAACCTCCTTCCGCCATCTCTGAGTTCCAGAGCTTCTCTTTTGCCTGTTGAGGCACCTGACGGCACTGCAGCCTTTCCAATAACTCCACTGTCAAGATAAGTATCAACCTCTAAAGTTGGAATTCCTCTGGAATCAAAAATTTCTCTCGCTATTAAATCATAAATTTTTCCCATCCCTTTCTCCCTTTAAAAAATGATTCATGATACATCCTGCATCCTGTATATTGCTATAAATATTGTCTTATCAAAGATTCTACTCTATCCATATCAAGTGATCTGCCATCTAATTCAGACCTGTTTTTTATATGCCTCAATGTTGTGTCCAGATAAATTTTAAAATGCATCATCTTTTCGAGTATTGTATGGAATTCTGGCCCGGCTATAAGTTTCACATTTAAAGAGTTTAATTCGTTGAAGAACAGTAAAAACTCTTCGTAATCGTCGTATCTCAACAGCCTGAAAGTAAAACTCTCAAAATATGCCATAAAGTTCTTTAGCGAAGTAAAAACATCAAGACGCTCTTGAGAATTACTGGACTTTTCCTCTAATAACGTAATAAATTTGTGAAGTACAAAGATATCTTCCCTCAGACGTAACGATTGTTCAAGTTTTGTAGTAAAGCTTTCGAATATTTGTTCGCCGTTTATTCCATCATCAAAGTATTGCGATAGCTGGACTATGCTATGTTCTGAAAGACTTTTAAGTATACCGTTGCTATTTTCTATTTTCCCCCTCAAATGTGCTGTTGACTTTTGGCGGTGTATATCTTTTAATTCCTGAAGATAAACCCTTTTGTTTTCCATTGAGAACTGGTATGCAATAGATTTTAAAAGCATCTCAAGGTCAGTATCACTGATTTTTTTTAAAGCATTTCCTATAAATCCTCGAAAAATATTTATCTCGGACCTGAGCAGAATGAGTATAATCAGGGAAGAATTCAGAGAAACCGTTCGCTGTGTTGTGATATCGATAAAGCTTAAAAACCGCAGGAACCTGAATAAGTATAAATATATTATTGAGATGAATTTTTTAGTCTCCTTATCCTTTAAATTTTTGACAATATCTGATATCTCAAGATTGCTTATAATGTCGAATTCAAGGTTAATATTTTTTTTAAAGGGATTAAAGAAGATATTTTCCCTTATTTCCTTACTGATAAGACGGCCGATATTAGTAAATCCAAGATAAGAGATGTTACCGGTTCGCATCAGGTCTGTTATAACACCTTTTAGATTAATAAATGCATCGTACAAAAGGTAAATGCACTTTTCCGGGGTATCCTGTCTGTAAAGATCCTCGAGAGATGCATCCCTTTTGCGTTGTGAATAAAATTTTGTCTCAGCGAATTTCTGAAACCAGTAAGCATTTTTCTTGTTATCAGGTATGACGACTTCCAGTATACCGAGAACACGAAGGATGGCGTCTCTAGCTGTTACTATTTCACCATGGAAGTTTTTATTCGTAAGATCTTCAGTAGAGATCGTAAGGTTTTCAATGTTGAAGAACCTGTCAAGTGATCGCAGAAGAACATCAAGCTCTGAAAAAAGTAATTTGTTACCCCTTATTGAACAAGAAACCCATTTATCTGTTTTTTCTTCCTGTAGCATTTTAGCTATTTTTTATTCATTATCCTATAGCATAGATTAATTCAGCATGCACATATTCTACTGATTCCATTATACCTCCTGAAAATACAGGATGTACATGTGGGTTAAGCATTGCCCGTACATGAAAGGTCTGTTTTCATATAAATTGCTGTTTTTTGTATAAAGTATCATTTTGCTTCTTCCTCTATATATTTCTCATAATCGGAGGCATCCATTAGATCATCGATTTCAGATGAATTTTCTATTTCAATTACAGCTATCCAGCCTTTACCGTAAGTGTCTTCATTTATAATTTCCGGAGATTCAGAAAGTTCTTCATTTACTTCAATAATTCTTCCACTTATTGGCGATATTACAGAAGATGTTGCTTTAGTTGATTCTATCTCAGAGATTTCAGTATTTGCTTCTATGGTATTATCGACCTCGGGCAGATCAATGTAAACGATATCTCCAAGCGCGTCCTGTGCATAATCTGTGATACCAATAGTCCCCTTATTTCCCGAGACCATTACCCATGTATGTTCTCTGTGGTATTTAATGTTATCAGGATTCATTATTCACCTCCTTTGCCAGATATTCATACTTTTGATTTTTATCATAGCACTTTTTGGTTTTGCAAGAAAGTTTTAAGATAATCAAATATAACATAAATATTTTTTCAGAGAAATTAGAATTTTAACTTCTGCTTAAGCTCTATGATTTTTAAAAGTGCATCTTCCGGTTTAAGACCGCCAATATCAAGATTTATGATTTCATTCACAACCAGCTCATTCACGGATGAGAACAGGTCAAGCTGCTCCTTTTGTTTTTTTGATTTTTTACTGGCAAATTTTGGTTTGCCAAATTCATTGAGTTCTTCATGTTCAAGATTATTAAGAACCTCTTTCGCCCTGCTTATAATACTGTCAGGTATGCCGGCAAGTCTTGCGACCTGTATGCCGTAGCTTTTGTCTGCGGGTCCTTCTTCAATCTTTCTCAGGAAAATTATCTCATCTCCCCATTCCCTGACAGATACATTATAATTTTTTACTCCATCAAGTGTAAGGGCAAGTTCGGTTAGCTCATTATAATGTGTAGCAAACAGCGTTCTTGCCTTTATATTATTGAGTATATGTTCTGCTATTGCCCAAGCAATGCTTATTCCGTCAAATGTGCTAGTTCCTTTGCCAACTTCGTCGAGAATTATTAGGCTCCTGGGAGTTGCATTATTGACAATATTTGATGCCTCTATCATCTCAACCATAAAAGTGCTCTGACCCTTTGAAAGAAAATCAGAAGATCCTATGCGTGTAAATATTCTGTCAGCTGTTCCGATTCTTGCTGATGTTGCAGGTACAAAGCTGCCCATCTGAGCCATCAGTATAATAAGGGAAACCTGCCTCATATAAGTAGACTTACCTGCCATGTTAGGTCCGGTGAGAATTATCATCCTGTTGTCAGAGGTGTCCATATAGGTATTGTTAGGTACGAATCTTTCTTCGGTTAATACACGCTCAAGCACAGGATGCCGTCCATCAGAGATATCGATTATGCTTTCCTCAACAACGACAGGCTTAATATAATGATATCGTTTAGCAACTACCGATAGAGATGCCAAAAAATCAATGACTGCCAATGCACTTGCGGTTTTTAAAAGAAAATCGGAATTTTCTTTTACATCAACGAGGATTTCCTGAAATATCTCATATTCGATACTCTTCAGTCTCTCCTCGGAGCCTAAAACCTTGTTTTCATATTCCTTAAGCTCCGGTGTTATGAATCTTTCACTGCCGACAAGGGTCTGTTTTCTGATATAATCTTCAGGAACCATATCAAGGTTAGGCTTTGTGACTTCGATATAGTAGCCAAAAATCTTGTTATAGGAGATTTTGAGAGAAGATATTCCTGTCCTCTTCTTTTCTCTCAGTTCCATTTCAGTAATAAAGTTCCTGCCCTTTGCAGTCATATCTCTAAGGGTATCTATTTCATCATTATATCTTTCTTTGATAATACCCCCATCTCTAATACTTATGGGCGGGCTGTCTACTATGCTTTTCTCCAGTAGATCTCTGAGGTCAGAGAAGTTTGTTATTTCATCAGATAACGATTTAAGATAATATTCCTTTGATGTTGAAAGTGATTTTTTTATGGCCGGAAGATACGATATGGAATTTTTTATAGCAATAAGATCTCTGGCATTTGCGCTACCGGTTAAGACTTTCGAGCATAATCTTTCCAGGTCTAGCACTTTTCTTAAAGCAGTGCGGAGTTCTTCAAGCAGTTCAAAATCATCAATGAGGTATTCTACAGCATCATGCCGTGTTCTTATATCCGAAGTATCAAACAGGGGACGGAGCAGCGAAGCTCTAAGAAATCGGCCGCCCATGGGTGTCAATGTTTCGTCCAGGACTTGGAGAAGTGTTCCTTCGCGCGAGTTGTCTTTGAGGTTATGAGTTAATTCGAGATTGCGTTGTGTTGCAGCATCCATAAACAAATTTGTAGTGCGCGTAAGAGTAGCAATTCTTTTAAAGTTTATAAGACCTTTCTGTGTTTCTTCCAGGTAGCAAATAAGAGAACCTGCTGCAGAAATCGCAGATGATAACCCTTCGCATCCGTATCCTTCAAGTGATGAGACTTTGAAGTGTTTTAGTAATGTCTTATAAGCCTCTGTATAGTCGTAGCACCAGTCATCCATACATGAAATATGAAATTCTGAAAGAACCTCTCTATAATGAATGTTACCTCTGATACTTGACGGCATAAGAATCTCTTTTGGCTCAAACCTGCTGACCTCGTCTTCGATATTTTCTTCAGTCTCAAAGACTATGAACTCCCCTGTTGAGATATCGGCTGCAGCTATACCATGTTTACTGCCTGCCGGCATGAGGCTGACAACATACGTATTTTCTTTGGGATTTTCTGGCGTGTGTGTACCTGGAGTGATTACCCTGACCACTTCTCTCTGTACTATACCCTTTGTCTCTTTGGGATCCTCCATCTGCTCGCAGACCGCAACCTTGCAACCGGCTTTTATCAATTTGGTTATATATGACTCTGATGCGAAGTAAGGTATGCCACACATCGGGATAGGTTTATCTTTGGATTTATCTCTTGTTGTCAGTGCTATCTGAAGAATTCTTGATGCTTTTTCTGCATCTTCACCAAACATTTCATAGAAATCTCCAAGTCTGAAAAAAATAATGGCATCGCTGTATTTTTCTTTGATACTGAAATACTGTTTCATTAAAGGTGTGAGTTCCATCATAAAAGAATATTAAATAATAAGACAATGAAAGTGCAACTATCAAAAGAATTCCATGAAATACGAGGGCCTGAGAAATTTTGTTCAGTAAGGTCAGCCATTGATTTAATTTGACCATATGATTGAAATTTTAAGGATTTAACTGATATTCTACTCTGCCTCTGGTTTGGCGATTTCATCGAAATATAAAAATATGGGAAGTGTCCCTTTATTCATCCTTTATTTATCAAAATCGTATATTATAAAACCTGATGGATTTTTATAAATTTTTAGAAATAGTATCTGCACTGCGCGGAGAGAAAGGCTGCCCGTGGGATAAGGAGCAGACAAGGGAGTCTCTTAAACCTTTTATAATCGAAGAGGTTTATGAAGTTCTTGAAGCGATAGATGAGAAAAATACCGATTCTATTAAGGAAGAACTAGGCGATCTCCTGTTCCAGGTAGTATTACAGTGTCAAATAGCAAGGGAAAAAGACGACTTTGATATGTCTGACGTGCTTGACAAAGTCAGCAATAAAATCATAACAAGGCATCCGCATGTTTTCGGTGATGCTAAATACAAGACTTCTGAAGAAGTCCTTGAGCACTGGGAGGCTCAGAAGAAAAGAGAGGGAAAACATCGGGAATCGTTAATAGACGGTGTACCGAAATCGCTACCTTCCCTGCTTCACGCCCGGAGGCTTCAAGAGAGGGTTGCAAAGGTTGGATTTGACTGGGAACGGATAGAGGACGTAATTGAAAAGCTTAATGAAGAACTCAAAGAGTTAAAGAATGCAATAAAAGAAAAGAAAAAGGATGAAATAGAGCACGAGTTTGGTGATATTCTATTTATGCTGGTAAATATATCGAGATTTATAGGGGTTGAACCCGAGGATGCCCTTAAAAAGACAATTAAAAAATTCATAAGGCGGTTCAGATATATGGAAATGACAGCTGAAAAGAGCGGAAGAAAGCTTTCGGACATGACAATTGCAGAGATGGATGCAATCTGGGATGAGGCAAAAGAGAAGGAATAGCAATATTATTTGAATTTTTTTAAATATGCTGTTACAGTTATTTCGAGTATATGTTATCTAAGTTATCAAAGAGAAGGGAATTAAAAGCCAGGAATGCAATTCTTAAAGCTGTATATGAGGATAACCTGAGAATTGTTGGCAAAAAATCTTACATAATATCAAAGAAAAAAATTTCTTTCCTGAAGATACCTGTCTTGATCATTTCTTTTGCGATACTATTTATTCTGCTCCGCTGGGATTATTTAAATGTATCATTATTAGAGGAGAGTCATGTAAAGGCAAACCCCAATGTTCAGAAGACTTCTTTTAAGATCATGCCGGGTTCAATAAGCCCATCAGATTATAATGACTTCATTAGCAGAACTGATATACTGCTGAGTCGCATTTTCGGGCTTGAAGTAAGGACAATCATGATAGATCCCGGACACGGTGGTTCAGATACCGGGACTATAGGAAAGATGAAAACCATGGAAAAAGATATAACGCTTGATATTGCCAAGAGACTCCAGAAGAATCTTAAAAAATATGGTTATAACGTTATGATGACCCGTAGGGAAGATATAACAATGCCTCTCAGCGAGAGGGTGGAGCTTACCCGTTTAAGCAGGACTGATCTTTTTATATCTATTCACTTGAACTACCTTCCTAATAAACCTATAAACATTATAGAAACTTATTATTTCGGACCTACTTCAGATGATAAAATTCTGAAACTCGCAGAGCAGGAGAACGTAGGTTCACATTATGGCTTAAATGATTTTAAGGACATTATAGAAAAAATTGGTGATACATTAAAACTTCAGGAATCGAATAAGCTGGCTGTATCTATACAGAAAAGTCTCTTTTTAAACAGCAGGAAACATGGCAGAAATGTTTATGATTACGGGATAAAGAGAGCACCTTTTGTTGTTCTGCTTGGTGTAGATGTGCCTGCCGTGTTAGTGGAGGTGTCGTGCTTGAGTAACATGGAGGAAGAAATAAAACTTAACACCGAACATCATAGAGAAAATATTGCAGGGCACCTTGAATCAGGGATTTTGGGCTATTTAAATAAAGGAGAGGAGAATTATGAAGCAAAAAGACACTTCAAAGAAGGATGATAGTATCTTGTTTGTCGGAATTGATCTTGGTACATCTAGAAGTTCAATCTCTGCCAGCAATAATGAAAGGGAATGGATTGAAAGTTATGTTGGCTGGCCCAGAGATTTTATAGCTCTAAAGGTTGTAAGGAAACCCGTCCTGTTTGGTTCTGATGCACTTGAACATAGACTATCGCTTGACCTCTGCAGGCCGCTCGAACACGGTGTCATCAAAGAAGGTATCGAGAGAAGTGAAGAGGCAGTTAAAGAGATCATCAAACATCTGATCGAACTTATTGGACCTGAAACCGAAAAGAAGATACATGCAGTAGTTGGTGTTCCTGCCGATACCCTTAAAGTGAATAAAATCGCTATAAGAAATGCCGTGTCAGAATTTGTGCATTCATTACTGGTTGTATCAGAACCTTTTGCAGTAGCTTACGGATTGAATCTTTTGAGTAATGCACTTGTAATAGATACGGGAGCTGGTACAACTGACTTCTGTATTATGCACGGGTCAATACCAACTGAGGAAGACCAGAAGACTATACTTACCGCAGGTGATTATATTGATGAGCAGCTTTACAGCTATCTTAGTGAAAAATATCCTAACTCGAAGTTTAATAAAAATATGGTTCGTCAGTTCAAGGAAAAATACAGTTTTGTAGGTGATGTGCCTGAAGAAATCAACGTGGAGCTTCCGGTTGACGGTAAACCCGTTATACATGAGATCAAGAATGAAGTAAGACGCGCCTGTGAAAGTATTCTCCCTGCAATAATAGATACAACAATAGAGATGATAGCAAGGTTTGACCCGGAATTTCAGGTAAAGATTAAAAACAACATTGTTATTGCAGGAGGCGGCAGCCTGATCAGGGGCTTGCGTGACTATATACATAATTCTCTTAAAGAATACGGCTCCTGTAATGTAACATGTGTAGAAGACCCTCTCTTCGCTGGTGCAGATGGTGCACTCAAGCTTGCTAAGGATATGCCTTCTAAGTACTGGGAGCAACTGTAGGATATTGGTTCTTTCGTGGAAATGTTTAGATTATATGTTTATTATCAGAACATTTGCTGCTATGATACATGATTTGTTACCTATTAAAGATAATGTATAAAGGGGTGATTAATTATGGCAGGCGAAACGGTTCTTTTAATAGATACAGACAACGAGACTGAAGAGAAAATTCTATCAACACTTGAGACGGAAGGCTATCTTGTTTTTACAGCTATTGGCAGAGATGAAGGAGCCGCTATGGCGCAGAAATTGAACCCGTCTTTGATCTTTGTGGATACCGACTCTACAGGTGCAGGCGGTCTCGAAATATGCAAGATGATTCATGATATAAAATCAATGAAAAGTATACCTATAGTCATTCTAGCATCCGATGAAGGTGTTCTGGATTCCGTAGATACCTCTTTTTATGGCATAGCCAGTTTTCTTAAAAAGCCTCTTAATCCCGATGAACTTAAAAGAAATACTGAAGAAGTCTTGACGATGAAGTCCTATGTTTACCAGCCGGTTGAAGAGGAAGATAAAGAAATACTAATAGAGGACTTTAAAAAAGAAGAGCAAGTTGTTGATATTAAAGAGAATTATACTGAAAGCATGGATATTTTTGATACACCTGAAACAGATAAGGTAAGCGAAGAAGTTGAACCTGAAAAAGAACAACAAGTACTTGAGACCGAGAAGATTTATCCATCAAAAGTTGACATAACAAAAGGACGTAAGAATATCAAAGTTCTTGTACCTGTTATTATTATCACAATAATTTTAATTCTGGCAGCGGGGATTATAAGTTATAGAAGTTTCTTTCGGGAAACAGAGTTTATAATACCGGATGTTGTCAAGACCACCCCTCCGGTTCAGCAACATGTAGACAAAGAAGTTTCTTCAATGGAAATACAGGAAAAACAGCAATCCATTGAAGAAAAAGAGCCTGTAAAGGCTGCTTCTGCTGATACAAAGCCGTCTGGAAAAAAGTTTTATTCAGTTCAGATCGGAGCATTCATGGATAAAAATAATGCAGATGATCTTACAAAAAGATATAAAGAAAAGGGGTATGAGACTTTTATTAACGAAGGAAGAACAAATGATAATAAAGTAATATACAGAGTTTTAATCGGGAGATTTGAAAAAAGGGGAGAATCTTCTAAGATGGCAATCAAAGTACAAAAAAGGGAAAGAATTAGAGTAACTATTTTTAGTGATATATATTAAAACCGTCCTCGCAATTAACCAGCCTATTACCCTAAAATGCATTTCAGTTAAATTTTAATAAAGAGTTGGTAGATTAAGTAGTTGGACATATTCCTTTCGCTCCCTCGAGGGAAATTTTTAGCCAAAAATTTCCCTGTGTCCGCTCAAGAAACATGCCCAACTATATAAAATGTATAATTGTTGTAAATGCATTTTTGGGGTTAATAACAATTATAGAAAGAGGTTTTCGTTTGATACTAAAGACCTAACCGATAACCGATACGGCCTTCGTAACCGTTACCGTAAGACGTAACCTATAGACGATTAAAGATTCATTCTTCTAAAGGAATTGCTACAAATTCCTTTAAATTATAAGTTAATTTAAAGTAAAATAATTAAAAACTCATTCCCTGAAGGAAAATCATATGGGTTATGTAAAAGGTCTTAAATGCAGAGAATGTGGAAGAGAATATCCTGTTGACCCGGTTTATGTCTGTGAGTTCTGTTTCGGCCCGCTCGAAGTGGCTTATGATTATAAAAGCATTTCAAAGGCAATAACCAGGAAAAAGATAGAACAGCGTAAAGAGAGCCTATGGAGATACAGGGAGCTTCTGCCAATTGAGGGAGAGCCCCTTGCTGGTTTAAATTCTGGATTTACTCCTCTTATAAAGGCAGATAATCTTGCAAGGGTGCTTGGCATTAATCAGCTATATATAAAAGATGATACTGTAGTTCATCCATCGCTCTCATTTAAGGATAGAGTTGTATCAGTTGCTTTAACCAAGGCGAGAGAATTTGGTTTTGATACAGTTGCCTGTGCATCAACGGGTAATCTTGCACATTCTGTTTCAGCTCATGGGGCAACGGCAGGATTTAAAAGATTTATTTTTATCCCTGCATCACTTGAGGCTAGCAAGATAACAGCCTCGCTTATTTATGAACCTAACCTTATTGCTGTGGATGGCAATTATGATGAGGTAAACAGGCTTTGCAGTGAGATCGCAAATAAATACAAGTGGGCTTTTGTTAATATTAATATAAGACCTTTTTATGCCGAAGGTTCAAAAACACTGGGTTTTGAGATTGTAGAACAGCTTGGTTGGAAAGCACCTGACAACGTTGTGGTACCATGTGCGAGCGGTTCACTGCTTACAAAAATATGGAAGAGCTTTAAGGAATTAAAAGATATCGGGATTATCAAAGAACTTCACACAAAAGTATTTGCTGCACAGGCTGCAGGATGCTCTCCGATATCTACGGCAATAAAACAGGGAACCGATATTATTAGACCGGTTAAGCCGGATACAATAGCAAAGTCTCTTGCAATAGGCAATCCTGCTGACGGGTTTTATGCAACTCAGGTTGTTACAGAAACTGGTGGATATGCAGAGGATGTGACTGATGATGAGATTATTGAGTTTATAAAACTTCTTGCAAAAACAGAAGGCATTTTTTCAGAGACAGCAGGGGGTGTAACATTAGCTGTTACTAAAAAACTTATTGAAACAGGTAAGATCAAAAAAAATGAAATTACCGCTATTTGTATTACAGGTAATGGTCTTAAGACTCAAGAGGCTTTAAAAGGACATACTATTTCACCACATTATATAAAACCAAATCTTACCTCTTTTGAGGAGGCTCTTGGAAAAATAGAAGAGGGTCTGTGAACTTTTAAGGTTTACGACCTATAAGGAGGAGAATAAATGGCAGTAAAAGTAAGAATCCCAACTCCATTGCAAAGGCTTACCCAGGGCAAGGATGAAGTTGAAGGAGATGCCGGTACAGTTATAACTCTTATTAATGATCTTGATAAGAAATTCCCTGGTATTGCCGAACGAATTTCTGAAAATGGCAAAATAAGAAGATTCGTTAATATCTATCTGAATGAAGATGATATAAGATTCCTTAATGGAGAAGAAACCGAAGTTAAAGATGGTGATGAGGTTTCAATAGTACCTGCTATCGCAGGGGGCACATTAATTAAATAAGCTGTTAGGGAGTAGACTGTAAACATGAATGTTCTTGCTGCTAACGTTTTAAGGCTACTTATAAATATGGGAGGAAATAATGAAAAGAAGGGTTAAACTGACCTTCCCACAGGAACTAATTAAAGAACCGGTGATTTTTACTATGGCAAAACAGTTTGATGTGATGCCCAATATCAGAAGGGCAAGGGTTACAGAGACAGTTGGTGAAATGATACTTGAATTGGAAGGCTCCGATGAAAATCTGGAAAAGGGGATTCAATGGTTGAAGGAAAAGAAGATAGAAGTAGAACTGGTAGAAGGGGATATTGTTGAATAGGAAGAGCTCTAAGAAAATTGAAAATTGAAAATTTAGGAATTGAGAGATTAAGGAATTGAAGATTGAAAATTGAAGAAAAAGTAAGGAGGTAAAGTAACGCTATGCGCAAAGCGATGATTAAGGAAAAGAAGACTAAATGGCTTGGAAAGGAATAATAGACGCTTACAATAATTTTCTCCCTGTAACTGACAGGACACATGTCATAACTCTAAATGAGGGAAATACCCCACTTATAAAAGCCTTGAATCTAAGGAATAAAATCGGTCTTAACCTTGACCTGTATTTTAAGTTCGAGGGGTCAAATCCTACAGGTTCATTCAAGGACAGGGGCATGACCCTTGCTCTGACAAAGGCTGTTGAGTCAGGATCAAAGGCCGTGATATGCGCGTCAACCGGAAATACATCTGCTTCTGCAGCAGCATATGCCGCAAGGGCAGGAATTAAAGCTATTGTAATCATTCCGGAAGGCAAGATTGCACTTGGAAAGCTTTCTCAGGCTATAGTGCATGGTGCATATGTTATGCAGATTGACGGAAATTTTGATGATGCATTTAATATAGTAAAGGCACTTGTGTCAGAATATCCTATAACTCTCGTAAATTCAATAAATCCATTCAGGCTTGAAGGACAGAAGACTGCTGCCTTTGAAGTATGCGATCAGCTGAGATATGCTCCAAAATATCACTCAATGCCCGTTGGAAATGCTGGAAATATTACTGCATACTGGAGAGGATATAAGGAATACAACCGGGCAAATAAAATTGCAACACTTCCGATTATGCTGGGATTTCAGGCTGAAGGAGCAGCACCTATAGTACTTGGTAAAAAAGTTAACAAACCAGAGACTGTAGCAACGGCAATCAGGATAGGAAATCCAGCAAGTTGGATGTCAGCTGTGACTGCCAAAGAAGAATCTGGCGGCAGAATAGATATTGTGACAGATGATGAAATACTGGATGCATATAGACTTATAGCTGTATCAGAGGGAATCTTCTGTGAACCTGCTTCTGCAGCTTCTCTTGCAGGTGTTATTAAACTATATCATGAAGGTTATTTCAAATCAGGTGACTCCGTAGTATGTACCCTTACCGGTAATGGATTGAAGGACCCTGATATTGTATTCAGGGTTTCAAATGAGCCGGTAAAAGTAAGTGCAGATTTAAATGTTGTTAAAAATATAATAAAAAATATTTTATGAAATATATTGTAATGATTGGTGACGGCATGGCTGACAGGCCGTTGAAGGAATTGGACGGGAAGACACCTCTACAGAAAGCCAATACTCCTAACATGGATATTTTAGCTGCTGAAGGAAGTCTGGGAATGGTCAGGACTATTCCAGAGGGGATGCACCCAGGCTCTGATGTTGCAAATCTAAGCATACTTGGCTATAACCCCAGGGACTTTTATACGGGCAGGGCACCTCTTGAGGCAGCAAGTATAGGGATAAAACTTAAAAATGATGACGTTGCCTACAGATGCAATCTGGTTACGCTTAAACATAATAAAGAAAAGACCAGAGCAATAATGGAGGATTACAGCAGTGGCCATATTGCTACAGAAGAAGCAAAAGAGTTGATAAATGATATTGAAAAAAATCTCGGTTCGAATTTTATTAAATTTTATCCTGGAATAAGTTACAGGCATATTATGGTCTGGTCGAAAGGTTTTGCAGATGTAGAATGCATACCACCACATGATATACTGGGAAAAGATATAATGGACTATCTGCCTATTGGAAAGGGTGAAGATATGCTAAGGCAGATGATGATTGATTCTGTTGATATACTGGAAAGCCACCCTGTCAATATAAACAGGAAAAAGAGTGGTAAAAATCCCGGCAATAGCATCTGGCTTTGGGGACAAGGCTTAAAACCAAAAATTCCAACTTTCAGACAGAAATTTTCTATAGAAGGCGCTATGGTCTCTGCAGTTGATCTGACAAAAGGACTTGGAATTTGTGCTGGCCTCAAGATATTAAAGGTACCGGGAATTACCGGTTATCTTGATACAAACTATAAAGGCAAGGCTGAAGCATCGCTTAAAGTCCTAAAAAAAGTTGACTTTGTTTATATACATGTTGAGGCTCCTGATGAAGCAGGACATTCAGGCCGTTATGAGGACAAGATAAAGGCAATAGAAGATTTTGATGCACTTGTGGTTGGTACTGTGATCAACTCTATTAAGGACTTTGATGAATACAGAATCTTGCTTTTGCCGGATCATTACACCCCCATAGAATTTAGAACTCATACAGATGATCCTGTACCCTTTGTTATTTATGACAGCAAAAAAAGAATGAAAAATAAAGGGGCAGAATTCAGTGAAGATATACTAAAAAGAGGGGATATAATAGTTTTTGAAGAAGGATATAAATTAATCGATTACTTTATTAACTATTAAAAGATGAACACAGATCACAGATATATCTGCGATTATTTGCGTTTTTTAAATATGTGCGAAATCTGTGTTAATTTGTTATCATTATGGCTCTGATAATACAAAAATACGGTGGTACATCGGTTGGTAGTATTGAAAGGATAAAAGCAGTAGCAGACCGAGTTGTCAAAACCGCAGAGAAAGGCAATAATGTCGTTGTTGTTGTCTCAGCTATGTCCGGAGAAACGGACAAGCTGATCGATCTGGCTAATAAGATATCACCAAAGCCGGATGATAGAGAGATGGACATGCTGCTTTCTTCAGGTGAGAGAGTAACGAGCACTCTTACGGCAATGGCTATTAAGGCATTAGGTTACAAAGCAATATCCCTGTCCGGAAGACAGGCTGGAATAATAACCGACACCGTACATACGAAGGCGAAGATAGAGAGGATTACCGGTCAAAGGTTAAAAAAGGCCATAAATGACGGATATATAGTAGTGATTGCAGGGTTTCAGGGCGTAACCGAAGATGATGCTGATGTAACAACACTTGGAAGAGGCGGATCAGACCTTTCAGCAGTTGCGATAGCGGCAGCGATTGAGGCTGACCTTTGCGAGATTTATACCGACGTTGATGGTGTATACACTACCGATCCGACTATTGTCCCTGAAGCAAGAAAAATTGACAAGATATCATATGAAGAGATGATGGAGCTGGCAAGTCTTGGAGCAAAGGTTTTACAGACTAGATCGGTAGAATACGCAAAAAAATACAATGTGCCTGTTGTCGTCAGGTCAAGCTTTAATTTTAACCCGGGAACACTTGTCGTTCAGGAGGATAAGGATATGGAGAATGTTGTAGTATCAGGAATAGTCTATGATAAAAACCAGGCAAAAATAACGGTTGTAAATGTGCCGGATAAACCAGGTATAGCAGCCAAACTCTTCAAACCGATTGCCTCTGGAAATATTATAGTTGACATGATTGTTCAAAATATAAGCAGCGATGGAAAGTTTGCAGACATATCATTTACAGTTTCAAAGACTGAATCAAAAAAGGCTTTAAAGGTTACAAAGTCTATTGCAAAGGAGCTAAATGCAAAAAAGGTTGTTATGAGGGATGATATAAGCAAGGTATCTATTGTAGGAGTGGGCATGAGAACTCATTCGGGTGTTGCCACCAAGATGTTTCAGGCACTTGCTGATCATAATATAAATATCATTATGATTAGTACTTCGGAAATAAAGGTTTCATGTGTTATTGACCTTAAGTTCACAGAACTTGCTGTCAGAGTCCTGCACGAAACATTTAATCTTGCTGTATAATAAATCATTATGCGAAGAATAGAGATATATGATACAACCCTGAGGGACGGAGCCCAGTCTGAGGACATATCATTTTCTGTCGAGGACAAACTAAGGATTACGGAAAGACTTGATGAACTTGGAATTCATTATGTTGAAGGGGGATGGCCTGGCTCAAATCCCAGGGATATTGATTATTTTAAGAAGGTGAGAAAATTAGGACTCGAAAATACAATGATAGTTGCATTCGGAAGCACTCAAAGACCGAGGAAAAAACCGGAAAATGATGAAAATATAAAGGCCTTGCTTAATGCAAAGACCTCAATAATAACCATATTTGGAAAGGCATGGGATTTTCATGTCAGAGAGGCATTGAAAATATCATTAAAAGAGAATCTTGATATAATCCATAACACCATAGCCTACCTGAAAAAGCATGTGGATAAGGTATTCTTCGATGCTGAGCATTTTTTTGATGGATATGTGAGGAATCCCGTTTATGCTCTTAAATCTCTTGAAGCTGCCCAGGTTGCCGGAGCTGATTGTCTTGTGCTTTGTGATACGAATGGTGGAACAATAACTACTGTTTTAAGGGAGACTGTGAAAAAGGTAATAAAGAGATTTGACACCCCGATTGGTGTTCATATACATAATGACATTGACTGTGCCGTAGCCAATTCAATAATTGCCGTTGAATTCGGTGCGACTCATGTACAGGGGACTATAAATGGCCTAGGAGAGAGATGCGGCAATGCAAATCTTATCTCTATCATTCCAAATATTCAGCTTAAACTTGGTATTAAATGTATTAATGCCGGGAAGCTTAAGAAACTGAGAGATGTTTCAAGATTCGTTAATGAAATAGCTAATCTAAGGCATTTTAAACGACAGCCGTATACAGGTGACAGCGCTTTTGCCCATAAAGCCGGAATACATGTAAGTGCGATCAGGAAAAAGCCGGAAACATACGAACATATAAGACCTGAACTTGTAGGAAATTCACAGAGAGTTCTTATATCAGACCTCGCGGGCAGAAGTAACATTTTAAGAAAGGCAGAGGAGTTCGGGATAAAACTGTCGAGTGATTCTGTACAGATACAGGATATTGTCACTACTTTGAAAGACCTTGAAAACCAGGGCTTCCAGTTTGAAGGTGCAGAGGCTTCTTTTGAACTTCTTATGAAAAAGACTCTTGGACTGCACAAGAGGTTTTTTGACCTGATAGGATTCAGAGTAATAATTGAGAAGAGAAAAGAGGGTGAGGATCCTCTGAGTGAAGCGACTATAATGCTCAAGGTCAGCGGCCATATCGAACATACTGCTGCAACAGGAAACGGCCCTGTTAATGCGCTTGATAATGCTTTAAGAAAGGCACTTGAAAGGTTTTATCCTCAGCTAAAAGATGTAAAACTTCATGACTATAAGGTCCGTGTATTAACAGCAGGAAAGGGGACTGGCGCAAAGGTGCGTGTCCTTGTTGAATCAGGTGATAAAGAGAATAAGTGGGGGACAGTCGGAGTTTCAGAAAATATTATCGAGGCTTCCTACCAGGCACTTCTTGACAGTATCGAGTACAAGCTCCTTAAAGAAGAAAATCTGTAGATTTCGTAGAAGTTTAGGACTTCTTTACGGGGAAAATATCTTCTTGCATTTTGAATTATATTGCGGTATATATTACGAAGTGAAAGTGTCTGATAAAAATTCAGATAGAATATTACCTTTTCAGGAAAAGATCGATCAAATAAGTAATCTTCTTACTGAAAATAATTCCCTTTCTGCCATTTATATCAACTGTACTAAAATAGGAAAAATAGAAAGACATTATGGCAAAAAAGTGTATTCAGATATACTGAAAAAACTCAACAGATTTATTTTAGACCTAAGAGGCATGGAGATCAGACGTAATGATATTATTGTTTCCGTTGATAGGGGAGGAGATGAGTTTATTATTTTTCTGTCAGAGAAACGAAAGAATAAAGATTTTTATCCATCAGACCTTGAAAGTATGTGCGACAGGATAACCGATTTTCTTAACTACAATATTTCTCCCATTACATTCCCTTATTTAAGAGGAAGGCCAAGAATTGTTGTCGGCTATGCAGTCATTATACACAATCCACTGATAAGGGATGAAAGACTCATCAATAAGCTGATTGACGATGCCAAACTGATGTCTACTTATCAAGAGTTCAAGAGGCTGATGAGGAATAAAGAAAAGCTCCAGGAGTTAATATTAAAGGAGAGTATTAGAACAGTTTTTCATCCAATTGTTCAGCTTGATAATAAAGAAATAATGGGATATGAGGCACTTACACGCGGACCAGAAGCGACAGAGTACGAAAATCCCTATATACTTTTTGATATTGCATCAGAAACAGACCTGCTTTTTGAATTAGACAGGCTTTGCAGAAAAAAGGCTCTTCAGAATGCAAAGGGAATAAACTCGCAGCATAAACTCTTTCTTAACTGCCTGCCTACCGCTGTTCTAGATCCTGAATTCAGAGATTCATATCTGAGGTCGTTTCTGGAAGATCTTAAGCTGACTCCTTTTAATATAGTCCTTGAGGTTACAGAAAGAGAGGCTATTGAACAGTATGATCTTTTTAAAGAAGCAGTTAAATATTATTCTGATCTAGGTTTTGCAATAGCTGTAGATGATACCGGTGCAGGATACTCAAGTCTTGAGACTGTTGTTGAGTTAAAACCTCAGTTTATAAAACTCGACATCTCAATAGTACGGGGAATCAATACTAATATTTTAAAGCAGGAACTCATTAAAGCTATTATGAGCCTTTCAAAAGAGATGAAGTCAAACGTAATTGCCGAAGGGATTGAGACCCAGGAAGAATTGACTACTTTAATGAAGATAGGCATAAATTTTGGTCAGGGTTTCCTCTTTGCAAAACCAGACTCGGGTTTTAAAGATATCGTCCGTTAATTTTTCTTGATTATCTACTAAAAAGCTTCTAAAAAGGATTCGAGGATTCAAGTGAAAAAATAAAAAATTAATCATAGCACTTGACCCCTTGACCCCTTAACTCCTTAACTTCTCTTCGATTAGTGGAATTGAATCTTTATGATTTTGTAGACTCTTTTGAAGATGAAACTTAAAGATTGATAATTAATGCATTTTCATCACATTCTGGAAATTTTGAACATCTGACACAGTCTCCCCAAATTTTTTGAGGCAGACTGGATTTTTCTACATCAAGGAACCCTATTCTTTTAAAGAAGGATGGATGATAAGTAAGAACAAACACTCTTTTTATGCCAAGTGCTTTTGCTTCGATGAGACAGCGTTTGACCAGTTTTTTGCCAATTCCAATTTTCTGGTATTCTTTTCTAACCGCAAGTGAACGTATTTCAGCAAGGTCTTCCCACATGATATGCAGTGCACATATTCCATGGATTTTTCCATGATTTTCAAAAACCAGATAATCCCTGATATTTTCATACAGCTCATTAAAGGACCTAGGAATCATCTCATCTTTACGTGCAAATTCATTTATAAGTTTATGAACATCTTTAAGATCTGGAATTTTAGCTTTTCGAAATTTCAATGTATTTGATTCCTTCCAAAACCGAGTTGGTATTAATCTTTGCACTGACAATTCTTCCAGGTTCTGTGCGGTTAAAAATGCTGAGTATCGACGGCTTCTTCAGAATACCTGTTTTGGCTATTAATGCTCCGAGCATTACCATGTTGGCTGATTTTGTATTACCTATAGAACTTGCTATTTTTGTAGCAGGTACAGGGACTGATTCTATATCAATTCTTAAAGCAGGATTTTTTATTAGTGATGAATCAAAAAAAAGAATGCCTTTTTTTATGAGCCTGGAGCAAAATTTATCCAGAGATACCTTATTCATCGATATCAGTATATCAGGTGTAAGTACAACAGGAGAACCGATCATATCATCAGAGATAACAACCGTACAATTGGCTGTTCCACCTCTTATCTCAGCCCCATAAGATGGAAACCATGTCACCTCTTTACCTTCAAGCATGCTTGCAAAAGCCAATACTTTACTAAAGAACAGGATTCCCTGCCCACCTGAGCCTGCTATTATTATTTTCTTCACTAGTTAAGAGTTTCCCTTGAATTTATCTTTTAATATGCCTAATGGGTATACCTGAACCATTGCTGTTTTGATCCATTCGAGAGATGCTTTTGGCGTAAGTCCCCAATCAGTAGGGCAAGGTGAAAGTATCTCTACAAAACTGAATCCTTTGCCTGTTATCTGATACAGGAATGCTTTTTCTATAGCTTTCTTTGCAATAACTATACTCTTGTAAGAATCTAACGATACCCTTTGAATAAATGAAACACCCTCAAGTGTTGAGAGCATCTCTGATATGCGCAACGGATAACCTGATGTTTTTATATCTCTTCCAGTTGGAGTAGTTGTTGTGCGTTGTCCTGAAAGAGTAGTAGGGGCCATTTGGCCTCCAGTCATTCCATATGTGGCGTTGTTAACAAAAAATACCGACAGGTTTTCTCCCCTGTTGGCAGCGTGTATAATCTCTGAAGTTCCTATTGCAGCAAGGTCTCCGTCTCCCTGATAAGAAAAAATTATTTTGTCAGGCATTGTTCTTTTAAGTGCAGTTGCAACAGCAGGAGGTCTGCCGTGAGCGACTTCAAGGATGTCAAAATTAAAATAATCATATGCAAAAACAGCGCATCCTACAGGTGCAATGCCTATTACCTTATCTCTGATATTAAATGAGTCAATACATTCAGCTATTATCCTGTGAATAAGGCTGTGACCACATCCGGTACAGTATCTGAAAGGAGATGATTTAAGGCTCAGCGGCCTTTTAAATATTTTCTTCATTGATTGTATCTTTATAGCATGATATTTTATTTTTGCCGGATGCCTTGGCTGAATAGAGCGCAGTGTCTGCAGCATGAAGCAACGATTTTGCATCAGGGGCATTTTCAGGGTATGAAGCTATACCTCCGCTCAAGGTAATGGTTACACCTGTTGATTCGTTTATAATAAAAGTAGTCTGTTCTACAGTATTTTTGATTCTATTGGCTAAAGTAATAGTTTCTTCTTCTGAGGTATTGGGGAGGATTATGATAATTTCTTCTCCACCGTACCTTACAATTATATCAGTTTCTCTAGAGACCAATTTAAGGATTTTTGCTAATTCCATGAGTACTTCATCGCCAGCTTGATGGCCATAAGTGTCGTTTATATTTTTAAAGTTATCAATATCAAAAAGCATAAGCGAAAACGTATTTCCATATCTTTTTGACCTGGCGATCTCAACATCAAGATTCTTATAAAAATATCTCCTGTTGTAAAGACCAGTAAGGCCGTCTGTAACCGAAAGACGCTTGGTTTCCTGGAATAGCTTTATCTTGTCTAAGATAAGAGTAACATTATTTGCAACAAGTGTTAGCAGGGCAGCTAAGTCAAAATCAAAATTTTGAACTCTCCTGATTCTGCTCGCAAGGAATAAAATCCCTATAGGATTTTTTTCACTAACCAAAGGGATAGCAGTTAAAAAAGCAATACCTTCTTTACGAAATAAATCAACTCGTGATTTTTCAAAAGACTCTATAATGTAGATAGGCTCTCCTGTATTAATAGAGTCATAACATATTGACTCAAGAGCTCCCTCTTCAATCTTCTTTCGAATTTCTGATGATATGCCTTTGCTGGTCTTAAGTTTAAACATTTGATTTTCTTTGATTAAGAGCCAGCCAATACTAAAGTCCGTAATCAGCAGGATTTTTTCAAGCAGATCTTCAACTACATGGTCTATATTATCAGATGAGATAAAAGCGCTTGATAATGTGCTAATTATAATAAGCTCCTTATTTCTTTTGAGCAGTTCATTTTCAAGATGCACAAAATTAGTTATATCTTTAAAAATAATACATATGAGATCTAACTTGCCCCTTCTTTTAAAGGGGTGTATATAGACTTCGAGGTGTCTATTATTGTAAACAATACGGTCAAAATCCTCTTTTTTACTTATTATAGATTGAGATACTCTATCCTCTAATTTTTCAAAGAGTTCTATATTTCTAAAGTCCTTTCCGATAAGATATTTTTTTTCTTTTCCGATAAGATTTAAACAGTTCGAATTGATATCATATATTTTGCAATCTGGATAGAGAATGACGAAAGGGTCAGGTATTAGATCCAAAGAAATATATTCTGATAAATCTGCCTTTTTTATCTTTTTTGTGGTGGCCTGAAGACCCTTATGTGGTTTCCTAGACATCTTATACATCAGTAAAAAGCTTATTAATAAAATATCCGGTGCTAACGATGTAAATGTTTTATAAAATGAACATCAGATATTATCTTACATTTAAATTATTATAAAGCATAAAATCTATAAATTCTATATATTATATAGAGTTAACCCCGTAAAAAAAAGCCTTCTATGAAATTGGATGTTAAAAAATATTTTGCGGTATGTGGTCTAAAGCCACTGACACACAACACCTTTTTGACGGCGTAAACTAAATTATTCTGATGAAATTATAGACTGATAGAAAGTCCTTGACAATATATTAGCGATACGATTATTTTAGTAATGAATAAAAATATCATTCAATATACGATGGTTTGATTTTTTTGCATTTTTACTGATATAATTAAATAATTCTTCATTCTGTACTTTTTAAATAAGAGTGGGCAGGCCCACTCTTTTGTTTTATATGGAAGTGATAAAAAATAAAATAACTGAACTGGCCAATTCAACGGCAAATGAATTTGGTGTCAGTATTGTTGATATTGAATTGGCAGGAAGCTCAAGAAAACCAATAGTGAAAATATTTATTGATAAGGAGAAGGGTGTGACCCTTGATGACTGTGAAAAGTTCAGCAAGGCTTTTTCAGTCATTCTTGATGTGGAAGACCCGATTTCGGGATCATATACACTTGAAGTTTCTTCACCAGGGCTGGACAGGCCGCTAAAGGCCATAAATGATTTCAAGAGAAATATCGGCAAACTTGTTAGAATTGTTACCAAAGAGAGCATAAACAAACAGAATTTTTTTACAGGCAGAATAATGGATGTTAAGAATAACAATATTAAATTGTCGATTAATAAAAAAATTGATATCGATGTCCCTTTTAATAAGATCTCTAAAGCAAGATTGGAGATAGAGTTTAAATGACTAAAGAACTATGTTATGTGATTGATCAGATAAGCAGGGAGAAGGGCATTTCCAGAGAGATTTTGATTGAGGCCCTTGAGTCTGCACTTGTTTCTGCTCTTAGAAAAAAGTATGGAGGCAGGACGAACATAAATCTTTCAATAGACCGTCAAAAATGTAATATAACTGTTTTTGAAACAAAAACCATTGTATCAAATGTGAAAGATCCTACGATTGAGGTTTCAATAGAGGATGCAAGTAAAATAGCTCCTGGAAAAAATGAGGGCGAAACTGTTGATATCCCACTTGACCTGCATGATTTAGGAAGGATAGCTGCTCAGACTGCAAAACAGGTAATATTCCAGCGGGTAAGAGAAGCAGAGAGGGATGTAATTTACAATGAATATAAGGATAAAGAAGGCCAGATTGTCAGCGGTATGATAATGAGAAAAGAAAAGGGCATCTATTACATTAATCTGGGCAAGACAGAGGCAATTCTACCCGTCAAAGAGGCTCTCCCAAATGAAAACCTTAAGCGTGGAGATACAGTTAAAGCAATAATAGAAG
Source organism: uncultured Nitrospiraceae bacterium (assembly GCA_964345225.1). Classification (GTDB taxonomy): domain Bacteria; phylum Nitrospirota; class Thermodesulfovibrionia; order Thermodesulfovibrionales; family UBA6898; genus CAYFQB01. The sequence continues at coordinate 5,315 of CAYFQB010000016.1, read as the reverse complement.
ATGTAAAAATTACGACAAAAGGTCCTGCTATAATAGTCTCAAGAACAACACCTAAGTTTGTGGCCGGATTGTTCAGGATGGAAGTGCCTGAAATTAACGAAGACCTTGTAATAATAAAAGGTATTGTAAGAGAACCTGGTGAAAGGACAAAAATCGCTGTTTATTCAAACAATCCCACTGTTGATCCAGTGGGATCCTGTGTTGGAATGAAGGGTACAAGAGTCCAGACAATTGTACGTGAGCTAAGGGGAGAAAGGATAGATATTGTGCCATGGACAGATGATCCCAGAATAATTATTGCAAGAGCTCTAAGCCCTGCCACTGTTGACAAGATAGGGATTAATGAAGAAGGAAAAACCGCAATGGTTGTTGTAAGTGACCATCAGTTATCCATTGCAATCGGGAAAAAAGGCCAAAATGTACGGCTTGCTATGAAATTAACAGGCTGGGATATTGATATAATAAGCCATACAGAATATTCAAAGATCAAGATGGAAGAGACTGATAAAGCTCTTGAAGATACAATAAAAAAAGAAGCCGAGAAAAACGATACCCCATCTGTTGATGGATAGCGATCTCTCAAACCAACCAATACAATACTCAAAAGGTGTTGGCCCCAAAAGGGCCAGACTTTTTGAACGTGTCGGAATCAAGACAGTCGAAGATGCTCTTTATTACCTGCCTTACAGATATGAAGACAGAAGTAATTTAAAAAAAATCTGCAATATCAGGACAGGATATACGGAAACAGTTAAAGGAAGAATTGTTTCATCAAATGTCATAAATCCTCGGTCAATAAATTTCAATATTTTTGAGCTTGTAATTGATGATGAAACAGGATTATTAAAAGGGAAATGGTTTAACCAGTCTTACATGAAAAAAAATTTCAGGATAGGCCAGGAGGTTGTACTCAGCGGTACAGTTAAAAAAAGCGCATATTGGAGGGATGGCCTTGAAATCGAATCTCCGGAATACGAACTCTTTTCTGACGATGAAGATTCATTTATACATACTAAAAGGGTTGTTCCGATTTACAGGGTAACCGAGGGTATTAGCCCAAAACAATTCAGAAAGATTATGTTTACAATAGTGAGTACCCGTGCAAACGAAGTATCACACCTGACACCTCCTGAAATTATCAATAGAAATAATCTGCCCGAATTAGCTCGGAGTATTAAAGAGATACATTTTCCAGAAGATAACACTCAAATAGATCTGTTAAACAGAGGCATCAGTATCTATCATAAAAGGCTTTCTTTTGATGAATTTTTAATGTTCGAACTTGGGCTTGCCATTTTAAAGAAGAAAACTCAAAATGATAAGGGCATTTCATTTATATGTGCAGGGAATTTACAGAAAGCACTTTTGAAAATCCTTCCTTTTGAGTTAACCAGTTCCCAGAAAAAAGTGGTTGACGACATTAAAAAAGATATGTGCAGATCATATCCTATGCAAAGACTTATCCAGGGTGATGTTGGGTGCGGCAAGACCATCGTTGCTCTCTTTGCGATACTGAATGCTGTTGAATGCGGTTATCAGGCAGCGTTGATGGCACCGACAGAGATCCTTGCAGAGCAGCATTATCTCAACCTTTACGGATTGATTGAACATCTTGGGCTCAAGGCAAGCTTGCTTACCAAAGGCTATAAGAACAGGCAGCTTGACGGTATTGCCTCTGGTGAAATAAATATAATTTTAGGTACTCATGCACTGATACAGGAAGGCGTAATATTCAAAAATCTTGGACTTGTAGTTATCGACGAACAGCATAAATTCGGTGTTATGCAGAGGTCACTACTCAGGAGAAAGGGACTGAATCCCGATGTCCTTGTAATGACAGCAACTCCTATACCGAGATCCCTTGCACTTACTTTTTATGGCGATCTTGATTGTTCAATTATTGATGAACTGCCTCCCGGCAGAAAACCGGTGATTACGAAACTGTTTAATTCAAGAAAGAAAAAAGAGATATACAACCTGTTACATCAGGAGATCAAAATGGGCAAACAGGCATATGTAGTCTATCCGATAATAGAAGAATCAGAAAAGGTCAGCCTGAAATCAGCAATACAGGGGAAAGATGCATTCCAGAAGGTTTTTCCTGAACTGAGGGTTGATTTACTTCACGGCAGGATGAGTACTGATGAAAGAGAAAAAATAATGGCCTCTTTTAAAGCGAAAGAGATAGATATTCTTGTTAGTACAACAGTGATAGAAGTCGGGGTAGACGTACCTGAAGCAACAATCATGCTTATAATTCATGCAGAGAGATTTGGACTCGCCCAGCTTCACCAGTTACGGGGAAGGGTTGGTCGTGGTGCTGACAGGTCATACTGCCTTTTGATAGCATATGAGCCTTACGGTGAGGATGCTAAAAGAAGATTGAATGTAATGCTTCATAGTAGCGATGGTTTCAGGATAGCAGATGAAGATCTGAAGATAAGAGGTCCAGGCGAGTTTCTTGGGACAAGGCAGGCAGGGATGCCTTATTTTAGAGTAGCAAACATCGTAAGGGATATAGAAATACTTGAAACGGCCAAGAGAGAAGCATTTTATTTAATAGATAAAGATCATGAACTTAAACAATACCCTTCACTTAGAAAATCAATTGATGTATTCTGGAAGGGAAAGGTTGAGTTCTATAAGACTGGATAAAGGGAGGCATTTTGATGAAAAAAATAAAAGAGAATTTAAGAAAAGGAATTGAAAGAATTAAATGGTTCGCAGCCATTTTGTCTGAAAGGTTAAAGATTGAGATAGCTGTTATCAGGCTGCTTTTTCAGTCAGATAAAATGTATAAAAAGAGGGAAGAGCTACTTAAAACGATAGGAGAGCGAATTGTTGAGCTTAAGGATCATCCAGATAGAAACATTTATAAAGACAAAGTTATCCTTGACGCCTTAAATGAAGCGGAAGAGATTCAGAAAAATATAGATGAGCTCAAAGAGAAGGCTTCAGAAATAAGCAAAGTGGTAGAGTAGGTGCTTATATATATCATAGTATTTATATTTGGTTCTGTTGTAGGCTCTTTTCTCAATGTGTGCATATACAGAATTCCGAGAAACATGTCGATAATATTCCCTTCTTCAAAATGTACTTCATGCAATAACCCGATAGAGCCCTGGAACAACATACCTATCCTGAGTTACTTATTCTTAAGAGGCAGGTGCAAATATTGCAATGAAAGAATATCGTTAAGATATCCTTTAGTTGAAGCGCTCAATGCTTTTTTATATGTTGTTATTATCTGGCGATTTGGTTTGGAATGGAATTCTGCAATATACTGTATACTTGTATCAGCCCTCATAGTGATAACCTTCATCGACCTTGATTTTTTGATAATACCGGATAGAATTACATTGACAGGAATTCCAATAGGGCTTATTGCAGGCTCTTTCCTGTTGCCGGACCCTTTTTTGAGAGCTTCTATGCTTGGATACAAAAGCTCTATCGCTGGTTTTGCTGTTGGTGGAGGGCTTTTTTATCTTGTAGCTGTCTTAAGCAGAGGAGGAATGGGTGGTGGTGATATAAAGATGATGGCAATGGTTGGAGCCTTGATGGGCTGGAAATCCATTTTTTTGATAACTTTTCTGGCAAGCTTCGCAGGGACAATTATCGGCTTATTACTTATGATTTTAAAGGGTAAAGGCAGGAAATCCAAGATTCCATTTGGACCTTTTCTTGCACTGGGTACTGTCATTACAATATTTTTCGGGCAGGAGATATTGATATGGTACCTGTATTGAGAAGTTATCAGGAGGCAAAGGATTCCCCATACATGAAGTCGGGATCCGGGCTAAAATAGGTCAAGTATATGAATTATGAGATGTTTGCAATAATTACACTGTTTTCAATCCTAATAATTTTTATCGCTTTATATTTCCTGAGAGTAGTTTCCAATCTTTACAGAAAAAAACATGAAATAAAGCGTAGGGATACCAGCCAGGTAAGCTTTGTTGTGGATACCTTCCATGACCTTGTTTCAAAGCTGAAAGATAAAGAAAAAGAACTAGAGATACTTAAAAAGAAGGCTGAGGAAAGGGCATCTTCATTCGAGATCTACAATGAGAATATATTTCAGAGTGTGCCGAGTGGTGTAGTAAGTTTTGATCAGGAATTAAAGATAACGAAAATCAATTCTGCCGCAGAAAAGATCCTTAACCTTCAAGAGCAAGAGGTTATAGGGAAAAGACATAACGAAATATTTAGCAGTCCAATTACAGAGCTTTTAGAAAACAGGAAAACAGTCGAAAGGGCAGAGATTAGCTATATTATGTGTACCGGCAAGAGAATATGGCTTGGACTTACGATTTCTCCTCTCAAGGACAGCTCAAACAACACAATAGGGCAAATACTTGTCTTCACAGACCTTACTGAACTCAAGGCATTTCAGTCTCAGAAAGAGTTGAGAGAAAGGCTGTCTACCCTGGGTGAAATGTCTGCTGGGATAGCCCATGAAATGAGAAATTCTTTGGCTGTAATTTCGGGTTATACAAAGATGCTTTCAAAAAAAGCTGATGACACTTTAAGACCTGCTGTTGAGTCAATATCGAAAGAAGTTGAAGTAATGGACAGGATCATTACAGATTTCCTGTCCTTTGCAAAGCCCACGGAATTGTCGATATCGAATGTTGACCTCAATGAGCTTTTAGGAGCTTGTATAAAGGCTATTGAAGGTGACATGAAAAAAATTAAGATATCTTTCAATGACGAGGTGGTGCCTGTAATTAAGTGTGATGAGGTACTGATGAGACAGTCAATTACCAATCTTCTTAAGAATGCAGAAGAAGCAATGCCTGATGGGGGGGAATTGAATATCAAAGTTACTGCCGGGGATTTTTTAAATATAATGATTTCTGATACAGGCCATGGCATTCAGGAAAATATCAAAGATAAGGTATTCCTGCCTTTTTATACTACAAAGGAAAGGGGTACAGGACTTGGCCTGACCATAGTACATAAAATCGTGATCTCCCATGGAGGCAGCATCCACGTTGAAAGCAGCGATGAAATAACAACTTTTACAATAAGGCTTCCAAAAGATATTATTGTTACTAATAAAGCAATTTAACTCATTGCTCACTGAACTTTGCTTATTTGTCCGATTTCCAATTTTTTAATTATCAATTGAAGATTGGCATTCACACCTTGTCTTTATCAAAGTAAAAAGTTGCGTCTAACGGTCACGGTTACGAGGCCCGTTTACTCTTCGCATAGCGCATGGCGCTCGGTGCATGGCGTTCTTTTTACTGCCTACTGCTTACTCCCTACTACCTACTTTTTACTTTTTACTCCTTACCCCTAACTTTCCTTTG
>CAYFQB010000015.1:0-2495 GCA_964345225.1 uncultured Nitrospiraceae bacterium | reverse complement strand
TCTGTCTCAAGAGCTGCACTCAGAAAGGATTCACCTGGAATGAAGAGAACAACAAATTCAGGAGATTGCTTGAATTGGTTCCAGTATTCCTTAGAAGCCAGCTTATTCATATGCGACCTTACCTGCTGAGCATGTTTCTCCATCTTTGATTTTCTTTCGTCTTCAATTGTAGAAGAGACTGCATCGAGATAGGCTTCAAGGGATACTTTTGAATCAACAACTATCTCCCTCTCATTGGGAAGATGTACAATCATATCCGGTCTTATCCTGCCCTTATCAGTATCAACTGATTCCTGTTCAGTAAAATCACAGTGCATTGACATGCCTGAAAGTTCTGCAACCCTTCTTAACTGCATTTCACCCCATCTGCCACGAACCTGGGGTTTTCTCAGGGCAGAAACAAGGTTTCTCGTTTCCTTCTGGAGGTTTTCATGGGTTGAAGCTAACGTCCTTAGTTGTTCTTCAAGGCTTCCATAAGCCTTATGTCTGCTCTCTTCCATTATCTTTATCTGTTCTTCATATCTTTTTAATGTTTCAGCTAATGGTTTTATCATGCCGTCCATTGCAGTCTGATGTTCTCCGAGTTTTCCCTTTGTTTCAGCTACCACCTTTCCAAGATGTTCAGATGCAAGCCTTAGAAAGTCCTCGCTGCTGCTCTTGAGAGCCGCGGATGAAAGGGCATTAAACGTATCTGTCATATCTTTCTTCATTGCTTCGATAAGCACTTTCTGTTCTTCAAAACTCTTTTTTGCTTCTTCAAGTCTTGTTAGTGCCTCAACTTTATATTCTCTCTCGTTATCAAGGTCAATACGAATCTGATTTATTTCTGAGTCCTTCTGCTGTATCTGCTGTTTTAATTCATTAACCTGTGCTTCAGCATACTTAGCCCTGCCCTCGGTCTCTGTTATTTGTCTTGCATAATTCCCCTGAAGACGTGTCTTTGCAAAAAACCATATAACAAGACCGCCGACTATTAATCCCAGAATAATATATGCTATTGTTTCCATAGTAATAATGTCTTAAAAATAAATTTTTTCATATTCCTGCAACCCTCAGACTAAAAATATTCTTAACAGCTATTATTACTTTATTATCAATTTCTTTTTAATTTAATTTAAAGTATTTATTTAACTTTTTAAACTACTACCTCCGGCGTTATCATCCACTGCAGTGACCAGGCACCTTTTTCATCTCTATTCAGACAGACGATTCCTGCCATTCTGAATGAAATAACATTCTTTTCTGCATCATTGCACAGTAATAACGACGCAAGTCTTGCAAGATTGGGTAAGTGACCAACTAATACAGATGAATCCGTAATGCCTTTAATCCTATCTGCCCATATTTTTGGATCATCCATTGGAGACAGACCATCTTTCTCAGAGATACATTTTTCAGGTTTCAGCGCTTCTGATAATACATCAGCAGTCTGCTTTGCTCTTAATTTTGTGCTATGAAATACCTGCACGACTTTAATATTAAGTTTAGATGCATATAAAGTAACCTTTTTTATATCCTGCAGACCTTTTTCAGAAAGGCCCCGTTTTGGATCTTCCTCCTCTCTCTTGGCATCTGCATGCTGTACAAGATATAAAAGCATAGAATACACACTCCTTTCTGATAAAACTTCTTCCAAATTAAGTGATAAGCAGGGCTGGCCTGAGCAGCATCTCTACGACTCGCGGACTGCATGTATACCTGCTCCAAACACATTCTTTGGGTTAATTCAATATCTCTGTCCCTACGCCTTCTTTTGTGAATATCTCGAGGAGAAGGCAGTGTGGAACTCTGCCATCTATAATATGAGTCTTTCTTACACCACCTGATAGCGCGTCAAGGCAAGCCTGAACTTTTGGCAGCATTCCACCTGTAATTGTTTTGTTCTTTATCTGTCGGCCTATCTGACTCTTTTTTAATGTCGGTATTATATCGCCATTTTTGTTCAGTATTCCAGGTACATCAGTCATAAGTATGAGTTTTTCTGATTTGATGGCAGATGAAATAGCAGCTGCAACAAAGTCTGCATTGATATTGAGTGTTTCTCCGTTCTGACCTACTCCGATTGGAGATATAACCGGGATAAAACCATCCTTCTCAAGACTGCCTATAATGTTGGGCTCTATGGAGCTTACTTCGCCAACAAGTCCAAGGTCTAATATCTCGTCAACTCCTGTTTCAGGTGTAACCTTCTTTACAATCTTCTTTCTGGCCTTTATCAAGCCGCCGTCCTTTCCGCTCAGTCCTACTGATTTGCCGCCGTGCTTGTTGATAAGCGAAACAATCTCTTTGTTGACAAGACCTCCAAGAACCATCTCAACTATATCAATCGTTTCCTTGTCTGTAATGCGCTGACCGTGGACAAACTCAGGCTTTTTCCCCATCTTTTTCATTATTTTCGATATGCTTGGGCCCCCTCCATGAACTATAACTGTGCGAATACCTATAAAATTAAACATTACCACGTCTTTAGCAAAGGATTCTTTAAGCTCTTTCTT
>CAYFQB010000014.1:0-17941 GCA_964345225.1 uncultured Nitrospiraceae bacterium | reverse complement strand
TTGAAAGGATGAGTTTCTTTTCGGGGTAAAAATTCGAGCGAATGAGTCATTAGACGGGTAAAAATTTCCCTCTAGGGAGCGAAAGGAATATGTCCAACTAATTAATCCACCAACTCTTTTTATACTGAAATGCATTTTTGGGTTAACGGAATATTTCTCTAATCTAACTAAACTTAATAATGGAATTGGAGCTAGCCCTTCCCCAACAATCAACGTTATAACATCTTTCAACATTTAGTTTTTTCTTGACATAAAATTAATCCGGTATATAATATTTCACAGGAAATTATGAGAAATAAAGTGCTTTTAGTTGAAGATTCTAAGGCTGTACAGCAGATGTACAAGAACAAGCTGACATTAGAGCAGTTTCAGGTCTTAACTGCAGACAATGGTATGGAGGCTATAAAATTATTATCACAGGAAAAACCGGACATTATACTGCTCGATCTTATGATGCCAATAATGGACGGCTATAAAGTCCTGCAGGTTATAAAGACCGAGCCAAGGCTGTCAAAGATACCTGTTTTGGTTTTCTCTGCAAAAGGTCAGCCTGAGGAAGTAGAAAAAGCAATAACCCTCGGTGCAGCAGGTTACATAGTCAAGGCAACTACAAAACCCAATGAGGTTATTGAAAAGATAAAGACCGTAATAAGCCAGAAGCCTACCGAACTGAAGTTTTCACGTTACAGCATTGAAATCCGGGAAGATGCATATGATGCAAAAAAGTTAGCAGATGACTTTAACATGGAAAATTTCAGATGCACTTCATGCCAGGCACCACTACTCCTGGAGCTTATACCAGACTTCTCGCATGAAACTCCCTGGTTCACGGGGAAATTCTTCTGCCCCAGATGCAGTCAATAATTGCCTGCCTGTCTGTAGCATTACTCTATTAGCTCCAAAAATGCAGTTGAAATTTTTGAACTGCTAAGGTCACAAGATTTTCTTGAACCGCTAAGGCGCGAAGTGCGCTAAGAAAAAAGAATTTAAGAAAATAATCTTTTTGATTTGCTGTTAATCCTGAGCTTGTCGAAGGATTACAGCAAATCAAAACCATCAGCCACTTCGTGGAATAGATATTAGTCGTCTCTACTCTAAAACTCAAATTCACACCCGAAGGGATAAGTGTTTTATCCTGTACCAACGTAAGTATGTGGTACAGGTTAAATATCTTCTTTTGCGCTTCTTTACTTGGCGTCCTTTGCGGCTTTGCGGTTTATTGGTTTTATTAATATTTCTGGCTTATAATAAAACCAATTGCATTATTTGGGTCTAATCAATGGCAAGAAAAATAAATTTAAAATCGCTTTCGAAAAACGAAATATTTAATTATATCGGCAATTTGGGACTGCCAAGGTACAGGGCCGACCAGTTAATTCAATGGATCTACAAAAAACGTGCATCCTCTATAGATGAAATCACAGAGTTCTCGAAAAACCTCAGAAAAACTTTAAATCAATCTGCTTTTATCAGCAACCTGGAGCTTGTTAAAAGCATAAAATCTATTGACGGCACCGAAAAATTCCTCTTCTCTCTGGAAGACAGTCGGACAATAGAAAGTGTACTTATACCTGAAAAAGATCGCCTGACTTTATGTATATCTTCACAGGTTGGATGTGCATTAGGTTGCCTTTTCTGTCGCACAGGTAAGCTGGGGCTAATCAGGAATCTGAGATCTTACGAGATAGTCGATCAGATAATCGCTGTTCAACGGCTCATAAAGCCAAGGCCGTTAATCACCAATATAGTATTAATGGGAACGGGAGAACCACTTGCAAATTTTATTGAAGTTATTGAAGCTATCCGGAGAATCCTCATATTTATTGGTATCTCTAAAAGAAAGATAACGCTCTCAACATCAGGGATAGTTCCCAAGATCGGTCTCCTGTCTGAAAAAGGTTTGGGAATCAACCTTGCCGTCTCCCTGAATGCAACCACAGATTCTGTAAGGAGCAAAATAATGCCTTTAAACAAAAAATACCCAATCAAATCTCTGATTGATGTCTGTAAAAGATTCCCGTTAGAATCCAGGAGAAGGATAACCTTTGAATATATATTGATTAATGGAATGAACGACTCGCCAGAGGATGCACACCGTCTCATTAAACTACTGAGAGGTCTGCGCTGCAAGATAAATCTTATACCACTGAATCCACATGTTGGAAGCACTCTTAAAAGGCCTGCTGACAGAATCATATTGGAATTTCAAAAAATCCTTATAGAAAATAATATGACTGCCCTGATAAGAGAAAGTAAAGGTCAGGACATACTTGCTGCCTGCGGACAGCTTGGAGCTCAATAGTCAATGGTCATTAAAAAAGTAAGCAGTAGGCAGTAAGCAGTAGGCAGTAAAAAAAGAACTCTATGCGCCGAGCGCCATGCGCATAGTGCAAATCGGAAATTAAATTGCCAAGGATTTACAATTACTTCGGATTTGACAGATAGCTCTGTGCGAGTTTAATCAGTTCCTGGGTTTGTATAGGTTTAGGAAGAAATGCGTTTGCACCTATTGAAAGCGCCCTTTTTCTGTCTTCTTCTGCACCTTCAGTAGTTATAATTATTACAGGGATATCCTTATATTCAGGGTTGCCACGTATAAGGCTGACAAATTTGATACCATCCATCACAGGCATATTTATATCAGCTAGAATAAGGTCTACTTTGACGGAGGAAATCTTCTTTAAGGCATCCACGCCGTCAGTGGCCTCAAATACTTGAGAATTAGGGATTCTCTTCATAGCAAAACTAATAAGCTGTCTCATTGTTGGTGAGTCTTCGATCACAAGAATATTAGGCATCCTTTTTCCTCCTAACGCTTCGGTTTCTCTTTAAGAAGGTCGAGAAAACTCTGAATAGTAGTAAGTTTTCTCTCTGATTGCGTATACAGTTTTGACGAAAAGATAGCAGTAGCAGCATGTCCTGCGAGCAAGTTAAACAATTCATAGTCCATATTGGTAAAGCCTTTTTTCTGAATCAGTAATTTATATATTGAGATAACGCCTATAACATGCTCTTTTATCTTAAGAGGAATACAGACAATAGGCACTTCAGGATTAAATTCTTGTATACTTGTGAGATCTTCTGCAAAATAACTTTCACCTTCCTTTGCAACAGTGCCTATTATACCCTGTCCCATCTTTACTCTTGGTGCGGATGAGGCAACCATTCCTTCAGAAGCAACAGGTACTAGCTCATTTGTCTTCTCATCCATAAGGAGAATAGCAAATTTTTCAGCACCTATTAAATTTATAACTATTTCAAGCACAATCTTCAGGACTTCAGAGAAATCAAGGGTGGAATGCAACTGGTAGCTGGCGACATAAAGGTTAGCAAGATTGTTATTCTCTTCCTCAACCTCCAAATACTTTAACGCAAAGCTCTTATTTTCTTCTTCGACCTTTTCGAATCTTTCGCTAAAAGATTTTATCTCATCTTCAAGTATCTTAATTCTGTCTTCGTAATGTTTGATCCTTGCCTCACTTCCAGCCCTTTCACTTAATTCCTCAAGCTCGGCAATTTTATATCTCAGCTTCTCGTTCTCCTTTAAAAGCTCTTTGGTAAATTCCTCACCTTTCTTGAATATCTGAAGAAATTCGTCTGCTTTCTTGATGATACCAATCTCCTTTTCCACTAATTTTCTCCTCTTTTATTCCTCTTATCTACCACTTTTATGATCTCAGCTGGTATCTCAGATAATGGCAAAACTTTTTCCGCTGCTCCTGACTTTATAGCTTCAAAAGGCATACCAAAAACAACAGCGCTTTGCTCAGACTCTGCTATAGTATAACCGCCTTTTGCTTTTATTTCCAGCATCCCTTTGTTTCCGTCATCTCCCATGCCCGTAAGAATAATACCCATAGAATTAGCCCCGAAATACTTTGCCACAGATCTCATCATATAATCTATCGATGGTATATATTTATCAGTTATTCTACTTTCTTTCAAGGAAATAAAAATTTTCTGCTCCTTTTCATCCAGGCTTAAATGATAACCGCCAGGACAAATGAAAGCAGACCCCATTTCAATATAGTCGCCATCTTCTGCCTCTTTTATCTTTATTTTTGATAAGCTATTCAGCCTTTCTGCAAGTGGCCCTGTAAAGCCTCTCGGCATATGCTGGCTTATAATAATAGATCCCTGAAAATGATAAGGGAGTTTTGATAAAATTATCTGAAGTGCTGTAGGCCCGCCGGTTGAAGAACCTATTGCCACAATCTGTATATCATGTTTTGTCTCTATTTGAGGCAATTCAACTGTTTCATCTTTATCAAGAAGTTCAATATTCTTGCTGAGTTTATCCAAATGTATATTCATTACTTCACTGACCTTTTTGTGGAGATCTTTTTCAATTGTCTGAAGTTCTATTGAGGCGCGACTGGTTGGTTTTGCAATAAAATCAACCGCCCCAAGCTCAAGTGCCTTGAAAACAGTCTTTGAATCATAATGTGAGCTGATCATTATAACAGGGGTAGGTCTTTCACGCATTAGCCATCTCAGAAAACTGAATCCGTCCATTTCTGGCATTTCAACGTCAAGTGTTATGATATCAGGTTTGTATTTCAAAGTTTTGGACATTGCATCTATGCCATTTGAGGCAATGCCCACAACCTCTAGATCTGTACCATGCTCTATCATCCTTTTAATAATCTGTCTTGTATATGCAGAATCATCAACAACAAGTACTTTTGTTTTCATATCAAATTCTTATTATTCCTGCCTTTTTGGGGTTTTTGATAAACCATATCATTTTCTAAATGCTTCAGTGTAAATACAGTTGAGACATTCATAAGCGACTCAGCATGACCAAGCAAAAGATAACCTTCATCTACAATTCTATTATAAAAATTCTCTATAACTTTTTTTCTTGATACAATATCAAAATAAATCAGGACATTTCTGCAAAAGATAACATCCATTTTGCCCAAAAACCTTATTTTAAAAGGGTCAAGAAGATTCAGATAGCTGAAGTTTACATTCTTTTTTACATTGTCGAGAATCTTATAGGCTCCGTTTTCCTGTTTGAAGTATTTATCTATATAGTAAGGATCTGTTGCTCTGAAAGAATTCTTCCTGTATATCCCTTTTCTGGCAGTCTGCAATACCCGCTGATTTATATCACTACCATGTATCTCAATATCCCATCCGTCAAAATCACCTCTTTCATTTATAAGCATTGCAATTGTATATGGCTCTTCACCTGTAGAACATCCAGCAGACCATATCTTTAGTGTTTTTCTGTCTTTTCTTGACTCTTTGAGTTCAGACAGTATCTCTTTACTGAATGCCCCCAGCTGTCTCTTCTCTCTGAAAAAATACGTTTCGTTAACTGTAAGTATATCTATTATTGAGGAAAACTCTTCTTCGGAATCTTTATTATAAAGAAGAAGTCTGTAATATTCCCTAAAATCATCAAGGTGATGACTTCTTAGTCGCCTTGAGAGCCTTCTTTCGATAAGATATCGTGAACCATCATCAAAATAGATTCCACAATAATCCCTTATGACGTCTCTTATTAATCTGAAGACTTCATCTGAGAGAGGAATTGTTTTTTCCTTATCAAGCACGCAGGATATCCTCAACAGCTTTTACTACTGTCGAATCTTCTTCTGTATAAAGGAGCTTCTCGAGTTCCACCCTTACATTTTCTTCAGCTACCACTCTGCCAAGCACTCTAACCGCGGCAATTCTGGTAGCCCAGTCAGGATCTCTAAGATAAGGGATGAGTTTACTTTCAATATTTTTAAATGATGCAAGGGATATTATAGCTGTTCTCTTTATTTCATTATCATCAGATTTCAACATTTTTAAAATAGCATTCTTTGAATCTTCGCCTCCTATTGCTCCTAATGCCTCAATTGAAGCAGTAACAACAAAACCACTGCTGTCGCTTAGCAGGCCGATAAGGGTTTTTACTGCCCTTCTGTCACCTAGCATACATAAGGACTTTGCTGTAGCAAACCTTACAGAACTATCGGAATCAGTTGCGAGGATGAGCAGCGAATCTAAAGTTCCTTTTCCTCCTATCGCTCCAAGACTAAGGGCAGCGGAAATTCTTATATTAGCATTCTCGTCTGTAAGTGCATATTTAAGATATCTGACTGCATCTTCTCCCCCGATTAAAGACAGGGCTTCAATAACTGCCTCTCTTATCTTGATATCATCATCCTTAAGGACAAGCCCGAGCTCTTTAACCGACTCAGTAGCCTTTATTTTTCCGAGCAGTCGGGCTGTATTTTTTCTTAATACAGCATTTTCACTCTTAAGCATTCTAATAAGTTCACCAAGATTTAAGGCTTCTTTTAGTTTAGAAAGTGCCTCAACAGCTGCTTCCTGAACATCTTCGTACTGGTCTGTTAGAAGTTTCTTAAATTTCTCTATTGCGCGTATATCTTTAAGTTTTGATAAACCTATCGCAGCAATTGAACGTACATGGCCATCCTCATCTGACAACATCTTTTCGAGTATATCGTAGTAGACCTGGGAAGAAATTTCCCCGGCTACCTCGCATATAAATCGCTTGCGCTGGGGACTGTCTGTTTCAAACAGTTTTAAAAGAGATTCAGGCTTATCCTTGCCTATAAAAACAAGTGCATTTTTAACATCTTCTGCAAACTCCTCTTCATGTGATATGTTCAAAAGAGGACCATATGCTGCCTCGTCTTTCATAAGCCCCAGAAGTAATATTGCCGATATTCTAACCTCACGTTTATTTGACCATGCATAAGTTATCAGCAGCTCCATTGCTCTGTCGCCCAGGATTCTCTTAATCTCACTGGTTAAAAACCCTGCACTAACTCCTTTGTGATAAAATCTTTCAATTGTCTTTAATGCATTTTCCTGAATATTTTTTGAGGAATCCTCAAGTAATGGAATTATATGCTCAATTGTTGAAGGTTCTGACAGAAGGCCAAGTGCTTTTAAAACAGGTTCTCTCAATGGCTTCTTCTTAAGTGCGGCCAATAAATGTGGTACTGCCTTTTTATCTCCGATTCTCCCTAGAGCATCAGCAGCCGGGTAAGCGGTCCAGAGATCGCCGCTATTGATTATCTCAATAAGCGCATTAACAACAGAAGGCTCACCTATCTTCCCAAGATGTTCTACAGCCGTTGCACGAACGTTCTCATCTTCATCCTTAATAGCTTCCAGCATCAAAGGAAGCGACCTGATATCTATTCGTTCACCAAGAACATCAATAATAAATTTTCTCACATCTTTATTAGGAGTTTTAAATGCATCTATGAGATACCCGGTAGCCTTCTTGCCGAGTCTTATAAGTGCTTCAATTGCAGAATTTCTTGCACCTGCATTTTCATCAATATAAAGAAGCTGTATTAACCCCTGAATGAATTTCTCAAGTTCATATTCCTCAAAAAGTATATCAACAGCGGTTTTCCTGACGCGCCAGTTGTTATCTCCCATTGCATTCAGGAGAAGGGGGATGCAGGCATCATCCTTCATCCCCCTTGTTCTCTCAACAGCTTTCCTTCTTGTCTCTACATTACTGTCATTGAGTTGTTTTATTAACTCCTGCACCCTTTTCCTCTAAAAATTCTATTGACTCCTTCAATTGTATCTTCTCCTCAGATGTTAGGAGATTATCTATATCAAGAAGTATTATTATGTTTTCTTCCTTTTTACCTATTCCTGTAAGATATTCTGTCTTGAAGCCCTTAAATAAAGAAGGACGTTTTGTTATTTCTTTGGGTGACAGCGATATAATTTCTTTTACTTCGTCAACAAGAAATCCCACTTTCTCTTGCTCAAACCGCACGATGATTATCCTTTCCTTTTTGCCGGCCGGCTTCATACCAAAACGTTTTCTTAAATCTACTAGGGGAATAATAGCCCCTCGCACACTCATAACACCCGACAGGAATCCGGGCAGTCCCGGTAAGGAAAAAACTTTCTGGACATTGAGGATTTCTACAACCCTTTCAATTACAATGCCGAAATTTTCATCCGATATTTTAAATACAGTGAATTTCTGCATTTACCTGACTTTAAATACACCCATCTCTTTATTAAGCAATTCTATCTCTTGAAATAGAGTACTCAATGAGTGGGAAACCTCCTCCATATCTTTTAAAGTTGATGTTCCAAGAACATTAATCTGTTCCATGGCAACAACGATATCATCATTAAGTCTCTTTTGATCCGTGACTAACTGGTTTATGTTGGTAATTTTGTCATTTGTAAGTTCAATGTTATTTGATATAACCCTAGTGCCAATTGCCTGCTCTTCTGTGCCACGTTTACTGATATCGGCAACCTCCTTGACTTCTCCTATTCCCTCAAGGAAATAACTTACTGAATTCTCCTGCTCAACGGTGGATTTAGAGATACTTTGCATCATTTTATGAATCTCTTCAATAGCTCCTGTTATCTGGCCCAAGCCAATAGACTGCTCCCCCGTTGCACGTTCAATAGCCTTTGTCATCTCAGAAGAATCTTCGGATGCGGCTAATGTTTCCCTGAAAGCATCTCCAATCTTGACAACCAGTGCATTTCCCTCTTCAACTTTTTTTCTGGCAGTATCTATAGAACGTACAGTATCCTTAATATCTTTCTGGATAGACTTAACTATAGCAGCTATCTCCCTTGTTGAAGTTGCAGTCCTGTCTGAAAGTGCGCTGATTTCATTAGCCACTACAGAAAAACTTTTGCCATACTCACCTGCTTGAGCCGCAATAATCGCTGCATTAAGACTTAAAAGATTAGTCTGTTCAGTAACATCCTTTATAACACCCAGAACTTTCTCGATATCCGTAGACCTTGTTCCTAAACGCTTAATTATCTCTGAAGAATTGTTGACTTCAACCGATATCTTTTCCATTCCCTCAATAGCATTGACAACCGAAAGCATACCTGTGTCCGATGTGATGTTTCTTGCCTTGTCAGCAATTTTGTAAGAAACTCTGGCATGTTCCTCAACCTCCTTTATAGAAGCCACAACCTCTTCGATAGAAGCCGAGCTATCTTCTACTGCAGATAGTACTTCATTTGTTTTTTTCGTTACAGCCTTTGCACTGTCGTTAATCTGCAATACTACTGAATAAGAATCCTCGGTTGCCTTGTAAAGTCTCTGGGTATTTGTTGCTATCTCTTCAGCAGTCGCTTTCATCTGAAGAAGCGATGATACATTCTCTGTCGAAAAGCTTGAGAGTTTATCCGTGTTGACTATTACATCAGAGTGTGCTTTGTTGGCATTTTGGATAGATTTTACTATATCCTTAACTGCTTTCGATTGGTTTGTTATGCCATTTATTACATTTTTATACATAATGTCGACCTGTTTTATTGCCATTGAAACATTTACTGTGTTTGAATTAAGCTTTGAAACTATCATAGATAACCTCTCTGAAAGAAAGGCTATCCCTTTAGCGATACTCCCTATCTCATTTTCCCCTAGGTCAGGAACCTCGGTTGTTAAATCGCCAATTGTTAAATTTTCTATTACATTATTTATTTTCAAAACAGGCTTTTTGATATCCTTGTTAAAAAGGAATACTATAACAATACCAACACTCAGAAAAATGATTCCCTGGTAAAGTAAAATCATTATTATATTTCCTGACAAGTTTTTATTTACTGTATTTGCCACATAGTCGATACTCACTTCTCCAAACATCTCCCCTTCGACAGTTACAGGAATTTTTTTAGACATGGATTTTTTATATAAAAGAGGATTGAGTGTTTTAATATCAGCATCTTCTGCTTTTACCCTTTCCACTACAATTTCACCTTGACTGTTAAGAATATGTACAGAGTTAATATCATCATCACCCACAATCTCATCGATAATCGAATCAAGTAGAGCATAATTTTGACTGGTAAAGGCACCGGAACTTACTTCAGAAGTAAAAGTGGCTGTTTTGTCTATTCTCCTATTAAGGGCATCAAGAAGTCCTGATCTTGTATGAATTAATATTATTACAGTGCCTATTGATTGACCGATTATAAGTATAATTAGTAATGTGGTTGCGAATTTTGCTGTTATTGATTTCATAAATATCATTTGTATGACACCTTATCTAATCCTTTAATTCTCATCTTAGCGTCTCCTTTTTTGAGTATTATCAATTCCCTAAAATATTCAAAGATAAAAATAGATTAAATTAACCCTATGTTTGACATCATCACTCTTACATTGTTATATTCCTTATCAGACGCTTCTATCATGCCGGTATAACTTTCATTAATCGATTTCAGTATTTCAGCATCTTCTGGCTTACTATCACTCAGTGAGATAAGTGCATCTTTTAGTTTAGAAATTAATTTCTCATCAAGAGTAGGTGAAATGCATATATTAAATTCAGGAATCTCCTCTGAGATTTTAATAGATTTTAGTCCCAAGTCCTTAAATTTATGAGCAATTGACTCCATCACTCCCCCGGCATCGAAATCTCCGTTTAGAACTGCCTTCGCAACATCATCATGGTGACCGAGATAATTGTAATAAAGGAGATCCTTGATATCAATACCTGCTTCCAGAAGCATTCCCCTCGGGACAATATGGCTGGATGTCGATTGAGGGTCTCCAAAGGCAAAAGTATGACCTTTTATCTCTTCAATTGAATTAATTTTGCCATCGCTCTTTACGATAATAATGGAGTGCTGAAACGGCTTGCCGTTTCTTAATGCTTTCACCAGCACATTCACACCGTATTTCTTATTGGCTTCTATATATGTTGATGGAGACATGAAGCAGAACTGTGTTATATTCTGACCTATATCATCTATGGCATTTTGAAAATCCACTGCAACCTTCAGGTCAACCCTTATGTTAAGCTTCCTGCTAAGATAATCAACAAGAGGACTGAATCTCTTGAACATCTCTGCCGGAGATTCAAGTGGTACCACGCCCATTCTTAAAATCGATGCAGCGATAGTTGGGTCCTTAGTGAATTTAAATTTTGCCATCTCTATAACTGTCAGTTCTGAATTCTTATTCAACTCTTGTAAAAACATATTAACTTTGAATGAACGTTCCTTGTTATCTTTAGGGATATCTTCTATTTTTTCTATTGAATTCAATATCTGGTTAACACCTGACTTTTGTTCGTTTATTGCCCTTGATATCTGCTGGCTCTTTTCCGATACAAACTCTATAGCCTGTGAAATCTGTCTGCTGTTTAAGGATTGTTCATTTGTAGCAGTCTTAAGGTGTTTTGAAACATCGTTCATCTTCTCTGTTTCCTTCATAACGTGATGAATCCCCTTGCTCTGTTCTACTGTGGCATTTGCAATCAATCCAACCATATTAAGAACCTTTTCCATTGAATCTGAAACAATTTTGGTTGACTTTGCCTGTTCACTCGTAGCTTTATCAATAAACAATGCCATTTCGGATGATTTCTTAGAACTCTCGACTATCTTTCTCAGGGCATCAGCAGCCTCGTTTGTAAGATCTAATCCGGTTTCAACCGATGTAAAACCTCCCTCCATTGCTTCCACAGCATCAGCCACCTCCTGCTGGACGGATTGTATAAGATCAGCTATTTCATGTGTTGAATGGGATGTCCTGTCAGCAAGGTCTTTTATCTCATCGGCAACAACAGAAAACCCTTTGCCGTGTTCGCCTGCCTGTGCAGCTAAAATTGCTGCATTAAGGGCAAGGAGTGTTGTCTGGTCTGTTATTTCATCAATAACGTTCAGAATTTTACCTATCTCTTCTGATCTGTCTCCTAATCTCCTTATATAATCTGCAGTTTTTTCCACAGAAGCTTTTATGTCATTCATTCCCTGAATAGTCTTCTCTATCGAGAACATTCCAAATGTAGTGGCATCATTCTTAACCTTGTCTGAAAGCATTGAAGATTCCTTAGCACCCTTCTCAATATCTTTAATGGATGACGAAATTTCGTCTATTGCTACCTGGGTCTCTTCTGCAGCAGTTTCCAGTATAGTTGCATTATCAGCAACCTCTTTGATACTGGTGGACAGTTGCTCTATAGATGCCGATGTCGATTCCACTGCAATAGAAAGTCCCTGGGCACTGTCTTTAATCTGGGTAATGCTTGTTACCATCTGTTCCATTGATGCAGCCGTCTCTTCAGCAGATGCTGCAAGCCCTTCAGTCCCATCAGCTATTTCAGATATTACGGCATTCATTTCCTCTATCGAACCCGAGATATTTGTGATTGCCTCTGTCTCAAGTATAGTCCCGTCAACCACTTTCTTTGATTCTTTCTCAACATCTCTTGCAATATAAGATATCCGAGTGGTTATATCCTTAAGTCTCTGCAGTATACTTGAAATTGACATTGCAGAATCCTTGATTCCCCTGCTTAACCTCCCAATTTCATCTTTGCTATCTATATCAACCTCAAAGGACATGTCACCTTCTGCCATCTTCAGTGAAGCATTTTCAATAGATTTAATCGGGTTTATTACCATCTTCCTTATCATTGCCCACAGTATAATGCTGAAGCATAAACTAGCTAATATTGTTGCCAGCACAACGATTATTATCAGATTTATAGATCTTTTATATTCCTCTGCTATCGATATAGATATCTTGACAGCGCCAAGTACTTCCGGGTCAGTTAAATGACAGACCTTGCAACTTTCTTTATTTGTTAGAGGATTGTAAAATATCAGTTTCTTTACATCTCTTATAAGTAATGGAACCTTTGTTTCTGATACCTTATTTAAAAATTCACTCTCAAGTGCAGGGGATTCTTTATGAAATGCCTCCCGCCCTTCATAATTGAGAACTGAAATTTCCTCAATGCCTCCAACAGCCTTCAGGTCTTCCACCATCTTCTTGGTAACATCAGCCCGCCCCTCAAGCATTGTCCTTTCAACATCCTTGGCGATTACCTTTGCAGTAGCTTTTGAGCTACCTTCCGTAATGCTGTATAAGCTGGATCTTTCTATTGTCATCACCATTATTCCTGCAGCGCTAATTCCGATTATAAGAAGTAAAGCCACAAGGGCAAGTATTTTTAATTCAAGTTTTTCCCTCATAAATCCTCCATTAACTGAACTCAATATTCATATTGTCCTCTAAACGAATAATCGATATAAAGCGCTTTTCGAATATAACTACACCCTCGATAAATCTGAGTTCTGCTTCGGTTAAATGAGCAGGCGGCTCAAGCACTTCGCTGGCAGGCAATCTCACTACCCCGATAACTTTATCAACGAGTGCCCCTATTAAACCTTTAGGCCCTGAAATTACAAGTATTTTCTCTTTGGCTTCAGTATCTTGTTGATCAGCCGGCTCTACATTGTTGTAATCTTTACTAATTGAATAGTTCTTGATACCAAGCCGTGTTTTGAGGTCTATGACAGGAATAACCTTCCCGCGCAGGGAAGTTATTCCTAGAACATAATCTGGCACTGTTGGCACCAAGGTCATCCGCTGGTATCTGACAATTTCCTCAACCTCTGAAACCCTGAAAGCAAATTCTTCATCTAAAAGCCTGAAAGTAATTAACTCCAAAGTATCTTTCTTGACCTCCTCATCTGTAACTCCTCCCTGTGGCAAGCTCTTATCGACTTTTTTAACTGCTTTTTGCTTCGCACCCTTAGTTTTGGATTCTTTGATTTCTGTTTCAGAGGGCCTGAAAGATTCCTGCTTTATATCTCTTATCTCCTTTTCCTCCCCAGGAGATTCTCCTTCAGAAATAGAGTCTTCATTTTCCACATCATCTGCCTGACCGATGGTTATTTCCTCTGATTTCTTTTTTTTCTTTCCCAAACGGGCTTTTTTTCTATTTCTCGCTATATCCATTTAAACCTGTCCTCTGGATTTAATCTTCAAATAAGCAATTCAACGATGAACTTAAATATAATATCGAAGCCTGCATAAGGCCTCTTCATGGTTATTGCTGAGATGGAGTAATTTTGGTTCAGGAATATTATAAAATTCTTAGTCGTTAATCCATAAAATTCCCTATGCATGAACGCTTCCCTTCTGTTTGACCACAGATTCGTCGATAAGAGACTCGATGTCAAGTACAAGTATAACCTTGTGTTTCCCTATCTCCGCAGCCCCTGCAAAACCACGCAATTTTTTAAAGTAATCGCCTAGCGATTTTATAACGACCTCATGCTGTCCCAAAAGTTCATCTACAATGATCCCTACTTTTCTCTCACCTAAACCAACTACGACAGCAAAAGCCCGGTCGCTATCGTCGCTTTCAAGTCCAAAGAATTTACTGATTCTTATCATCGGGAGCATCTCACCCCTGATATAATAAACCTCCTTCGACTCAATTGTCTGTATATCTTTTTTTTCAATAATCATTGTCTCAAGGATTGATGTCAGCGGAACTGCAAAGCTCTGTCGCCCAACTCGTACAATAAGTGCCTTTATAATTGCCAGAGTGATCGGGAGAGTAAGGATAAATATGGTGCCGACATCCTTCTTGGTTTCAACCTCAGCAAACCCTCCAAGAGCTGAAAGCCTTTCTTTAACAACATCCATACCTACTCCCCTGCCTGAAACTTCATCAGCAACTTCTTTTGTACTGAAACCCGGCGTAAAGATAAAATCTATAATTTCTCTTTCATCGATTTCGACATCATCATCGATAATCCCTTTTTCTATAGCCTTTTTTCTAACCTTTTCGACGTCTACACCTGCACCGTCATCTTTGACTTCGATCAGCACATGATTGCCTCTTTGATAAGCCTTGAGAGTTATTATCCCGATCTCCTTTTTGCCTTTCTTTTTCCTTTCTTCGCTTGTTTCCATACCGTGGTCAATTGAATTCCTTATAATATGCATCAGCGGGTCAACTACTTCCTCGGCAAGAAATTTGTCAAGCTCTGTGTCTTCCCCGTACATTAAAAGTTCTATATTTTTGCCTACCTCATTTGAATAACGCCTTATGACCTGTGCTAATCTGGCAAATATCTGCCCAATGGGAACCATCCTTATTTCAAGAACCTGATCCTGAAGTTCAGCAAGTCTCCTCTCAAGGCTCTGTGAAACCTTATGAACATCATGAACTAAAGTGGTGTGTCCGAAATTCTCAAGAAGCTCTGTCCAGATCCTTCTGATAGCTCCCTTTGTAAGCGCTAACTCACCTATTGTATTTAAGATCCTGTCGATTTTTTCGATATCCACCCTTACAGTTGTTGTTGTACTTTTTAAAAGTGTTTCCTGTTTTGGCTGAGGTGTTGATGAGGTTGGCTTTGGCTGCTGAAGTGTTTTAGACTGAATCAGTGTATCTATCTCAAAATCTACGTCTTTTTTGATTTTGTCAATCGGCTTGGCACTACCAAACAGAAGGTTGAATCCAATAGAACCTTCAGGCACATTTGTTGAGGTAGGCAGTGTTGATATAAGTTCCCCATTTGACTTTATAGTTTTAGTAAGTTCTTCGAGAGACTTATCGAAAACATCCATCGAAAAGACAGATTTTACGAGAAAAATTCCCTTGCCGTCTTTAATATTAGACTTAAGTCTGTGTTCTTCATATTCTGTAAGAACTTTAAGTATGGATTCGTCTATTAATCCTTCATCTGAAATACCTTCGTCCTGACCTTTCTGTGAAGCCCTGAAAGTCTCAATATCTTTAAGATATGCGCTGATATCCCCTTCTTCTTTTTCTTCACTCACTGCCCCGACAAGACCCCTTAATATATCAAGGTTCTTAAACAAAAAATTTACAACCTTGCTGTCCACGTCAATCTTGCCGAGCCTCACATCATCCATCAGGGTCTCAAGGGCATGACTCAGATTTGTTATCCCCTGCAGACTAAACAGGCCTGAAACTCCCTTGAGAGTATGCATCGATCTGAACAGGGCATTTATTGTGTCGGGATCGACACCTGTTGAAAAAGTCTCCTGCATCTCGAGTATCAATCCCTGTGACTCTTGAAGGAGTTCTTCAGCTTCTACAATAAATTCCTTCTTTGAAGACTTCATTGGCCAATATTCTTTTTTATTACTTCCTGAAGTTCCAATGATCTAAAAGGTTTTGTAATATAGTCAGATGCACCAAGGGCCAAACCTCTTTTTTTGTCTTCCTCTCCTCTCTCGGTGCTGACAATTATTATGGGCAGATGATTGTATCTTGGATTATTCTTGATAAAACTGATTAATTCAAGTCCGTTGATATCAGGCATATTTATATCTGTAATAACAAGGTCGTATTGCTGTAATGGCAACATTTTCAATCCTTCGAATCCTGATGCAGCCTCAATAGTCTCAAACTCACCAAGCTCTTCTATAACAGCCCTAATCAAAGCTCTGGTCGTATCAGAATCTTCAACTATGAGAATAGTTTTCACAAAAACTCTTCCTTTCCATGTAAAATTTTATCAGATAATTTAAAAAAATCAAAAAAAATCTCGATAAACTCAATTAGAGCCTTGTTTCTTCTCTATTTCCTGTAGCCTTCTTTGCAGTAATGATTTTTCTAAAGCGAGCCCGGCGTGATTAATAAAAATCTCAAGTCCTTCGGTTTCAACGATTGAATCTGTTGTAGCCAGGTTATCACAGTATAAAATCCCAACAACTTTACCCTCTGCAATCAGCGGGAAAATAGCAACATTAGCAGGCCATACACCGCTAAGTTCGTATATCAGTTTCTTCGAAATTTCATCTTTCTCAAGAGCTCCTTTATATGGCATCTGCTCAAGAATTATTTTTTTAAAAAAGGCGCTATTGTTCAGATTAAGGATAGTTTCTCTAACCTTCTCATCAGGTCTATCAATATCAAGACCAAACTGTCCCAGTCCTACCATCTCATTTTTGCCAACCATAAAAAGTACTCCCCTCTGGAACATATCGCTTGCAAACCTGAGAATAAGCAGGGTTATTTCAGACGCTGAATTAGGGAATCTGAGTTCCTGGGTTAGAGATTTAAGCGCAGAAATGTCTTTTCTTTCAGAAGGCTGTTCTGTCCATTCTTCACCCCAGCCTGTTTCTTCTGCTGACTCCTCTATAAAAAATTCTTCGTTTGAAACTATAGATGACTGAGAAGATTCATCATATACACGAGCGCCTTCCATCAGCAGGTACTCAGGGCTCAGTCCCTTTGACGTCTCCCATCCAAGGTCAGACAGATTAGTCATATCTTCTATTGCCAGATTGTCAAGTTCAAAACGGAAATCCCCATCCTGCCAAAGGAGGAGACGGTATATGACTTTCTCAATCCTCTTCTTGGTAATCTTTTCTAACACCCCTTTGCTGACAGAACCAAAATCATAAAGTATATCAGCCAATGATTTTGTGGGTAACCTTTTTTTCACCTCAACCGCCATATGAAAAACAGTATCCTTTACCAGTCCGGCATTCACAATGTCATGACCGATGTTCCCTTCAAGGTCATCTGTTTCAGCTCTGACAATTAAACCATCTTTAAAAACTATAATCGCGGTTCTATCTCTTCCACTAACTAAAAACGTGCCTGTTTTTCTGCCAATGCTGAGTATCTGAAAGATATCCGATAATGAAAGGTCTTCAAGCCTTCCGGCGAGGCTCATCTGGCTTTAGCCTCTCTGGAGATAGTATATATTCTGAAGATAGGGAAGACTGCAGATTTTAAATGAGAAATAAGGTATGGGGAAACCTCCTCAAATATGTAATTTCCGAACTCAATTCCTATTCCTTTTATGATCACTTCTTATTTCCTGTTTTATTAAGTCGAGTATATCAGTAAAAATCTAAGCATGTCAATTAGTTATAGTTTATGATGTCCGACATCTGCCCCTTCCTTTTACCCTATTAGAAAGCCCCGCTGCTTGCCCCGTAAGAGACCATAGGTCTTGGGGGCTTGTAGCGTGTATAAAATAAATTCTTTTTTTGCGAACAAGGGTTTACCCCGTTTAGAAAGTGTTGAAATTTTCTTCTAACGGGGTTTACTGCTTACTTTTTTCGCATAGCGCATTGCGCATGGCGCATAGCGTTCTTATTTGCTGCCTACTGCTTACTGCTTACTCCCTACTTCCTACTCCTTACCCCTTACCCCTTACTCCTTAC
>CAYFQB010000013.1:0-1633 GCA_964345225.1 uncultured Nitrospiraceae bacterium | reverse complement strand
TCCGATAATCCATTTCAGTATACAGGAAGAGAAAATGATGAGACAGAAGTATATTATTATCGTGCTCGTTACTATAGTCCTGAACTCCAGAGATTCATAAGTGAAGATCCGATTGGGTTGTTGGGTGGGATAAACCTCTACTCGTACGCAGGAAATTCATCTGTTAACCTTACAGACCCTCTTGGACTTTATGGAACAAAAGATTGTTCATACTATCAACAGGCATGCAAAACAACTGGCGGTTTTTATGAATGCTATATAGTTGAACGGGCTTGTAATTTCTTCCCTAAAAACGACGAAACATCAAATTGCATCCGCCAGTGCTTGCAGGAGAAGCATAAAGAGAGACAACCAGAAGGTCAATGCAGTGAAAAAGGGCAGACAGGTTGGTCTGACTTTTTTACAGAGCACGATCAGTGTATCTACAGTTGTTTTCAAAATCCGGAAAACCCTTATGATCCAAACGGGCCTGATTTGCCAGATGAAGATATTAGGCTTTATTAGCTTTATTATCAGATGATCGAACGTATTTTTTTAATTAGCGATTTTCTTTTCCCCATCTGGTTGGTGGTTTTAATTGTTATCCTAAAGAGAAGGGGAATAAGTATTTGGAAGGCTTGGGGTATTGCTTCAACCTTTTGCTTGGTTCAGGCTTACGTGGTAGCTAAAATTATAGGTTGGAACTTGGGCGGCTATTTGATAATTCTTGTTTCATCGCTTCCCTCCATTGTGTTCGGTAAGGAAGTCATATCGGATGCTGTAACGGAACGGCTTACCTGGATTATTCCACCACTTGTTTTTATAATTATCCCGATGACAATTTTATTTTTAAAGAATAGGTACAAAACTACAGCGTAGTAATTACCGCGAACGGCTTTACCTGTACTGATTAATAAATAGTTCGGTTAATTATATTGATCAGTTAAGGTTATTAGGGATATTCGGTCTAGGATTTAAGGATGTACGTAACCCTAAGGACGTTTTTAGGAAACGTTCTTGACCACATTGACTAATTATATTTTTTGAATATCTCCAAAAACCAGATGTTAACTTTTAATCCATCAGTTGACACAGCAAAAAGTATGACATATGATGAGAATGGGAATATGACAAGTATGACAAATGGATGTGGGACAACGACTTACACATGGGATGCTCGTAATCGTTTGGTTGGTATTCAAGGCTATACCTCTACCTGTACCTCTCTTTCTGCCTCTTTTACGTATGACGCACTTGGAAGAAGGATTGAAAAGACAATAAACGGAAATACCATTCAGTATCTCTATGACGGGCTGGATATAGTGCAGGAAATCGAAAACGGAATGGTGAGTGTAAATTATGTAAGAACATTGAATATAGATGAGCCTCTTGCAAGAATAGAATCTAACGGAACAGTAAGATATTATCAGACAGATGCTTTAGGAAGTGTGATAGCTTTGACTGATGAAACAGGCAATGTAAAGACAACGTATAACTACGATCCTTTTGGGAATACTTCTGTATCAGGTGAACTCTCCGATAATCCATTTCAGTATACAGGAAGAGAAAATGATGAGACAGAAGTATATTATTATCGTGCTCGTTACTATAGTCCTGAACTCCAGAGATTCATAAGTGAAGATCCGATTGGGTT
>CAYFQB010000012.1:0-8474 GCA_964345225.1 uncultured Nitrospiraceae bacterium | reverse complement strand
TTCTGGAGAAGATAAAACTGTAAATGTGGGGCAAGAGGTAACATTCTCCGGCAATCAGTCCTATGATCCAGATGGAACCATTGTCGACTATATGTGGAATTTCGGAGATGATTCAACTGCAACTGGGATAACGGTTACTCATTCATACAGCTCCGGTGGAAACTATACTGTTACTCTGACTGTAACCGATAATGATGGTGCAACAGGTACTGACTCGGCAGTGGTTAGTGTCAGTGAAATGCCGATTTCCCAAGAGATCTGTAATGATGGTCTGGACAACGATTTTGATGGGTTCGTTGACGGTAACGATCTTGATTGTGATATTCTTTCTGTCTATGACCATTTTGATGGAATTAACCTTGATCCTAACCTCTGGAACTATTTACCTTCTGAAGTCCTAACTGTATCAAATAGCCTATTACAGGCTGATGGTCCTCCAACTTTGACTTATACAAATATCGAATCTACCTATGTATTCTCCGGTGATTTTGAGATAGTCTTAGATTATAGAAATTTCCAAACTACTGCTACGGTATTCAATGAAAATTGCGCTCAGGTTTCGCTTCAAGTGACTGAATGGGATATAAATCCTGATTTCATTTATATTTTTAGAGGTTTATGTCAGAATGGGAATAATTTTACTACTGGTGGTTTTATTGATGACACATGGATAAACAGTATAAGTACATTTACGTCAGCACAATCAGGCATGTTAAAGATATCACGTGTTGGATCTAATATAACTACATATTATACCGAGGGCAATGGTTGGATATCCTTTGGTTCTTATTCTGGATTCTCGATTAAAGATGTTGCATTCCAAATCGGATTTTATACTGGAGATGACGGTACATTTCATGCTGAAAGTGACTTGATAAAATATCAGGGTCAGTTAATCTTGGCTAATCCAATACCTGACATAAAGGCTAACGGATCAGATGTCCCGATTACAATAACAACTGGTGATACTCTTTCTATTACCATAGAGCTTAATGATGGAAGCCACTCAGGTGAAAATGCAGATTGGTGGTTAGCGTGTAATACGCCCTTTGGTTTGTATTATTATAATCTTTCTTCGGGCTGGCAACCTGGTCCGGTTGTCATGTATCAAGGACAATTATTTAATCTGAATCCCTTTGAGGTATTAAATACATCTGGCTTACCTATAGGTACTTATACCTGTTATTTTGGTGTTGATATGATTATGAACGGCTCGATTGATATGGATCAGATCTATTATCACAGTGTAGAGGTGACTATAACACCTTAAGTTAATACCGGAATGAGCTGGGTGTGAAATATTTAGTGAAAAAGGGCATGGATATATCAAGCCCTTTTTATTTTGGATTATCACACTTTCTTTCGGTAATAAATAATTTTATAGATTTTAAATGTTAATTCTTTGCAGGTGCAATAAACAAACTCTTTTATTCCCTAAAAGTTGCACATCAGCAATAGTGTTAAACCTGTGTATAACAAAAATCAACAAGCACATATCAACTGATAATTAAATGCTTGTTAGACAAATTTCTTATATCATAATATTACATAGCAAATACGAAAATGATAAATTCAAATTCTTTTTTTATAAAGACTTATGATTGTAACTGCTTATCGAATATGATATCGTATAAAACAAAATATCAGGAAAATCGTATTTCGTTTATTAATTGTTAGAAACAATGAAACATGGAAAATCATAAATTAGTACTTCCTGAACACTTAAGTCAGTATGGCTTTCTTTTTGGTGGATATTTACTCAAATGGGTAGATGAATATGCCTGGATATCTGCAAGCCTGGATTATCCAGGATGCAACTTTGTTACGATAGGACTGGACACAGTTGAATTCAGAAAGACTGTAAAGGAAGGGACGATACTAAAATTTATTACTAAAAAGACAAAAGAAGGAAATACCTCTGTTCAATATTCTGTGGATGTATATCGTGGTAATATTGAAATCGGCAAAAAGGATTTAATTTTTTCTACCCATGTAACTTTTGTTCGTATAAATGAAGAAGGCAAAAAAATACCTTTGCCGAAATAATCGAAAAGAACGCCAGTGGTTACTTAATCAAATAACCATTTTTTTAGCAGAAAATCTGCACCTTTCTTGTCAAGCGGTTGATTGCTGTTGCCACATTGAGGGTCCTGAATACATGAAGGACATCCATAAGTACAAGGGCATTCTTCTATAATTTTCTGCGTGGTCTTTAACCATTCAGCAACAATTTCCATAGCACGTTTTGAAAGTCCAACGCCGCCCTCGTGGCCGTCATAGATAAATATGGCGGGCAAGCCAAAATCAGGAAAACATGTATGACTAAGCCCGCCAATATCCCCCCTGTCGCATAATGCAAAAAGCGGCATGCATGCAATTGATGCATGCTCAACCGCATGGAGTGTTCCTGCCAGGTCAAAGCCATTTTCCTCTATAACATGCTCTGTTTTCCTGTCTATAATAGTCCAAAGGCCTTCTGTATCAAAGATATACTCAGGCATATCAAGTTCATGCCTTGAAATTCTCTTTCTATCATAAATCCTTTTCTTTTCATAGCCTATAATCTGTTGTGTTATCCTCAGTATCCCCCAGCTGAATATTATTTTATTGAATTCTTTTTGCTCTCTTTCTTCTATAATTTCTGTTGTTTCTTTACTGAGCGCTTGTGTGTAGTATTGAAGGTTTACAGGGCTGCAAACAGCCTTTTTCTTTTGTATATCAAGTTCAATTATCTTATATTGTCTTCCTCTGTGAAGATATATTGCACCTGGAAAGGCCTCCTTGAAGACCCTTCCACCACTTAATTCTCCTATCGCCCTTCCTGACTCACTAACAAGCATAAAACGTTCTCCTATTGCCCTTATCCCAACTTCTCTATGCGGCCTTCTGTTGGTAGAAAACCATATATCTCTTTTTTTACCCTTTGAAAGGACCTTTTCCCGTACAAGCTCATCAATAACAGGCATCAGCTTATCCATATCATAAATACTATCTTTCAAACTAAGGGGAAGCTCTACAGCCGCACAGGGGATATGTTTTTTGATGATATTTTTATTGCCGGGGTCTATAACAGCAGCTTCATGACTTTTTTCGAAAAATGCATCAGGATGGCGGATGAAATAATGGTCAAGTGCATCCTGAATCGCTACAAGTATAACTAAGGATTCCTGCCCATGTCTTCCAACACGCCCTGCCCTCTGCCAGGTGCTTGAAACAGAACCGGGATAACCACAGAGGATACAGCAGTCAAGACCACCTATGTCTACACCGAGTTCAAGGGCGCTTGTCGATATGACACCCAGAAGCTCACCATTGAAAAGCTTTGTCTCAATCTCTCGCCTTTCCTTCGGTAAAAATCCTGCACGGTAAGGGCTTATCTTCTCCTTAATTTCCGGGGCGTAGTTTAATGACCAGGTATATATGAGTTCAGTAATTTTTCTAGCTTTTGTAAAAACTATCGTCCTGAGACCTGCCCTCATACACTGTACAAAAAGCCGTGTGGCAATGCCGTATGGGCTTTCGATAGGATTAACAAAAAAGAAAAGCTTACCAGCAGAAGGTGCACCGCTCTCATCAATTACTATAAATGGTAATCCTATGAGTTCCTCAGCCAGCTTATCAGGATTTGCTATGGTTGCCGATGCAGCAAAAAACTGCGGTTTTGAACCATAATAATCACATATTCTCCTCAGCCTTCTGAATATCTGTGCAACATTTGAGCCGAATACGCCCCTGTACGTATGAATTTCATCAATTACTATATATCTAAGATGCCTGAAAAAATCCTGCCATTTCCTATGAAATGGCAGGATTGCAAGATGCAGCATATCAGGATTTGTAAATACTACATTAGGTAATGATTCTCTTATTTTTTTTCTCTTATGTGCGGTTGTGTCTCCATCATATACATCTCCAGCATTATTAATACCTAAAGCACCAGAAAGCTCATTAAGATTCTTAAGCTGATCCTGCTCAAGACCTTTCAGAGGAAATATGTAGAGTGATTTTGTATCCAGGTTATCCGTTATTGATTCGAGCACTGGTATATTGTAGGCAAGACTTTTCCCGCTTGCCGTTGGCGTCATAAGCACTACATTTTCACCCTGTCTTATTAAATCAATTGTCTTAACCTGATGACTGTAAAACAGTTTAATACCCCTGTCTTTGAAAATAGTTCTGAGCTTTTCGTCAAGATCGAGATTCATATATAGAGGTTTTATAGGATGAATATATTTTTCGCCTGCCAGTTGGAGATTGAATTCTCTGTCTTTTACAAGTGAATCAATGAAATCATTTACTGCCATATTCTGATTGTACAACAAATTCTTTTTTTACTGTTACTATGCGGAAAAAGCAGGGTGCAAGGTGCAGGGCGAAAAAGGCAAAGAGTAAAGAGTGGGAAGTAAGAAGTAAGCAGTAGGCAGTAAGCAGTAAAACGCAAAGATCAAAGGAAAGTAGGAAGTAAGCCATTTATCAGGGTATCAGGGTATCAGGGCACAAAGAAAATTGAAGAATGAAAATTAGAGGCGGATAAAGGCTAAGAGAAAAACAAAGCGCAGAGAGCATAAAACACGAAATCTTTAATCACA
The DNA here is from genome assembly GCA_964345225.1 of uncultured Nitrospiraceae bacterium. Classification (GTDB taxonomy): domain Bacteria; phylum Nitrospirota; class Thermodesulfovibrionia; order Thermodesulfovibrionales; family UBA6898; genus CAYFQB01. The sequence continues at coordinate 3,885 of CAYFQB010000012.1, read as the reverse complement.
ACTATTCTTCTTGCCCTAAAAGAACGACTTATGCAAAACTTAATAAGTGAACCCCGTTAGAAGAACTTCGCCTTTCTAAACGGGGTAAAAAGCTTTGACATTTTGTCAAGGAGGCAGGTATGGAACGGCAGCGTGTGAGGCAGATACTCACTGAAGGGCATTCTGGACAGGATGTAACTGTCTGCGGCTGGATAAGGACAAAACGCGAATCAAAAGGTATAGCTTTTATTGCACTAAGTGATGGCTCTTCACAGGAAACACTTCAGCTTGTAATACCTGAAGCAAGTCCTGCATATAAGAAATTAGTCAACTGTAATACCGGTGCTGCTATCAAAGTCATAGGAACCTTGAAAGAATCTCCTGCAAAAGGCCAGAAGTATGAAGTAGAGGTTTCCGAGATCGATGTATTTGGCGATGCTGACCCAGTCAAATATCCCTTGCAGAAGAAAGGACATTCATTAGAGTTCCTCCGGGAGATCGGTCACCTCAGGCCGAGAACCAATACATACGGCGCTGTATTCAGAGTGCGGAATATTCTTGCTGATGCAGTTCATGAGTTTTTTCAGAGCCGTGGATTTATATGGATACATACACCAATAGTCACAGCAAGTGATTGCGAAGGAGCTGGTGAGCTTTTTACAGTGACAAACTTTGACATTGAGAATCTGTTAAAGCAGGAAAAAGGAAACTTAGATTTTACCCAGGACTTCTTTGGCAAGCATGCCTATCTGACAGTAAGCGGACAGCTTGAGGCAGAGTTTTTTGCTATGGCCCTCGGTGATGTATATACATTCGGCCCTACCTTCAGGGCTGAGAATTCAAACACATCCCGTCATCTGTCAGAATTCTGGATGATCGAGCCAGAGATGGCATTTGCAGACCTCAAGGATGATATGAAACTTGCCGAGGACTTTTTCCATAACCTGTGCAGAAAGGTTCTGGATAAAGCTGAAAATGAGATTGCTTTTTTTGAAAAGCAGTTCAAGACGATCTCTTTTGAAGAACTAAGACAACTAGCTGAAAAACCGTTTGTCCATATCTCATATACTGAAGCAATCAGAGAGTTGGAAAGGGCTAATGAGAAATTTGAGTTTCCGGTTAAATGGGGCTCTGATTTACAGTCAGAACACGAACGTTGTCTAACGGATAAATTATTTAATGGTCCGGTAATTGTGACTGATTATCCCAAGGAGATAAAGGCATTTTATATGAGGCTTAATCCTGATGAAAAAACAGTAGCGGCTATGGATGTTCTTGTTCCCAAAATAGGTGAGATTATCGGTGGAAGCCAGCGTGAAGAAAGACTTGAAGTATTGGAAGAAAGGATGAACCATTTAGGAATACCAAATGAAAATCTACAGTGGTATTTAGACCTTAGAAGATTCGGTTCAGCACCTCATGCAGGATTTGGGCTGGGATTCGAAAGATTGATGCAATATATTACCGGGATGCCTAATATCCGTGATGTAATTCCATGTCCCAGAGCTCCTAAATTGATCGATTTCTGACAGATTTTATTTCATTGATAAGGTGCTTATGTAATCAATTTCTAGATTTTGATTTTTGACAAAGTAAATCCCATTAGAAAAAAATAACAACAATTTCTATACGGGGTAAATCTTCAATCTGTTAAAAAGCACAACAATTTAAATCTTGAAAAAAAAAGAAAAAATTATGTAGTATTAGTATTCAATTAAAAACCAGGCCAAATCCACTAAAGACTGGTTATTAAATTCCTAAATGGGTATAAATGGGCGAACTGGACAAACTAAGAATCAAGATTGATGAAATTGACGATAAGCTGCTGGACCTGCTTAACAAACGTGCGAAAACTGTTCTTGAGATCGCAAATATCAAACGGAATGAAAAAGTTAAATTTTACTCCCCTGAACGTGAACGTCTTATACTTGAAAGGCTTATTGCCAAGAACAAAGGACCTTTTCCAAACGATGCCCTTAAAGCTCTTTACAGAGAAATCCTTTCAGCGTCTCTTTCCCTTGAAGAGCCTCTGAAGGTTGCCTGTCTTGGCCCACTTGCTACATTTACTCACCTTGCTGCTCTAAGACACTTTGGCTCATCAGCTTCTTTCATCCCGGTTGACAGCATAAAAATGGTCTTTGATAATGTAGATGCAAACAAGGCTGAATACGGCGTTGTGCCGATAGAAAACTCAAGTGAAGGAGTCATTAGCCACACACTGGATATGTTCATGGATTTTGATTTGAAGGTCTCCTCGGAAATAATACTTGTGGTTACGCATAACCTGCTTTCAAAACAATCCGATAAATCAAAAATAAAGAGAATATACTCCCACCCGCAGGCTTCAGCTCAATGCAGAAGGTGGCTTGAATCCAATATGCCTGGAATCTCGATTCTTGAATCAACCAGTACTGCAAGGGCAGCGGAACTTGCTTCTAAGGATAGGGAATCTGCCGCAATTGCCAGCGAACTTGCTGCAAAAAACTATGATTTATACTTTATTGAAAGGAGTATTGAAGATAGCAGACATAATGTAACCAGGTTTCTTGTCATATCAAAGGAATTTCCATCCATAACAGGAAACGACAAAACCTCAATAATGTTTTCCTTAAAGGACAGGCCCGGTGCTCTGTACGAAATTCTTCTTCCCTTCAAAAAAAATAAGATTAATCTTACAAAAATAGAATCAAGACCATCTAAAAGGAAGGCCTGGGAATATATCTTCTTTGTTGACATGGAAGGCCATATCGAAAATAAAAAGGTTAAAAAAGCTATTGAATCAGTCAAGGAAGGCTGCCTTTACCTCAAAATACTAGGGTCATATCCCCAGGGTAAAATACAATGATCCATCCCCCTGATTATGTGTTGAGTATAAAGCCTTATATTCCGGGTAAACCGATTGAAGAACTCGAAAGAGAACTTGGAATTACCAATTCAGTAAAACTCGCTTCGAATGAGAACCCTGCTGGACCGTCACCTGTTGCATTGAATGCCATAAGAGATTCCATTTCAGATATCAACAGGTATCCTGACGGCAGTTGTTTTTATCTCAGGAAGATACTTTCCGGGGTGCTTTCCATAAACATGGATGAGCTAATAATCGGAAACGGGTCTAATGAGCTAATAGACATATCTGCAAGGACGTTCTTAAAGGCAGGCGACGATGCTGTTATGGCATTTCCTTCTTTTGTTGTCTATTCAATGGCTGTACAGTCCGTTGGTGCAAATCCCATCCAGATACCCTTAAAAAATTACACCCATGACCTAGGTGCAATGGCAGACGCCGTTACCTCAAAAACCAAAATGATCTTCATAGCTAATCCTAACAATCCAACCGGCACAATAAATAAGAAGGATGACTTTGACAGAATGATGGACAAAATTACAGATGAGGTACTTGTTGTTGTAGATGAAGCATATCACGAATATGTCTCTGACCCGGATTATGCTGAAAGTATGAAATATCTTAGAAGTGAGAAAAATGTCCTCATCCTGCGGACATTTTCAAAAATATACGGGCTTGCCGGCCTTAGATTAGGTTATGGTATTGCAAAAAAGGAAATGATATCTGCTATGAACAGAATAAGAGAGCCATTCAATGCAAATTCAGTTGCGCAGAATGCAGCAATCGGAGCTCTTAAAGACAGGGAGTATGTAAAAATTTCGAGAGAGTTAAACGAAAAAGGTAAAAAATACCTTTACGATGAACTAAGTTCTCTGGGAGTTAGATTTATTCCTACAGAGGCCAATTTTATATATATAATTCTGGAAAGTGATTCAAAAACAACATACGAAAAACTTCTTAAAAAGGGGGTTATTGTCAGACCTGTTGGTACGAGAGAGATAAGGGTAACTATAGGGCTTCCTGAAGAAAACAGGCGATTTATTGAAGCATTTAAGACAATA
>CAYFQB010000011.1:0-90619 GCA_964345225.1 uncultured Nitrospiraceae bacterium | reverse complement strand
ACCGGCTTTAATTAATGTATTGATATTGATATTTACCTGGTTATATCAGAATACCAAGAAAAGCCGTTTTGATTACAGAGATTGCTTTGTAAAAACTTAGTTTTTCAACAGCCTGTTGACTTGTGACAAAGGATAATAGTTATAGATTGATCTAATGAGCCGTATAGAGGATGTTTAAAAGACAATAAAACAAATGGATAGGGATAGAGAAAAAAATGATTGTTAAGATAAATGTCACAAGTCAAGGGCTGACCTTTTTACTTCTTATTGTTTTTCTCATAAGTTATACGATACCTTTTGGCAACTTAAATGGGGTATCTATAGGGTATCTAAAAGAAGTTTAACAGTCATAATGAAAACATCAAAATCTCAGCAAACCATTGACAGTATTGGTGCCGGAGGCCGGACTCGAACCGGCACAGTCGAATCGACCGAGGGATTTTAAGTCCCTTGCGTCTACCAATTCCGCCACTCCGGCAATGTTTTAAAATACAAAAAAATTGGGTTAAAAGACAATGTAAAATATTAAGAATGCCTGACAAGTGTTATAAACGTTTATTTTCAAGAGGCTTTTTCAAGATACTCAGTTATCCAGATATTTTTGATGGATTTAAAAAGAAGTGGCAGAGGTGCCCCCTTCAATATTTCAAAACTCTACTACAAATACATTCACCGAATCAGTCCAGGTCCAGTCAACTTTACCGTCTGCATTATTATCTACACCAAAATGAAAAATCCAGTTACCGATAGGTATATATCCATTATATACTTCGGTATCAGGCAGGGGAAAGAGACGGAATTGTATAAAAGGTTTGACTCCAGGGACTATATGGTCGGGATAGATTATGGAAAAATACTGACTGAAAGGCCCGATATTCAACTCTGCAATAATAAACCAATCAGCATTCTGTCCTATTTTAAGACCAGGATTGAGACTTACTGTAATCGAAACAGGATCAAATATGCTAACTGTTAAAGGCCCATCTGATCCGTTTACCTTAATGTCAGGTGCTGGGTCTAAAAAGTCCAATTCTTCAGTTGTATATATATCAGCTCCAGGTGAACTCGCAGGTCCAAACACAATCAAAATAAAAACTAAAATAGTAAAACAATATTGCATGCCTTTAACTGTATGTTTCATCTGATTTCCCCCTTTTTTTAGTTTAAAATCACCAAAAAATAAACTATTTTTCCTAAATTATGCTTCGGGTAATTGCGGTAACAGTATTGTTAATCAGTTTTTATTTTAATTATCTTAGTAAACAATTTACAAATTAATTAGTCCCCTTTAGGGGTGGAATCTGATATGTTATGAATTACATATAATAAAAAGTCTGTTTAACAGATAACGCTTTTCTTGATATTTATCCTGAATTATATTCTCCCTATAAACCCGCCCTGCCTGCCTGTTGGACCTCTGGCATATCTGTAGGAGTAAAACTTCTCATTGGAGCAGAAGGTGCATTCATCGGAAATCCATATATTTGATTCGGGAATCTTCATACTTAAGGCCTGATATTTATTAGCAGCAGCAAGATCAAGGCAATATTTGTGACTCTTTTCACTGAAATATTCCCCCTCCCCTGTTGCCTGTCTTACAGCACTGAGCACATCATGATCAACTTCATAACAGCATCCCCGGATACTCGGGCCAATGGCAATCATAATGTTTTCGGGTCTTCCGGAATATTTTTCTTTTATTGCCAGGATTGTTTTTTTCAATATAGCTTCCGATGTACCCCTCCAGCCGGCATGGACTACACCTGATACACCTTCTTTTATTTCATACATAAGAATAGGCACGCAGTCAGCCACCTGAACACCGAGCAGAATACCTTTCTCCTTTGTGAGCGCAGCATCTGCAATCTTTCTTTTAAATGAAGGCTCAATGAAGACGATTCTACCCGTATGTTTCTGTATTGGCATGTATATATTGTCTTTTCTTATTTTAAAAATTTTGCTTATGTAATCGAGATCAGCACCGGTGTCTTTTTGTGTAAAAAATGCTGTGACATGGTTTTTGATTATGTCAGGAAAGATAAGTCTATTCATTATTTTTAAGAAAGGCGAAGGCATCGGGCAGTTTCTCTATTATGTCTGAAGCAATGAGAGAATGCATTCCTATTTCCGAGGATGCAATATCTCCGGAGAGCCCGTGCATATAAACCCCAAGAACTGAGGCATCAACAGGTGAAAGGCCCTGTCCAAGGAAAGCTGCTATCATACCCGTTAAGACATCTCCTGAGCCTGCTGTAGCCATTCCGGGATTTCCGGTTGTATTTATAAAAACCCTTCCCTCAGGTTCTGAAATAACCGTTGGCGCTCCTTTAAGCACAAGATACGTACCCGTCTCTTTTGTAAAGGATACTGAGGTATTAACCCTGTTACCTTCTATTTCAGACTTTATAACTTTGAATTTTGACTTCTGACCTAATATCCTTGCCATTTCACCTATATGAGGTGTAAGTATTACAGGTGCTTTTAGATTTCTGAAAACATCTTTTTCACCTGCGATTGAATTTATGGCATCGGCATCAAGAACCATGGGAACAGTCACTGTTTCGAGCAGATTTTTTAATAAATTAGTGATGCTCCTGTTTGATGTCAGACCTGGTCCTATTGCAAGTACATCGGCCTTTTCATTTAAGAAACCGATTATTTCTGAATATGCCTTATCAGAGAGAATGCCATTGCCGTTATCATTAAGAGGTAGGGTCATCTCTTCTGTCACCCTTTCATGAAATACATTCAGAAGAGTTTCAGGAACTCCTAAAGTGACCATCCCTGCACCTGACCTCAGACAGGCCCTTGCTGCCATCATTGCTGCGCCTGTCTTGCCTCTTGACCCTGCAACTATCAGGACATGGCCATAGTCACCTTTGTGGGAATATCTTGATCTTTCCGGTATTAATAATGCTGCATCTGTCTTCTCAATTGTCTGGACTTTGAGAATTTCAGAGTTTAGAAGTTCTTCAGGGAATCCGATGTCCTCTATAACTAATTTCCCTGTATATTCTGCGCCCGGGTAAAGTATATGCCCTATCTTGGGAAGACCAAAAGTCACGGTGTAATCTGCCCTGACCGCCTCACCCATCACCTGTGCATTATCTGATGAAATGCCTGAAGGTATATCAACAGAAACAACGCTGACATCTGATTTATTGAGGAACTCTATTACATTAGACATCGGGGAGGTTACCTGTTTATTAATTCCGGTGCCAAGAAGGGCATCAACTGTTATTGCACCGTGTAAATCCTTTTCATTTATGCTCGTTCTGAACTCGACAGGCACTCCAATCTGCTTTGCTATCCTGTACTGTGCCAGGCAGTCAGGACTTAACTTGTCCTCTTTTAGCATCAACAGCACCTTTACGTTCCATCCCCAGTTAAAAAGATTTCTTGCCACAACAATACCGTCTCCCCCGTTGTTCCCACCGCCTGAAAGCACTATGACTTTTTTTCTGTCAAAAAGTTCTTTTATCTTATTTGATACAGCAAGCCCTGCCCTTTCCATGAGAACAGAACCTGGAATTCCAATTCCTTCGATGGTTTTTTTATCAATATTGCGCATCTCTTCGGCACTTACGACTTTCATTTTCGGCCCTCTAGTACTACACATGCAACACCATAATCACGTTCATGAGTCAGGCTTAAATGTATTGTTTTTATTGACTTTTCTTCGATAAAGCTTTTAAGACGTCCTTTTGTTCTGATATAAGGACGTCCATTGCCATAATTCATAACCTCAATATCCATAAGAGATACAGGTATCTCAGAGCCTATTGCCTTTATAAGTGCCTCTTTTGCCGCAAATCTAACAGAAAGTGACATATAAGGCTCTTTCTTTTCATAGCAGTAAGCAATCTCGTTTTCCGTAAATACTCTCTGGAGAAACTTTTTACCCCATCTGTCTACGGTAGTTCTCATTCTATCAATCTTTATGATGTCTATCCCTATTCCGTATATCATATGAACTCCGTTAAGATGATAATTGAAGATTAGTAATTTCAAAAAGCAAAATTGAAAATTTACAATTTACATTTTGCATTTATCAGCTCTTTCATCTCTCTTACCGCCCTTTCAATCCCAACCAGTACAGCTCTTGATATTATGCTGTGTCCAATATAAAGACCTCTTATTCCCTCTATCTCTGCTATCTTGGAAACATTAAAATAATTCAGGCCATGTCCTGCATTGGCCTTTAGTCCAATATCTATCGCCTTTCTTACAGACCTGACAACCTTTAAAAGCTCCCTCTCCTGTTTCTGTCCTCTTTCATTTGAATAATTCCCTGTATGTATTTCAACCATATCAGCACCTGTTTCTTTTGATATAACGATATCTTCTTCTGAAGGATTTATGAAGAGGCTGACAGGAATTCCGTTGTCTTTAAGAATTTTGACGGTATTCTTAATATTCTTTCTCTGGGATCTAACGTTAAGTCCCCCCTCCGTTGTAAGCTCCTGTCTCTTTTCAGGCACAAGTGTTACAAGGTCCGGGCGCTTACTCGTTGCAATCTTAATCATCTCCTTTGTGGCAGCCATTTCAAGATTGAGTTCAACCGGCACAAAATCTTTTAATAAATCGAGGTCTCTGTCGTTTATATGCCTTCTGTCTTCTCTCAGATGTATGGTTATCCCGTCTGCACCACCGAGAATTGCGAGGGTTGCAGCCATAACAGGATCCGGCTCAATTCCCATCCGTGCCTGCCTTACTGTTGCAACGTGGTCAACATTAACTCCAAGAATCATAAACTCTCAACCTTAATGATAAAATTTATGGAACAACAGTCACATCTCTGACTGATGACTTGACTACAAAAACCTTTTTATTATTTGAATCCAGATCAACAGGCAGAAGGAAAAAGCCTTTTATGCCCTTATCCTTGCTTGAAAGGAAAAATCCTCGGTCCCACGGTACATTACCTTCTAAAAAGCCTACCATAGATTCATCGTCCTTGAACTTTATAAAAACTCTTTGCCCTGAGGGCTTGCTAATACCGTAGGTCTTTATTTCTTTGTGTTCTTTATCACCCTCAAAAGATTTGACAAAAAATATTGCTTTTAATTCATCAATATTAACAGTAAGAGTTCTGTTAGTTGTAGCTACTATTAAAGTTATTTCTGACTGATCCGGTGAGAAATCCTTTAAATAGCCTTTTATTATGGTGCCGTTATTGTATCTGATAACTGACTTCTCTTTTGTCATTTATTCTATTCCTTATAATTTAACTTAAGTTGAATATTTATTCTCTATTTATCTCTCTTTTAACATATTCTGGGCAACTGGTCACCTGAAAGCATATCTAGTATTCTAGTACCACCGACATTTGTTTTCAATAGTACTGACTGCTTTGGTGTCTCGGATACTTCACCTATAATTATGGCATCACTTCCTTCCCCAGTCATTTTCATTTCATTAACAAGTGAGTCAGCATCTTCTTTATCAACAAAAGCTATTAGTATCCCTTCATTTGCTACATAAAGCGGATCAAAGCCGAGCAGTTCACATGCACCTCTGACTGCAGGCTTTACCTCGACAGAATTTTCATCTATTATAATGCAATATCCTGAAACGTTTGCAATTTCTTTTAAAGTAGTTGCAATACCCCCCCTTGTAGGGTCTCTCATAACATGGATTCTTTTTGTTTTTTTAATCATAAGTTCAACAAGACTGTTTAAAGGTCGAACATCACTGTATATTTGAGGTTCAAAACTTATACCGTTTCTTTCTGCTATTACTGATATCCCATGATTTCCTATCGAGCCGCTCAAAATAACCTTATCGCCAGGCCTTACATTAGATGGAGATATATCTACTCCTTCTCCGATTATTCCAAAACCGGTTGTATTAATAAATACCCCGTCACCCTTACCCTTGTCTACAACCTTGGTATCCCCTGCAATAATTTTGACTCCTATCTTATCTGATACTGATTTCATGGAATTTAGAATCCTTCTGAGGTCCTGGAGCTGGAATCCTTCCTCGATTATAAAGCCTGCCGTCATGTAAAGAGGACTTGCACCAGATACTGAAAGGTCATTAACAGTTCCGCATACTGAAAGAGAACCTATATCTCCGCCAGGGAAGAATAGAGGGGAAATAACATAAGAATCAGTTGTAATAGCAATCTTTCCGCTTAAACCAGGCCCTATTACAGCAGAATCATTCAGACTCTTTAAATCAAAGGCAGGAACAAAATAATCTCTAATTAATTGATGCATCATACTCCCGCCACTACCGTGACCTAAATGTATCAGAGCCAAAACAACCTCCTGATTTCAGGTTGCAAGCCGGTATTTATAATACGCAGCGCAACTCCCTTCCGAGCTTACCATACAAGGACCTACAGGCTTATCGGGAGTGCATACTTTTCCAAACAGTTTGCATTCGGTGGGGATTTTAATTCCTTTGAGGACTTCACCACAGGAACATGCCTCTGGATCTTTATACTCCGGCACTGTCACATCAAAAACAGTTCTTATATCCCTGTGTCTGAATTTTTCCTTAAGTCTGAGTCCGCTTCCAGATATTGTTCCAATACCTCTCCATTCTGCATCATCCGGTTCAAAGTATTCATACATAATGGAAACCGCCCTCGGATTTCCTTCCTCTCTTACAGCTCTTTTATATTGAATCTCCACCTTTGCCTTTTCAGACAGAATCTGTTTAAGGAGCATCATTATACCTGATAGTATATCGTCAGCATCAAAACCTGTAATAACCGAGGATTTATTGTAACCTGAAGCAATAAAGCCGTATGGCCTTCTGCCAATAATGGTGCTTACATGTCCGGGCAGAATAAATCCGTCAACCTTTACTTCGCCCGAATCAAGTAGTGCTTTTATAGCAGGCGGAATTGTCTTGTGAACCGGATAGATATAGAAATTGTCGATCCCTTGCTCTTCAGCCTCCATAACTGTCCCTGCTACAGACGGAGATGTCGTCTCAAAACCTGTTGCAAAAAAAATAACCTTTTTTTCTTTGTTTGTCTGCGCAATCCGAAGGGCATCAAGGGGTGAGTACACTACTCTTATATCGCTTCCTTCTGCCTTTGCATCAAAGAGAGATTTTTTGTTTCCCGGAACCTTCATCATATCTCCAAATGTTGAAAAGATAACATTGTCAAATCTTGATAATGCCATAGCTGTCTCTACGTCTTTAATCGAAGTAACACATACAGGACAGCCAGGCCCGCTTAATAGTAATACCCCTTCAGGTAACAGGTCTCTGATTCCATGCCTGAATATAGCAACCGTATGCGTGCCACATACCTCCATCAGCTTGACAGGTCTTTCGATTGAATCCATCAGCTCCCTTATCTTAAGAACTACCCTGCTCATTTATGCCTGCCTTAATCCTTTCCCTGATTATATATGCCTGGCCAAGTGATATTCCAGCATCATTACAGGGGACAATCTCATTTGTATAGACAATCATACCCTCAGATATCAAGCCGTCCATAACTCTTGTCAGTAAATAAATATTCTGAAAAACACCACCGCTCAGAACAACTTTTCTTATATTATTTGTCAATGAGAGCTTAATAACAACTCTCTTGATAGCCTCAGCAACTGTATTATGAAATTTCGAGGATATTACCTTTTTGTCACCATTTCTTTCAATATCCTCCATAATCCTTAAGATGGTTGTAGAAAAGTCTATTTCCATCGGGTCTTTAAATATTATATTAACAGGATAGTCTTCATCCATGTCATTCAATACAAATGATTCCAGAGCCATTGCAGCTTCACCTTCGAAAGTATTTTTATCACAGATGCCTAACAATGAAGAAACAGCATCAAAAAGCCTTCCAGCACCTGAAGAAAGAGGAGAAAATTCTTTATTTTCTGCAATCTTCAAAATCTTATTGATTAATTCCTTCCCGTACTTATCAATAAATTGGGAGTGATTTATATAATTCCATATTTCATCGCCTGAAATACTTTTGAGATAACTTAGTGCAATCCTCCAGGGCTCTTTTATGGCCGTTTCTCCTCCTGGCAGTGGAACATATTTTATATGGCCTGTCCTTTTAAATCCCGAAATGTCAGCTATCATAAACTCTCCACCCCATAGAGTTCCATCTCCCCCGTAACCATTGCCGTCAAAAGAAACCCCTATGACTTTTTCTTTTAAATTCTTCTCAGCCATTACTGATGCAATATGGGCATAGTGATGCTGTATGCCATAAAATTTTAATCCTTTCACCTCGCTATTTTCTCTTTGCTTCAATGCCCATTGCGTTGACAGATAGTTAGGATGAAGGTCATAAACAATCGCTATGGGCTCTGCCCTGTAAACAGCTTTAAGGTTATCCAGTGTTTCTTCAAAAAACCTTAGTGTCTCATAATTCTCCATATCACCTATATGCTGGCTCGGTATCGCATAACTTCCCTTTGTGATAGTAAAAGTGTTTTTCAAATCAGCCCCGCATCCAAGGACATCCGGCCCGTCATCATACAACAGTATAGGGTCCGGCACATATCCCCTTGACCTCCTTATAAAGACCACTTTTTCTTCCCCTTTCTCTGCATTCTTGCTTATGACTCGGAGAACAGAATCATCAACTCGCATAAATATATCCCTGTTGTGGAGAAGATATGCATCAGAAATAACGGATAACCTTAAAGTAACTTCACCGTTGTCAATAACTATCGGCTCCTCCGAAAGATTTCCACTTGTCATTACAAGAGCAGAAAAATGGGGAATTGAATGAGAAGCAAAAGGATAATAGAATAACAGGTAATGCAGAGGTGTATATGGAAGCATAAAGCCTAAATACCTGTTATTATGTGCAATTGCCTCTGGCAGGGATAAATCTTTAAGTTTTTTTAATAAGACAATTGGCCTATTAGGAGAGGAAATGAGAAATTCCTCCTCTCTGTTCATATAACAGTATTTTTTGACATTTGAAATGTCAGGCGCCATAAGCGCAAATGGCTTATTGCTTTTTCTCTTCCTGTCTCTTAATTTCTCTACGGCGTCCCTGTTTGTTGCATCACATGCTATATGAAACCCGCCGAGCCCCTTTATTGCAACAATTTTACCTTCCTTTAATAACTCTATAGCCTTTTCTACCGGGTTCTTACTACTGATGGCAGATTTTTGACCGTTAATTAAAGTTATAGATGGGCCACATTCCGGACATGCATTTGGCTGTGCATGGAACCTCCTGTCAGCCGGATTATTGTATTCTGTGCCGCATTCCCTGCACATCTGAAAAACATGCATCGTGGTATTAATTCTGTCATAAGGCACGGATTCTGTAATAGTGTATCTGGGTCCGCAGTTCGTACAGTTAATAAACGGGTAAAGATAACGCCTGTCTTCCTTGTCAAACATTTCATTCATACAGTCATTGCAAACAGAGATATCCGAAGAGACAAGCGTAAAACTGCCGATGTCTTCACTTTTAAGTATTGTAAAGCCGGAAAAGCCCCGGAATTTTTCCAGAACAATATCAATACTAAGTATTTTTGATAAAGGTGGGGCATCTGTCCTTATCTTCTCAACAAAAATGTCGAGATTGTCCCCTTCAACAGCTATTACAACTCCATCTGTGGTATTTGTTACATATCCTTTTAAGGACATCTTATTGGCAAGATTATAGATAAAAGGCCTGAAGCCAACACCCTGGACAATACCTTTAATTGAGATATTTAGGCATTCCATATTTGTTGTATATTTGAGGATATCTGCTTATATAAATTTATTATAACTTAAACACTCTAGTATTATGCATTCAAGGTTGATTTAATACATATGAAGAGAAAAGAATCTAAAGCCCAAAAATTTTAGCCCAAAAAAAAGCATTTATGAGGGGAAACATTTGCATTTTTTGGGCTAAATTAAAAAACTAGCTGCCTAATTAATAATAAAAAGTTTCTAGTAGCTATACTTTTTTACGGTTTAATAGATTATATTTCCTGGTTATTCCTCCAATTCCCACTTAATAAATGGCGGGATATCCACCATTGCATTAACTATAAGCTCCACAAGTCCGCCATAAAGTATCCCGTATTTTTCCCACAGATCATAGTGAGTAATTATATCTCTCATAGCTCCTTTGCAGTTTGAGCAAGCTGCTATAACATACTTATTGGTTTCGGGATCCAGGACGTCTTTAAAGGCTTCAAGTACCTGTTTCAGCTTCATCCGCTCACTTATCTTGTTTCGCCATTGTTTAAAATTAAGTGTATTCATTATTGCAAAGCCGCTGCCTCCACCACAGCAATAATTGAACGGTCCGTGGGGTTCCATCTCCCTCAAAGGCTTTGCACAAACAGACTTAACAATATTTCTTTGCGGCGAGACAATACCCATCAACCTGGCTATATTACATGAATCGTGCAGGGTTACTGGGAAGTTATTTCTGCCGGGATCAAGTTTGACACGCTTTTTCCTCACTATGTCCCAGAACAGAGGCAGACAACTTTCCCTCGGTAGTTCGGAAAGACTTAGATCACCCGGGAATACACGGTCTGTTATTACGCACATGACCTTGTGTGCATGTCCGCATTCCCCTACTACTATCTTTTTGACGCCTAACTCTTTTGCGATCATAACATGTTTTAATCCTATCCTCGCGAGTTCCACGTCCTCACAAAACAGGCCGTAGTTTACCCCGTCGTATCCAAGGGGTTCACTGCTCAGTGTGTAGTTCACCCCTGCAGCATCAAAGAGAATGGCAAATGCAGCGGGATTATCAGGCCATGCGATAAATTCACCTGCATTATGTATCAGCAGTATATCAGCACCCTTCTTATCAACAGGTATCTTTATCTTTTTTCCTGTTCTTTCCTCGATATCCTCTTCTATATATTTTACAAGGTCCTTGAATGCAATAGGCATCATCCCTGTCGAAGAACCTTTTATAAGATGCTGCCTTGTGCCTTTCTGAAACAGCTCAAGAGGTGCAATTCCCAATTCCTGACTAAATACCTTTCTTATTTCCCTTGCTATCAATGCATTATCGATTCCCATAGGGCAATACATTGAACATCTTCTGCATACATTGCACCGGTAGGCTGATTCTAAAAGCCTTATAACTGTCTTATAGTTGACCTCTACATCCGCACCAACAAGACCTCTGAGAAGCTTTCCACTTGTTGTAAAATACCTTTTATATATCTTCCTCAAGACCTCTGACCTGAAGGTAGGCCTGTATATCTCTTCCCTTCCACTTGCAACGTATGAATGGCATGCTTCAGAGCAGGTTTGGCACTTCACACAGTATTCCATTGTAAGTTTGAAAATTTTCAAAAATGTCCAGTTATTTTGACGATCAAATAGCTTTTCGAGGCCGCTTAAGAATCCAAATACTATCCTGTCTGCCTCCTCTTGACTCTTGGGCTTTGGAATAGTAAAAGGAGTATGTCCATCCAGGGAAAAGTCGTAATTTTCAAGAAGACTTTCTTTGGGAGGCACTACAGCAGGTTCCTCGGTTAAATAGGGAATCTCCATCAAATCCTCTACTTTAAGTGCAACAAGAGGCTCATCAGTATACCTTGCCATATCTTTAAATTCTGTTAATTTTTTATTATTGTTCATTTATTTATCCCCCTTTTTTGGTTCTGCATCAACAATCTGTGCCTCTTCAAGCCACGTCTTGCCAGGGACTATGTGAGGCCCCGACCAAGATACTTTAAAAGAGAGTTGTTCTAGTACTTTTTTATCAATGGCAGATCCTTTTTTCTTGAATGCATCATCCCAGAAAGCCTGGTGAAAATTAAAATACTTTGCAACATAATGAAGAAGTTTTGTAAAAGGCATATACATAAGAAATGCCTCAAAAAGTATGAAATTCAGCAGTACGAATGTTGGCACAGGGGATAGACTGAATGTAACAACACCATGAATATAGTTTCTTGAATTACTGAAAGAAGGATCAAGACTCATGGATAAAATACCGGTAGCAAAAATGGAAAGCAGAAGCAACAGGTTAAAGTAATCTACGGGTGTAGTGTAAAGACTAAGTTCCCTGTTCGTAGCCCTTTTTAAAATAAGTGAAATACAGCCAAAGGCCCCAAGAATAAAGGATGCAGCCCCAATAATAGTTGTAATCTGAAATAGTGCATCAACTTTTACAAAAGCACCTACTAAAAGGAGAATAACCCAGGCAAAGAGCAGGTAAATTCCCCAGTGCATTGCCATGGAAAAAGGCCACATGTTGTATTGGTTATACTTTCTAACCCTTTTAAGAAAGAATATCTCTGAAGCCATTTCAGCAATCTCTCCTAAAAGAGATGAATGTAAAGGCTTCTTATCCCAATCTACCTCCTCCATATAAGATCCCCCGATATGACGTTTATCCCCTTTTTCATGAGGTACCGGATAAATATCCCAGCGGAGGTTCAGAGGCATAGATGAGAAACGGAAATACTTGTAAATAACCCCGAGTACAAAGACTGCCACAGATAGCCATGCCAATCCTATTACTATAGTCTCCATTTTTTTTACCCCTCTTAGATAAAGATAGATTTTTTGCTGTATCAGTATAGCAAATTAAAATTATAATTTCAATTTAATTATTAATTATAATTTTAAATTCTCTATAAGTTTAAATTATAATAATATAGTCGATTTTATCTATTACCTTTTGTTTTAGACTCTATTTATCCATTATGTTATTATCAATGCATTATGTAACCTGACATGGAGGAAAAAGCTATGTTTGATATAAAATTAGATAGACAACTACCTGTAATTGCCGAAAGAATAAGGCCCTTCATCGAAGATATTCTTAAAGGCTATTCTGACAATATCCACTCGGTTCATCTGACAGGCAGTTCTGTAACAGAAGATTTCAATGTCAAGACTTCTGATATTAACAGCATCTTAGTACTTAAAGAGATGGACTTAAAGTTTATCGAGTTTATTGCACCTCTGGGTAAGAAATACAGGAAGAAAGGTGTAGCTGCACCTCTTATTATGATCCCTGAGTATATAAATCGCTCACTTGACGTCTTTCCTATTGAGTTTTTGGATTTTAAAATGATCCATGAAACAGTCTTTGGAGAGGATATACTTAAAGATTTAGAAATAAAAAAGACAGACCTGCGTCATCAATGCGAAAGGGAAATCAAGAGCAAGCTTATCGGACTAAGACAGGGTTATATATCTTCTTTGGGAGACAGGCAGATATTAACAGAACGTTTCGTCAGTTCTATTTCCGGATACATGCCTCTTTTCAGGGGAATTATCTTTCTCCTGGGGAATGAGCCACCTTTGAAAAAGTATGATGTTATTAGCTCACTCTCATCTGCTACAGGAGTAAATACAGATATATTTGGAAAGATTCTTGACATAAAGAAGGGGAAATTAAAACCAACAGTTAATGAGCTTAACACAATATTTGAAGATTATTATATTTCAACAGAGAAGATAGGGAAGATAATTGATGAACTTAAGGTATAAAACTCTAATACTTATTATATTTATTATCTTCTTTCTAACAACATTATCTTCTGCGGTAAATCCACCGATACCCCAGATGCCTTCACACTATGTGGTTGATCTGGCCGGGATCATAGATGACGGTGTTGAACAACAGCTTAACGGCTATCTTCAGGAACTCGAGCAGAAGACAACAGCTCAGGTAGTCGTTCTGACGGTCACCTCGCTTGAGGGCGAATCCATTGAAGACTTTTCAATTACAACTGCCCATGACAGGTGGAAACTCGGACAGAAAGGCAAAGATAATGGTGCATTACTTGTTGTATCCCTTGAAGACAGAAAATACAGATTCGAGATAGGATACGGACTTGAAGGTATTCTTCCTGACAGCCTTGTGGGGAGTATTGGACGGAAATATCTTGTTCCATATTTCAAAAAAGGTGATTATTCTACAGGGATAATTACATCCACACTTGTCTTACTAAATATTATAGCTTCGAACGAAGGTGTTGATATTACAGGCATGCCTAAGCTTCAGAGACAAACTTACCCGGTAAGATCAGAGAAGGGCTTGGGAATTTTCGGTACTATTATTTCGATTTTGTTTGCAATAGGGGCTATAATATTATTCATAAAAAATCCAAGGTTGTTCCTGCTATTGCTGTTGTTCTCATCTATGGGCGGCAGAAGAGGTTGGAGCGGTGGCGGTGGTTTCGGCGGAGGCGGCTTCGGAAGCTTCGGCGGAGGTGGCGGAGGCGGCTTCGGCGGAGGTGGTGCTGGAGGAGGATGGTAGCTGTTTTTATTCAATCATTTAAAATAATATTTTAATCATTATAATTATATATATAAAAGGAGGATTTATATGGGGAAAGGTTTAAAGATAACTCTGATAGTCTTGGTGATACTGCTGCTACTTGGGTTAGGGATTTTCGGATGGATAAGAAAAGGATACGATAATATGGTCGCAATGGACGAGAATGTAAAAGGAAAATGGGCACAGGTAGAAAACCAGCTAAAGCGAAGATATGATCTGATCCCTAATCTTGTTGAGACAGTCAAGGGATATGCAAGGCATGAAAAAGAGCTCTTCGAGAATATTGCCAATGCAAGGACCAAATACTTTCAGGCATCACAGGCAAAAAATGTAAAGGGGCAGATACAGGCATCAAATCAGCTGGAAGGTGTACTGTCCAGACTTCTGCTTCTCAGGGAGGCCTATCCTCAACTCAAGGCAAATGAAAATTTTCTCAAACTCCAGGACAGTCTTGAAGGTACAGAAAACAGGATCTCTGTAGAAAGAAAGAGATATAATGAAGCAGTACAGCTTTTAAATACATATAGAAGAACATTTTTCGGCAGGTTTTTTGCTGCGATTGCAGGTGTTTCTGCTGCAGAATACTATGAAATCCCAGAAGGTGAAGCAGAGACCCCAAGGGTAAAGTTTTAGGGTCTATCCGCCTTCGCAGAAAACCACTGGACTGAGCCTGTGGATGAATGTGAGTCATTATCTTCTGCTTCGGCGGATTTTACTCCGCTGAAAGAAACAAAAGAAAATGCATGCGTAAGCTTGGGGAGCTTTATCTTTTAGAACTAACCTGACTATTAAGCCATTCGACCCAATCAGCAATACCCTCCCCTGTCCTGCATGAAACTTCAAATATCTTTAAACGGGGGTTAAGTGACAGGGCGTCTTTTTTTATTTTATTGATATCAACATCCGTATAAGCTGTAAGATCGATCTTGTTCAGAACTAAAGCTGAAGATTCCTGAAACATCAATGGATATTTCAGGGGTTTATCATGACCTTCCGTGATACTCAGAAGCATAACTTTCATGTCTTCACCAACTTTAAACTCTGCTGGACATACGAGATTGCCCACGTTCTCTATAAAAACAACATCCAGTTCATCAAGGGGCAGTTCAGTCAGTACCTCACTGATCATATTGGCATCAAGGTGACAGGCCCCCTGTGTATTTATCTGTACCACAGGAATTTTAAATTTCTCTATTCTCTCGGAATCTTCAGTGCCTGCGATGTCACCTTCAATGGCACCTATTCTAAGATTCAAGCCCTTTGAAGAGAGTGTCTTTTCGAGAAGAGATGTCTTGCCTGCACCCGGAGCACTCATAAGATTAATAACAAAGACATTTGCATTATCAAACAACTTGCGGTTAGCTAAAGCAATCCTGTCGTTTGCTTCAAGTATTCTGGTAACAACCTTGGCCTTCATCCCATTAGACATCCTTTCAGACAATTTCTAATACAGCGTGGGATAATGTATGTATCGCAGGATAAATCATGATACATCCATATCAATTATATCCATTTCACGACCTGTAGTTATATTAAACGAGTTACCGCCACAGACAGGACAGTTCAAGACAAATTCCTCATCAACGGTAAATTCAGTGTTGCAGTCATTACATTGCCCTGAAACAGGGTTCCTTTCTATATTCAGAGAAGCATTCTCAGCAATTGTATCTTTTTTTATAGCGTCAAATGCGAAAATCAGGGCATCGGGCATGATTCCCGATGCCTTACCTATCCTCAGATTTATTGAATTTATTCTGTTGTAGCCTTCTTTTCTGCACTGTTCAGAGACTATTTCAAGAACATTAAGAGCGATTGAAACCTCATGCATTCTTTAAATTTAAGAAACTTCCTTTCTCTTTAAGTAAAACAACCGATAAAGGATGAATTTTTTACGGAATAAATCAATTATATCACAGCTACATATATTAACCTAATATCAAATTATCTATGTATTTGCCAGATTTAAAATAAATATCTTAAAAGCTGGTGATTTTTTATGTTATTCTTTATTGGTTATGAATGACGATTTCTTTATCAAACGAACCATAACACTTGCTGCACGGGCCAGGGGTAAGACAAGCCCTAACCCTATGGTTGGTGCACTGATTGTAAAAAACGGTAAGATCGTATCAGAGGGTTACCATAAAAAGCCCGGCACTCCACATGCAGAAGTAATCGCTATAGACAAAGCTAAAGAAAATACAAGAGGATCCATACTCTATGTAAACCTTGAGCCTTGTTGCCACACAGATAAAGTTACACCTCCATGTACACCGAAAATCATTTCTTCTGGCATAAAAAAAGTAGTCATTTCAATGAAAGACCCCAATCCAAAGGTTTCAGGTAAAGGGGTCCTCGAACTTAAAAAAGCAGGTATTGAAGTAATTACCGGGGTACTGGAAGAGAAGGCAAGACAGCTTAATGAGTCATACATAAAATATATAATGACCGGCTTGCCTTTCGTAATCCTCAAAGTAGCCATGACATTGGATGGAAAGATAGCTACGCCGGAAGGGGAATCAAAATGGATTACAGGAGAAAAAGCAAGAAGAATGGTCCACAGGCTCAGAAGCAGCGTTGATGCCGTTATGACTGCGATTGGTACTGTAAGGGCTGACAATCCTATTCTTACAGCACGGATAAAAGGTGGCAGGAATCCTAAGAGGATTGTTATTGACCCTGCACTCAGGATACCTCTTAATTCAAATGTACTAAAGGTTCCACCAGAGACAATTATAGTGACAGCTACCATAAATAAAAAGGCTAAATATCTTTTAAATATAGGCATAAAATTAATTTTTATTAAAGAAAAACTTAAACTTCGTTGGTTGTTAAAAAAACTCGGTGAAATGGAGATTAGTTCAGTTCTTATTGAAGGCGGTTCAAAACTGAATGCATATTCACTGGCAGATGGAATTGTTGACAAGGTGATGTTCTATATTGCCCCCAAAATTATCGGCGGTAAAAGATCATTTCCGGCAGTTGGCGGAGAGTCTTTCAGACATCTTAAAGAGGCATATCGCTTAATTAATTTAAGGACTAGGAAAATAGGTGAAGATTTTCTTATAGAAGGGTATATAAAAAAATAAACGGTGCTTACTCCTTACTCCTTACTTTTTATTTTATTATACTCTCGGCTTGGCTAGTATCTCCAGAACCCGTAGCTCAAGAAATCTCTTTGAAGCAGCGGACTTTAATACCATGACAGTATCAGCACCATAGGCAGTACCCGCAACAGCTACAACCTCTTCTCCTTCAGGTATAAGTCCGGCATCAGCAGCCATCATAACGATCTCGCAACAGACTTTTGCTCCTTCCCCGAATCTCCTTAACGATTGTGCAATAATCATTGCTGGATATATACCACTGAACTTGGTTGTCAAAGATGTTTCAATCGAATGCGTAAGAATAGTCCCTGTATAAATCCTGGCTCCATTTGCTAAAATTTTTTCCTTTATATCATCGGGCATCTCGAATGTATTTGGTCCTTTAAAGCCGGCAGAATGAGTAACTACAACCAGATTAAGACTTTCACCCTTAAAAGACTCTGAAAATAATAGCCCGGTCTGACCAGTAGTTGACGCAACAACAAGATGATTATATCTGCCTTCTTTTATGGTATCTTTAATGATCTGAAGACATACTGAGGTATTATCTTTGCCTGTTTTTTCAAAATAGACTATCCTATTTTCCATCAATCTATTATATTATTAATAGTTTCCAACATCAAATTTATTTGTTAGAATACTACTACATGGAGAAGAAGTCTAAAATAAACATAGTATCTAAACTTTCACCCGAGTTCAGCAGCAATATTACAGTTGATAACGTTAACTATCATGTTCAAACCGAAGACATGGGAGCAAAGACCTGTAAAATAATCTCCAAGATATTCCTGAAAGGTGAAGTCGTTTCTTCAAAAAAATCTGATTATTCACATTTCACAAAACTTGATAATTTCACCAAAAAACTCAGCGAACTTATGGAAAAGCAGCATAAGGCTATAATCAACAGCTTCATAGCGGAACAATCCAGAAAACAGAAACTAAAATCAGATTACTTTAAAGAATTTCATCATCTTTTACGACGGGGAAACCCAAAGTCAGCTCTTAATACCCTGAAAGCTGCAATCGAAAAATTTCCTGCCGATCCTTTTATTCTTTCATATTATGGTTGTCTTGTCGCCATTGTTGAAGACAATCCTAAAGAAGGTATAAAAATATGCAAGAATGCCCTCCAGAGACTAAACTGTTCAGTCCCCTTTGGAAATGAGTTTTTCTATCCTGTCTTTTATCTTAATTTGGGAAGAGCATACCTTAGTGACAATAACAAGGCTGAAGCGATAAAATCCTTTCACGAAGGATTGAAAAACGATCCTGAAAACCACGATATACTTTGGGAGCTCAAGAAATTAGGGACGAGGAAAAAAACTGCCATACCATTCCTGACACGAAGCAATCCAATTAATAAGTATATTGGGATGCTCCTGAGCAAGTCCTCCAGGGAGGAATAAGTAGGGCTATTCAACTATAATTTTGCAAATTTCTCTGTACCTTTCTATTGCCTTTTCAACAATGTAATCAGGTAGTTCAGGGCCCGGATATGTCCTGCCCCAGTCAAGAGTGAGCAGGTAATCCCGTATTATCTGCTTGTCATAACTGTCCTGTGACTTTCCGGGTTCGTATGTCTTAACAGACCAGAAACGAGAGGAATCAGGAGTCAGTATTTCATCAATAAGTATGAGTTCATTATTATAAATGCCGAATTCGAACTTTGTGTCAGCTATAATGATCCCCTTCTTTTCCACCATTTTATTTGCCTTTGCATAAATCTTCAGGCTGACATCCCTGAGCCTCTCTGCCATCTCATGCCCTACTGTCTTTGCAGCTTCTTCAAATGAGATGTTGATATCATGACCTTTCTCTGCCTTTGTACTCGGCGTAAATATTGGGGACTCAAGCCTGGAGGATTCTTTTAGACCCTCTGGTAATTTTATCCCGCATACTGTACCGGTTTGCTTATATTCATTCCAGCCGCTTCCTGAAAGATAACCCCTGACAATACATTCTATAGGAAGCTGTTCTGCTTTTCTGACAAGCATGCTCCTGCCATCAAGCTGTTCCCTGTATTTATGGCATTCGTCTGGGAAGTCGCTAACTTCAACGGCTATAATATGATTTTTAATAATATCTTCCATCTGCCGGAACCAGAATATTGAGATCTGTGTAAGGAGACTTCCTTTACCAGGGATACCACTAGGAAGTACAACGTCAAATGCTGATATCCTGTCAGAAGCTACAAGAAGAAGGCTGTCTCCGAGATCATAGATATCCCTCACTTTTCCGCGTCTTAAGAATTTAATATCAGGCATCTCAGTCTGTAATATCATCCGTTCCAATTATTTCTCTCCTGTCTTTTCCAGCATATGAACAGAGATTTGAGTATATATAAATATGCATGTTACATCAAGGATATTTCTTTCTTTTTATAAATTTTTCTGCCTCAACAGCTAAAAATACCACAGAAGATAAAACGAGCGTTAAGAATAATTCACCTGGGGACAAAGGTTCCGTCTTGAATATAGGATTTAAAAATGGCACGTATATGGTCGCCATCTGAAGGGCAAATGTAAGTATAACTGCACCTAAAAGAGGCTTGTTAGAGAATAGACCCTGACTGAAAAAAGACTCCCTCTCTGACCTAAGGGCCAGCACATTTCCCATCTGGCTAAGGCATAGCACTGTAAAAACCATTGTCTGCCAGTGGGAAATACCTGTCTTAATAGCCCATGCCTGGGTCAATAGTGTCACACCTCCCATAAGAAGACCTACCCAGATTATTGCTATACCAAGGCCATGAGCGAATATACTTTCCTGGGGATGTCTGGGCGGCCTGTTCATAATATCTTTATCTGCAGGTTCTGCTGCCAGTGCGAGTCCCGGCAGTCCATCAGTAACTAGATTAATCCATAGTATATGGATTGGTAAAAGCGGAATAGGAAGCCCAAAAAATGGTGCAAGGAATATGGTCCATATCTCACCAGCATTACTTGTCATCGTATACTTTATAAATTTACGGATATTATCAAATATTTTCCTTCCTTCTTTCACAGCCCTGACAATCGTTGCAAAATTATCATCAAGGAGTATCATGTGAGATGCCTCTTTTGAAACATCCGTACCTGTAACTCCCATTGCAACACCTATATCCGCACGCTTAAGTGCCGGAGCATCATTTACACCGTCACCTGTCATTGCAGCAAAATGTCCCCTGTCCTGAAGCGCCTTTACAATCTTTAATTTCTGTTCGGGAGCAACCCTTGCATACACCCTTATATGTTCAACTCTTTCCTCAAACTCCTCAAATGACAATTTATCGAGTTCTATTCCATTAATTGTAGCCTCAGAGCCATCCTCCAGGATGCCGAGTCTTCTGGCTATCACCTTTGCTGTAATGGGATGGTCTCCGGTAATCATCACTGGTTTTATACCGGCAGTTTTACACATAGAAACAGCTTCCTTTACTTCCTCTCTTGGCGGGTCCATCATGCCCACAAGACCCAAAAGAGTCAGTCCAGTTTCAACACCCTCAGAGGTCATTTTATCCGGCATTCTATCCCATCTCCTGAATGTAATACCTAACACCCTCAGTCCGTCCGCTGCCATCCTGGAATTTACCCTGTTTATCTCTTCAACATCCAACTGTTTTAATCCCTCCGAGGTCAACATGTTATCTGACCTGTCAATAAGAACATCTATTGCACCTTTAGTAAATGATGTATATTCAAATATACCCTCTGCCCCTTGCACTTTGCCCCCTTCCCTTTTATGAACGGTGGTCATACACTTTCTTTCAGAATCAAAGGGTATTTCTGCAATACGCGGGAATTTCTCTTCAAGTTCCTTTTTATTAAAATCATTATCCCTTGCGATGTTAAATAATGCAATTTCAGTGGGGTCTCCAATGACATTGCCTTTAGCATCAATTTGCGCATCATTGCTTAATGATAATGCAGTCATTAATGTGGCATAAGGCGTGAGGTGCAAGGCTTGAAGAGTATGACTTGAGGGAGATGTTACTTTTTCATTTCCCCTAACTCCTAACTCATCACTCCTTATCAATGCTCCGTCCACATATATCTCTTCCACTGTCATTTTATTCAAGGTCAGGGTTCCTGTCTTGTCAGAGCATATGTATGTCACAGATCCAAGTGTTTCCACTGCAGGGAGTTTCCTTATCAAAGAGTTCTGTCTGACCATCTTTTTTGCACCGAGTGCAAGAGAAATCGTTATTACAGCAGGAAGCGCCTCAGGTATTGCTGCAACAGCAAGGGATATAGACGTAAGTAGCATCAACAAGATTGGTTCTCCTCTGAGCATCCCGAAAGCAAACACGACTGCACATATCACGAGAATTGCAATTGCTAGTTTCTTTCCGAAAGCCATAAGCCTCTTCTGGAGGGGGGTCTTTACCTCCTCTTCCTCCTGAAGCATGGTAGCAATTCTGCCTAGTTCTGTATCCATGCCCGTGTTTACAACAATTCCACTGCCCCTTCCATAAGATACAGTAGTGCCATTGTATACCATGTTTTTCCTGTCACCAAGAGGTAATGAATCCTCATGTATCGCGTTTATGTGTTTTTCTATAGGAACCGATTCCCCGGTAAGCGGAGCCTCGTCTATTTTTAGCTGTGCAGCATCAATAAGCCTCATGTCGGCTGGCACGATATTTCCTGCTTCAAGAATCACAATATCACCTGGGACAAGCCAAGATGCTTGTATAGCTGTCCGAACCCCGTTTCTTAAAACAATAGCAACCGGCGCCGCCATCTTTTTAAGAGATGCCATTGCCTTTTCAGCCCTGTATTCCTGGACAAATCCGATAACTGCATTAAGCACTACTATAACGATGATTGCTATGGTATCTGAAATTTCACCGATAACTCCCGACACAATTGCAGCAGCTATGAGGACAATAATCATGAAGTCCCTGAACTGATCAAGGAACATCATAAAAAGAGTCTTTTTTTTCTTTTCCTTTATTTCATTGGGGCCGTATTGCTCAAGACGCTTTTTTGCTTCTTCTGACGTAAACCCCTGAGGAGATGATCCCAGAATTTTAATAATGTCATCTATCTCTTTTTGGTGCCAGTTCATTTATTCAAAATATTATCCTGATGGCGCAATAATAACTCCGATCAGGATTTATTATTAATTAAAATACATTATATATTATGCAAGAATAAATATTTTTTCGAGGATAAAAGTTGACTTTTCCAGACAAAAGAATTCCGGTTATCTGTAAGAAATCTGAAGGCGGCCTTTTAAAGGCATTGATAAAAATATTTTCTAAATCTAATCCTGTCTGTTATTACCCCCTCATAGCCTCAAGTCGAGCAATTCTTTCTTCAACGGGCGGATGGGTACTGAAGAGTTTAGCCATTGATTTACCCCTTAAGGGACTTACAATCAGCATATGCGATGTTGCAGGATTTGCATGCATGGGAATCAGCTGAGCACCTTTATGAAGTTTACGTAATGCATTGGCCAGTGCCGTGGGATTCCCATGAAGTTTAGCACCACCCTCATCAGCAGCATATTCCCTGGACCTTGAAATAGCCATCTGTATAAGCATTGCAGCTATGGGTCCAACAATCAACATTACAAGCGCAACAATCGGATTACCTCCTTCGTCATCGCTGCTGCCCCCGAAAAATAAAGCAATATATGCAAGATAGTTTATGGCACCAGCTATTGTTGCAGCTACAGTTCCTATCAGTATATCCCTGTGCCTGACATGCGCAAGTTCATGTGACATCACTCCTGCGAGTTCCTCTTCAGTCAGTATCTGCATTATCCCTTCAGTTGCAGCCACAGCAGCATGTCTTGGGCTTCTCCCCGTTGCAAATGCATTTGGAGACTTGCTCGGTATCATATATACCTTCGGCATGGGCATGCCTGCCTTCTGGCTTAACCTTCTGACTATGCGGTATAAAACTGGTGATTCTGCTTCATCAACCTCTTTTGCACGGTACATCTTCAGGACGATCTTGTCACTGAAAAAATATGTGATAAAATTCATAAGGAATGCCATCACCAGGGCAAGGGTCATACCCTGCTTACCTCCCAAAGCAGCACCACCCCATACCAGCATAAGTGTTAGAATTATCATCAACATCGCTGTTTTTAATCCGTTCATTATCATCCTCCTTGAAAGACTGTTACGATTAAAAAACCCTTATCCCGACAGTTAACCCCGTTAAGATTGAAAGCTTTTTTTACGGGGTAAAAAATTTATCAAGTCTGTAAATCGAGATAAAGGTATTGTTTATTAAACTTTTTACTGTTTAATTGACCAAGACGCTCTTATTCTACAATATTAACGGCTTAATCATACCTTAGAGGATCTGCTCCCCTTAAGATTATTTTAATTTATGTATTTTTACAAAATCAAGATAGTATAATTTCAACAGGGCTAATCTCACGATAGCTGAATAATCCCGTAATCTTCATAAATTATCAATAAAAGACAATATACTTGCATAATTTCGATATTTAAAATTGACAACACAATGTATATTAATATTAAATAATATTCGATGATTAATTATTATATAATTTACCTCGTTCCATTAGCTTATATAGTACCTGCTGTTATAGCTTTCTACGTTGGATTTTTACTTAGAAAAAAATCTTCACGTACACACAGACTTGCAAGAATGTTTTTTTATCTTTGTCTTGCCCAGGGAATCCATAATACATATTATTTCATTGCAACCCTCTTCAGAAACTATGATACGAATATTTTCGAAACAATGATGCTCCCTGTACCATGGCTTCTCATACAGGGAATTATTGCGATAGTATTTCTCTTTATTGGTTTTGTCTTTATCAGGGAGCGCGATATTGAAATCGGCGATATCAGGATTATCAAAGAAAATGCTGACAAATTTAAGGAGCTTGCGCTTATTGACCCGCTTACAAATTTGAACAACAGAAGGTCATTGGACGATAAATTAGAAAAAGAAAAAATACGGGCAGATAGAATGCTAAGACCTTTTACACTTATGATGATTGATCTGGATGGATTTAAAAAATACAACGATAACCATGGACATCACAGCGGGGATCAACTCCTTGTCAGCATTGCCAATGTAATAAAAACAAATTTAAGAGATCATATTGATATATCTTTCAGATACGGTGGAGACGAATTTTTTGTTATAATGCCTGAGACAGTTCTTAGTGAAGCCCGGCAAATTGCACATCGCCTCAATGAATCAATCAAATCACAAACAAATGAAATAATAACATCGAGTATCGGCTTGCTTGAGGTGTCTCCAGATTGTCTAATGAAGCCATATGAAATGATCAGACTCACAGATATAATCATGTATAGTGCTAAAAAGGAAGGCGGAAACCAGATATCTTATTTAATAGCCTGATATTTCCTTTAGTCTTCTTTATAAAGAAAATCTTCAGGAGGTTATAATGTCAAAGGCAAAAGTAAAATTTACCGACGGGATGCAGTTTGTTGGCGAGGCAGATTCAGGGCACGCAATAATTATGGATGGTCCTCCGGAAGTGGGAGGGAAAAATACCGGGTTGAGACCTACAGAACTCCTTCTCA
The DNA here is from genome assembly GCA_964345225.1 of uncultured Nitrospiraceae bacterium. Classification (GTDB taxonomy): domain Bacteria; phylum Nitrospirota; class Thermodesulfovibrionia; order Thermodesulfovibrionales; family UBA6898; genus CAYFQB01. The sequence continues at coordinate 65,778 of CAYFQB010000011.1, read as the reverse complement.
TCGGGACTGGTGGTTGTTCAGGCATGGATGTAATCTCCATACTTAGAAAGAAAAAACAGGAAGTTAACTCTCTGGAGATAAATGTAAGCGGTATTAAAACAGAAGAACATCCTAAAAAATTTAAAGAGATAGACATTGAATTTATAGTGAAAGGTAGAAACATCTCCGAAGAGGCAGTCAAAAAAGCCGTACAGCTCTCGATGGACAGATACTGTTCTGTTAAATTCACCCTTGAAGGAACAGCAAAATTCACTTATACTTATAAAATTATTCAGGAATGATTCTGGATGAATTCAGAGATTGAATCAACTGACAAGCAGACTGAAATACCAGATCCTTCTCCGGTTTCGTCAACCAACAGGATTATCAGCGGATTCTGGAGACGCATACTTGCGTTCATTCTTGATGGCTTTATTCTTGGCCTGGTGGGTTTCGTCCTAGGCCTGATTCTTTCCGATTTTTTTGCCCTATTGGGCGTATGGGGGATACTGTTCGGATTTTCTGTCGCTATGTTATATTTTGGAATACTCAATAGCTCAATAGGCGGTGGACAGACTATCGGCAAACGACTACTGAGAATTGAGGTGGTAGAGAGAAAGGGCAACCATATTTCTCTTGTACGCTCGTTCTTCAGATATACAGTACTGGGATCCCCTTTTTTCCTTGTTCAAGCCCTGTTCCCCGCATCTGTTATGATGTCACCTGCTGGATATCTTATTAAATTTGTAATATTCGGTTTTGGCGGGGCTATAGTATATCTTTACATCTTCAATCGTCGTACACGTCAAAGCCTTCACGACCTCCTCGCCGGAACATTCGTTGTCAGAACCACTGATGGAGGAATTGTGTATACTCCTGTCTGGAAACCTCACTTGATTATTGTCTTTGTTTGGTTCCTGATTGTAATCTTTCTTTCAGTATCCATGCCCAGTCACTATTATGGAGGAGTACATCCTAAACTTCTTATGCTTCAGGAAAAAATTCAGTCATCAGACAAAGTCTACACTGCTACAATTTTTTCTGGAGAGAAAAGGCGAATCACATACTTAAACTCAAATGTTATATTGAAAGAGCGCCCGCAAGATTACAAGGCAGCTGCATCAGAAATTGCCTCGATGATAATGGAATATTATCCAGACGTTATGGATAAGGCTTTACTTTCCATTACCGTAACATACGGATTTGATATTGGCATTGCCAATAAATGGAAAAGCTTTAATTTCAGGTACAGCCCTGAGGAGTGGCAGGAAATTTTGGCAGCAACACCGATTGAAGAATGATTGTTCAATCTACTTTCTTAATTAACAAAACCTTGTAAATTCTTTTATATCAATTCAAATAGAATGTCCATATAAAGTAATCTGTTGATATTTTATTGATCTGTAGCTTAAAGTAATGTTTGATTCACTTTGCAAAAATAATTTTTTTTATTAAAATTAAAATGAAACTCTGTTCAGAATTTAAAAAGACGGTTTGATTAATTCTTGAAATCCAGTACGTTTACCATGTCATTTATCAAAAACATAGCCACACTTGGCTTTATTGGCTACGTTCCATATGCGCCCGGCACATTTGCATCCCTTTTAGGGCTTATCCTGTTCCTGACTTTAAAGCCCCCATTGCCGGTACAGATTTTAATTTTAGTTATCGTCATACCGACAGGTATATATATAACTACAAAAGCAGAGAAAATACTTAAGGAAAAGGACAGCAGGAAGATTGTTATAGATGAACTGGCAGGTGTATTTGTTGCATTCTTCTATCTTCCACAAACCATAGGTCTTATGTTTTCAGCCTTTCTTTTATTCAGATTTTTTGATATATTAAAACCAGTTCCAATAAATAAGCTAGAAAAAACTTTAAGTAACGGTTTGGGGATCATGGCTGATGACATATTAGCGGGCATTTATGCAAATATAATTTTACGGATATGGATACTGATTTTCTGACAGTTATTAAAAAAATATCATCTATACTTAACAAAAAGAAACTCCGTTTGAGTATTGCCGAGTCATGCACCGGCGGCCATATTTCAAATGCAATAACAAACCTGCCAGGTTCTTCAAAATTTTTTGACATGTCTGTAATCTGTTACTCGATAAACTCCAAAAAGTCAATTCTTGGTATAAGCGATTCAGTATTGAAAAAACACGGCATGATAAGTGAAAAAATGGCCGTTGCAATGGCAATATCGGTCAGGAAAATGAGCAGGACAGACATATCACTCTCAATTACGGGAATTGCAGGCCCTGAAAAAATCGAAGAAAAGGAAGTAGGTCTTGTTTATATAGCGGTTTCAACAGAAGACCTGATAGAATCAACAGGTCTACAATTTAAAGGTAATAGGGAAAACATCAAGAAGGAGGCTTCTTTAGAGGCTTTGCGATTTCTGCATCGCATTTTGAGATTATGGATTTAAGGTGCTTCATTGCTATAGAAATTCCCCCTTCTGTGAAAGAATCTGTCGCGAAAATTATAAACACTCTCAGGAAATTTGATACCGATATAAAATGGGTATCCTCCGAGAATATACATATAACTTTAAAATTTCTGGGACAGACTGATGAATCGCTTATTAATCCTATAAAGGACTCTTTGATTAAAAAATTATTACCTTATAATTCATTTTATATTAGAATATATGGGACTGGATGTTTTCCCGGTGCAAAACATCCAAGAGTTATCTGGGTTGGCATTGAAGAGGCAGAGTTTCTTAAAAAACTTCAGAAGGACATTGAAGATGAGATGGTAAAATTCGGGTTTCCGTCAGAAAAAAGAAGCTACTCGCCCCATCTGACTATAGGCAGAGTGCGTTCTCAAAATAGGATACAAGAGTTTACAAGAATACTTAATGAATTCAGAACACACAGTTTTGGGAATTTTGAAGTTAAAAATATAACATTAATGGAAAGCAAACTTAAACCAGAGGGTGCACAGTATTACCGCCTTGCTGAGATACCTTTTGGTGGGAGGAATAATGTCAAGTAAAGATAAAATTAAGGCTCTTGAGATGGCTATATCTCAGATCGAAAAAAATTTTGGTAAGGGCTCGATAATGCGCCTTGGCGAGGAAGGTATTGTTGAAGGCGTTCAGTTTATTCCCACTGGATCACTAACCCTTGATATGGCAACCGGAATCGGTGGTCTTCCCAGAGGCAGGGTTGTTGAAATATACGGACCTGAGGCTTCAGGTAAGACAACCCTTGCACTTAATGCAGTTGCACAGGCACAGTCTGCAGGGGGCACCGCTGCGTTTATAGATGCTGAGCATGCACTAGATGTGAATTATGCCAGGACGATCGGTGTCAATATTGAAGACCTTCTTATATCACAGCCCGATACAGGTGAGCAGTCACTTGAAGTGGCTGAATACCTCGTAAGAAGTGGTGCACTTGATATAATCGTTATTGATTCTGTTGCTGCACTTGTGCCAAAGGCAGAACTGGAGGGCGATATGGGAGACTCCCTGCCAGGTCTTCAGGCAAGACTGATGAGCCAGGCATTGAGGAAGTTAACTTCCTCTATTTCAAAATCAAATACAACGGTAATTTTCATAAACCAGATAAGAATGAAGATAGGTATAATGTTCGGAAGCCCTGAAACAACAACCGGGGGCAATGCCCTTAAATTTTACTCATCTATGAGACTGGATATCAGGAAAATTGAGAATATCAAGGAGAACCATGAGATAATAGGCAGCAGAGTAAGAGTTAAGGTAGTAAAAAACAAACTGGCCCCACCCTTCAAACAGGCAGAATTCGATATATATTTTAACCGTGGGATTTCAAAGGAAGGCGAGATTATTGATCTGGGAGTAGAAAAAGGAATTATTGACAAGTCAGGTGCATGGTACAGCTATGGCGGAAACAGGATTGGACAGGGGAGGGAAAATTCTAAAGAATTCTTAAGGAACAATGTATCTCTGGTAAATGAAATCAAAGAGAAAATTATAGATTCATATAATATCAAAAGGTAAAATTGCAAACTTTACAAAAACTATAACTAATTAAACGGAGTTTACCATGGATATCAATGACCTTTTAAAAACCGCACATTCGATGGAGGCATCAGACCTTCATCTTAAAGTGGGCTCATATCCAATCCTCAGGATACACGGAAAACTTAATCCCTTGACATCTGAGAATCGACTTACCCAGGAAGAGACATTAAAAATTGCATTTTCAGTAATGAGCCCCGGACAGCGGGAAGTATTCAAGAAAAGAAATGACATGGATCTTGCATACAGCGTTCCAGGTTTAGGACGCTTCAGGTGCAGCATATTTATTCAAAGAGGCACGATTGGACTTGTTTTCAGGGTAATTCCGATGAGAATACCAACTGTTGAAGAGCTGCTTCTTCCTGAAATCATAAAAAAGATTGCGCTGGAACCAAGGGGTCTCATTCTTGTTACGGGCACAACAGGAAGCGGTAAGTCCACTACACTCGCTGCCATGATCGACGGTATTAACTCTAACCGAACTGACCATATCATAACAATCGAGGACCCTATAGAATATCTTCACAGAGACAAAAGCTCGATAGTAAACCAGAGGGAAATCGGCAGTGATGCAGAATCATTCGGCAAGGCATTGAGGGCTGCATTAAGGCAAGACCCTGATGTTATACTCGTAGGAGAAATGAGAGATTTTGAGACAATACAGACAGCACTAACAGCTGCAGAGACAGGACATCTTGTCCTGAGTACACTCCACACAACCGATGCAACAGAGACTGTTAACAGAATAATAGCTGTTTTTCCACCCTATCAGCACAAACAAATAAGGATCCAGCTTTCCTCTGTACTCAGAGGCATTATATCGATGAGACTTATTCCAAAATCAGACGGCAAAGGAAGAGTCCCTGCCGTTGAAATCCTTATTGCGACTGCAACAATAAAAGACTGTATACTCGACCCAGACAAAACTAAAACAATCCCTGACGTAATTGCACAGGGAGCAATACACTACGGTATGCAGACTTTTGATCAATCTCTTTTCAACATGTACAAATCAGGATATATTTCTTACGAAGAAGCACTAAGACGGGCTACAAATCCCGATGACTTTGCACTCAAGGTAAAGGGTATTCAGTCAACAAGCGAAATCTCTCTTGAAGGCCAACCCGAAAAGGACGAAATGAAGATTGACAGATTCAGTCGCTAAAGCAAAAAGGTATTCTTTTAAACTTCTTAATTATAGAGGAAGGAGCGAGCGCGAATTAAGAGAAAGGCTTAATAAAAAGGGTTTTCCTGAAGAGGTAGTTTCCTTCACTCTAAAGTATTTGAAAAAAGCCGGATATCTTGATGACAGAGAGCTTGCTGTAAATCTGAAGAGACAGGCACTGGCAAACAAGATGCTCGGATATAATGGCGCAAAAAGATTCATGTTGAAAAGAGGTCTGTCTGTCGAAGTTATCGAATCGACTTTGGATTATGACGAAAATATCGAGCTGCAAAACGCAAGAAAACTTCTGGGGAAAAAATTTAAATCCTCAGTAAACAACCCTGTCAGCGAAAAAAGGAGACTCTGGAATTTTCTCACACGAAGAGGCTACTCTGTTAGCAGCATAGAAAAGGTATTAAAAGACTATAATTTTAAGGAGGAGGAAGTGGAATAATGAAAAAACTGCTCTTATTATCAGCTTTATTTCTGTTTATCTTCTATTCAGGATGTACCAAGTCAGTTAGATATTCTCAGGAGGAAATAGCAGACTTTCCCCCGTCTATCCAGGAAAATATAAGGCATGGTGAGATCGTAGTAGGAATGACAAAGCTTCAGGTCAGGTATGCATGGGGTGGTCCTGAATCTGTCCATGTCCTGCCGTCAACCGAGGACGGGAAAGAAAGAGTAAGATGGGAATATAAAAAGCTTCGTTTCTTTAAAACACATCTTTTCTTTACCGATGACAAGCTGACAGAAATAATCAGCACAGAACCCGGGATTAGCAAATAAAATAATGACAAGCAGTGAGATTAGAACCGCTTTCCTGGAATTTTTCAGGTCAAAAGGACATGAAATTGTTCAGAGCTCATCTCTCATACCCAGGGATGACCCTACTCTGTTATTTACAAATGCAGGTATGGTTCAGTTTAAATCAGTGTTTTTGGGAGAAGAAAGGTTACCATACAAACGAGCAGTAACAAGTCAGAAATGCATTCGTGCAGGGGGGAAGCACAGCGACCTGGAAAATGTTGGTTATACCGCCAGGCATCATACTTTTTTCGAGATGCTGGGCAACTTTTCCTTTGGGGATTACTTCAAAAAAGATGCTATTCTTTTTGCATGGGAGCTTCTTACTGAACATTTCAAGCTGCCAAAGGAGAATTTATGGGTCTCTATATACGAAGATGATGACGAAGCTGCTGAGCTTTGGGAAAAACTTACAGGTATTCCCGGCAAGAGAATAGTGAGACTCGGAGCTAAAGATAATTTCTGGCAGATGGGTGACATAGGGCCCTGCGGGCCGTGCTCAGAAATAATTATTGACCAGGGGAGTGAAATTGGATGCGGCAGGCCTGATTGCTCTGTAGGATGCGATTGCGACCGTTATCTCGAGTTATGGAATCTCGTTTTTATGCAATACGATAGAGATATTTCGGGCAATTTGACTCCGCTTCCTAAACCAAGTATTGATACAGGCATGGGTCTTGAGAGGTTATCTGCAGCCCTTCATGGCAAGGTTAATAATTTTGATACTGACATATTTAGCCCTATCATATCATCCATATGCAAGTATTCGAAAAAAGAATACGGCGTTAACAAGGAAACTGATACTGCAATAAGGGTAATTTCAGACCATATGAGGTCTATTACATTTCTGCTTTCAGAAGGACTCATTCCTTCTAATGAAGGCAGGGGATACGTTTTAAGAAGAATTATAAGGAGAGCATCCCGTTATTCAAAAAACCTTGATATTGACGGGCCTGTTCTTTACAAATTATGCGATTCCGTGGCTGATTCAATGTCTGATATTTATCCTGAACTAACTGAAGAGAGCCCGAAAATTAAGAAAATCCTCAGGTTCGAAGAAGAGAGATTCAGCAAGACCCTGGAACAGGGGCTTTTCCTGCTTAACAATATAATTAAAGACCTTAAGGGATCGGGTGAAAGTGTAATTCCAGGAAACGAACTTTTCAGACTTTATGATACATACGGGTTTCCCCTCGACATAGCAAGGGATATAGCTGCAGAAAATAATCTCAGTATTGATGAAACCGGTTTCAACAGAGAAATGGAGAATCAGAAGTCAATGGCACGGGCAGCATGGACAGTAGAGGAGACAGTTGCTCCCGTTTACAGAGAACTATTTCAACAATTTAACAGGACAGAATTCACTGGATATGAAACCACTGAATCAGAATCCACGGTACGTGCAATTATTGTAAACAGAGAACTTGTCGAGGAAATAAAAGCCGGAAACGAAGGAGAAGTTCTCCTCGACATAACACCTTTTTATGCTGAATCAGGCGGACAGGTTGGCGATACAGGCAGGTTATGGACTGATAAAATGGAAGCTGTTGTGCTGGACACAAAAAAGCCGGTCGAGGGTATCCATATCCACAAGATAAAAGTAAAAAATGGTGAAATAAAAAAAGGTTCTAGAATTTACTGTGCTGTTGATTATCAGAAAAGAAACGCTACAATGAGAAATCATACTGCAACACACCTGCTTCATTCATCGCTTCGAAATCTGCTCGGCGAGCACGTAAAACAGGCAGGTTCATATGTTTCACCTGAAAGACTTCGTTTCGATTTTACGCATTTTTATTCACTTGATCAGGAAACAATAGAAAGAATTGAAGATGAAGTGAACGAAAACATTCTTAAAAATATAAGATTAGATTACTCTGTCATGGAGACAAAACACGCAATCGAAGCAGGGTCAATAGCACTTTTTGGAGAGAAATATGGAGATCAGGTCAGAGTAATTACCGTACCTGATGTCAGTTCAGAGATATGCGGGGGTACACATGTACGTGCAACCGGTGATATAGGTTTGTTCAAGATTATCTCTGAAGGAAGCGTAGCATCAGGTATCAGAAGAATTGAAGCTGTTACAGGAAAAGAAGCCTTTCTTTATTTGAGAAATGGGGAGAGGGAACTCAGGAAAATTTCAGAAATGATCAAGGCATCTGACAGCCCCACTGAAAAATTAACAAAAATACTCTCAGAGATGAAAGAACTTGAAAAGGCTTTTGAAAAACTCAAGGGCAGATCGGTTATTGAAGATTCTTCAAAAATTCTGAAGAAAGTCAGGGAAATCAATGGACTGAAAGCCGTTGCATACAGGGTAGACGGTATCAAACAGAAGGACCTCAGGCTAATGGCCGACAATATAAGAGACAGATTGGGCTCAGGTATTTTACTGCTTGCATCAGTAAAAGATGACCAGGCCTCAATGGTTGCCATGGTAACAAAAGATCTCGTCAACAGATTTAACGCCGGTGACATCCTTAAGCATATTGCAGCTTCTGCTGGTGGAAGAGGAGGCGGAAAGCCCGATATAGCACAGGGAGGTACCAAGGATATCAAAAAACTGGACAAAGCGCTTGAATCATTATACGATATAATAAAGAAAAAGCTTTAATAAACTGGATAATAAACCGCTGAAAATATAAATAAAAATCTCCCCTTTCAAGGAAGGGAAAGCAATAAGGAGGCAGTAATGGCACTTTTCGATATGGTAAGAAATGCTTTACTCGCTGGTTTCGGAGTTCAGGAGAAGGTTAAGGAGTTTGTTGACGATCTTGTTAAAAAAGGTGAGCTAAGCGAATCTCAGGGTGCAAAACTCGTAAAAGAATGGACTGAAAAGGCCGAAAAGAACACAGCAGACCTGAGTAAAAATATCGGTGAAATAATTGATAAATCTCTCGGGAGAATGAACCTGCCTTCCAAGTCCGATATAGATAAATTAGATGAAAAAATTAATTCTCTTTCCTCAAGAATTGATAAAATGGAAAAATCAAAATAATAATTAACAATACCATTAAATGCCCTTTGACCTCCTGAGATTTAAAAGAACGTACAAAAATGTTAGCAGAGCAAGACAGATTATTAATGTCTTCCTAAAGTACGGTTTTGGCAGAATAATCGATCAGCTCCATCTGAACAGATTTATTCCTTTCAGGAAAAGACTGAAATCTTTCGGGCAATGGCCATCACTAAAGAGTCCAACTGTTCCTGAAAGACTGAGAATGTCATTTGCCGAGCTTGGACCAAGCTTTATTAAACTTGCACAACTCCTCTCTTCAAGGCCTGATCTTATCACCAAACAATTCTCTGATGAATTCAAGAAACTTCAGGACAGGGTCCCGCCCTTCCCTAACAAAGAGGCAGTAAAGATAATTGAAGAAGAAACAAAACAAAAGATAGACCAGATTTTTTCAAAACTAGATGAAGAGCCGGTTGCAGCTGCTTCCATAGCACAGGTATATCATGGTACGCTACTTGACGGTAGCGATGTTGTAGTAAAAGTACAGCGGCCCGATATAAGAGAATTAATCGAGACCGATATAAATATACTTACAACAACAGCCCATCTGATGGAAAAATACGTCCCTGAAAGCGCTTTTTTCAACCCTACCGGCATAGTTGAGGAATTTACCAAAACAATAAGAAAAGAACTTGATTTCATAAGAGAGGCTAAAAACTGTCTCCACTTCAGAAAAAATTTCGAAAAAATTAATGATGTATATATACCAAATATTTTCAGTGAATTTACGACAGATAAATTACTTATTATGGAAAGAATTGTAGGAATCAGAATCGATGATATCGATGAGATTAAAAATCTTGGTCTTAATCGTAAAAATCTTGCAAAGATCGGAGTAGATGCCTATTTCAAACAGGTCCTTGAAGACGGTTTTTTCCATGCAGACCCTCATCCAGGAAACATATTTGCAATGCCTGATGGAAGAATGGGTTTTACTGATTTTGGAATCGTCGGAAGGGTTTCAAAAGAACTCAGAGAGACAATGGCAAATACATTTATTGCACTAATTAATAAGGACTTCGACAGGCTGATAGACCAATACATTGAGCTCGGCCTGGTTCCCAAAGACATAGACTACGATATCTTCAGGAAGGAATTCAAGGCTGACCTGGCTGATTTTCTTGAGCCACTTTATGAACTCTCTTTAAAGGAGATAAACTTTGCAGATTACATGGATACAGTTACCCATCTTGCATTAAAACACAGAATGACAATACCTTCTGATCTCCTCCTCGTTAACAAGGCAATGCTTATCCTTGAAAATATCGGCAGGGAATTAGACCCTGACTTCAATTTTATAGCCGCTTCTGAACCCTATGCCTCAAAACTTATAAGAGAAAAGATAAGCCCTTCCTATTTTTTGGATAGAGCCAGGAAAAACATAATTGAGATAGGTGATTCCATCATCTTCTTCCCCAAACAGATGAAGCAGTTCATACGAAAAGTTTTAAGGGACGAGCTACACATAAAGATGACCCCCATCGGGCTTGATAAATTTATCAGGGACATGGACCGCTCAAGCAACAGGATAGCATTCAGTATGATTATCAGTGCCATTCTTTTGAGCTCAGCCATAATGCATGCAACAGGGGTCGGTCCAAAGATTTACGGGATGTCTCTTCTGGGCTTTATTACGTTTGGATTTGCTTTTCTGCTCGGAATCTGGCTTATAATTTCAATAATAAGGTCAGGAAGGTTATAGCTTTTCTTATTTAAAATCCCCTTTTCATTTCATGTACTTTTTTAAAAAAACTAATTTCATTTTTTATCTTAAAGACTATTAAACTGACTCTTCAGCATGTTAGGATTATAAAATAATGTTACCTTTAATCTTATCCATAATAGTACCGGGGCTTGGTCAGTTATATTACGGTAAGAACATCCGGGGCATAATAATGTTACTGCTTGGACTTACCCCGCTCTACCCAGCTGCCCTGATCTGGAGCGTAATTGATATTATAAGGTTAAATAAAAAGGGTATAGCTCCACATTATCAAAAGAAGGATGTTGTATGGGCTGTTATTATTCTTGTTTTTATTATCCCGGTATTCTTTCTCATCCTTATCCTTGGCGGTTTTTCGGTAGCAAGCTGGTATACTGATAATTACGTGAAGCCGGAACAGACCCTTGAAGAAGGTAATAAAATTGTCAGCGCTCTTCAGAAATATAAAGAGAATGAAGGTAAATATCCTGATAATATTCAGGTAGTTATAGGTGACCGCCCAGTCAGAAAAGGCTGGATAAAGGATGCCTGGGAGCAAAACTATATTTATGAATTAACGGAAGATGGGAAAAACTTTAACTTAACTTCAAAAGGCAAAGATAAGGTATTGAATACTGAGGATGATATTATTTTTAATAATAAATGATGGCAGAGGGGCCAGCCGGTATCCTTACGGCGCCGCTGATTTTAATTGTTACTGTTCAAATACAAAGGGAGAGTTTTGATGATAAAGGATCAAATGGAAAAAATATATAGCAGCATTCCACCTGAAGAAATTCCTTGGAACATAGAAACTCCACCTAAGATCATTCAACAAATCGTTAAAACAGAAAAAATAAAGCCATGTAAAGTTATTGACTTGGGGTGCGGTACCGGGAATTATGCAATTTATCTGTCAAGCATGGGATTTGATGTTACAGGTATTGATTTTTCAGAAAGTGCAATTGAAATAGCAAGAAATTCTGCAAAGAGTAAAGGTGTTAAAAGTAACTTTATAGTAGCTGATATTCTCGGTGATATGACCGAAGTTCAAGATACATTCGATTTTGCATACGACTGGGAATTGTTACATCATATTTTTCCGCCAGACAGAGAGAAGTATATTAACAATGTTTACAGATTACTTAAACCTGATGGAAAGTATTTATCAGTTTGCTTTAGCGAGGATAGCCCTCAATTTGGTGGAGCAGGAAAGTATAGAAAGACTCCCCTCGATACTGTTTTATACTTTTCGTCAGAAAGCGAGATGGCTTCTTTATTTAAACCTCTTTTTGAAATTGAAGAATTGGAAACAGTTGAAGTTGAGGGTAAATTTGCAGTTCATAAAGCAATTTATGCATTTCTTAGAAAAAGATAAAGAGCTAACAAACTGTAGCAGTAAGACCGAGAAGCCGATGCTTGAATTGGATAAAAGAAAGAAAATACATAACTGCAACTTCAACCTGACTGATCAAAAGCGGTCGATTAAAAATACCTATATATTGTCAGTCATCTGCCTGTTGTCATTTTCTTGGATCAGTGCTTGGGCCGGTGTGACAAATAACTCAAATTCTAAAAATTCTTCAGAAGTGTTACCAACCTATATCTACGAAATAGTAAACAGCTGGCCACATGACTTTACCGCTTTCTCTCAGGGGCTTATATTTAAAAACGGCACTCTTTATGAAAGCACCGGACAATATGGATTATCCAGTCTTCGTATAATTGATTTAAAAACGGGTAAGATCAAAAAGAAAGTCGATGTACCAAAACAGTATTTTGCCGAAGGGATAACCATACTCAAAGAAAGAATATTTCAGCTGACATGGCGCAGTCATAAAGGTTTTATTTATGAGCCAAACACATTGCAACTGCTTGGCGAATTTAGCTACGAAGGAGAGGGATGGGGTCTCACAGATGATGGTCACTCTCTCATCATAAGTGATGGAACGAATATCTTGCGATTTTTAAACCCTGATACCTTTAAGATCCAAAAAATCATAAGAGTTCATATTAATGACATGCCCTTAATGAATCTGAACGAACTTGAGTATATCAAAGGCGAGATATATGCCAATATCTGGCGAACTGATATTATTGCACGGATAGATCCAGATTCGGGAAAAACGCTCGGATTGATAGATTTAACTGGACTTCTTCCTGTCGATAAACGGAAAAACAAAGATGCAGTTCTCAATGGAATCGCATACGATCAAGCCCATGACAGACTCTTTGTTACAGGAAAAATGTGGCCTAGAATTTTTGAAATTCATCTAAAAAAAAGAAATCTTTGACATCCAGAGGTTCTTGACATTCTGTCTGTTCTCTCATATTCTGGTGTATGAACATGCACGTTCAACTTTGTCTTTAGACAAAAGGAAATAAAAAGATGGATTGCAAAAATAAATCCTCCAATCAAAACATGGCAATCGGCGCAGGTATATGTGTCGCATTAGGAACCGGCATTGGTGCAATGCTCAGTACACTGCTTGGAACTTATTGGATTGCATTAGCTGCTTGTATTGGAACTGCACTGGGTACAGCGATAGGAGTTATTAATTCTCTATCTCACAAATTTGTGATATTTCACCAGGCGCTATTGGGATTATTGATCTATCCGTTAGAAATATAATAAAAATAAGAAGGAGGCATGACGTATAAACAAAAATATGAATATAAATGTACATTAATTTTGGGTATGGGAGAACGAACAACCCGAATTTTAAATGAATACGCCCGGGAAGGATGGGAATTAATAGATACATGGTGGGCCTGATTTTATTTTAAAAGGTCCGTTGAATGAAGCTCACCCGGACTAAAGTCCGGGGTTTCTGAGCGGAATCCCCGAGCCCCGCTTCATCACCGGCCTAAAGCCTGGTGTTTTAGAAGCGTCGAGGGATAAAAAATATGGTGTTTTGATAGCCAAATAACTATTAAGATTAGTAAACCCTGTTAGAAGAAAATAACAACAATTTCTAAACGGAAAAAAATAGAACTTTGAAAAAGTTAGTCAAAAACCTTAAGCGCTGGATACTGTATCGACAGGACGACCATGGTAACAAATTCTTCGTGAAACAGTTCTTATCAAAAAAAGATGCCTTGAGGGAATTATCACAATATGAAGCAAAAGGTCACAAGCAGTTATACTGGATTGAGCATAAATATGATAAAAGATGAAAGATCACACCAGCAATGGATTTTTTAAACAGGCAAAACCTTTTTTATTACTTGACAATATAAATTTATAATAGAAAGAATATTAAAAAAAGATAGGAGGTTCTTTTATGGCTGAAATAGAGGTCGGTGTTGTACATAATTATTATGACAAGATCGCTGTCGTGGCAATAGAAATAACTAATGACGAACTGTCCATTGGTGACGGTATCCATATCAAGGGCCATACCACTGACTACAAAACAACCATAAAGTCAATGCAGATAGAGCATCAATCAGTTGAAAAGGCGAAAAAGGGTGATATGGTCGGGATTAAGCTCGAAGAAAAAGTCCGTAGGCACGACAAGGTATATAAGATTACTGAATAGTAAACCCCGTCAGAAAGGACAGAGCTTAGCTCCCAGTTAGGATAAAACAACAACACTTTCTTACGGAGTAAAAGAATCTGGCACCAGGGGATCCAGCGGTATCAATAAACAATATTCAAAAGCATATCAACTTGTTATCAGAAAAATCTCCAGGAGACAATTCTCCAGAGTTCTGTCTATTGCAAATGAACAACTTGGTGATTCTTACATAAGAATCAAGGATATTACTGACAAAAACAATGTTGCTCTTTATGCAGAGCATAAAAATCGTGTAGTCGGTTTCTGTATCGGGAAAAAAATAAAAACCCGGCAGGCATTCAATCTTTTCCCAAAAGAAAAAGCTGATTACTTAAAGCAACTTTTACCTGCCAAAGAAATAGGCATGATATCCTCGTTAGCTGTTGAACCAGCTTTCCGTAAAAGGGGTATCGGCACAAAACTATTCTCAGAGTGTCTTGGAAGTCTGGATGATATTGACTCTGGCGTAACTATACTTACTGCATGGAAAAGCAGGAAAGGTATACATATAACGTCAATAGCCAGAAAATTCGGGTTCAGACGTATTTTCGAAATACCCGGTTATTGGAAGGAAGACAGCATAAAACGTGGCTATAAATGTCCCTCATGTGGTTATCCCCCATGCATTTGTTCTGCGGTTATATATGTTAGGATTAAGCCCTAAAAGTTTTATTCCCAGCTTTACCCCGTTAGAAATCCCCGTTGCCTGTCTGCCGTCAGGCAGGCTTGCCCAGTAAGAGACCAGAGGTCTTTCAGGCTTGGCAGGAATAAAAGTATGTATCCTTTTCTGTGCAGCCGGCTCGATTGCTGCGCCTGCCCTTTCAATATCTGTATCCTTTGTTCTTGCAAGAGCAGCAATAGTTGCCTGCTGGATCTCGGCTGCAATACTTTTTACTGCATCGAAATCACCCTGTGAAGCGACAGGGAAACCGCCTCTATTATGTCAACACCAAGTTTCTCAAGCTGTTTGTTTTGCTACCTTGATCTTTTCATCAACGTTCATGGATGTACCTGGTGACTGCTCTCCGTCACGCAGGGTTGTATCGAAAATCTTTACCTTCCTCATCTCTTAGCCCCTACTGCTACACTGCCAGATATTATCTGCCTTTTGAAAAAGATTTTTTATTACTCTGGTGCAGCATGTAAATGAATCTTGACAACTTTTATTAAAAACTATAAACTGTTAATTATCATTAAGGAAGATCTTTGACAGCATATAACAAGCGAGTTTCCGAAAAGGTAAACCCTAGGTAACTAGGGGGCACAAAACCAACGGGTCCTTTTAGTATATGAAAGGACAGCCGGGTTGCCGAAGAAATAGAGCTTTTACAGAAATCGATAATCTGATAAAAAAGCCTGTTTCCCTTTAAGGAAACAGGCTTTTTTGTTCTTGGTAACCTGAAAAAGGCAAACCATCCGGAAGGATGGGGCACAAAGCATCGGGTCCTGAAGCATCGGGATAGCCGGGTTGCCGAAGAAACAGGTCAGGATAACAATGGACTGCTTCCCCTTTTGTCAGGAAACAGACCATTTTTTTAATAATATTTTTTCAGAAAAATTTAATTTTGTGATTCGCGCTTGAAATTGTGATGAGAACATTAAATTCAAAGATGAGGCTGGTATTGACTAGCCTAAGCATCATCAGCTTGGGATTTGTCGCGCCAGTTACTGCCCTGGCAGTAAATAATCCTCCTGTTGTTGAGCCAATTGATGACCAGACAGTCATGGAAGAAGAGCCTTTAGATTTTACTGTTACATCTACTGACCCAGATCCAAGCGATATAGTTACCTTAACTGTAGAAGGGCTGCCTGATTGGCTGACGATGACAGACAATCAATCCGGCAATCCGGCTATAATTATTTTAAATGGGATACCAGAATACACTGACAGCGGTAGCTATGACCTTACCTTTACGGCTGAAGATAGTGGGTCACCCCCACTTAGTGCATTAGAATCGGTAACTATTACTGTAAATGATATGCCTGAGCCAGTGTTTCAAATCACTGTGGATGCCGCCCAGGATGAAGGGGAGTTGCCTTATCAATATAAGGGTAGTTTTCTATATTATTGGCCTGAGAGATACGCTCATAGACGAGTATTAGATAGGAATGAGCTTGATCCAGGTAGTTTTCGAGTTGGAGTTAGTCTTTGGATAATTGATTCTAAAGAAAAACCAGAGAATTGGCAAGAATTGTTAGAGCAAGGTTTAAGTCATATGGATAGTTATTTCCATGATATGGTTGACCATGGCATACATGTGTACATCGTAGTTGATGGAATGCCCTATTGGTTGTCCAAAGATAAGAATAGAGCCCCCAACCCTTATGGATTAGAAGCTTTTCAGTCGCCAATTTACTGGGAATCGCCACCTGAAGATTATGATACCTGGGCCGAGATATTTGAGATAATCGTCAGGCATTTTGATGAAGTATTAGGCCCTGAAAATGTGTCCTATGGTGTGGATAATGAACCAAATGATCCAAAGTTCTGGCTGGGAACAGATAGGGAATATTTTAAGCTCTATGAATATTCGGTCTTGGGTGCAAGAAGAGCCAACCTTAATGTTAAAGTCGCTGGACCCCAGGTAGCAAATCTCAAAGCTAAAGCATTTTTCCCAGATTACGCAGATCCAGAAGACCCCATGCTTTATAATTTTCTCAAATATATAAAAGAAGAGACCACGCTTTTTGACTTGGGCTACCCCAATATTATTGACTATCATCCGTGGAATATCAATCCGTCTAATGGGTACTGGCGCAAGCAAACATTGACCTTGAGGAGTTGGTTGGAAGAATTCGGTTATGACACCGCTACTATAGAAATTTATAATAGTGAGTGGACTTATGATACCGAGAGTTCAGTTGAGACTGTAGGCACTGACATTACTGACGTGAGACAGACCTTGGCAGCTTATATAATCCCGGCAGTAGTAGCCATTGAAGAGGCCGAGGTGGATCGGCCTTTCTTTCATTCTATAAAGGAAAGTCCGGACTGGGGTGGAGTCTTAGCATATAGCGGGCTCTTTGTTCATGATTGGAAAGGAGTGGTTATTTCTTCTATTTATAATGCATTTTGGGCCTTGGGTAAATTAACCGGTCAAGAACTCGGCAATGATGTCACGATGCGCAGGCTGGGGGTAACAGAAAACAGCCCCAACCTCACGGCTATCGCCTCCAAAAGCCCGGATGATAAATATGTATATCTTTTAATCTCTAACTTTGAAAACAGACTCTATCCCGCTAGCCTGGCCAATGAATATCTGAGCAACCAGGGATACAGTGGTTATCAAGATGAGGTAATAAGTATTTTCTTCAAAAATGAGACCCCTTCTTTGATGAGCGAGGGTCTCTCCCAACCCCAGACAGTGGCTTTTTTAGATACTGCACTTTATCTTTTGTCCCTGGAAGGTGAAGATGGCGAAAAAAAGTACATTTACAAAGAAATAAAGTATCCCTTAATCCGGATAATCAAAGGGGAGCTAAGTATTAAGGCTCTTCCGGTGGAGATGCAGCCTGATGCTGAGGCAGCAAGCCAGATATACTTGACCACCTTAGCCGATACAGAGAAGATCAACCATTTTGAGCAGGCCTACCAGATTTATGAGGATAATCATGTCAATATTGCCACACAGCAGACAGTGGAGATTACCTTGAAAAACCTGCCCTTTGCTCGAGAGATCAACTACCAAAGATACCTGATTGATCGAGACCATTCTAACAGTTATAGGTATAATGATGATACAGGAGGAAGTATTGATGCAGCCGTAGAGGAGGCCGAGGCGGAAGCAATACAAAAACCCAAGGAATTAACCGACCAACTCTTAAGCGAAAAAGGATATTCCGGAAGTGATATTGATTTAATCTGGCAGAAGGTAGAAGAAAGTGAGGGTGATCTTAAAATATTAGAACAACTCATCCAAGACTGTTACGCCGAGTTTGATAGATACATCAATGATCCGGCATGCACTTGGGAGATCGTCTGGGAGGAACTAACTGGGGCCTATCTACTTTATCAGAAGGTGGCAAAGGGAGTTGAAGATCTTTTCTACTATGGACAGTATAATACTTATACATTAGATGCTGAATGTATAGATGAGATTAACAATTGGCCAGGTGTATCCTTAGAAGGCTCTAAAGTAGAAAATACCCTTGCTTATACTGACATCTACACGGAAAGTCTAACCTTAGAGCCATATAGCGTTACCTTAATTGTCTTAAATCTGCCAAACTAGCCACCCTACCAACCGTCTAATCCTATTCCTCAAGATGGAGCAGTCGATCATCCACCAGGACTTAACCTTAAGCTGGATAGGTGGCGCCACGGACTTAAAAGATGTAGTAACCTATAACTTATATCTGGATACAGTCAACCCACCCCTCAGCAATATCGCTTCAGAATGTTATACATGTCCCCTCTTCTAGTAAATCTTCCTATTGTTATAATATTAAATCAAGGTAAAATTCACATTTCCAGTTGTAACATTGAATCTCTAAGGCAGGCAGTATACTCACACTTATAGGAAGGAAGAGAGTTTAAAATTTTATTGTAGAAGTAACTTGCTAGTTATATAATGCTAATAAATGAACGATCACGATCCAAAAGGACGCAGAAAACACAAAAGACTTCCTTTGAGAGAAGACATTTTGGTAGATGGTGCAAAGCAGTGCACAACTGGCGATATCAGTGAAGGAGGTCTATTTATTAGTGCAATTCAATTTTATGAAAAAAATGATGTAATTGACGTAACTATTCCCTTTAAAGGAAAAAAGATAACGGTTAAAGCAAAAGTTCGGTACTGCCAGTCAGGAATCGGATTTGGAATTATGTTTATTGACTTAAGTGATGAGCAGAAAGTGATAATTAAAAAATTGATTGAAAACTTAACGAATAAATCTACTTGAAGTAAAGAATAAAAAGTATTTTTTGGGGTAATCTTCACCACTTTACACTTTTTGAAACTGCTTATTTTGCAGGTGTAATAGAGAATCTTGATATGTCTCCAGACGAATACTCTACACTTATATTATTTCATTAAATTCATCTCTATATTTTCCAGTCCCGGACTGCCCAGACATAGCTGATTCGTCAATCACCAATATCATAAAAGCTTCTTCAGGAACTACCCATTGACATCTAATGTCATATAAAGATGCTTTCTGAAATCCAAAACGCAGATAATATTCAGGATGTCCAAGAACTATGATAAAAGGACAGTTTCTTTTTTTTAAAATATTTATTACTTCTTCTATCAACATCGAGCCAAAGGCGAGATTGTTTATTACTCTAACTGCTGCAAAATCCCCTGGCTGTTCCTCACGTATTTCTATCAAAATTCTTTCCTTGACGAACACTAATATTATTCTGCAAAAGTATTGAGTCCCGCGTGAAGGCCAGTATTACTCTGGGAACTCGGATAGCTAACAATAAGAATTGATACTAATTTAGCCCGTATCCCGTATTCACCCTTTTCTTTCAAAAAACTTCCCTCCTATCAAGACGAAAATAACAGAAATTGCGACAATAACCGATACATCAAGATATAAGGAATAGTCAGGGCTCATATTACCCTTTTCAAAAGGGAAAATAACATTCTTTAGAGCGTCAACTCCAAATGTCAGGGGATTTATGCTTGCGAGCATTTTTAATACCTTGGGCAACAGCTTTACAGGATACATGGCACCGGAAAGAAAGAACATGGGTAGTACTATGAAGTTCATTATGACACTGAAGCTCTCGTAACTGTCATAGAAAGTGGCAATCACGATTCCAAATGCCGAAAGAGCAAATGATAACACAGCACAAATTAATATGACCTTTATAATCTGAAAAATACCAATCTTAAGGCCAATGAATGGAAATAGTGCAAGCACAATAGTCGCCTGTATTGTTGAAAGAACCATGCCGCTTGTGGCTTTACCGACAACAACAGAGAATCTAGATATAGGGGCAACGAGTATCTCCTTCATAAAGCCGAATTCCTTGTCCCATATAATCGAAATAGATGAGAATATAGAACTGAAGAGTATTGTCATCCCGAGTATCCCCGGGAAAAGAAACTGTATGTATGAGACCCCTTCAGTAGAAGGCACAATTCTTGACATCCCGCCACCTACTATAAAAAGCCATAAGAGTGGCCGTGCGATAGTGGAAAAGAGCCGGCTCCTCTCACGAATAAATTTCTTGAATTCTCTTGCCACAATTACATAAATTGCATTAAAATCCATAACTTAATCCGTTATATTAAAGATTAACTTTAATATTATTATTTTAGCTCGGTTCTTTAATGTTTTCTCCTGTATGCACGCACAGCTTCTTTCATATAATCACCTGAAGAAGGTGTTTCTTCCCTTATCTCTTTGCCTGTAAGTTTTAAAAATACGTCATTAAGAGTGGGCCTCTGCATTCTAACAGACAAAACCCTCTCCCCTATTTCTCGTATTATCTCAGGTATACAGGCATCACCTTTTAATGTGGAAATATATATTTCCCCGTCTTTCTCAAATGCTTCAATGTCAAAAAGATTCTTAATATTCTCTATGGCTTTATTATTATCATCTGTTTTTAAATAAATTATGTCTCCACCAACGGTTTTCTTGAGTTCCTGAGGTGTCCCTGATGCTATTATTTTACCTTTATCTATAATAGCAATCTTATCGCAGACCTCAGCTTCTTCCATATAGTGTGTGGTCATGAAAATGGTTACTTTATGTTTTTTGGGAAGTTCAGTAATGAATTCCCATAAATTCATTCTGCTCTGGGGATCGAGCCCGAGAGTTGGCTCGTCAAGAAAAAGTACTTTTGGCCTGTGAATGAGTCCCCTTGCGACTTCAAGACGCCGTTTCATTCCACCCGAATATTTCTTTACCAGATCATCCGCCCTTCCATAAAGGTCAACAAATCTGAGCGCATCTTCGACCCTTGGTTTCCTCTCTGATTTATCTACATTGTAAAGATACGCATGAAACATCAGGTTCTCCCTGGCTGTGAGATCCTTATCGAGCGAACTGTCCTGAAAAACAATACCGATAGCTTTTCTGACTTCAGCAGATTCTGTATTGCAGTCATGACCGTTCAGATACGCTTTTCCGGATGTTGGTGCTAGTAACGTACAAAGTATATTTATTGTGGTTGTCTTTCCAGCACCATTAGGCCCAAGGAAGCCGAAAATAGAGCCCTCTTCTATATCGAACGAGATGTCATCTACAGCAGTGATATTGCCAAACCGCTTGACAAGATTTTCAACTTTAATTATACGCATATAAAAATTTTAACAGATATTGATAAACTTGGTAAGGATTATATCTTTATTCTTTAAATGATTCAGAGTTTAAATTATAATACATATCAAAATAATGAAAAAATATTTTGTGCTTGATACAAACGTACTTCTGCATAATGCAGACTCCATTCATTCATTCGCTGACAATATTGTAGTGTTACCCATGACAGTTATAGAAGAACTGGACAGCTTCAAATCCGTCAACAATGAGATGGGCCGAAATGCCAGACAGGTCATACGAAATCTTGACAGCCTGAGGATGAAAGGAAGACTGGGTGACGGTGTAGAGATGGATAACGGCGGTATTCTTAAAATAGATACAGAACAGAATCTGAAATCCGATGCAGGCATTAATCTTTCAATTCCAGATAACCGTATTCTTTCAGTTGCATATAGTCTTTATACCAGCGGAAACCGGGTAATTTTTGTCTCAAAAGATATCAATGCCCGGCTGAAAGCAGATGCACTTGGCATTGATGTTATGGACTTTGAGAAACAGAAAGTCAATTTTGATGAATTGTTTGCCGGTCATCGGGAGATAAAGGTCCCAGGAAAGTTTATCGATGATTTCTTTAGTAATGACTATATTAAATTAGAGGTACCGGATCTGATTATCAATGAATTCGTCCTTCTTGTTGATGAAACAAATGATAAGCATAAAGGTTTAGCCCGTGTTGGTGAAAATCAGATGCTTAACCATCTCAATTCCAGTTATGAGAGTGTATGGAACATCAAACCCCGTAGCATGGAACAACGTATTGCCCTTGAACTTCTGCTCGATCATTCAGTTGAACTTGTTACACTGGTAGGCCAGGCAGGCACTGGCAAGACCTTATTAGCCCTTGCTGCAGGACTGGAGAGTATTATCAAACAAAAAAAGTACGAAAAGATGCTCGTTACGCGTCCTATTGTGCCTCTTGGTAAGGATATCGGTTATCTTCCGGGCTCAAAGGACGAAAAACTTTCACTCTGGATGCAGCCTATTTTTGATAATCTGACCTACTTAATGAGAGATGAGCACAAGCAAAAGACAGAAGGCCCTATACACATGCTGGTCGAAAAACTGATTAAAAACCATCTAGTAGAACTTGAAGCACTAACATATATCAGGGGACGCTCAATTCCCGGACAGTTTATCATTGTAGATGAGGCACAGAATCTGACCCCTCATGAAATCAAGACCATAATAAGCCGTTCAGGTGAAGGGACAAAGATGGTTCTTACCGGTGATCCATATCAGATTGACAATCCCTATCTGGATTCGAGCAGCAATGGTCTTACATATTCAGCAGAACGCCTTAAGGGTCTGAAAATTCACGGACATATTACTTTAACAAAAAGCGAACGAAGCAGTTTATCGGCTGTTGCAGCTAATTACCTGTAACAGCTGTTCCATTATAGTCCTATGCAAAGACGGATAAAATGCCGGAGATGACAATTGCTTAAGGTAATGTTCCTCTGTACAGCTAACTCATGCCGTTCGCAGATGGCAGAAGGTCTTGTAAGGGAATTAGGTAAAAGCTTAATCGAACCTTACAGTGCCGGGCTATTTTCTGCATTTGTCCATCCAAGGGCAATTGAAGTCATGCAGGAAATAGGAATAGACATATCGAAACAGACATCAAAGGAAATAGATAAAGAATTATTAAGGAATATGGATGTAGTTATAACCCTGTGTGGGAATGCAGAAGATTCATGTCCCTGGACTCCACCGGAAATAAGACGGATTCACTGGCCCATTGTCGACCCTGTTGGCGCTATAGGGACAGATGAATATATAATGAACGAATTCCGCAGAGCCAGAGATGAGATAAAAGGTAAGATTACTGAATTTATTGTGGAAATTAAGAAAGTTCAGAGTAAATAATAATCTCCTTACTCCCTTGAGAACTAAAAGGTTACGTCATATGGTAACGGTTACGATGTCCGTTTACTCTTCGCATAGCGCAGAGCGCTCGGTGCATAGCGCTCTTTTTACTGATTACTGCTTACTGCCTACTCCCTACTTTTTACCCCTTACTCCTTACTCCTAACTTCTTACTCTTTACGCCCTGCTCCCTGCTCCTTGCACCCTGCTTTTTACTTCTTACTCTTTATGATAATGTCATTAATTATTTATTTATTTCCAAGATAGATATAAGTCCATGACCAACTCCCAATCCCGGCTGAAGGTCCATCTCCAATTTCCTCAGGGCAAAGGCAAGCTGCGGCTCGATTATATTTGCCCGTGAATCACCAGGAAGGCCTCCCGTAGCATTTACCACCTTCCTCATCATCTGCACCGCATTCTTAAGAGACTCCGGATAAAATGTATGAATGTCAACAGAATCGAAAACTATAGATGCTTGTTCATGAAATTCTGACAGGAATTCCATAGTATGTTTTACAAGTGAATTCCAGCACATGGAAAAACCTTCAAAGAACTCATTCAGTTCATGGAATCCCTGTTTTGGTATGTAATCAATAATAAGTGAACTCAGATCAGTGCGCACATTCGGTTCGAGAAGTGCATTAACCGGCTCACGTATTACAGGACAGTGACGGTTGTATTCGGCTGTGTCCATATGACGTCCAACAAATACAGACCTGTCGAAGATTTTTTTAATTTTAATCTCAACACCTGATTCCGTGCTTGCAGTTTTTATGATTTTTAGTGCCTCATTATTTGATATAAGACGCAGCGGAAATGATTTAATATCAATGGTTTCACGTTCTTCAGGTGGATAAATATAAGAAATTCTATAATCCATGAATGTTTCATCTTTTGGATCTTTTATCCAGAGATCCTGCCATTCGTAAGAATATCTCCCAAGCCAGTCACATATGACAAGTGCATGTTCATCACAATGGTGGGCTATGTCACAGAGTATTTTTACTGTCTGTTGATCATGATTATGTGAAAGTGTGCCGTATGAGGTCAGATAAATATCAAATGGCGGTTCATCTAAAGGCATGCCATCGGAAAAATCGCCATGCTGGAACCTGACCTTCTCATTTCCATTATGAAATTCCAATGCCTCTCTCAGGAGGTCTTCGTTTATATCCACACCCAGGTACATTCCCATAATGTCTTGGTTGATAATCTCGACAGAGTATTCATATATTCCAACATCCTTTGAAGTTATGCCCATAAGCAGGTCATAACCGTCTCCGTTTCCGCATCCCAGATCGAGAATCCTCAGGCGCTGGAGTTTCTTTGCTTTCCAGTCGACAAGTTCTTTGAGATATGGTCTTATAAAAAGCCTCGTGACCTCATCTTCCCAGAAGCGCCTTACATTGTCATACTTGCCGCTTAGTCCGGACTTTTTTACATAGTGTCCGGTTCTCACAGCCTCTGAATAAGGTTTTTTCTCAGGCATTATGATCAACCCCTCTCTTTATATACATCTTAATTAATGTAGCTCACCCGGACTAAAGTCCGGGGTTTCTGAGCTGAATCCCCGAGCCCCGCTTCATCACCGGGCTAAAGCCCTGTGTTTTTGAAGCGTCGCGGGATAAAATTTCTTATCATTTAACAGTTATAGAATTAGTATACTCAATAGCCTGAAAAGCATCTGTACAGTGAGTATCTGCGCCTATCTTTTCTGAGAACTCTTTTGAAGTAGGGGCACCACCGATTAGCACTTTTATACCCTTCCGAAGTCCTTTATCATTAAGAAGATTTATGGAATTTTCCATTTCACGCATGGTTGTGGTCAGAAGTGCCGAGAGACCTAAGAATTTAGGCTTGTGTTTTTCTACCGTTTCAGCGATTTTTTCGGCAGATACATCAGTGCCGAGATCGATTACATCATACCCGGCTCCTCTCAGCATTATTGTAACTATATTCTTTCCGATATCATGAAGGTCGCCCTTGACCGTTGCAATTACAAATTTACCCTTACTCTCTACTCCAGCTTTCTCAAGATAGGGTGCGAGCATATCCATGGCAGATCCGACTGCTTCAGCAGATGCGAGCATATCAGGAATCAGATAAATTCCTTCTTCAAATTTCTTTCCAACAATGTTCATCCCCTCGGTCAACCCGGCGATAACAATCTCTTTTACATCAATATTCTTATTAATCGCCTCTTGAAGCAGTTCGACAGTTGCAGGTTTTCCTTCAAAACCCTCATCAAAACCTTCATCTTCACTGTTAACTCTTCCCTGAATTACACTCTCCTTTATAAGTCCTATTATTTCTTTTCCTTGCATTTAACCTCCTTAATCAAATCCCGTTCACTTATTAAGATGAGTTCCTTCGCAGTCGTGTTAGCAGTCCTGGTATGGTATCGAAAATCCTCCCCTCTAATTCAGATATGACAGGTTTTGCCGGTCTTGACAGCAGTTCGTTCATGTATTCGAGTGCCTTTTCGATAACCCGATCTTCGCCATCCCTGCTTTCAAAGGGATAGTTCGAATAGATCTGCCCCGATCTAAGGTTTTTACGTACATAACGGACATATAAACGCTGTTTTGAATCCATAACCCTGCTGATTTGGCCCAAAGATTCAATTATATCCTCCCTGCTTACCCTTGGTGACTGTAAGAATCTCTTTATCATCGATATATGTTGATTATCTAATACCGCCTGTACAGGACAAAAGGTATTTGTTCTGTCCAGAAGACCAAAAGCATAATGTATATACTGTGCACCTGACATAGCAATTGGTATATGGGTAAAAAGCTTTTCTATCGATGACTGAATTCCGGGAACACGTGAGTCACCAACTCCAGCTGTTGAATAACACGGTATATTATAATACCTCGCCAGCTGTACACAATCAATGTTGTACTGATTGAATTCAGGTGCACCATACATATCATGCAGGTTGTCCATCCGCGCCCTAACAGGCACACTGCCGTATATAACTGGTGTTCCTGGATTTACCATCTGAGATAATGCAATGCCCGAGAGAATTTCAGCATTAATCTGTGAAACCATGCCTGCTTCCTGAATTGGGGCGGTAGAGCCTCCCTGGGGCGAGCTTGAAACCACAAATGGCAAACCCCTTCTGGCAAATTCAATGAGCTTCTGTGTCGCATCGTCAACCATCTGCAGAGGACTTTTAACAGTACACGTAATAAAAGATATGACAGGATTTTCTCTGAAAGCCTCTCTGCCTCCTGCAATGATTTCTGCAAGTTTTATAACATTATCCAGTTGGGAAAGGTTCGTCAATCCGGCCTGTACATGCTTGGTTGTATTGTTCAGTGAGACAAAGAATTTATTAACATCATGGTTATTTTCGTTAATATCATCATCCTGTATATTAACCGGCCGTATAAAGAAATCAAGGTTTTCGAATTCTTCTGCAAGTCTGGCTGCAACAGCAAGACGTTCAACAGAGCCTCGCTTCTCTATGTAGAACGGCAGGGTCCTCCTTTGTCCACTGTCCTTCTCACTTGTGAAGACCTCCAGCTCTGTATCAAGCCAGATATTCGTTTCCGAGCCGCTCCCGAAATAGATACGCGGAGTCTTGGGGTCTAGTATAAGGGTATTGTTCGGATCCCTTGCTCCGAGTTTTACCACCGGGGGAGTTGATATAAGCGCCTCTTTTAAAACCATTGAAGGAATCTTTATTTTGGAAGATCGGTCATCATGCCTCTGAACAGTACATCCATGTCTTGAAAAAATATCGGATGCCTCCTCGTTAAAACAGAGAAGACCAGTCTCTTCAAGAATCCTCCTTGAGGTTTCGTCCAGCAGTCGTATTTCATCGATGTTCAGTCTTTCAAAAGGAATTCTCACAACAACACCTTCTCTAAAGCCATTTACCATAATATCACCCGACTCCACCTTTCTGCCTGAGTGCACGTGTATATTTTCTGCAATGTCTGTCAATTCCAAGTAACGCTTCTCCGGCACGCAGTGCGTGCATAACATTATTGTCAAGTGGATTGATTATGAGGGCATCCACAGAAAGAAACTGTGCCATATGGAGCAAAGCAATATTGACCAGTGAACGTTTTGGGAGGCCGAAAGAAATATTGCTCAGTGCAAGGACAGTCTTTGCACTGGTGAAGCGACCTTTGATCTCGAGCAAAGTCTTCAGAGTTATCATTCCCTGAGAATTATCAGTACCTACAGGCATGACGAGGGGGTCAAAAAATATTTTTTCTGCAGGTATTTTATATTTCTCTGCACTATTAAGGATCTTCTCGCAAGCCTGAATACGAGCCGAAACCTCTTTTGGTATCCCGCTTTCATCCATGGCAAGTGCAACCACTGAAACCCCATGCTCTGAAGCTAGGGGCATTATCTCTGAGATGCTCTCTTCAGTCGCCTTTACTGAATTAATCATTCCAACCCTGTATCCTCCTGCCCTGAGCCCTGCTTCCAGCACCCTGTAATCTGCACTGTCGATGCATAGACTCACCTGCACATTATCTTTCACTATTCCAACAAGCCATTCAATATTGTTAATCTCATCTTTGAAAGTTCCTTCACCTGTACCTACATTGATATCGATGAATTCAGCACCGGCCTTTTCCTGCTCTATAGCCATCTGTGCCAGCGTATCTGCATCCTTATTTAAAATCGCTTCTTTTATCTTTGGAACTGTTGCATTTATTTTTTCACCTATTATGATCATTTCATATATTCCACATCAGATAATGCTTGTGTTAATACCCGGGATTTCAGTCCTTATTTTTTCCCTTTTATCATCCGAAATAGCCGGCATCTCAGGCCTGGCCAGTATTTCAAGTACTATCTGTCGGGCACGATCACGTGAATCACGTGATCCATGCTTAATCCACTCCTTACGTGAACTCCTGTCAGACAATAAAGGAATAAACTGTTCACTACGCATAAATTTACGCGTATGACGGGACGAAACAAAGTGTCCTCCTGCACCTATTTTTTTCATTGTCTCGAATGCAATTGTCTCCTGATTCACTTCTATGCCCTTTACTGCACGCATTACCATGCCCAGTATTTCGTTGTCGACCACATATTTTTCAAGGCTGGCACACATACAGAACTCAATAAAGCCTGCTGCATCATGTATCCAGTTCCCCCCGGCAAGTGCAACCAGAAGGCTTGTAATAGCTGACTCATACCCTGCCTGCGCATCTATCGTCTTTGAATCAGACATCCCTGCTGTCGCATAGAAGGGAAGACCATAATGCTGGGCCAGCTGTGAGGCAGCAGCATTCATTAGCCCCATCTCAACAGCACCGCTCAGATATTTCATATCTTTCATGTCCGCCAGACTTGAAATACAGCCGTAAAATACAGGTGTACCAGGATTTACAAGCTGTGTGAGCATCACCCCTGCCAGTGTATCTACGTTCTGAACAACAAGGTTTCCTGCTAGTGTAACCGGTGAAGTTGCCCCACATAGCGGTTCAACAGGTGTAACAACAGGGATTCCTGCCTTTGCTACCTCAATTGTCAATTCGCTGTATTTATCGTCGAGTACAAAGGGACTGATACCACAGCATGTTACCATCGATATAATCGGTTTTTCCTTTAGCTCTTCCTTAGATCCAGCGATTATCTCAGCCATTTTTATGACATTTCTGACACCATTAACTGTGTATACACCGCCCATTACATGTTTGTTGCAGTAAGTAAGTGCTACCCCGAACCTGTTAACGTCAACATCTTCTTCTGGCACGTCACTCGGAAATATCGGAAGCATAAAAAAATGTATATTATCCAATGTATCAACAACCCGTGCTATATCCTTTAAATCAGCAAGTTTTGCACGTCTTCTATCATTGCTTCCCGGATCCATAATATAGAGTGCAGTACCCCCTGTGCCTGCATATACCTTTTTCCCACCTACCTCAAGACTGTTTTCTGGCTTACCTCCATGCATCCAGATCGTATTGGGGGCTTTTTCTATTATTTCTTTAAACATTTCAGGTTCTATTTTGACCAGACCGCTTTTATGGTCAACCTTTGCCCCTGCTGAGCTGAATAGTTCACGTGCGTGCAGGTGGTTGACCTTTATGCCGATTTCGGTAAATACTCTTATTGAGGCTTCATGGATTGTCTTTATATCTTGTTCACTTAGGGGCTTGTAAGAGCCGCCTTCAAGACCTTTTCGAGTTATCACAGTTGTTCTTCACCGCACCTGCGACCAAGTTCCTGTCCTGCGAGCTATACAGTTTTTCATCCCACAGAGCATGCATGGATTAGTCTCAGTTTTTGTGATCTCGTCAATCTTTCCTATGCCGAATATTCCTGAAACGGTTTTTCTTGGCGTCATCATACAACTTTTACTCAGATGAACATCGATCAAAGAGTTGTCGAGCATCTGAAATAACTTCCTCTGTTCCTGCACATTCCAGTCGCAGTATCCGGGGCTGAAGCGTAATGTTGTCATCTCCCCTCTTCTTCTTGTGACTATATCTAACTCCTTCTGAAATTTATCCACAATATTCTCTGCAGCAACAGAGCCGATAGTATCATAGATATAAGCTTGAGTCACCTTTTTCTTAAGAATAAGCTCATGCATAATAGAGTCTATATTTTCCCCTATTGTTGCCAGGAATACAGTTGCCCTATTACATTTTTTCAGGGCTTTTGTCATCTTTTTGCTTTTCAGGGTAATACTCTTATCAAGCAACAACTTCCCATCTTCTGCTGACTTGATATTCTTTTCCGTGAAGACAATCCTAGGGTTGATATAATTTGATGATTTTTCAATACATTTTTCGATATTCCTGGTCATCCTCTTAGAAAGTTTTCGTTTTTTACCGTACCCCAGTAAACGGCTTATTCTGTCAGTATTTATTTCAGGTTGAATATTCTCAATTATTTTCATTATGTCCTCTTTTAAACTCCAAAATAATAACTCTTTTTAGAATTATCACTATTATCCCCCTTCCAAAACACCTCGGCACCTGAAAGCCACAAGAAATAAAAAAAGCTTACCTCCTACTTGATTTAACGTATATGATTATAATAGGGCAATCAGAATTTGGTATTATATATATGCTAAGGAATTCGCTGATAATGATGAAGATCAATAACAGTAAACATGGCGCATTATAACAAAAATTGGTTGTTTTATCCAGAAATAGCTATTATTTTTGTTAATTTATTTATAAAAATGGTAAATCAGCCTGTTACTGCCTAGAATATAAGGCTTTTTTGTTTAAGAAACTCTCTTGCTACATCAGCGGGGGCCCTCTCTTCCTCGTCTACCTGATAGTTCATTTTTTGCATCTCAGAGTCACTCAGCACTCTATGCAGTTTATTCAGAATATCCTTCAGTTCCGGGTATTTGGCCATTGTCTCCCCCTTTATAAGCGGTGCAGCGTAATATGGAGGGAAAAAATGCCTGTCGTCCACCAGTACAACAAGCCTATATGCCTGAATCCTCCCATCAGTTGCAAATGCGCTTACGATATCCACGGCTTCCTCTTCGACTGCCTTGTACATCAGTCCCGGGTCCATCTGCCTGGGGTTTTTTGTGAATTCGAATCCATAATGCCTTATGAGTCCTGGATAGCCGTCGGGACGCTGCATGAATTCAGCAGTAAAACCAGACCTTAGTTTATCTTTGAATTTTTCAAGGTCGCTAATTTTCTTAATGCCCAGATATGATGCATGTTCTTCTCTCATAGTCAATGCATAGGTATTATTAAAACCAAAGGGTTTTAACCAGACAAGATTGAATTTCCTGAGAAATTCTTCTTTTACCTTCTGGTAGGTTATGTCCGGGTCTTTTTCAGTACCCATCTTCAGGATATTCACAAGTCCTGTACCTGTATATTCTGCATACAGGTCAAGGTCTCCAGTCTTGAGTGCATTAAAACAGACCATTGTTCCTCCAAGATTGAACTTCCTTTTTACATTTATATCGGTATTCTCTTCAATGATAATAGCCATAAGTTCGCCGAGTATTTCCTGTTCAGTAAAATTTTTTGAGCCGATCGTAATAAGCCTGTTTGATCCAGAAATCTGTTTCTTGCAACCGATAATTATAAAAATACATAAGATTATCAGGATTGTAATGACGGTTGAAACAATCTTTAAAGCATATGATGAATTTTTCATTTTAATACCTTCTTTCATTTATTTTAGTCCTTTTGGTCTCAATAACATCTCAATTTTTCCTATTAAGAAATCAAGAAAAAGTGCAAGCAGGGCTGAAGGTATTGCTCCTGCCAGCATCAGTTTGTAATTTATCGTCCTGAGGCCGCTAAATATAAGCTCTCCAAGTCCCCCTGCCCCTATCAGTGCAGCCAGTGTTGCAACCCCAACGCTTATTACAGTCGAAGTCCTTATTCCTGCCATTATAACCGGCATTGATAGCGGAATTTCTATTCTCCATAGAATCTGCATATCAGTCATACCCATACCGGTGGCTGCTTCAAGGACTGCAAGATCAACCTGGCGAATCCCTGTGTAGGTATTTCTGAGTATGGGGAGAAGTGCATATAGAAAGAGTGCAAGGAGTGCAGGCACCCAGCCTATAATGGGAAGGTTGACTGCCATGAGAATAGGTATTACCAGACCGAAAAGCGCAAGGCTCGGGATTGTCTGAACTGCTGCAGCAAAAGCCAGAACCGGTGAAGCCATCTTTCTCGATCTTGTAAGGATAATACCTGTAGGCACCGAGAACAATATTGCAGCTCCAACCGATATTGCAACCAGTTCAAAATGTTCAACCGTCAATCTGAGGATATCATTACCGTATCTGTCAAAAAAAATGTTCAGTTCATTCATTGATTTAACATTAAAGAATCTTGAAGTTCACCCCTTTAGAAAGTGCCGTTATCTTTATCTAATGGGGGAAAAGTCCCGTTCTTTCAACGGAGTTTATCCAATATTTAAAAACTTTTTATGACCCTCTCCCGGATTTTCTCCTTCTTAACGATGCCTTTTATTATGTTATCGTATCCCCTTACAGCTATGATATCGCTAACAGAATGCTTGAAAAAGTTAAGTGCATCAAGTATTGTCTCATCCGGCCTAAGATGAGCAATCTTCTCTATATCATGCATCCTGTCAGTAATTTCGCCGATATCAGTCATTATTTCTTCAAGTTTTATCATTAGCAGGCTGAGGTGAAAATGGTGTTTTCCAAGAAATTCGAGGATAAAACTGTTAGCAGGCTTTTCAATTATCTCTTTAGGGCTTCCAATCTGTAAAATCTCCCCCCTGTCCATTATTGCTATCCTGTCTGCTATTTTGACGGCCTCAAGGATATCATGTGTAACAAAGACAATTGTCTTTTTAATTTCATGCAAAAGTGTCAGGAATTCGTTCTGTAGCTGTTCCCGTGTTATAGGATCAAGTGCTCCGAAGGGTTCGTCCATCAAGACAATAGGAGGATCTGCTGCGAGTGCCCTTGCAACGCCAACACGCTGCTGCTGACCGCCGGAAAGCTCTGCGGGGAAGCGATCACGATATGTAGCGGGATTCAGCCCGACCATGGACAGTAGATCATCTACACGGCTTTTTATTTTCTCCTTAGTCCAGTGCATGAGCTCTGGTATGACACTTATATTACTTGAAATGGTAAGATGCGGAAAAAGTCCAATTGACTGTATTACATAACCTATATTGCGGCGAAGTTCTATTGGATTGTAATCTGAGATATTTATGCCGTCTATTGAAATCTCACCTTCTGAGGGATCAGTCAGCCGGTTTATCATTTTAAGGGTGGTTGTTTTCCCGCAACCGCTTGTCCCTAAAAGAACAAGTATCTCTCCTTCACTGACAGAAAAGGAGAGCGCCTTGACTGCCAAAATTCCATTGAATCTCTTGGAGACGTTATTAAATATAATTTTTTCCATCAATGAAACAACTATTGCTAATAATTATACTTAAATTTCTCCATAAATCTAAATTCATTTCTTAAAATATATGAAAAAAACCGCCTATATATAAGGACATAATAAAGATTCATAGACATTTAGTTGATTTATTACCTAAATATAACCTATACTACTGAATCCAATAACTTTTTTAAATCAATCAAAAGTACCCATTATCGCAAAATTATGCTTCAGTTTATGCTCAATACGACTATAAATTTATCATTATAAAATATTGCCTTTAAAGTTCAGATAAAGACAGATCCTTAAAACAGCAAAATTATGTTAAATATTAAGATATTTCAGGGGTATTTATGAGTGGTTTTGTGGTTTTATATGGACATCCAAATAAAAAAGATGCAGATAAGATGTTTAAAAAAATCAAACATAGAGGACCTTATCTTTCCGGTTCCTGTCAGATTGAACAGACAATAATGGCTCAAAATTATCTTAAAGCAGATTTTCCGGCAGACAAAAAAGAAACGATTCAGATTCCGGTATCGTGCACACAAAATAAATGCCTTAAAATATGCTATGACGGCCAGATTGGGAACTTGAATGAGCCGACCTTTAAACATACATTTAATGACGGTCATATTACAGAAGAACAACTGCTACTTCAACTATACAATAAATACGGTAACAGAATATTTCAGTATCTTGGTGATGCCATCTTTGCATTTGTAATATCAAATGGTAAAGAGCTCTTTGCGGCCAGAGATCTTTTGGGAATCAAAACACTATTCTATGGAAAAAAGGATAATGGCCTATATCTCGCATCTGAACTCAAAAGCCTTGCTGCAGTAACCGACGACATCAACGAATTCCCGCCGGGTCATTACATGGACAGCAGTGGCCGTTTGTCCCGCTTTGCCGAATTGTCAAAAGATCTTCCAGAGGTCATTAATACTGATATCAAACAGATCGCAGATGATATAAGAGACATCATAAAAAGAAGTATTCGTAGCCGGGTTGACTTTTCTGTGCCGACGGCTGCACTGCTCAGCGGCGGTATGGACAGCAGCGTAATAGGCTATCTGGCTAATGAAATCTACAAGGAAAATTTTGGTGCTGATGCCAGATTAAAGACCTTTGCAATTGGTGTTGGTGAAAGCGGAGATATTCAGAATGCCCGTATTATGTCAAGACACATCGGCTCTGACCATCATGAGTTAATCGTAAACCTTGAGCAGGTTCTTGAGGTTCTTCCAGAAGTTATTTATTATCTTGAGTCTTTTGATCCTTCGCTGGTCAGAAGTTCTGTATCAAATTACCTAATCTCAGGTTTTGCAAAAAGCCATGGAATCGAGTTACTGCTTTCCGGTGAAGGTGGTGATGAGGTATTTTGTGGCTATAACTATCTTAAAGACTTCCCTGCCAAAGAATTATATCACCGTCAGATTGAATGTCTAAATTTTCTGCATAATAATGCCTCTTTGAGGCTTGACCGGATGAACCAGTGTCATTCCGTACGTGTTGTTGCTCCCCTGATATCCGGAGAACTGCTTAATTACTCGCTCAGGATTCCTCCAGAATTCAAGCAGAAACCTTCAGGGGAACAAAAAATAGAAAAATGGATATTCAGAAAAGCCTATGAGGACTTTCTGCCTGAAGCTATTACATGGCGATCAAAGCAGGAATTTTCTCAGGGATCAGGCTCGGCAGCTGTTCTTTCCAGTTACTTCGACAATTTGATCAGCGATGAGGAGTTCGTCAAAACAAAGTCAAGATATCCAATGATCAGGAGCAAGGAGGAGCTCTACTATTTCCACATATTTACCGATCATTTCGGTGCTGACCGAGCAGTCGAAACTGTCGGGCAGTGGATTTTACTTTAATCAAAATGGACAGGGATAAACATAACAAAAATTTATTTAAAACTAATAAATATTTCGCCTTTCCAGATCTATAGCTGCAAATAATTTATTTTCAAAAACCCTATATTTCTACTAATAAATTTCGATCCACTTCTGATATTTTTGATATAATTTCATCTGAAAGACCTAATATAGTATATACGAGCAGTAATAGTGTACTATAACTAAAATTATGCAGATTGGTACTTATAAGTTTGACAGGGTTGAGTTTGCAGGCTCTCTGGGTGACCTGGGTACATTAATCCCTCTATCTGTGGCACTCATGGTTATCACGGGACTGAGTGTCTCTTCAGTACTTTTAATGGTCGGCCTTTACTATATATTAAGCGGAATTTACTTTAAACTCCCTATACCTGTTCAGCCATTAAAGGTAGTATCAGCAATAGCAATTGCATATCCTGAAAAGATAACGCTTTCTGTTATGGGAGCCGCCGGGGTCATCTTCGGGATAATTTTACTTTTACTTGCTGTTACTGGACTCATAAACTGGCTCGCCAAATTCTTTACAAAACCTATCATGCGGGGGATTCAGGTTGGACTTGGTTTCATTCTTATTAACAAAGGGATCAGTTTCATACTTAGACCTGATCTTTTAATTCAAGGAACCGGTGAACATCTCACTTTTTTCGGTATATCATACAATCTCATAATCGGTATTTTGGGTGTTATTATTGTACTTTTATTTATATCAAGCAAGCGTTTTCCAGCAGCAATTTTAATTGTGACTGCCGGAATTGTTACAGGTATTATATCTGGCTCATTGAAAGGAGTAAATCTTACACTTGGTCCGACAACAATAGAAATTGTAAAACCATCGACAAGTGATTTTATTAATGCATTGATTCTTCTGGTAATACCTCAGATACCATTAACCCTTGGCAATGCCGTTATGGGAACAGCAGACACATGTTTTGCCCTTTTTGGCAAAGGTGAGCTTACAAGAAAGACAACTTACAGGGCCTTCGGGGTCAGTATGGGATTAATGAATATTCTGACCGGTGCAGTTGCAGGCATGCCAATGTGTCATGGAGCAGGAGGACTTGCAGCTCACTACAGGTTCGGCGCCAGGACCGGTGGTTCTAACATAATGATAGGTTCTATTTTTTTAATAACAGCATTAGTATTTGGCAAAATCGGCATTTCTCTTCTCTCCTCTATACCAAACGCCATACTTGGTGTCCTTTTACTCTTTGCAGGATTAGAACTTGCATTATTAATAAGGGATCTAAAAGAAAAAAGAGATTTCTTTATATCATTTCTTATTGCTGGAATCGGCCTTGCAACAACAAACATGGCAATTGCATTTTTCTCCGGAATAATAGTTATGTACCTGATCAGGTGGAGAAATATCGAAATTTAGTATCTTACTATTCGCAAAGCGCAGAGCGCTTGGCGCATAGCGTTCTTTTTACTTCCTACTTCCTACTTTTTCTGGTTTTTAATAATATCATCAGCCCAGCTCATTGCAGCAGAGACCGTGGGGAATCCTATTGTACTTGTCAGGATGATTATTGCATGATAAATCTCCTCAGGTTTTGCCCCTGATTCAAGCGCCCTTCTTGTATGAGAATGTACAGAGCCTTCTGACCTTATGGCAGTAGCAGCCGCCAATTGTATTAGATGGGAAGTTTTTTTATTAAGAGGCCCGGCTGACCTTGTTACCTTTCCCAGGTTATCAACAGCAGTAAAATAGTTCTTAAATCTTTTTTTGATACTTAAATACTGTTTTGGTAATTTTGTCATAATTAAACCTCCATATTATTATTATTTATTATTAGCTAATTATGGTGACCATCTTAAAGTAATTGCTTAAGCTTTTTCGAATTATTCCCTATACACATATCTTATACCCCTCAGTCCGTACTTACTGGTTGTTCTTTCATGGACTACGGAAAAGATTAATATCTGCGGCACAATTTTTTAAAATTCTCTGACCTAGAGCTAAGGAAAAATCCATCCCTAATAATAGGGATGGATTACATTATCTATTTCCCTGTTTGTTTCTGAAGGTATTTGTAGAAATCCCCTTTTGTGGATAGAATCAGCCAGTCCTTCTCAGATAATGTTGTGTTATAGGTCTCCATGGTCTTCAAAAAGCGGTAGAAATCCCTTGCTTCAGGACTCTGGTTATATGCTTTAGCATATATAGCAGTAGCTTCAGCATCAGCCTTACCCTTAATCGTCTGTGCAGTTCTATATGCTTCTGATTGTATTTTCTTTAGCTCGCGTTCTTTATTACCCAAAATTATAGAGGCTTCCCCCTGCCCTTCAGAACGAAATTTATCGGCGATCCGTTTACGCTCAGTAATCATCCTTTCGTATATCTTCTTTTGAACTTCTTCAACGTAATTGATTCTTTTGAATCTAAGGTCGAGCAGTTCAATCCCGAGTTCCAGTGTACGCCCAGCTGCAGCTTCAATAATAGAACGCGTTATTTTTTCCCTGCCATCTTTAATTTTAACGAAAGTTATGGCATCTTTTTCGTCTTTTAATTCTTCAGATGTTTGATATTCCCGGTTCGTTGAACGGACTATCTCGACCAGTTCGTGTTTGGCAATTGCATTCCGGGTCTCACCGTCTAAAATATCACTCAGACGGGATAGGGCACGCCGTTCGTTCTGCACGCGCCGAAAGAACAGTAACGGGTCTTTTATGTGCCAGCGTGCATACGTATCTACCCAGATAAACCTTTTATCTTTTGTTGGAACCTCATTGGGATCGCCATCCCATTCCAGAAAACGCTTTTCGAAGAAATTAGCTTTCTGTATAAAGGGTATCTTGAATTTTATGCCAGGAGTTATAATCGGCTCGCGCACCGGTTTGCCAAACTGTGTAATGATCACCTGCTCTGTTTCGTTTACAATAAAAGCAGATGATAGAACTACGCCCAGGATGATAAATACAAACAGTGCAATAACTATATATTTTGTATTCTTCATTTTTTATCCCCTCCCTTCTCAAGCTGGAATAATGGCAATATCCCGGTGGCTTCCTCATCAGTAATCAACTTTCTCCCGACTTTTCTTAGAATTTCATTCATTGTCTCCAGATAAATACGCTGTCGTGTAACTTCTTTTGCTTTGATATACTCCTTAAAAACGGCATTGAATTTCGCTGCCTCGCCCCGTGCCCTGTTAACACGTTCGAGTGCATATCCTCTAGATTCTTCAATTGTTTTTGCTGCCTCGCCCCGTGCCCTCGGGATTATTCTGTTATATTCGGATTTAGCCTGATTAATCAGTTTCTCCCGCTCCTGCTGCGCTTCATTGACTTCATTAAAGGCTGGTTTAACCGGTTCTGGCGGGTTCACATCCTGAAGTACCACCTGATCCACTTTTAATCCCAGTTCATATTGATCGCTTAATTCCTGAAGTTTCATGGCAACAGTGCTGGCAACTTCCTTACGGCCAATGGTTATTACCTCGTCAACTGTGCGGTCACCAACAACCTCACGTGTAACCGCTTCATTGATATCACGAAAGGTCTGTTCAGCATTTCTTACACGGAACAAGTATTTATAGGGATCCTTGATACGGTATTGTACAATCCATTCTACCTCGGCAGCATTGAGATCTCCAGTCAACATTAAAGACTCCTCCAGATAGCCTCTTGCAGAATACTGTGTTCTCACACCAGGTGTGCGTGTACGAAAACCGAATTCGAGCTTTTTCTGTCTCTCGACAGGCACCTTGTACACCTGTTCGATTCTAAACGGCAGCTTGTAATTTAAGCCAGGATTCACTGTGCGTGTATATTCCCCGAATCTCAGGATTACCCCGACTTCTTCAGGATCTATGGTGAAAAGTGTTGAATACAGAAATAAAACCAGAAGGACTACTATTACTATATTAGTAATTATCTTTACATTTATGCTGGGTATTTTAATATCCTTAAGATCAGGCGGTCGAATATTTTTTAATTCAAATGGTGTTTTTTGCTCCATAAATCTTATCCCCCTTTCTTTTTTAAATTATATATTAAATCGAATTAAGATAAAATAGTTAATTATGGAATTTGCCTTTTGAAGCTTAAAATAAATAAAACAACAATTGAAAAAACCAGTCTTTTTAATATTTTAAGCTGAATTGAAAATCATTACTTGGAAGGTGTAGCTGGTTCAGCAGGAGCACCCTGATCTGCAGGCTGTAAAGGCTGCCCGCCCTGTATAGGGCCTGTTGTATCTTCAGGAATGCTTTTTTCCTGTTCTGTTGCAACAGGTGTAGTCTGTTTTACTACAGAACCACCTCTTGCAGTTATAATAGCCAGCAAAAGTGAGGTAAGCATAAAAACTACTGCAGCAATAGTGGTAAGTTTACTGAAAAATGTAGCTGCCCCGCGAGCGCCAAAAAGGGTCTGGCTTGAGCCTCCGAAAGCAGCGCCTAGTTCAGCCCCCTTTCCACTCTGAATAAGGACGATAAATATCAGAAAAAAGCTGACTATCAGATGAATTACTAAAAGTAAAGTTGCCATTATATCTCCCTTTTAAAACATACTATCCTTGAAAAACTTTCAGGTTTGAGGCTTGCGCCTCCCACAAGAGCACCATTAATGTCCTTACAGGCCATCAGGCTGTCAACATTATCAGTAGTAACACTTCCACCATATATTATACGAATTTCATCAGCTTTATTTCCATATAAACCCCTTAGAACTTCTCTTATAAATGCATGTGCTTCCTGTGCCTGATCGGTGGTTGCTGTTTTCCCTGTGCCGATTGCCCATATTGGCTCATAGGCAACAACAAGATTTTCCGTGTCGACTTCGGTCAGACCGGCCTCTATCTCCTTTTTAATTACATCAAAAGTCTTGCCTGTCTCCCTCTCTTCAATGGATTCCCCGATACAAAATATGACACCAAGACCACTTGCACTTGCAGCCTTTATTTTCCTGTTTACAATCAAATCATCTTCGGAAAAATACTGTCTTCTCTCTGAGTGTCCGATAATAACATGCCTGCACCCTGCATTAATAAGCATTAAAGGGGAAATTTCACCTGTATAAGCACCCTTCTCTTCCCAATAGACATCCTGTGCAGAAAGCTGTAGATTAGTGCCCTTTATTTTATTGTACGCCTCATTCAATGAAGTAAATGGCGGTGCAATTATAATATCAACATCTGTAACATTTTTAACTGCTGGAATGAAACTGAGAAGAAACTCTCTGGTTTCTTCAGCAGTTTTGTTCATTTTCCAGTTTGCTGCTATGAAATATCTATTCATATCGAGTTAATCTAATTTCTAAAGTAAACCCCGTTAGAAGAACTTCGCCCTTCAAACAGGGTAAATATTGTCAAATTTAATTAAACCTGTTCATCGCTTTGTTTACACCTTCAGTAACAATATAGTAAACAGCTTCTCCAGCCTTCTTTATCACTTCTCTGATCAGAGGAATCTCATTTCTTTTGAACTTTGATAGAACATAATCTTCCGCAGGAATAAGATTATCCCTTCCTATACCTATCTTTATTCTGATAAAATCTCCGGTTCCTAAGTGCTGTATTATAGACTCGATGCCTCTATGCCCCCCTGATGAGCCTCTCCTGCGTATTTTAAATCTTCCTATTTCCATATCCATGTCATCCTGGATTACCATGATTTTTTCTGTTGGGATATTAAATTTTTCTGCTACTTTTCGAACTGCAGTCCCACTTCTGTTCATTAAAGTCAATGGCTCAATAATAATAATTTCATTTCTGTCAATAAAGCTATTACATATTCTATAAACTTTCGTTTCCTTAAACATTAAACCATGTTTTTCGGTAAATTCCTTTAGAACCATAAACCCGATATTATGCCTTGTTCTTTCATATCTGCCACCGGGATTACCAAGACCAACAACAAGCCACAAAAATTTATTTCTCCTTATCTTTCTCCTTATCTTCCTCTTTCTCTTTTTCTCCCTCTACCTCTTCCTCTTTCTTGCCTTTCTTAATTATCTCTGGTTCAGCAGCTTCAGCAGCTACTTCTACCACTGCAGGAGCAGCTTCTTCTATAACAATTGGGGCGGTAACTGTTACTATAACATCTCCCGGATCAGTTAAAACCTTGATACCTTCATCAAATTTTAAATCACTAACATGAATAGACTGACCGACCTCGAGATTCGATATATCAACCTCTACCATATCAGGTAACTCATCAGGTAAACACTCTATTTCAACTACTCGTAAAGTATGCTGAAGTATTCCGCCGTCTCTTTTAACGCCTATAGGTTCACCTAATGCCTTAATATGAACAGTAACCCTTATCTTTTCGGTAAGCAATACCTCAAAAAAGTCTGAGTGAAGGAGCTCACCCTTTACAGGATCTACCTGATAATCTTTTAAAAGAGCCAGTTTCTTTACTCCGTCGTCAAACTGTAAGTCGACTATTATCTGTTCACCCGACATGGTATTGATAAGCCTTGTGATTTCTTTTCTCGAAACTTTTATAGATTGTGACCTCCCTTCTCTATAGAGAACAGCCGGAATCATGCCCGTTCTTCTCATAGAACGGGCGGCTTTTTTGCCCTGTTCTTCTCTTTTTTCTACAGTTATGCTCATTCTTTCCATTTTTATTCCCCCTCTATACGAATCCTAGACACCATGAATCACCTCTATACAAATAGCGAACTTATAGATGTTTCCTCGTGAATCCTTCTTATTGCTTCACCTAGAAGTGAAGCTATGCTCAATACAGTCAACTTTTTGCATTCCTCTTTTTTACTGTCAAGCTGAATTGTATCGGTAACAATCATTTCCTCTAACTGAGAGTTGTTTATCTTTTCTATTGAATTGCCTGAAAGTACCGCATGAGTACACGCAGCAGAAATTTTTTTTGCACCCTTCTCTTTAAGTGCCGTTGATGCCCTCGTAATCGTCCCTGCCGTATCTACCATATCATCTATAATAAGTGCATCCATATTGTCTACAGAACCTATAACGTTCATAACTTCACAATCATTCACATCCTCACGTCTCTTATCAATTATAGCCATACTGCAGTTTATCCTCTTTGCAAATGCCCTGGCACGCTCAACACCACCAGCATCTGGTGAAACTATCACAAGATTCTCTGTTTTATATTCCTTCTTTATATAATCTAGTAACACAGGTGTTGCAAAAAGATTATCAACAGGTATATTAAAAAATCCCTGTATCTGGCCGGCATGGAGATCTACAGTGAGTATCCTGCTGGTACCCACCGCTGTTATCAGATCAGCCACCATCTTAGCTGAAATCGGCACCCTCGGCTGAACCTTTCTGTCCTGTCTTGCATATCCGAAGTA
The DNA here is from genome assembly GCA_964345225.1 of uncultured Nitrospiraceae bacterium. Classification (GTDB taxonomy): domain Bacteria; phylum Nitrospirota; class Thermodesulfovibrionia; order Thermodesulfovibrionales; family UBA6898; genus CAYFQB01. The sequence continues at coordinate 23,339 of CAYFQB010000011.1, read as the reverse complement.
AGGAATTACGGCTGTAATCCTACCGGATGATGCCCTTTTGAGTGCATCAATCATTAGCAAGAGCTCTATTATATTATGGCTGACAGGCGTACATGTTGGTTGCAGTACAAACACATCTGCACCTCTTGTATTTTCGTTAATCCTGACCAAAATCTCGCCATCGCTGAAGGTCGAAACAGTAGCATCACCAACTTCTATTTTCAGATAGTTTGCAACATCCTTTGCCAGATCCTTATGTGCTGTACCTGAAAACAGTTTCAATCCATGTAGCATTTTATCCCCCTAAATTTTAAATGGGTAACAGGAACTGTTTTCTCTTGCCCCTCAACTTCTTTCGCTTTGCGCAGAGCGCTTGGCGCATAGCGTTCTTTTTATTCCTTACTCTTTGTCATTTGCCTTTTTCGCCCTGCTCCCTGCTCCTTGCACCCTGCTTTTTACTCCTTACTCCTTACTTCTCACTTTTCACTTTTCACTTAACCTGGCTGGGGCGGGAGGACTCGAACCTCCATATGGGAGATCCAAAATCTCCTGACTTGCCGTTTGTCGACGCCCCAAAAACTAAATAGAAAATAGGAATTGACAATAGTAGCAACCACCTATTATTTCTTATTTCCTACCCTCCCACTTTTCTTTTAGATTCAGGGTCTTTACAACTTTACACCAGTTATCTCCCATATTTCCCGATGCCCTAATCGCTTCTTTAGCAGAATTAAAGACGCCAAAAACAGTAGGTCCACTTCCACTCATGGAAGATATAACCGCACCGTTCTTAATCAGTCTTTTCTTTATCTCATCAACCATACGATATTTTCTGATGACCGGCTTTTCAAGGTCATTGAATATCATATGGCGTAAAGAAATAAAATCCTTTTTTTTAAGAGTTTGAAGAAATAGTTTAATATCAACAGGTTTTTTTGTCAACTTTGCATTATACGATCTATATGCCCATGATGCAGGTATTGATATATCAGGCTTCACAAGGAGCATTACAACTGAGCTGTTTATTTTAATATCTTTCACTTTCTCACCTCTTCCTTCTACAAGAGAAAACGGACCACCTATAAAAAATGGCACATCAGAGCCAATTTTTGAAGCGAGTTTCATCAGGTCTTTATTATCAAGCTTCAAGCCCCACATCCTGTTAAGACCTATAAGAGTGCATGCTGCATCGCTGCTTCCACCACCAAGGCCTGCTGCAACTGGAATCTCTTTTTTAAGTATTATCCTTGCACCTCGTTTATATGAAGAGTAATTCTTAATCAGCATAGCCGCTTTGTAAACAAGATTTTCTTCTTTTGGGATATCACTATCAACGTCAGATATTAATTCAATCACTTCAGCATCCTTAAAGGACAACCTGTCAAATAAATCTATACAATGCATGGTACTGATAATGTTATGATAGCCGTCATCTCTTTTATTTATAACGGCAAGAAACCAGTTTATTTTCGCAGGGGCGTTAAGTACAAACTTCATTGCGAGTTAAATGATAAAGGAGGAGTTAAAAAAATCATCTGTTTTTAATCTTCGATCGAAGATCCCGGATCTTCTTTTCGACTCTTTCTTTCAATCCTTCTTCTTTTTCATGAAACATTATTGCCTTTTCCCATAACTCTACAGCCTTCTCTGTCTCACCTACAGCTTTGTATACATCTCCAAGATGTTCAAGTATTACCGGATCATTTTTTGTTATTTCAACAGCTCTTTTAAGAGCCTCTATTGCCTCATTATATCTCCCCTTTTTAAAATATACCCATCCAAGACTGTCGATGATATATCCATTATCAGGTTTAATTTCAAGCGCGCGCATTATAAGGTCCTCGGATTCGTCAAGATTCATATCTTTTTCAGCAAAGGTATATCCCAGATAATTCAGAGCATCAGCATGATCAGGATTAATTTCAATTGCTTTGTTTAAATAATCTATCATTTCTTCAAATCTTCCTGTTTTATCAAATAATACAGCGAGATTATAATACAGGTCAGCATTATTGCTGAACTTCTGGAGAGCTTCGTTAAGTACAGTCTCTGCCTTTGCATAATCTTTCTTATGAATATATGTCATTGCCAGGTAAATGTAAACATCGGGATTTTCTTTATCAATCTCGAGTATATTTTCATATACCTTTATTGCATCATCATCTCTCTCAAGTATGGAGTATATATAGGCAAGGTGCAAAAATGCGTTAATATTTTCTGGTTCCTGAGATATGATCTTTTCTAATTCAGCAATAGCCTCATCTAATAGATCCATCTCTTCAAGAACAATCGAAAGATAATATCTTATCTGGGTATTCTCAGGCTTTGCCTCAAGGGAAAGCCTGAATTCTTCCAATGCCTTTCCATACTGTTTCTCTTCATAATAAAGCATTCCAAGCCTTACATGTATATCAATGTTTCTGGGCTGTTGCAAGCTCAATTTTACGAGCTCTTCTATTGCCTTGGGAACAGTCTTCTGCTTTAGATAAACCTCTGCGAGCCTCTCCCTGGCCTTTATATGATGTGGATAACTGCTTAGAGCCTTCTTGTAATTCTCTTCTGCTTCCTTCAGTTGATTCTTTATTTCGTATATTATCCCGAGCTTAAAATATACTGTATAGGAATCTGGCCTTACCTTAAGAGCCTTTTTTAAATACATCACTGCCTTATCATATTCCTTTTTATCAATATAGATTGAGCTAAGATAATCTATCGCTATTAAATTATCAGGATCTTTATTAATCAATCCCTCTAGAACTTCAACGGCCTTATCAAGTTCTTTATTGTAATAATATAGCGTCCCGAGAAAAAGTACGGCATTATTATTTTCCGGGTCGATTTCAATTATCTTATTATAAGTGCTTATTGCATCATCAAGCCTCTCCTGGCTGTTGTAAATCTCACCTGCAAGTAAAAGGGCCGGGACATAATCAGGGTTTTCTTTAAGAATCTCTTCTGTTAATGCAAGGGCTTCAGATATCTTTCCTGTACGATTCAACATATAGCTAATCTGCAACTTTAGAAACGATGACCCCGGGTCATATTTAAGTGCTTGCCTATAATATTCAAGGGCTTCTTCCCATTTATTCGAAATATCAGCCTCATAACCCAGGATATAGAAATAATATGAGTTGTATAAAGGTGTTTGATTGTCCTCTATTGCCCTTACTTGTATTTCAGTACAGGAGTATACAAAGATAGACAGTATAGCTATAATTAACAACTTAAATCTCACATCAATATTATTACATATAAGCAAAAGTCAGTTCAAACAGGAAGATTTAACAAAAAAAATTAACTAAAGATATTAACGGTGGGATCAGGATAATATACCATCGAGTATATCTTTCTGCAGATTTCCATATGCAACTATTGAAAAAAGTTCCTTTCTGATGAATCTCTCTGCCATTTCCTTTACATTTTTCATATCAACCATGTCTATAGACTTCATTACCTCTTCCGGTGTTATATATCTGCCGAAATAAATTTCCTGTCTGGCAATGTTATTCATGCGGCTCCCTGTCGATTCAAGTCCAAGAACAATATTGCCCTTCAGGTGTTTTTTGGCACGATCAAGTTCTGTAACCGTGAGCGTATCCCTTAACTTAATCATCTCATTAATTATCAGATTAGCCACTTTTCTGACTTTTTTGTTGCTTACACCAGCGTAAACTCCCCATAAACCGGTATCCAGATATAAGGCAATAAATGAAAATATTGAATAAGCAAGCCCTCTATTTTCTCTTATCTCCTGAAAAAGACGTGAACTGACACCTGCACCCAGTAAAGTATTCAGTACAAATAGAGAGTATCTTTCCTTACTAGCCTGTTGCAGAGAGGGGACACCAATGCAAATATGTGCCTCTGACAGATCTTTTGTAAATACCTTTATCTCACGACGAAAATAAGGCGTTATGCCTTTCTTGGGTTGTGATCCCCTCCGTAATCCGCCGAAACTCTTGTTAAACATTTTAATCAGATTTTCAGGAACAAAATTTCCTGCACAGGAAATAACTATATCTTTTGTCCCATAATACTTCTTGATGTATGAAAGTAGGTCATCTCTTGTAAAAGAATCTATTGTCTCCCTTCGCCCAAGGATAGACTGGCCAAGACCAATCTCCCCCCATACAGTCTTATTAAAAATGTCGTGAATATAATCATCAGGTATATCCATAGCCATCTTTATCTCTTCATTAATTACTTTTTTTTCTTTTTCTAACTCCTCCTCAGGAAAGACTGAATTAACAAAGATGTCAGAAAGCAGATCTATTCCCTTCTCAAGATATTCATCGATGACCTTTATATAAAACGCAGTATTTTCCCTTGAAGTAAATGCATTCAGGTCTCCCCCTATGGAATCAATCTCTATGGCTATATCTTTTACAGTCCGTTTTTTTGTTCCTTTAAAAAACAGGTGTTCAAGAAAGTGAGATATACCGTTCTGAGACGGCATCTCGTATCTGGATCCAACCTTTACCCATACGCCAACAGCCACCGAACGCACATTTTTAAATGACTCCATAACTACGGGAATTCCGTTTTCAAGATATTCTTTCTTGAACATTTCTATTCCTAGCTATTGTTGGTTTCTTTCATTCTGTAAACCCTGTTAGAAGACCTTCGCCCTTCTAACAGGGTAAATGAACCTCGACAAGCTTACACTTGAAGTATCTCTTGTTTCTTCTATCTGCCGAAGCAAAAGAGAAAGCCTTTCATTCATCTATGTGCTAAAACCAGTGGTCTTCTGCGATGGCGGATAAAAATAAGGGGATATATATATCCCCTTAAAAAACAATATAACATTTAATATTTATTCCCTTCTATAACTTTTCTTTCTCATCGCTTCTTTTCTGCTAAGGCGGACCCTGCCCATTTTATCTATTTCTATAACCTTTACAAGAATTTCATCTCCTTCATTCACCTCATCTGTAATCTTTGATATCCTTTTTTCAGACAACTGTGATATGTGGAGAAGTCCTTCAGTTCCCGGAAGTATCTCGACAAATGCACCGAAATCCATTATCTTCTTTACCTTTCCCAGATATATTTTGCCAACCTCTGCCTCTGCAGTAATATTATTAATGATGTCTATTGCCTTCTGAGCTGACGTTCCATTTGCAGCAGCAATGTTGATAAGACCGCTGTCGTCTATATTAATTTTTACACCTGTCTGTTCAATAATACTGCGAATTACCTTTCCACCCGTCCCAATAACGTCGCGTATCTTATCCTGCTTTATATGCATTGTATAAATCCTCGGTGCATGTTTCGGGAGAGATGTACGAGGGCTTTCCAGGGTCTCTTTCATTTTATTAAGAATAAAGAGCCTTCCCTGCCTCGCCCGTTCAAGTGCATCTTCCATTACATCACGTGATATACCGCCTATTTTGGTGTCCATCTGGAAAGCGGTGATACCATTTTCCGTCCCTGTAACCTTAAAATCCATATCACCGTGATGGTCTTCCAGCCCGAGGATATCAGTAAGTATAACTACTCTCTCCCCTTCTTTTATCAGTCCCATTGCAATTCCTACAACAGGTGCTTTTATAGGAACACCTGCATCCATCAATGCAAGCGTACCACCGCATACCGTTGCCATTGAAGAAGAGCCATTTGATTCCAGGATGTCTGATACAATTCTTACGGTATATGGAAACTCTGTTTTTAAAGGCATAACCGCCTTTAGCGCTTTTTCAGCAAGTATGCCGTGACCGATTTCTCTTCTGCCAGGCGATCTCAGAAACTTTACTTCACCAACACTGAAAGGAGGAAAGTTATAGTGCAGCATGAAGGTCTTGGATGCTTCACCATCAAGGGAGTCTATTTTCTGCTCATCATCGGATGTGCCAAGTGTTACAACAGCAAGGCATTGTGTTTCACCTCTTATAAATAATGCTGAACCGTGAGCTCTCGGAAGTATGCCAACATCAGAGGAAATGTTCCTTATCTGTTCATGGTTTCTTCCGTCTGCCCTGACGTTTTGATTTAATATCATATCTCTTACAAGCTTCTTTTCCAAATCATTACAAATTGTGGCAATAACCCTGGAAATATCATTTTCACCTGTATTTATTGTCTCTATCACCTCTTGCAGTATTTCATCGAGGCGGGCCTGTCTTCTCATCTTATCATGTATCATAATGGCATTTTTTATCTTGTCTAAGGACATTTCTGTTACTTTATTTATTAAAGCCTCATCTATAATCGGTGGAATTATAACTCTTTTCTCTTTGCCTGATTTGGCCTTAAGTTCCTTCTGAACTTCGCATAACCTGATAATCTCAATATGTGCAATATCAATAGCTTCAAGGAGATCGGCTTCACTCATTTCCTGAGCACTGCCCTCAACCATTACAACTGCATCTTCTGTCCCAGCAACAACGAGATTAAGATCGCATTCCTCTGTCTCTCTCAAATCAGGATTTATTACAAATGAACCCGAAACTCTTCCGATTCTTACCGCACCAACAGGCCCGTTAAACGGGATATCTGATATTTCAAGGGCAGCAGACATAGTTATAATTCCGAGTATATCAGCAACGTTTTCATCGCCATATGAAAGAACATTTATTATACCTTGAGTTTCATAATTAAAACCTTCTGGGAAGAGCGGTCTCATGGGCCTGTCTATAAGGCGGGATGTAAGAACTTCTTTTTCGGTTGGCCTTCCTTCTCTTTTAAAAAAACCCCCTGGTATTTTACCAGCAGAATAAGCCTTTTCCTGATAATCTATTGTTAATGGTAAAAAGTCTACGCCTTCCCTTAGGGTTTTACTGCTAACAGCGGTTGCCAGTACCACAGTATCACCGTATCGGGCAACTACTGCACCATCTGCCTGTCTTGCCAGTTTACCAGTTTCTAAGCTGAGCTTTTTACTACGAACCTCCGCATCTACAGTATTTAACATTATTTTCTATTTCCTTAGTCCAAGCCGGCCTATAACATTTTCGTACCTATGTCTGTTAGTACTTTTAAGATAGTCAAGCAACTTTCTTCTGCGTCCTACAAGTATTAATAATCCCCTTCTTGAATGGTGATCCTTGGTATGGGTCCTGAAATGCTCTGTCAGGTATCCTATCCTCTTGCTCAACAGGGCTATCTGAACCTCTGGTGAACCAGTATCACCGTCATGAAGTTTGAAATCGTTTATTATTGTCTGCTTTTTATCTCTGTCAATTCCCATTCCATCACCACCTGTCAATCTTAAATTTGGATTAAATTAAGATTAGCACATGCCGTCTAATTCTGTAAAGTTAACCGGTTGGCTTTATTAACGCAAGCTAAGAGCTTTTGCCATATATATATTTTGGTAAACCCCGTTAAATAAGGTGTTGCATGTCTGTGTCTTTAGACCACCGACTGCAACCTGCCTGCCGGCAGGCATATTTTTAACCTCCGATTTTATCGAAGGCTTTACTTTTACGGGGTAAAAGTTACAGATAAATCCTTGTGTAATGTAGTCAGATAAAGGTTTAGACTTCAAAAAAGCCCTGATGAAAAATCATCAGGGCTTTCCTTTCCATCATCCTTTTCTAAAGGTTTTATTCTATTAGAAAAATTTATGATTTCTAACTTGATTACTCAATCTTTTTTATGTTTTTGAGAACTTTCTTACTGCCATCTATTTCAAAATCACATTCAACTTCTTCTCCAACATCCTCTATCATATACGGCGCATCCGGGTCAAATACAACTTCTGTCTCTTTACCTTTTTCATCCTTGATCGTTACAGTATTCTTATCAGAATCCTTTCTGACGATTTCACCCTTTACCTTCAGTACCAAGTTTTTTGCAACATTCTTGTCGGCCTCGCTTATATAATCACATTCAATATCTTCTCCGACAGCACCTGAGAGCGCATACTCAGCATCCGGATCATAATAAACTTCTGTCTCTTTGCCTTTTTCATCCTTGATCGTTACAGTATTCTTATCCGAATCCACGCTAATGATCTTTCCCTTTACCTTCTTTAGCTCCTCACCAGCTAATACAACACCTGCAAACGCAAAAATGAGCGTAAGCACGAGTGCCATTGAAATAATCTTTTTCATGGAATTTATCCCCCTTTTTATTTGTTTTAATTTTATGATATCACGAATATAACTATCCCGCTATCAATTAACCGCTTATATCAGAATAGATTAACCCAAAAATGCACTTAGGAAAATGCAGGTGTTGCGAAAAAATTAATTTTTCGATACCTTAACGTACCTCTACCATATTCGAAATGGTATATTTTCATTAAAACAACAATTAAGGATAATTTCATAATCATCGAGTTAAATAAATTTTTGAGCAATGTCTGCATTTTTCGGGTTAACAATAATTTCTAACTGGATAAAATAAATCAGGAAAGATTTAAGATAACTTGTTTATTATAAATTTATAAATTCAGCGCAAGTATCCTGTCTTTTTTCTGTATGGTAATCAACCCATTTTCTATTGCCAGTTCTACAAGCTTACTGTTTTGAGTCATCTGCAGAATTCTGGCCTCGATAATATCTTTAAAGGTTATTAAACCATTATCAAGAAGATAGTGTCCAAACGATATGCTTTTTTCTGTCAGCATTTTATTCAGTCTATTTTTAAAGTATCACTTTAAGCCATCTGAATTACTTATTTAATTTTCTTAAATAAATTTTAAAATGATACTAAGTAATACAATGAAAATCAAGCCAAAATAATCCAAAACAGCAAACCCCAATAGATGAAAATATCAGCACTTTCTAACGGAGCAAATGAAAAACTTATCATAATTTTCAATCTCTTAATAGATAATGACAAATTAATATTCACTTGATTATTCAATTAAACTTTAATAAAATCAACTGTCATTAAAATATAAAAAAGCATACAAAATTTCCCGATTCATTTTTCAAAAATTAATGCCAAAAATTAAATCTTCAGTAAGGACACTTGCAGAGGCTATTATTATGCAGGCAATAGATGATTTATGGAACCCGGTTTATAGCCAGGGAAGCCTGGATTTCTTCAGGGGAGAAGAGTTCTATATATGTGCCGATATAGCTGGAATCAGCAATTTAAACAGGCTCAGGCTTCTTAACTTTCTGCATGTTAATAAACCCTGTTAGAAGAAAATAACAACACTTTCTAAACGGGGTAAATCCCGTGTCCGCAAAAAAGAATTTATTTTATCCCCGCTGCAAGCCCCGAATGACCTCTGCTCCCTTACGGGGCAAGCAACAGGGCTTTCTCACAGGGTAAATAAATATTTGGTAATACTTTTTGTGAAAAATCTAGTTAATCACGCATAAAAGATTATATTCAGAAATACAGGCACTTACTTTTCTATACACCTAAAGAATAATAAGCATTGCATAGATTTTAAATATAATATTATGATTATAAATCTTCTCTTTTTATGGGAAAGATGGGATAAGGTCAAAAAACAGCTATCCAATGATCTGAACGAATTTCGCAATAGGGTTAAGAAATTGGAGAAATCGAATATTCAGCATTATAAGTCAGTCCTTCTATCTACCCCCTAAGACTCAGATATGCGAATACTGTCCTGTTATCAAATCATTTAAAACAGGAGAGCCTAATTCTTCGGAAACCGGCGTTTGTGCTGATGGAAGAATATAGTATGTAATTGCTACGCCTGTTAAAGACGATATGGGTGCAATTAAATACGTAATTGAAACTGTAGATGACATCACCGATCGTAAAAAGGCAGAGCAAGAACTGATAGGTATAAAATCAAAGATCGAGCATCTGCTTTCCGAAAGTGCCTCTATAATATACAGCTGTACTGCCGAACCTCCATACGGTGCTACATTTATCAGTGAAAACATTGAAAGGATAACCGGCTATGGTTCACAGGAATTTACAAAAGACCCGGATTTCTGGGCCCGAAATATTCATCCTGATGAAGTTAACCATATCTTCAAAGAATTATCGATTTTATTTGAACGCGGATATCATATACATGAATACCGATGGAGAAATAAAGACGGAACATATATACGGAACATATATATGGATACATGATGAACTCAGGCTTGTCTATGATGCCAACGGTAAACCTGTTGAAATTGTTGGCAGTATTGTAGATATAACACAGCAAAAGCTGGCAGAACAAGAATTAAAGAAATACCGAGAACATCTTGAGAAAATTGTGGTATATCGAAAAAATGAACTCGAAAAATTAAATGAGCGATTAAGTCAGTCACAAAAGATGGAAGCTATTGGCCTTCTCGCAGGTGGCATAGCACACGATTTCAGTAATATACTGTCTACCATAAAATGGTGCACATTCATATTACAGAAAAATTTGTCGGAAGACAGCTTTTTATTAAATTATATCGATCAGATATTTACATCAATAAAAAAGGCGAAGATGCTTATTAAAAATCTTCATATATTCAGCAAGAAGCAGTCTATAGATCTGAGCCCTATAGACTTGAATATGCTCATAATAAATTATGAAAGCTTTTTATCTGGTTATCTTGGAGATCAAATAGAATTAAATATATATTTAACTAATGAAAATCCAGTCATAATTGCAGACGAAGTTCTGATAGAGCAGGTCCTGATGAACCTTGTGAACAATTCAAAGGATTCAATGCCAGATGGAGGAAAGCTGATTTTAGAAACCAATGTGTTAGACATAAAAAAAGAATTTATAAGTAAATATGGTTTCAGTGTTCTTCCCGGTAAATATGCTCTCCTGAGTGTCTCAGATACAGGAATAGGAGTCGACCATCAAATAAAAGAAAAAGTGTTCGAGCCGTTTTTTACTACAAAAGAGGTTGGAAAAGGGACAGGTTTGGGTCTCTCAATAATTTACGGAATAATTAAACAGCTTAATGATTATAATGACATAGAATCAGAATCAAGAAACGGCACGAAATTCAACATATTTATTCCTTTAAATGAAGCTCACCAGGACTAAAGCCCGTTGTTTTCTAAGTGTCGCGGAATAAATTAGAAAGTTAAAGAAATCCTGAATCCAGGATTTCTAACTGCCATTTTCAATCCAATTTAGAAATGCCCCATTCATACCAAAATGGAAATGAAAATTAAATGTCCTGATAAATTTATTTATTAAAAAAATAAATGTTAAAACAATATTTAACAGTGCTATTTACAAGGCAGGGGAATACTTTATTAAGGGGGTTTAAATGTTTGACAAATTAAGCAGAGTATTAGTATTTACGTGTTTCAGCTATTTAGGTCTTATGGGATTCTGGATACTTATATTATATAAAATCATTTTGTAATCCCGGCCCTATAATAGGGGATAAGCAGGAGAATTCAGTATATACATCTCGAATTAATCAATGTGTTGATTCATAAGCAGGATGATCATACAGAATTGCCATCCTGTTTACAATCCAGCGGAATACAATGACTCCCATGGTTGTTATACCGATAGTTATAACAATTTCTGTCCATTGTGGATAGTATCTCTCTGCGGCATTCCAGTTAAAAGCAATTATAGATGTATTTACACGGTTTAGAATGACACCAATTACCGTCAGCAGTGCCGTCCATCTTACAACCTTAACGCTCCTGTTTCTCACGCCGTAGGTGAACAGAAATACCGGAAGAATGACAAAACCCAAAATCTCCACTAAAAACCAGTATCCATATGGAGTATTAAGAAGTCCCCAGGTATGAGAATGCGTGATTCCAAGTACTTTCAGAAAAAAATAAGTTAATAGCGCAGCTGATGCAGCTTTTCCGAGACCTATCGTCAGCCTGTCAAATTTATCGTTGTTAAAATGTTCAACCTGTTTTTTGAAAACACGATGGGTAAGTGAACTTTCAAATATTACCATCGAAATCCCTGCAAAAATAGCCGATACGAGAAAGAATACCGGCAGGAGTTCAGAATACCAGAGTGGATGTAGCTTGCCTGGTGTAATTACATATAAGGCTCCCAGTGCGGACTGATGACCACCTGCTATGATTACCCCGAAAACAGTTGCCCATACAGCCAGTTTATTAAAAATTTCACGGAGTTTTTTAAGGTTTAGCCACTCGAATAGCGCAGGGCTCCATTCAACCAAAAGGATTAAAATATACAGGGTAAAATGCCATACTATCATAAACATAATGGATGACAGACCGGCAGAAACTACCAGAGGATAAGGAAGGCGATAGTAGCGGCCCAGGTCAAAAAGCAGTGCGAATACAGCGAACATATATCCTATTAGGCTTGTAAGTATGGCCGGCCTGACTAAGTGATTATATTCTTTCATACCAAAGAGATGATATGCTGTTCCTATTACAAGACCACCTGCAGCTAAAGCAATACCACTCATTACATCAACACCTATCCAGATACCCCAGGGGTTTATATCTGAAAGGTTAGTGGAAGCGGCAAGGCCATATACGAATCGGTGCACCATCACTGGAACCGAAATGAGCAGGATAAGTGCAGCGATTCCATTGGAAAGGGTAAGACTGCTCTTCAGATATTCCCTGAAAGTCATGCCCATAAATAACTTATTTTGGATCCGGGAGAATACTGAATCAGGTTTTTTGTTCATAACTTTCTCCATCATTATTATCTTTGGTCTGTTTATTGTCACCCTTATTTCGAATTTTAGATAATGCATAAAAGGCAGCAAATACAAGCGGCCATGCGGCTGCCACTTCAAACATCTTTGCCATAAAGAGAAAACTCCTGCTCAAGTCAGGAATTGGTTTATTTCCAAGGTCTGTTCTGAAACCGATCTTGTCAAATGGTACCGAAGAAAGGTAAAGCCAGCTTGTTCCGCCTACTTCATGCTCTCCATAAATATGGTTGAAATACTTATGTGGATTCTTATTTATCCTTTCAAGTGCAAGATTAATCAAATTGCTCCTTTTACCAAATCTGAGTGCCTCAGTGGTACATATTTCAACACATGCAGGCATGTCTCCCTCCCCGCTTTTCCTGTCAAAGCAGAAGGTACATTTTCTGACCTTGGGGGTAATAGGATCATCATATTCGTATGCCGGTATGCTGAACGGGCAGGCTATCATGCAGTAACGGCACCCCATGCATAATTCAGGATTATATAAGACCGCACCTTTGGCGTTCTTTTTAAATGCATTAACGAAACACGCTGAAAGACAGGCTGGATCCTCACAATGCATGCATTGCTTCTTTACATATACGGGCTTTGAATCTTTTAAAGTGTCATAGCTATTGACCACAGTAAAAGTTTTAGCATCTGTTCTTCTTATTTCTCTGAAAACAGACTTATCCTCAAAGTCCTTCAATGGCCTGTTCGGGTTTTTGTTCCATTCATTGCATGCCCATTCGCATCTCCTGCATCCTGTGCAGAGGGTTGTATCTACAAGCACGCCGTAACGTTCCTTTATATCCGGAAAATTTTCACTGGCTGATACGTCTTTACTGCTTATAACAGCAGCACCTGCAATTGCTGCAGACCTTTTAAGAAATTCCCTCCTGCTGATGCCCATGTATAAGCCTCCGATCCGCTACTTTCTCTCCCTGCTAAGGTATCTGTAGAAAAAAATAAATATAAATAGAGATAATACGGCAATTATGTATTCATGCCCCTTTACGGTATTAAAGATCTGATCAAAAATATACATTACGGCCTCCTGTCTGACTTAACCGTTTTAATTTTCTCTATTTTTAAAAAAACATTTTCCTTGATAAGAGCTTTTTCTTTATGACAATCTTTACAACCCATGGGCTTTAGACCCATATTCTCATGGCAACCAATACATCTGCGGTGATATGAAGCCTGCAGTCTCGGCCTGTTCAGATTCTGTGTGTCAAATGAGATTGTATGACAGTTTCTGCAGAAGGGTGGACTGTTCTTTTTATCCTCAGCCTCAAGGTGTCTATAATGATGGCACCCTTGACAGATAGTCTGAAGGTCTTTATGAAAATAGGCTGCCATTTTGCTCTCATTTGAGATCTTGACCAGCTTCTTTATCATCTTTATATGAGGAAGGGTAACCGGATCATAATCCTTTTCCAGGATTTTTATTTTTACCTCTTTTGGAAATTCTCTGGTGTTTAACTCAGCAGTGGAAATATGTTTTTCGCGAGCCTGATTTTCAGTCTTGCCGCTGTGGCAGGTACGACAGGTCTCCTTCCCCAGACCGCCTGCCTGCTGATCCATTTCAGGCAGATGATGGTGACAGCCGGCACAATCTCTTTCAGCCTGCTTTATTCTGTGACATCCTGTACAGCTCTCAACGGATAACGAATCATGATATGCACCGGAGAGATTAACCCCCCTTCCCTCGGATTTGCTTACAAGACCATGGCACTCTTTGCAAGCATTTAATGTTTCATGGTGACATGACCTGCACTTTTTGATGTTCACTTCATGAAACTTGTGATCAAACAGGACACTCTTCATCTTTGCATTTTCTATATTTATAATCGGTTTTTCAGGCTGTTCAAGGTCAGGTCTGACGATATCTGAAAGTTCATCAACTGTCCTGTACTTTCCTGAATGACATTTTGAGCATTCAAGCGGCCCTGCCTCTAAGTCCTGTTTGATACGTTCCAAATGACAGTTCAGGCAACGATGATGTGAAATCTTCCTGATTGTAAGGCCCTTTTCAAGTGTTAAACCGGTTTCGATTTCCAGTGAAGGGCCTCTTTTTTTCTTATCATCGTGACAATAATAGCAGGATAGCTCGTTTCCTTCTTCATAAACCAGTTCTTCATCTGTATCGTCATATACATGATGGCAATGGCTGCAGTCATCATCGAGTTTCTTGCCATGCTTGTCATGGTGAAAGAAATCAAATTCAAAGGCGGGCAATTTAATAATCAAAGACCCTGACTCCTTTACATGACAATCACCGCATGTAACAGGACCTGCCTTCTTTTCTTCAGCCTTTCTTTCTGCATGGCAGTTAATACATTTTTTATGATATGAATTCATTACTGATGTCTCATCTTCTGAAATCATCTTGAAAGTATGTTCAAAGTCCAGACCGCCATCATCCTTGTCAGGGTGACATGTCTTGCACCCTTCTTTCTTAAAAGCCTCAGAATGCCGTCCATGATCAAACACTACCTGTGGACGTTCCAGCTTACCAAAGATTTCTTCATGTGCAATAATGATCCTGCTCTCGATTTTTTCATCTGCCTTCTTCTTATTCTCTACAGGATAAGTATCCTCTATTCCTGAGATCATGAATATAATAAATACGGTTGATATTATTGACACCGGTACAGATAATTTCTTGCACATATCCATTTATTACCCGTTACCCTTTAGTTCTTCGGGAACTTCCATTGTTTCTACTATTACCTCGCTGAAGAATTTAGCATGCATTCCGATCTTATAGTAATCTATTAACTCTTCGATAGTTTTATGACAGCTATGACATGGTGCGATCACGAGCTTTGCACCTGTTTCATTAAGTTGATCAATCTTTACGCGGCCACCTTCCATTCTGGAGAATTTCCACGGAGGGCCGAAGTTTATTGATCCCCCGCCTGCGCAACAGCAGTAATTATGCTCATATCGGGGTGAAACATCTCTGAAATCATTGCAAGTTGCGTTTACAAGATATCGGAGCATATCACCCAGCCCCCTGCCCCTTACGATATTACACGGCTCCTGAATGGTTACAGGCTCCTGAATCTTTTTAGCTATTTTTATCTTCCCATCCCTGATAAGCTCATAATAAAACTGCACTGGATGGACATACTCTATCGGTGGTTCTTTCCAGCCCAGCCATCTTGTACCATCGTATGCTGCAGCCTTGAATGCATGACCGCATTCACTCGGCACTATCTTTTTCACCTTTAATCTTAAAGCAGCCTCAAACTGTTTTCGCTCAAGCATCCCCATTGTCTCAAAGTCACCGGAGTGCATTGCCTGGTTGGTGCTGTCCCATCCGTCTGCAGAAGGCATTGTCCAGTTAACACCGGCTACATTCATAATCTTTGCTACATTAGCCAGGAGATAAGTCTTGAACTTGGCCTCAAGGCTATGTGGAGTATACATAACCTCTGCCCCTTCCTTATCCAGCGGGATACGGGCATTTTTTATCTCCATCCTGACCTCTTCCTCCTGCCACTGAACTGTATCAATCCAGTCGTCCTGCATTACCCATGACTGACTTATAGTAGATATATGGCTGTTGACCTGGTCCTGTAAATACTGTGGCACCACTTTGAGCAGATTACACAAACGCCTGACAAGAGCCATTATATATGCTATGTCTATACCGAACGGACAATACATACTGCAACGTCTGCATAAGTTACATTCACCATAGGCTACCTGTGCATATCTCCTTACCGATTCCTTCCCAACCTTTCCTTTTTTCTTTATCATCTCCCATAATGTCTGTTTAACCTTGCTTACCGGAGTGTAGGTAGGATCCCTGTCATATGAAAGATAATAATGGCAGGCCTCGGAACAGAGACCGCAGTGAACACATGTCTGTAAGTATATTTTCAGTCTTGCTGCAGATTCTTTCTCAAGGAGTCCGTTTATAGTCTTCTCTATCTTTTCAGGATTAAGGTTTTTTAATGTTTCATCCAGGCCTGGATCAGAAACAATTTTTCTTTCAACCTTAATCATGTATTTCCCTCCTCAGCATCTTCATATATTCTTAGCTACCAGTCTTTAGCATTACGCACAGCACCGAAGTCTGTACCCATATACCCCCTTGTTAACCAGAAAAATAACATATGGCTCAATCTTGTAAACGGTATGGCCATCAACATAATTTCACCAAAAAGGATGTGAAGTATGACCATGAGTCTGTAATGAAAAAACAACTGATGATGTGCAATAAATCCCGTAATAAATGGTGCGGCAACTATTGCAATCAGGATATAATCGGATGCAGACGTGACAAACCTTACCTCTGGTAAAATAATTCTCCTTGCGATAAATAAAATTGAACAGAAAATAACTGTCAGGGTCATTATGTCAGCAACTCTTTCGGGAAGTGTAATCCATCTGATATTCCATGATTCATACCAGAGAACATTATGTGCCAGCAGAAAAACAGGTGTAACAATAAGGCAGATATGGAATGAGAAAGTTATAACGGTCATCCAGTGCCTGTTTCTCATGTTTTCACTAGCATAAGGTATTATCCAGTGGAAAATGGAGCGAAGGCTGTATCTAAGGCTTATATAGGGATATATTACTTTATCTTTCTTTCCAAGGGAGAGCATAGAGGCTACTTTGTAAAGGCTTCCTCCGATAAAAACAATAAATGAAATCCACACCAATGGTCCTTTGACAAAGTTGTATACTTCCGGGCCTGTCAGTTGTTCATACATGCTTTACCCCGTTAGAAAGCCACACTGCCTGACCCGTAAGAGACCAGAGGTCTTTCGGGGCATGCAGCTTTGATAAAAATAATATCCTTTTTAGCAAACACATGGTTTACCCCGTTAGAAATTGTTGTTATTTTCTTCTAACGGAGTTTACTTCACCATATATATTAAATCCATTAATAAGCAGTGCTGATAATTAAATTTCAGTTACCGGCATGACACTACAATAATATTTCCCGCCTTTCACATTTCTAACAAGTAATTTTTCTCCATCAGGGCTGAAAACCGGATCCCAGAGAGCATCATATCCATACCTGCCTATTTTTCCATCGACAACGTTAAAAAGCTTGCCTTTCTTTTCTGCCCTGGCTGCTACTCTAACGCCATCAGGGCTGAAAACCGGATCCCATATCATATCAAAATCTTCTTTCCATGCAGTCCCGTCAACAGCAATTGTCCACCTGTTGTTCTCTTTGACTACTGCTGCAACACGACTGCTGTCCGGACTGAAAACCGGAGATAAAACTGCATCACCGAACGTCTTTTTCCATGGATTGCCATCCAGTGCTATTGTCCATTTACCAAATTCAGGAGCAACAACAGCAGCTATTTTTTTACCATCAGGACTGAACCTCTGATTCCATACCTGGACAAAACTTCTACTCCATATCTGTTTTTCATTCATTGCCATAGTCCATCCCCCAGGTTCTCTTACAGGTGCAATCACATCACTGCTTCCGGGTATAAATAACGGCTCCCACACCCCCTTATATGTTTTGTTCCAGGTATTTCCATCCACTGCGATTGTAAATTCAACCCGGTCTAACCTCACTCCTGCTACTACCTTGTTACTTTCAAAATTGAAGTTTACACCGAATACATTTAAAAAACTTTTATCCCATGTGCTTCCATCAACTGCAACTGTGTATATTCCTTCAGCAAAACTGAAAATATCCAGTGTTGCAATCCTTTTTATTCTTACACTGGATGCGGTCTTGCTACTGTCAGGACTTAAAACAACCTCTCTTGCATCAAAAAAACTGTTATTCCAGGTGTTCCCGTTTAAAGCAACCCCGTACATATCATTTCTCTTTATATTTACTGCGATGCTTTTCCCATCAGGACTAACATGCATATTCCACACAAAATCGTACTTTTCATCCCATTGCACAGAATCAACAGCAACAGTCCATTCATAATTCCGAAGTACTGCACATGCTAGTTTGTTCTCATGGGTAAACTTCAGTGACCAGGCCCTTTCAAATGTATCTTCCCAAATTCCACCATTGACACATGGTGTAACCTTTTTATCTTCTATCTCAACAACAGCAGCAATCTTCTCACCGTCATCGCTGACAACAAATTCATGTACAACAGGGAATCTTTCTTTCCAATCATTTACATCTGCAATGAATTTTTCCTTGATGTCCCAATCCAAAGTAGCTGATCTTCTCATTAAATCCCTTTATCTCCAACTTCTGACCAAAATATCAATATTAAATAATAAATTTCTTGAGGATTATATTTTAATAATGGTGTGTTCCCAGTATTACCTCTTTCTGGAACTTGCCCTCTATCTTCTTTTTTATGTCCTCAACATCAATAGGACATTTTGCAGTCTGGGTGGCCAGCTTGATGCAGGTTCCCAGATGAATAGCGTCTATCTCCCTTTCATACAGTTCACCGATTTCTGTCATAAGCTTTACCTTAGGTATTATTACACCGGGACATCCTCCGCAATCATCCATCCCAATTATGTCAATATCAGAATCCTTCCACCGTTCATACTCTCCTTGCTTCTCTGCTATCCCCTTAAAACACTTCAAACAACCAGCTACGCAACTGATACCTTTAATGTTTTTACATGCTATAATCGCAATTCTTTTTTTTGACATAGGTAATCCTCCGATTCATAAAATTAATAAAAATAGCATACCGGGATTAAATATTTTCCGGGATTAGTAGGTATTTTCAAAAGCTTAGCTAGTATAAAATATTAGGGTATAAATATCAAATTGTAATTTTAGGTTATCTATATATTATAAATTAACAAGAAATTAATTTAATTGAGTAACTTTTATATTTGAATATGGATTTTGCATACATTTAGTGATAATCTATATTAAAATTAATAAAAATTATTGGTTTTTTTCTTATTTCGTGATACATCATGGCAAAACAACAGGGTAATATCCTAGAGTACGATATCTGCCCATACTGCGGGCAGAAAGTGCTCAAGGGTGCTATGAGGTGCCTACAATGCGGCAAGATTCAAAAAACCCCTGAAGAACAGTTAGCCTCAATTCAGATGCTCAAGGAATCAAAAAAGAGCTTTGATACAAAAAAACTTCTCAAATTTATTTTATTTATCTTCGCTGTTTCTATTATTTATTATTTTTTTTCAGAAGAGATTATTGAAATTATCAGGAAAATACTTGCTGACTGAACAGGTTACGTCTTACGGTTACGAGGCCCGTTTGCTCTTCGCATAGCGCAGAGCGCTCGGTGCATAGCGCTCTTTTTACTGATTACAGCTTACTGCTTACTTTTTACCCCTTACTCCTAACTCCTAACTTCTTACTCTTTACGCCCTGCTCCTTACTTCTTACTCCTTACTCCTTACTGCCTACTTCCTACTTTTCTAGTGACTGATGACCAATGATTTATTTACCCCATATCTTTTTAAGATATTGGTCTCTGCCAGAGCTGAACCTGTAAAACTTGTATCTAATAGGGTTTTTTCTGTAATAATCCTGATGATAATCCTCTGCCCTGTAGAACCGTGAAGCACTTAGAATTTCAGTAACAATCGGTTTTTTGTATATTCCTGACTTCTGTAGTTTATCTTTTGATTCCTCTGCAAGACTCTTCTGATCATCAGAATGATAATAAATGGCTGTCCTGTACTGTGCACCCCTGTCAACAAACTGACCTTCTGGATCTGTAGGATCAATCTGTCTCCAAAAAACATCAAGAAGCTCTATATAGGTTACTTCTGAAGAATCATAAATGATCTGTACTGCTTCAACATGCCCTGTTGTTCCTGCTGATACTTCTTCATAGGTTGGGTTTTCTTTGTGCCCGCCTGTATAGCCAGATATAACCTCTTTAACGCCTTTGACCTTTTCGAAAGGAGGTTCCATGCACCAGAAACATCCTCCGGCAAAAGTTGCTTTTTCAAGTTTAGCTTCTGCTGATGAATTGTATTGCATGAAAATAATAAAAAATAGCAAAAATGAGGTTTTAATAATTTTGAGCAGCATCCATGCTTATCTATCAAAATAAGATTTTTTCTTATTTAAATTATAGAAAGATATTGTAAAGAAATTATGAAAATAATCTTAGAATTGTCTTTAACTTGAATCCATCTTACCCCTTTAGAAAGCCCAGCCATTTATGGCGAGCCCCAAAAAAACCTTTCGTCTCTTAAGGGGCGTATGAGCTATAAACCCCGTTAGATGTTTACTATCTAACGGGGTAAATAGAAATGTTAATTCCTTAAAGAGGACAGGTTTAAAACACCTTCCTTTCTGAGTGGTTTACTAACTAAATAACTAAAGAATCAAAAATATTATTTCATTACTTTAAGCAGTAGGGTACCCAGTTAGAAAGTGCTGATATTTTCTTCTAACGGTCAATAGACCATCCTTTCATACAGGGATTATTTAAGTTTTTTTACAAGTTCTGAAACAGGAATGGCCGCCATTGTCAGAAGCTGTACAGAGCCTCTTGCACCGAGTTCAACCGACATATTCATAACAGACTCGTTGTCTTTAGCTTCAACGATATTAATAAAGTCATACGGTCCTAGCACAGCATACTGGGCCTTTACCTTGACGCCCATTTTTGCAAGTTCTTTGTTAACTTCAAATATGCGCCGCGGCTTTTCTTTAATTGTCCTCCTCCCCTCATCTGTTAGATTGCTTAAAATTACGTATGTCGGCATAACTTATCTCCTTTCTGCTTCTTAAATTTTCCCCTCCTAATTATCCTTATACTATCTTTCATTGGACGATGTCAATTATTCTTTTAGCCAGATTTTATTCATTAACACAAAATAACTATTTGACTTAAAAATTTCATTTATGCAAATATTGACTATGTGGGATTATACTGAAAAAGTCAAGGAACTCTTCCTTCACCCGAAAAATGTAGGTGAAATCGAAAATGCTGACGCCGTTGGTGATGTCGGCAGTATAGTTTGTGGTGATGCACTAAGATTATCACTGAAAATAGACGAGAAAACAGAAAAGATCATCGATGCTAAATTCCATACGTTTGGATGTGCAAGTGCGATTGCAAGCTCATCAGCCCTTACCGAACTTATCAAGGGGAAAACCCTTGATGAAGCCTTAACTGTCACAAATCAGGAAATTGCCGAATTTCTTGGTGGCCTTCCTGACGAAAAGATGCACTGCTCTGTAATGGGAAGAGAAGCTCTTGAAGCTGCAATAGCTAATTACAGGGGTGAAGAAATACCTGTCGAAGAAGAAGGCAGGCTTGTATGCAAATGCTTTAATATAACCGAGGAAAAGATAAGGAAAGTTGCCATTGAAAATCACCTTACAACAGTTGAAGACGTTACTAATTTCACAAAGGCAGGTGGAGGCTGCAGTGAATGCCATCCAGAAATAGAAGACATATTAAGGGATTTATGGTCTGTAAAATTACCTGAAAAGCCTCCAGTCCCCAAAAAACTTACCAACCTTCAGAAGATCGCTCTTATCCAGGATGTAATAGAGACCGAGATAAGACCTGGACTTCAGGCTGACAACGGGGATATCGAACTGATAGATATTGATGGCAATAAAGTCACTGTTGCACTTCGCGGCATGTGCACAGGTTGTCTTATGTCAGATGTAACATTAAAAGGCATTCAGGAGAAACTCAAGGAATTAGTCAGTGACGATATCGTTGTGGAGGAACAGCAATGAAGACAATATATCTTGACAATAATGCCACGACAAAGATCTCACCTGAAGTATTGGAAGAAATGATGCCGTATCTGACTGACCTGTACGGCAACCCCTCGAGTATGCATACTTTCGGGGGTCAGATTCACAGAAAAATAGAGGAGGCAAGGGTAAAAGTAGCTTCACTCATAGGAGCCGAGCCTGAAGAGATAATCTTTACAAGCTGCGGTACTGAGAGTGACAATACGGCTCTCATGAGCGCAGTTGAATCATCTCCGCGCAAAAAAAATATTATCTCTACCAGAGTTGAACATCCGGCAGTACTGAATTTCTGCAAGCACCTCGCAAGAAAAGGATACCGGGTAACCTTCCTCCCGGTAAACAATAAGGGACAGATCGATAAGGAATCATTATTGAAGGCAATTGATGAAGATACCGCTGTTATATCCATTATGTATGCAAACAACGAGACAGGTGTTATCTTCCCGATTAAGGAATTTGCAGATATAGCTAAGGAAAGGGATATCCTTTTCCATACAGATGCAGTACAGGCTGTCGGGAAAATCCCCATAGATGTAAAAAAATTACCTGTTGATATGCTTTCCCTTTCAGGACACAAACTTCATGCCCCAAAAGGCGTAGGTGCACTTTATATAAGAAAAGGCAGAAGATTCCATCCATACATAATCGGAGGCCATCAGGAACATGGAAGAAGGGCCGGAACTGACAATGTGGCTTCAATAATAGGCCTCGGCAAGGCATGTGAGCTGGCAGAAAAAAATCTCGATGAGGAGATAACATACCTGACAGGATTGCGTGATAAACTTGAGAATACCCTTCTGAAATCCTGCCCCGATGCAAGGATAAACGGAGATGTTAAAAACAGGCTGCCAAATACTACAAACATTAGTTTTGAATATATCGAGGGAGAATCAATACTACTGAGACTTAACGAGTATAATATATGTGCATCATCTGGCTCGGCATGCACGTCCGGTTCGCTCGAACCGTCGCATGTCCTAAGGGCAATGGGCGTCCCTTTTTCCGCAGTGCATGGCTCTATAAGATTCTCGCTCAGCCGCTACAACACAGATAAAGAAATTGATAAGGTAATCGATATAATGCCTGGAATAATAAAAGAACTAAGACAGCTTTCTCCATTCGGCAGGGAAAAATTATCCTCTCCT
>CAYFQB010000010.1:0-63001 GCA_964345225.1 uncultured Nitrospiraceae bacterium | reverse complement strand
TTATCTATCGATGATGCTAAGGGAATAGCAAAGCTCGCAGAGAATTCAGGAGCTGATGCAATATTGGCTAATGCCGGTAATAAATCAACTAAATTCCTTACAATCCCTACACATGATTTATCACCCGGACCGTTAATAGAACTGTCTGCACAGATAAAAGGATCTGTTGATATACCGGTTGTTGCTATTGGAAAGATAAATACGCCGGCTCTGGCTGATACAATTATCGGGCAGGGAAAGGCCGATTTTGTTGCAATGGCCAGGGCACTGGTAGCTGACCCTAATTTTCCAGGAAAAGCTGAATCCGGGATGGTGGAGGACATCAGGGGCTGTGTCTACTGCCTTGAAGACTGCGCAGAAAAGGGCGTCCCTGGATTGGGAAGAGCCTGTGCATTGAATCCATTTGCAGGTCTTGAATATTTATGGAAGGTTTCTCCTGCTTCAGAGAAAAAGAAGGTGCTGGTGATAGGGGGCGGACCCAGTGGTATACAGGCGGCAGTAATAGCAAGCCAGAGAGGACATGATGTCGAATTATGGGAACAGTCTAAACAGCTTGGTGGACAGGCCAGACTGGCAAGTATCGCGCCTTTTAAAGATGAGATGTCAGAGGCATTACGCTACCTGAAACACTCTCTGGATAAAAGTAATGTGAGGATTCGTCTAGGACACTGTGCTGTTGCATCCGATGTTATTGCACTTGATCCTGACGTTGTTATTGCAGCTACAGGTTCACGACCAAACCGTCTACCCATTCCAGGGTTTGATTCTGAACTTGTAACAGATGCCCGTGAAGTATATGAAAAAAGGCCTGATGTTGGACGTAAGATAGTTATTATCGGCGGAGGGGATATAGGCTGTGAGACTGCCGATTGGCTTGCAGGTTCTGGAAGAGATATAACAGTGGTAGAGATATTGCCTGATGTACTTACCAGGATGAAAAAAATTCCTGGCGAAAGATTATTGAGGAGGCTTTCTGAAAAAGGTGTTGCCATTTTAACGGAAACACGGGTTGCTTCTATCGAAAGGAATAAGGTCATTCTCATAGAAAAAGATGGCAAAGAGTCTGAACTTGAAGCGGACATTGTAATATGTGCGATTGGTGCAGAACCAGAAGGCAGCTTGTTACATGAACTGAATGGCAGGGTTAGACAGTTGATCGCCGTAGGTGATGCTGAATCAACTGGAAATCTTGGTTCAGCCATAAGAAGCGCTACTGAGGCAGCATTGAAGATTTGAATTATAGACAGCGATATCTAACCGTGAACCCCAAAAATGCGTTTGAAGCAGGTATACATGCAGAAAAACCTTTACCCCGTTGAAAGGATGAGTTTCTTTTCGGGGTAAAAATTCGAGCGAATGAGTCATGTGACGGGTAAAAATTTCCCTCCAGGAAGCGAAGGGAATATGTCCAACTAATTAATCCACCAACACTTTTTATGCTGAAATGCATTTTTTGGATTAGTATTGAAGCATTTATTTTATTGTCATATTCCTTGATTTTAGGCCAATATAAACAATAAAATTGTAACACTATGGATATCAGAATTACAGACGGAAAGAGAGTTTATGCCGGGATTTACGAAAGCATTTATCAGGCATTAAAGAACAATGCAATTTATCTTGTTGCCTCATGCGGAGGAAAGGGCGTATGCGGAAAATGCCGTGTAAAAGCCCTTGAAGGAAAAATCCGGATTGAATCAATCGGCAAACTGAGAAAAAAAGATATTGACAAGAGGATTGTACTGGCATGTCAGACATACCCAGAAGAAGATATAATTATAGAAATTCCAGAGGAATCAAAGCTTGTAATTGGTGACAAGATTGCTGTATCAAAATCAAAAGAACTTATTGAATTTCTACTATCTGTTGAGAAAGGTTTATCCCCTGCTGTCAGGCGGGTAGATCTTACCCTTACCCCGCCAACTATACAGGATAACCAGAGCGACCTTGAACGTCTTAAAAAAACGCTGGTTGATAAGGGCATTCATGATATGGAATTCTCACACGGTTTTTTGGCAAAAATGGGTGATGCCCTGAGAAATGCTGATTGGAAGGTAAGTCTTGCATACACGGAAAACTTTGAGGCAATTTCACTCTCGCCTGCAGAAGTCAGGAATAGATTTGGAATTGCTGTTGATATAGGAACAACAACTGTTGTGCTGTATCTTGTAGATTACTCTGATGGAAGGCTTGTTGATGTCGGCATGACATATAACTCACAAATACGTTTTGGTGACGATGTTATTACGAGGATAGTATATGCAACCGAAGCAAATGGAATAAGTGACCTCCGCAATGCAGTTATTAACGATATAAATGATATGCTTTTACCGATAATGGAAAAACATGATATTAAAAGGGAAGATATAGATTCGGTGGTAATTGCCGGAAATACTACCATGCTGCATCTTTTCTGGGGGCTTAATCCATCTTCAATAAGGGAAGAGCCATATATACCAACCCTGAATGCTTTCCCTTCCTGGAGGGCAGGAACGGCAAAGATTAAAATTAATCCTCAGGCTCCTGTTTATACCTTGCCCTGCGTTGCAAGTTATGTTGGAGGAGATATTGTAGCAGGAGTGCTAGCCTCCAAAATGCATATGAATTCAGAGGTATCGTTATTTATGGATATAGGTACAAACGGAGAGATAGTTATCGGCAATAATGAATGGCTGATAACAGCTGCGTGTTCAGCCGGCCCGTGTTTTGAAGGAAGCGGAATAAGACATGGTATGAGGGCAACCGAAGGTGCGGTTGAATCCGTGAAAATAAATCCTTCAAATTTTGAAACCGAATTCGGTGTTATTGGAAAAACTCAACCTACAGGTATTTGCGGTTCTGGAATGATAGATGCTATTTCAGAACTTTTCTTTTCAGGGGTGATAGACCAGAAGGGCAAGTTTGCAAAGGATCTCAAGACAGATAGAATCAGAATCGAAGATGAAGGGCCGGAGTTTATTCTTTACCGTGGTGAGATGAAAGATATCGTACTGACAGAAGTTGATATTGAAAACATCATCCGTGCCAAGGCAGCTATTTATGCCGGTGTTTCACTTCTTTTAAAGGAGGTAGGCCTTGAACTTGATATTATCAAGCGTGTATATATTGCAGGTGGATTCGGGAACTATCTTGATATTGAAAAGGCAGTAATGATAGGGATGTTGCCCGACCTCCCTCACGGGAAGTTTTCTTTTATAGGTAATACATCGATTGCGGGTGCTTACCTCTGTCTGCTTTCAGAGAAGATGCGTAAAGAGGCTGAAGAAATATCAAAGAAAATGACTTATATCGAACTTTCTGTTTCGAGGGGTTTTATGGATGAATACCTGTCTGCCCTTTTCCTGCCCCATACAAATATCAATCTCTTCCCGACGGTTAAAAATTTATATAAGAAGAGAAGTTAAGACAGGAAATTTTTTTCTTGACACAACATATACGTAGAAATATTATTTATTTAGTTAGGACTATGAGATTTTGTTATCTTAAATTTATTTGTAACTATAATAACTGAATTTGAAAAGAATATTGATTCCTGTAGTTCTTGAAAAGGTTAAGGGAGATATAGATGGAAAAAGATAATATAACTACTGTTTTACTCGCGGATGACAGCAATACTTTTCTTATGTATGTGGGGATACTTATAAAACGCCTGGGGTTTAAGACTTATCTTGCCCGTGATGGTGTTGAGGCAATAAAAATGGCCAAGGAGAAGAAACCTTCTATAATTGTGCTTGATTATATAATGCCTAAGGTGGATGGCACATCATGCATGAATATTATCCGGCAAGACCCTGATCTCAAAAATACCCCTGTGATTGTTCTTACCTCCCGTGGCGAAGAAACGGTACAGGCTGAATTTGAAAAGTTAGGGTGCTGCCATTTTTTAAGAAAGCCGGTAAATATTTCGGAGTTTTATTCTGCAATAAGGAAGTGCTTGAAATTTGAAGAGAAAGCTCTAATTCAACGTAAAAATATAAGAACGCTCTTTAATCTAAAGGTGTTCATCAAGTGCGCGGATGAGATGCGCGAGTTATCTGCATCTACAATCTCTGCTGAAGGGATGTTTTTAAGAACAGTCGCACCATTTAAAGTTGGGACCAAGATGGATATTGTCTTTAATGTTGACAGCGAAGACCCTGTAGAATTACAAGGCGAGGTTATTTATCTGAAAGAGCTCACTGATGAGATAGAGCAAGAACCGGGAATGGGTATTAAATTTCTGGAAGTCCCTGAAGATATAAAAAGCAGGATTAAATCCTTTATAATGAATGAGATCGCAAATGACCTTATAATAGGAGATAAAGATATAGATAAAGAAATTGGTTTTGAATAATCCTAAACCTGAATTAAATAGTCTTGTCTATTAATCCCCCCAAAATGAGTTTTAAGCAGGTATACATGTTGTTTAGTTGGGTATGTTTCTTGAGCGGACATATAGAAATTTCAAGGTAAAAATTTCCCTCTAGGGAGCGAAAGGAATATGTCAAATAATTAATTCATCGACTCTTTTTATGCTTAAATGCATTTTTGGGGTTAATGAACCGGGCCCGAAAAAATCAGCTTCTCGACCTCTTGTTTGATCACTTTTGCAGGGATGCCACCGTGAATTTTAAGTACACCATTTATTAATATAACGGGTGCATCCAATTCTCCCTGTCTCAGAAGTTCTAAAATGTCATTAAAGGACTCGCTATCCTTATACATGAAAAGGTCAATATACTCTACAGAAACCACGGTAGGATATGATGAATGCAATTCCTTTTTGAGTTCCTCGGACAAAGATTTATTGGATGCCGGCTGTTTAAATTCTCTGCCGGCAAGATTAATATCGTTTTCTGAATTATCAAGTATTTGAACGTGTACTCTCTGTAACATTTCTATTACCTAACATTTTATTGAATGAAAAGTATATTGTCAATCAGACGTATATCACCCAGTCGAACTGCAACTGCAATAAGAACCTCTCCTTTTATTTCATTAACTTCCTCAAGGGTCTCCGGGTCATAAACAGAGGCATAATCTATATCTGTTATTAGCGGTTCTTCTGAAATTACCCCTTTCATTATCTCCTTTATCTGTTCTGTATCTGATATGCCGGACTTTATTGAATCTGATGCTTTGCTAAGACATCTGTATACCGCCGAAGCAGCTTTACGATGTTTTTCATTAAGATACAGGTTTCTGGAGCTCATGGCAAGACCATCGGATTCCCTGACAGTGGGACATACTATGATATCAATATCGAAATTAAGGTCTTTTATCATCTTTCTTATTATGACCGCCTGCTGAAAATCCTTCTGCCCGAAATATGCCCTTGTCGGTTTCATAATATTAAATAGTTTTGCCACAACAGTGGCAACTCCCCTGAAATGACCTGGACGGAATCTGCCGCAGAGTTTTTCAGAAATTGTCTCTACATTTATGTATGTTGAAAAATCTTCTGAATAAAAGATTGCCTTATCAGGGAGAAAGAGGCTGTCAATCTCTGCGGTGCGCAGTTTTTTTATATCATTTTCTATATCTCTCGGGTATTTTTCTAAATCCTCGGACGGTGCGAACTGTATTGGATTAACAAAGATGCTGACCACGGTTATGTCATTCTCAAGGCGCGACCTTTTTATAAGGCTAAGATGTGCTTCATGAAGCGCACCCATTGTAGGCACGAACCCTATAGTCCTTCCTCTTGAAAGGTGCTTTTTACAGGTATCCTGCAATATGCGTGGTATTCTTATAATTTCCATTACAAGTTAATTGCATGCAATAATTCTTTTAACAGTTCTTTTTCCCTTATCCTCTTAATTATCTTGCCTTTTTTAAAGAGAATCCCTCTGCCTTTTCCTCCGGCTATTCCTATGTCAGCCTCTCTTGCCTCTCCAGGACCGTTCACAATACAACCCATCACAGCTACCGTTATTGGTTTATCAATATCATTCAGACGATTTTCGACCTTGGATGCAAGCCCTACAATGTCAATCTCACATCTGCCACAGGTTGGACAAGAGATTATATTTGCCCCCTTTTCCCTGAGTCCTAATGATTTAAGGATTTCAAATGCGACTCTGACCTCTTCGAGAGGGTCTGCTGTCAGTGATACCCTTATTGTATCTCCAATACCTTCGGATAAGAGTATGCCGAGTCCAACAGAACTTTTAATAATACCTGTAATTGAAGGTCCTGCTTCTGATATTCCGATATGAAGTGGATATCTGTATTTTCTGGAAAATAGTCTGTATGCCTCGACGGTAGCGGGAACATTTGATGCTTTAAGAGATACCTTGATGTTCCTGAATCTCAAGCCTTCAAGTATTTGTATATGTTCTTCAGCGCTTTCAACAAGTGCCTCAGGGGATGGATGACCGTATTTTGCAAGGAGCTTTTTGCCAAGTGAGCCGGCATTTACTCCAACCCTGATGGGAATATTCTTGTCGGATGCAGATGAAACAATCTCGGCAACCTTCCACCTGGCGCCTATATTGCCAGGGTTAATTCTGAGTCCATCTACACCCTGCTGAATTGACTCAAGGGCCAGTCTCCAATCAAAATGTATATCAGCAATAATCGGGACAGATACGGATTTCTTAATCTTGCCCAGGGCTCTTGCGGCTTCTCTATCAGGCACAGCTATTCTTATTATTTCACAGCCTTTTGCTGATAGAGATTTAATCTGTTTTACTGTTGATTTAACATTCCTTGTATCTGTTTTTGTCATTGACTGGACGACAATAGGACTGCCGCCTCCAATTGGCAGACCTCCGACGAAAATTTTTCTGGTTTTTTTACGACGTACCATTATCTTTAGATCCTTCTTTTGTATTGTTTTTTCTTATTACCTGTTTCTTTTGCCGGTACATTTTTACAGCCTTTAAATGTTCTTCAGCTGTTGTAGAAAATTGATGGGTGATATCATCCTTTGAGACAAAATAGAGATAAGGGACATCTGCAGGATAAAGTGCTGCAACTATTGATTCCATTCCGGGAGAGGCTATGGGGCCTGGGGGAAGTCCCTTGAAAGCATAAGTATTATACGGAGTTTTGCGGCTCAAATCAGATTTTGTTATCTTCTCCTTTGAGCTTTTTATCCCGTATAAAACCGTTGGATCTGCCTGCAGGTACATTTTCTTTTTTAGCCTGTTATGATAGACACCGGAGATCAAAGGCCTTTCAGAATTCAGGACTGCTTCTTTTTCTATTATAGAAGCGAGAGTTAAGACTTCGTTTTCAGATATTCCCAGTTCAGCTGTTCTGGATAAAAGTTTATCAGAGTATTTTTCGCGCATCCTGTTTATCATCAGCCCGATAGCATCTTCAGGCCTGATACCTTTTGGGATCAAATATGTGTCAGGGAAAATATAACCCTCGATGCTCGGAGCATAGATATTATAGGCAGCCAGAAAGTCATGGTCTTTCGATAACTTGAAAAAGTCCTCCTTTTTTATTATATCTGATTCGGAAAGTTTTTCTGCTATCTCAAGAAGTGAATCGCCCTCCAATATTTTTATCTCATATTCTATTATCTGTCCTTTAACTATTTTTTTAAATATTTCCAGAGTGCTCATCGAATTCTGTATCAGGTAGTATCCTGCCTTTATTTTTTTCTCAGCATTGGTAAGCCTGCCTATTAACAGAAGAACATTCTTATCTCTGATAAGTTTTTTATTGTACAGGATTTCTACAGTCTGTCTGAATGTTGTCCCCTTTGGGATTTCTATTTCGACAAATTTATTGCCTGAATGTAGTGGTACAAGCATCTCGAATGCAATATAAATTAACGCCAGAAAAGAGATAAAGATAACTGTTAAAATAATATTTTTTTTCATAAGAATAGGATGCCAAAATAGTCTTAAAATGTAAACCCGATTATAAAGTTTAGAGAATAGATTCTTTACCCTGCGACAGATGTTAATGCATTTTTTGTATTAATACATTTTAAAAATGGCAGGGAGCGAGTCTGAAGAAGGGAAAGCAGGGTTGTCCCTGCTTTCCCGGATATAATTTTTTTTTAAGTCTTAGTACATTCCGCCCATTCCACCTGGTGGCATTGCGGGCATCTCTGGTTTCTCTTCAGGTATTTCTGTAATCATTACCGATGTGGTAAGCATGAGAGCTGCAACAGATGATGCATTCTGTAGTGCATATCTGGTTACCTTGGTAGGATCGATAATCCCTGCTTTTAGCATGTCAACATATTCTTCATTCTGGGCATCGAATCCATAATTGAGATCTTTGGAGTTTTTAACTTTTTCGACTATAACAGAGCCATCGAGCCCCGTGTTATTTACTATTTGCCGGATAGGCTCTTCAAGTGCCTTCTTTATAATATCGACACCAACATTTTGATCATGATTATCAAGCTTTAACCCCTTCAATGCACTAATACACCTCAATAATGCAACGCCTCCACCCGGCACTACACCTTCTTCAACGGCAGCTCTTGTTGCATGAAGTGCATCTTCAACCCTTGCCTTCTTCTCTTTCATTTCGGTCTCTGTTGCTGCACCTACATTAATAACAGCAACTCCACCGACAATTTTGGCCAGGCGTTCCTGAAGCTTTTCTCTGTCATAATCTGATGTTGTCTCCTCGATCTGTGTTTTTATCTGTTTTACCCTTCCCTGTATTTTGGAGGAATCCCCTGCACCTTCGACGATTGTTGTATTCTCTTTGTCTACGGTAATCTTTTTAGCCTTACCGAGATCAGAGATTTTTATGCTTTCAAGCTTGATGCCGAGGTCTTCAGATATCATTGTACCGCCTGTAAGAATAGCAATGTCTTCGAGCATGGCCTTGCGTCTTTCACCAAAGCCGGGGGCTTTCACTGAACATACCTGGATCGTACCTCTTAATTTATTGACGACAAGTGTAGCAAGTGCCTCTCCTTCCACTTCTTCTGCTATGATCAGAAGGGGTTTGCCCATTTTTGCTGTCTGTTCAAGAATAGGGAGAAGGTCTTTCATTGAGGAAATTTTCTTTTCATGGATGAGAATAAAAACGTCTTCGAGATTGCACTCCATTCTTTCAGCGTCTGTAACAAAATATGGTGAGATGTATCCCCTGTCGAACTGCATTCCCTCGACAACCTCGAGTGAAGTTGCCATGCTTTTTGCTTCCTCAACCGTTATAACACCGTCTTTCCCGACTTTATCCATTGCCTCTGCGATAAGTTCACCAATAGAAGTGTCATTGTTTGCCGAGATTGCACCTACCTGTGCGATCTCTTTTTTATCCTGAACCGGTTTGCTTATCTTTTTAAGCTCCTCCACAACCCTTTCCACGGTTTTTTCTATGCCCCTTTTGATATCCATAGGGTTAGAACCTGCAACAACGTGCTTTATTCCTACGCTGTAAATAGAGTGGGCAAGCACAGTTGCTGTGGTTGTCCCGTCACCAGCAACATCGGATGTTTTGCTTGCGACTTCTCTTACGAGCTGTGCACCCATATTTTCATATGGTTCTTTCAGTTCGATTTCTTTAGCTACGGTTACGCCGTCCTTTGTTATGGTTGGTGCCCCATATTTTTTATCGAGTATTGCATTTTTACCTTTTGGACCGAGCGTTGCTTTAACCGCATCATTCAATAGTGAAATGCCCTTTAATATAGAGCTCCTCGCTGCTTCATCAAAAAGAAGCTGTTTTGCCATTTGTTAGTCCTCCTTATTATTTTTTATCCTTCAACAATACCTAGTATGTCTTCTTCTTTAATGATCAGATATTCGTTATTGTCGATATTTATTTTTGAGCCTGAATATTTGTCAAAAAGAATTGTGTTTCCAACTTTTATCTCTTTAACTTCTGAACCGACAGCCTCAACAGTGCCTTTCTGGGGTTTTTCCTTTGCAGAGTCGGGGATATAAATACCACCGGCTGTCTTCTCCCCCTCATCAGTGTACTTTACAAACACCCTGTCTTTAAGCGGTCTGAAATTCATAGACATTTCTCCTTTCTTTATAAAGTATATTGGCAATTCAAGGATTGTTAGCACTCAAAGTAAGTGAGTGCTAATATACAAAGAAACACCGATTTATGGCAAGGTCTTATTTATTGGCAATAAATCGATAAATCTGATTATATCTTCAATTATCTTTAAAAAACTTCAAATTTTGAATAAATTTATAGTTCAAGGGTCGTCTTTTTTGAGTTGATAAAGTTTTCTATAACCTCGGTAAAGAAATCGCCTTTATCCCTTATTTCAGGAGGTATCCTGTTTTCATATAATTTCTTGCCTTCATTTAACTCTGTGGAAAATACTGTAAAAAAGTTGTTGTTTCTTATTGACTCGTCTACTTTTGAAGCATTGTAAAGGTATATATCGTTTATTATTGTACGAGAAAGTCTCTTCGCTTTTTCTATATCTTCATCGAAAGATTTTTTTTCAATAAGAGGTTCCTCTTTCAATGCAGGTTCAAATTTTTCTTCTGGTATTTCGATCTGTTCAACTTTTTGAGGTTCAGTCTTTTCTAACGGGGGTTGAATCATTCTTTCGGTTTCTTCTACTGGAAGCCCTCGAAGGCTATTGACTTTTTTAATTAATTCTGCAGACAGGTTATGTTCTTCGATATATTCATCAGCACCATATAATGAAGTCGGCTCCCGTCTGTATTTTGTTTTGTCATATACAGATGTGATCAATATAAATTTCATATTTTTCGTTTCTGCTCTTGATTTCAACCTTTTACATAACTCAAAACCATAAATTTTAGGCAGAACAACTTCTAAAATTGCGAGGTAAGGGCTTTCTCCCAAAGCCTTGACCATTGCATCTATGCCCTCAGCGGATGTAATGACTTTATAATTCTGCTCTGTAAGAATTGATTTTATTTTTCCATTTATCTCAGGGTTTGAGTGAGCTACAAGTATCTTCCTGCTGTCAAGAGTCCTTTTTGCCTGTAAAGATGGTTTTTTTACAACAAGCACAGTACTGCATTTTTGGCATTTAAACCTGGAACCCTGAGGTAAGAGTCTTGTTTCATCTACTTTAAGTCTTATTTTGCATCTCGGACAAATTACTACCACTTTGAGGTCCTCCTTCTCAACTGCCACAGCTTTATTGTTGAAAGACCTGCAATGAATCCCCCTATATGGGCAAACCAGGCAACTCCCCCCTGATTCAGTATCCCTTTGGTGATCATACCGTTCACAACTTGTATAATAGCCCAAAATCCGATAACTATCAAGGCAGGGATTTTAACAATCTGTATGAAGAAGCCAAAAAAGAGTATTGTATGTACTTTAGCCATTGGAAAGAGAAGTACATATGCTCCGAGAACACCCGAAACAGCACCACTAGCACCTATCATCGGGATGTTCGAATGAGGTTCAGTCACTACATGAGAAATCGCAGCGACTATCCCGCAGAATAAATAGAAAATAAAAAATTTTAAATGACCGAGTTTATCTTCTATATTATTGCCGAATATCCAGAGATAAAGCATATTGCCGCCGATATGAAACAGTCCTCCATGCATGAACATTGAGGTGAAAATCGTTAACACAGGATGTATGGGCTGGTTCGATTCAAAACCTGCTATATTGCTCGGTATTGCACCGTATTTGTATACAATACTTCTGCTGTCTAAACCATACATAAACTGGAGGATAAATACAAAGATGTTCATTGCAATAATTAAAATCGTGATGAATGGTATTATTCTTGTGGGATTATCGTCCTTATATGGAATCAACTGTAATCACCTTTTAATTAATAATATGCCATAATCCTTATCGAGGTCAAAGGTAAAGCCCTATTCAAATCATTTTATATCAGACAGGGATTCTTTTAAATAGTTTCTGATTAGAGATATAGCCGGGGGAAAATTTAAAGGAATACCATCGAGTTCGGCACGTATCTGGCGTGTATCCAGCGAAAAGTCGCTGTCATCCCTGATGTAAGTAAAAACAAAATCAATATCCGGATTGCCTGCAATTAATACCAGGAATGTATCTGCAATGTTACCCATGGGTCTCCTGTCTATATGACTGTGTTTGAAGCTGGCGGTTATTACAGTGCCCACATTTTCCTCTGATTTTATGGAAATATCTCCGCCTGTCTCCTTTGCTGATTGTGCAAGCAATGACAGTCCAAAACCTACATGTCTGGTTTTTCGCGTCGTGTAGAAAGGGTCAAGAACCTTCTCTACAAGCTCCTCTGGAATGCCTTTGCCGTTATCTTTGATCTTAATGGAAAGAGAATCTTTTGCTGTATCCTCGATGATTTCGATTTCAATAATGGTTGCCCCAGCTGCGACAGAATTCTCAGCAATATCAAGTATATGAAGTGAAATGTCTTCCATGGAGGTTAGAGTATAACCTTTCTGCCGTCAATACCCTTTAGGGCAAGGCACAACTCATCAAAAGTTGAATGATTCATGTAGAAGCCTGTTGATACCCTCCCCATGTCTTTTAGATAATGGGCGTCTGATGATGTAATCCACGGGATATGGCTGTATTCTCTAAATCTTGCTCTTGCTTCCTCAATGGTTATATTAGGTGATATCTCGAGTGCATCGAATTGAAGTTCAGGCGGTATGAATCCAAGCTGGCCAATGATACCGAATCCCTCTCTGTCAATATGGGCTGCTATTGCAATGCCATTTAACCTGTGTATTGATTCAACAATCATGTTTACTGACAGATTTGTAGAACCTATCAGTAGTCTTTTGTTAAATTCTAAGACTTCGTCATTCTCATTTACAACAACCTGCATCCCGAATGCCTCTTCATCGTTTTCTCCGGGTTGAAGATTCTCATATATAATCGTTTGCATTTTCAGGGTGCTGTCAATATCTCCGAATAGACCGAGAACATGGACCTCTTCTGATGAATTAATCTCGATCCCTGCAACTGCATTTATTCCCCTTTTTTTTGCAAGACTCTTTGTTACTTCAATGTTTTCGGCAGAGTTGTGGTCACAGACAGCAATTATATTTATACCCAGGGATGCTGCTTTTTCGACTATTGCCACAGGAGTCATAGAAAGCTCTGCGCAGGGGGACAGACATGAATGAATATGCAGGTCCGCTATAAATTCTACTGGCATCTCAGGCCGAGGGTATAAAGTCTTCCCGTGATTTCAAAAGAGGTTAGAGGGCTTGTCATTACAGGGATATTTTCCTTCACAGCCTTATTTAATGTATCTGTATCCGGGATCCTGTTATTGGCGAGTATTATTCCCGAGAGACCTTTTAAGGAAGCTACAGCTATTATATTAAGATGAACCTGGAGGGTTATCCAGATATAACCTTCCTTTGCGTTGCCTATAACATCGGACAGGAGGTCACTTGCATATCCTCCTGTTACTTCCCTGTTCAAATTAGCTGCCGGTGTCTTGACATCTAGTGAAAGGCTATCGATAATTTCCTTTAGCTTCATTATTGGTTCCTCTAGGCTGTCTAATTTAAATTAATAATAAATTCGAGTGTTGTTCCCTCGCCGATTATTGTATCTATATGTAATTTATCAGTGCTTTTTTTGATATTCGGCAGCCCCATACCTGATCCGAACCCCATCTCTCTTATGTGGTCTGGAGCTGTTGAATAACCTTCTGTCATGGCAAGCTCTATATTTTCGATGCCGGGGCCCATATCCTTAATAACAACTTTTATCGCTTCAGGATTTATATAATAGTGCATCATTCCAGCTACAGCATATATTATTACATTCATTTCTGCCTCAAAAGCCGCTATTGAAGTTTTCCTGATGATGTTCGTCTTGACGCCCATGTTTTCAAGAATCGTCTTTAAATTGTTTGAGGCATTACCTGCACTGGCAAAATCTTTGCCCGTCAAGAAAAAAACGCCCTCTTTGCTATTAATCATTTAGAATTTGTATTAGTATCGGGTTTGCTCCGAAGCCCTTTCTCATAAAGTATGCCACATGTATCAAACATTGACAAATTGGTTACCAACAAAGGTATTTTCTGCCTTTGGGCCAGGTCAATTGTTTCTTTATCAGGCCTTTTGTTCTGGACAAATACTATTGCCTTTATATCTGCAACTACTGCTGTACGTATTACCTGAGTATTGGTCAGATGTGTTATTAAGAGAGAATTGGTAATTGAGAATGAAAGAACATCGCTCATAAGGTCAGCACAATAAGCACTTGCAATATTTATGTTACCTGGGCCTGTCTCGTCATTTTCTGATAGAAATCCAGCATTAAGTATTTCTTTGATCTCATCTATTTTCATATATTTATCATAATTAAAAGTTTCTCATAAATTTACTCCTTGGCTGCTTCTATCTTTACAGCATATGTGCTTCCAATTCCGTTCACTGAAGGATATGTAAGAGCATTGACACGGCCGTGTGGAAAATGTGCTGATGTAAAGACTTCCCCTGGCTGAACAGAATCTGAAATTTTTGCCTTGAGATATACAGTTCCACGCCTTGATGTTATCTTGACATGGCTGTTGTTCGGTACTCCAATTTTTTTGGCATCTTCTTCATTAATTTCAAGGAATGCCTCGGAAACAACCAGATCGAGTGCCTTTGACCTTGTCGACATTGTTCCCGAATGCTGTAGAACGTCTCTCGTTACGAGTGACAGCGGATACTCCGTATCCGGCTTTTCATCAGGTGAATATGATACAGGAATAAAGATCCTTTTATCAGACTTGTTCTCTTCTTCACGAATTGTCTCTCGTATTTCTTCTGATAAGCTTTCGAAGTCTCTGGGCCCTAAATCTTTCCCCATTGATAATGCCAAATTTCTAAGTATCTTCCAGTCGGGCTGAGACTGACCTGGGGCATCAACTATTCTGTCCAATCTCTGGGTAATTCCCTCGGCATTTACGAAATTGCCGTCTTTTTCAGCCCAGCCGGAGGCAGGCAGTATAACGTGCGCCAGCTTTGCTGTTTCCGTCATAGAGATATCCTGAACAATAAGAAGGTCGAGAGATTTAAGGGTATTTATTATCTTTGAATTGTCTGGAAAGGCAGAAACCGGGTCTTCACCCATTATATACATGGCATGAAGGGAGCCTGGATCATAAAGCATCTCAAAGATATTTTTCCCATCTGGTTCTTCTGCATCTGGACGAACCCCCATCTTGTACAATCCATAGGTGTTTGCGTATTCAGCCGGGATTTGAAGCGCTTCTGTCTCCTCTCCAAGGAGGATTATCAGGTTTGACGCTGCAAGGACTGTATCAGTGCCTTTAGTGTTTTCTGTGGCACTTAGGGTAAAAGAGATTATCCTGTTTTTTGCCTTTGCAAAAGTTTCGGCAGTGGATATAAGTTCTTGTTCAGGAATGCCGGTAATTTTTGAAACCCTTTCCGGAGTGTAGTCTTCCAGACTCTTTTCCAGTTCAGAGAAGCCGGTAATTTTCGAAACAATCTCTCTGTTGAAAAGGCCTTTGTCTATAATTGTCTTTATTATTCCGTTGAGGAGTGCAACCGAGGTTCCCTGTTTCATTTTCAGATGATTTGAACTGTGCCTTGTAAGTTTTGTTTCCCTGCAGTCTGCTACAATCAGGCTAGAACCTTCACGCTTTGCCTTAAGGATATTAATTCCAAAAACAGGGTGGGTAGTACTGATATCAGACTCTACAATCAGGATAATGTCTTTGTTCAAAGGCGATTTTAGATCTACAGGATGCATTTTCAGTCCAAAGGCTGTATTAAGGGCTTTCTGGACTTTTGAGTATCCAAAAGCTGCGGAGGAATCCATATTATTCGAACCTACAACATTCAACATAAACTTCCTTAGCATGAAATTGTCTTCGTTTGTACATCTGTGAGATCCGATAGCCCCTACAGATTTATTGCCGCGTGACTCAATAATGGATTTCAGCCTGTCGCTTACATAAGTAATCGCCTCAT
This sequence comes from uncultured Nitrospiraceae bacterium, assembly GCA_964345225.1. Classification (GTDB taxonomy): domain Bacteria; phylum Nitrospirota; class Thermodesulfovibrionia; order Thermodesulfovibrionales; family UBA6898; genus CAYFQB01. Next base: position 47,186 of record CAYFQB010000010.1, on the reverse strand, counting down.
CCCATGTTACAGGTACGAGTATTCTTTCTTTTCTTATCATAGGGGTTTTCAAGCGGCCTTCAGCGTATATATAATCAAAACCAAACCTGCCCCTTCCGCAAAGGTTCCCTTCACTCCGCCCTTTATCTTCTTGGCCACGCGATCTCAGTATTTTCCCTTCCCTGATACCCAGGGTTAGAGTACATCCGCAGCCGCAGAAAGGACATATCGTGTCTTTTTCTTCAAGAAACCAGGCACGGGCTTTATATTTATATGGCTTGCTCAGGAGTGCACCTGTTGGACAGATGTCGATGCACTGGCCGCAATAGTCACATTCGAGAATTTCACCAAAGGCAGGTTGCACTACTGTTGGAAACCCCCTGCCGATTAGACCGAGGGCACCTTTCCCCTGATATTCTGCGCAGATTCTTACGCATTTTCCGCATAGTATGCACCTGTTTGAAGTAAGTTCTATTAGAGGACCCCTTACATCAGGAGAAGCCTCTTTCCTGTGCCTGATAAAGCGGGTTTCTGTCTTGCCGTATTCGTACGCAAGATCCTGAAGGTCACATTCACCCGCCTTGTCACATACAGGACAGTCAAGAGGATGGTGGACCAGTAAGAGCTCCAGAACTGTCTGGCGAGCCTTTCTGAGTTTTGGTGTATCTGTATGTATTACCATCCCAGGCGCAACAGGTGTTGAGCACGCAGCTAAGAGCCTCGGTGATTTCTCTGCCTCAACAACACACATCCTGCAGGAACCATATGGCTTTAGTCTTTTGTCATAGCAAAGATTGGGTATCTTGATACCGTTCTGTTTTGCGGCCTGGAGGATTGTAGAACCTTCCTCTACTGTTATTTTTTTGTCATTGATTGTAAATTCAATCATTTTTCCCCTCCTCCTACCTTCTGTAATTCTGTTTCCATTTTTTTCTTTTCCCGCATTTCCTGCATTGCTTGTGTGCCTTCTGCGGTACCTAACTCACACCTGAGGCATCTCCTTGCCTCATTAACTGCCATCTCTTCAGTGAAACCTAGCTCCACCTCTTTAAAATTCTTAACCCTCTGTTCCGGAGGCAAATGCGGTGATTTAGGCCGTTTAGCACTCTCTATTTCCTCATCGGTTAGTTCAACAGGTTCAATATACATAGAGGGTCTGGTTACTTTGTATTCTCTTTCCAGACTTTCACTCCTGAGATATTTATCGATGGATTGTGCTGCTATCTTGCCGGCAGCGATAGCATGTATAACGGTTTTCGGACCGGTTACCGCGTCACCGCCTGCAAAGACCCCCGGTCTTTGGGTGGCTAAAGTCTCAGGGTCAACTATGAGTCTGTTTCTGTCGGATACCTCGAGTCCCTGGTCTCTGAGGAAGGTAACGTCAGGCGTTTCACCGATTGCCCTAATTAATGTATCCAGTTCTATGATAAATTCAGATCCTTTAACTGGCACTGGTCTTCTTCTGCCGCTTGCATCCGGTTCTCCTAATTCCATACGAATGGCTTCGATGCCTGTAAGTTTTCCATCCTGGGTTAATACCCTTGTGGGTGCAGTCAGGAATTGTATATCAACTCCTTCTTCGATCGTTGCATCAACTTCCTCTTTCCATGCCGGCATCTCTGCCCGTGTCCTTCTGTAAATGAGGGTAACCTTCTCAGTATTTGAAAGACGATGGGCAGACCTCGCAGCGTCAACTGCAGCATTACCTCCGCCGATAATGCCGATCCTGTTGCCGACTTTAATCTCTTTGCCGAGATTCACTGCCTCAAGAAATTTCAATGAACCTATGACACCTTCGCTGTCCTCACCGGGGATGCCAAGGTCCATTGGTTTATGTGCACCAACCGAGATAAATATTGCTTCGTACCCATCATTGAAAAGGCTGTTTATTGATATATCTTTGCCTAAGGCCGTGTTGGTCTGGAATTTGACACCAGCCTCTTTAATTGCCTCAATATCAGCATCGACCAGTTCCCTTGGCAATCTGTATATTGGTATGGCTACTCTGAGCATGCCGCCTAGAACGTTTTTGGCCTCAAAGATTGTAACATCATATCCTTCCAGAGAAAGGAAGTAACCTGCTGTCAGTCCGCCTGGTCCTGAACCTATAATGGCAACTTTCTTATTCTTTAGCTCCTTGCGTTTAACCGGCATTTTATAACCTGTTTTAAAAGCGTAGTCAGTTGCAAACCGCTTCAGTTCCCTTACTGCAAGAGGTTCTCCCACCTCCCCTGATTTGCAATTGGATTCGCATGGATGGGTGCAGACACGGCCGCAGACGCTTGCCAGAGGATTGTCTTTTTTTATAACCTGAACTGCCTCATCAAAGCGGCTATGGGCAATTAAGGCTGCATAGACAGGAACTTCTGTACCGATAGGACAGGTATGCTGACAGGGAGATGAAATTATCTCCTTACAGACCATAGCCTCACATCTCTTGTATTTGATATGGGATTCATACTCGTGTTTGAAATATTTGATAGTAGTAAGGATAGGGTTCGGGGCTGTTTGTCCAAGCCCGCAAAGGGAGGTTGCAATAATATCTCTACTGAGATCCTCAAGTGTATCGACATCAGCCTCTTTGCCACGGCCTTCTGTAATATCCTCGAGTATATCAAGCAGGATTTTTGTGCCTACCCTGCAGGGCGGGCACTTTCCACAGGATTCCTCTGTTGTAAAGCCGAGGAAGAATCTGGCTAAACTGACCATGCAGTTACTGTCATCCAGGACGACCATTCCACCAGAACCGACAATGGCGCCTGTAGCTACAATATCTTCATAGGTAACAGGTGTCTCGATGAGACTGTCCGGTATGCAGCCGCCTGATGGGCCGCCGAGCTGAACAGCCTTGAATTTCCCCTTTTTTATCCCACCTCCGATATCGTATATAATTCTCTTGAGTGGAACACCCATGGGGACCTCAACAAGTCCGACATTGTGTATAGCACCTGTAAGTGCAAAGACCTTTGTACCCGTGCTTTTTTCAGTCCCGAGGCTTCTGTACCACTCAGAACCATTAAGGATTATCGGGGCAATCTGTGCCAAGGTCTCAACATTATTCAGGACTGAAGGTTTTTCCCAGAGCCCTTTATGTGCAGGAAAGGGCGGCCTCGGTATGGGCATTCCTCGCTTTCCCTCAATAGAACGCATGAGGGCTGTTTCTTCACCACATACAAATGCACCTGCACCGAGGTATATGCTGAGGTCAAAGCTAAAATCCGAGCCGAGGATGTTTTTCCCTAGCAGTCCTGAATCATATGCCTGTGATATTGCTATACGGAGACGCTCCACAGCTAAAGGATACTCAGCCCTGCAATAGATAACGCCTTTGCTTGCACCTATGGCTCTGGCACCTATGATCATGCCCTCAATGACTGAATGGGGGTCTGCCTCCATAACAGACCTGTCCATGAATGCCCCGGGGTCTCCCTCGTCACCATTGCAGAGCATAAACTTCTGGTCTGCCTGTGACTTTGAGGCAAATTCCCATTTAAGACCGGTTGGGAACCCTGCGCCACCCCTGCCCCTTACACCTGAGTCTTTTACAACTTTTATTATTTCTTCAGGAGTCATCTCGGTGAGGGCCTTTGCAGCAGCCAAATAACCATCCCTGGCAATATATTCTTCAATCTTTTCAGGGTCTATTAGTCCCTTGTTCCTTAGAACACGGAGTACCTGATATTTAAAGAAGGGGATCTCACCCATAGCTGGCAGGGCTATTTTTTCTGCTGGTTCCTGATACATCAATTTTTTTACAGGTCTGCCTTTTAAGAAATGTTCTTCAACCAGAAAAGGTATATCTTCTACCTTTAATGATTGGTAAAAAATATTATCAGGGTATACAGATACAATAGGTCCCTGTGCACAGAAACCATTGCAACCGGTCATAATAACCTGTATTTCATTTTCAAGTCCCCTCTTTTTTAATTCTTCCGAAAGAGCGGCCTTTACTTTAGGTGTGCCGCTTGCAATACAGCCGGTTCCTGCACACATCATTAGATTGACTCGATATTTTTCCATCCCTATCCTCCTGAATTACAAAACACAGATGACCGCGGATGAGTACAGATGATCGCAGATATCTGTGCTAATCTGTTTTTTTTCATTCTGTGGTTATGTGTGTTCATTTTAATATGTTGTCTCACTTCCAATAGCCAATGCATATTTTTCTACTGCTTTGCCCCCAATTATATGTTCTTTGAATATCTCTTTGATCTTTTCGTCGGTAAGGTCAATATATCTGACAGGGGGATTATTCACTATCTCAACTGTTGCCATTGGTTCACGGGCGCATAGTCCGGCACAACCAGATGTAGTAACAATCACGTCTTCAACCTTGGCCTGTGCAATTTCGTCCATTACAACGGTCATTATTGCTCTTGCACCAGCAGCTATGCCACATGTGCCCATATGAACTGTTACCTTTGCCCTGTAACCGCCTTCCCTTAAGGTAAAGGTTGCCTTATATTCTTCTTTAATCCTTTTTAAATCATCTATAGTTAGTCTTGGCATAGTTTCTCTCCTTTTTATCTATATGCATTTATGACCTCTCTTACCTTCTTTGGATGTAATAAGCCATAAGTCTCTTCGTCTACTACTGCCACTGGTGCGAGACCGCATGCACCAAGGCATCGGACAGTCTCAAGGGAGAATTTTTTATCCTCGGTAACCTCCTCAACTTCGACATCTAATTCTTCCATGAACTTCTCCAGAATTGCCTCTGATTTTTTTGCATAGCAGGCAGTCCCCAGACAGAGCCTGATGAGGTGTTCTCCTCTTGGTTTCATGGTAAAGAAGGCGTAGAATGAGACAACACTGTGGACCTCTGCTGATGGTATATTAAGACCTTTAGAGATACGTTTCTGAACAACAGGAGGGAGATATCCTACTAGTGCCTGAGCTCTTTGAAGTACAGGTATAAGGTTTCCGGGCATATCCCTGTATTCCCTGATTACATTATCCAGTTCAGCAGCCATTGATGGCGGGAAATCTTCGGGTGGTTCTTCCTCGACGGGAACCTTTACCTTTATCCATTCTACAGCCCTGTGTGTTACATCTGTCAGCACCGCCGGAGTGAAGGGCTTTGGCACGTAGTCAATAATGCCTAATTCAAGGGCTTCTTTAATTGTCTCCTGTGATGGATAACCTGTGATTATAACTACGCCTGTATCCGGCTTTTCTTTTCGTATCCATCTAATCAGGGTGATGCCGTCCATCTCGGGCATCTTAAGGTCAGTGAGAACGAGATTGAAATTATTTTGCTCCATCTTGGATATTGCCTCTTTCCCACTCAATGCACCTTCGATGTTATAGCCTTCAGACTTAAGTACTCTCTCGCAGCTTCTTATAACGACATCTTCATCGTCTACTACGAGTATTTTAAAATCGTTTTCCATAAATATATCTCCTCCTCCCAAGTTAGTAAGTAAAAAGTTATAAATTTAGAAGACATTCACTATTGACTTATAACTCCTTACTTTTAAGTCTTAAAGTCCCAGTATTTCCATTTAAGATAGTCATTAATTCCTCTTGCCGCTTTTCTTCCAGCACCCATAGCCAGGATTACTGTTGCAGAACCTGTTACAATATCTCCGCCTGCAAAGACCCCCTCTTTTGAGGTCATGCCTGTTTCTTCTTCAGCAACTATATAGCCTCTTTTATTAATTTTTAAGTCTGACATGGTTGCTGTCAAAAGCGGATTTGCCCTTGCACCAAGAGCTGGTATTGCAACGTCTACTTCAATCTGGAATTCGCTGCCTTTTATGGGTACAGGCCTCCTCCTGCCTGATTCGTCAGGCTCGCCTAATTCCATCTTTAAACATTCGACTCCACAGACATTCCCCTTTCCGTCATCAATTAATCTCGTCGGATTTGTTAGGAGTACGAATTCTATTCCTTCATCGTGAGCATGATGAACTTCGGCCTTTCTTGCGGGCATCTCAGCTTCAGAGCGCCTGTATATAAGATAGACTTTTTCTGCCCCGAGTCTTAACGCAACCCTTGCAGCATCCATGGCAACGTTTCCCCCGCCAAATACCGCAACCTTTTTGCCTCTTTTGATAGGGGTATCGTACTCGGGAAAGAGATAGGCCTTCATCAGGTTTGCCCTTGTCAGGAACTCATTAGCAGAGTAAACACCATTGAGGTTTTCTCCGGGTATTCCCAGAAATATGGGCAGACCTGCACCTATTCCGATATATATTGCATCATACCCGTGATGGTTTAATAATTCGTCAACAGTGAACAGCTTTCCAACAATTGCATTAACTACTACCTCAACACCAAGTTTCCTGATATATTCAACCTCCCTTTCTACTATTGCTTTTGGAAGCCTGAACTCGGGTATGCCGTAGACTAATACCCCGCCTGATTTGTGTAATGCTTCAAAAAGGGTAACCTGATGACCTGACATTATTAAGTCAGCTGCACAGGTTAAACCGCCGGGGCCTGAACCTATTATTGCTATTTTTCTGCCGGTTGGCTTTGGTTTCTCGGGGAGCTTTATCTCGCCTTTTTCAGCTTCGTAATCTGCAACGAACCTCTCCAGGTTGCCGACAGCAACAGGGTCGCCTTTCTTGCCCACAAGACATAAAGATTCACATTGAATCTCCTGGGGGCATACCCTTCCACAGACAGCAGGAAGTGCATTTTTCTCCTTGACTTTATAACATGCTTCAAGGAACTTCTGTTCTTTTATGAGATTTATGAATCCAGGTATATCTACCTCTACCGGACAGCCTTTTCTGCAGGCCGGGTTTTTGCAGGATAAACATCTCTTTGCTTCTTCAACTGCTTCTTCAGGAGAATAACCGTAAGGCACCTCATCGAAATTTCTGGCCCTCACAAGAGGTTCCTGTTCCTTCATCTTTACTCTGATCTTTTTCTTTTCGTCTTCTTTTTTAGGTTCCTTCTTTTCTTCCATATTTAGACCCCCAATCCTTTCCTATATCTATCTAAAGCAATCTTTTCCTCTTCAAGATACATTTTCTGCCTTTCCAGAAGCAGGTCAAAATCAACCTTATGCCCGTCAAATTCAGGGCCATCGACACAGCAGAACTTTGTCTCTCCTCCCACCTCTACTCTGCAGCCGCCACACATTCCTGTTGCATCAATCATTATTGAATTAAGACTGACAACTGTTTTTACGTTGTATTTTTCTGTTGTCTTGCAGGCGAATTTCATCATAATGGCAGGGCCAATGGCGACTACCAAATCAATTTTATTGTCTTTTAATACCTCCTCCAGGGGTACTGTTATTACTCCCTTTCTGCCGTATGAGCCGTCATCTGTGGTAACAAATAGCTCGTCTGATACATTACGCATCTTTTCTTCCCAGAAAAGGAGATCTTTTGATCTGGCACCTATAATAGAAATCACTTTATTGCCTGTCTCCTTTAACGCCTTTGTTATTGGATAGACTGGTGCGATACCCACCCCGCCGCCGACACAAACAACAGTACCTAATTTTTCTATATGTGAAGGTATTCCGAGAGGACCAATAATATCGGATATAAGATCACCCTCATTTAGTGTTCCCAGATGGTAGGTTGTTTTACCGACCTTCTGGAAAACCGCGGTAATTGTTCCTTTTTCCCTGTCAAAGTCTGCAATAGTCAGAGGTATCCTTTCCCCTTCTTCATGAATCTTAAGTACGAAAAAATTACCTGGCTTTGCCTTTTTTGCAATCTCTTTGGCTTCAATATCAAATAACGTTATATTTTCTGAAAGTTCTTCCTTTTTTAGAATTTTAAACATAGTTTCTCCTTAACTTGAGACATTATTTTTTGATTAAGATTTATCAGAAGTTACAGGATAAATCCTTGCTAACCATAGCAGCCAGCCTTCGCTCAGATTGTCACGCACCAGGGCACTCATAGCTGTATTGGCATTAACATTAATCTCTTTAATCTTTCCTGTCATTGGGGATATAAGTTCTTCGGTCTTCCCTTCACCAGAGAGTATTTTTGCAAACGTTTCTCCTGCAATGACCGTTTCAGCACCCTCTGGAAGGTCAATGTACATTAGTTGACCGCTCAGCAGCCAGTATCTTATATCACAACCTATCTCCCATGCTCCATTCTTTGTCGGTCTCGCCCAGGTCCCTTCTTTGTAATAAATTACCGGATTTTCAGTATCCCTGAGCGGTACAATCTCATTTCTGAACTCATCAATAAATGCCTTTCTCAGTATCCAACCCCTGTTGTCGAAGACCCTTTTAGCAACGTTTATCATGAACTCAGGTGTAAAAGGTTTTTCTATATATTCGAATGCTCCGAGTTTTACGGATTCTTTTGCATCTTCAAGAGTCGGGTAGCCTGTAATAACTACAACGTCTAATTTAGGTTGGATAATCTTTGATTCCTTCAATACAGTGATACCGTTAATATCAGGAAGTCTTATATCCGTAATCAGCAGGTCAAATTCTTCCTTTGAAACCTTATTTAAGGTATCTTCACCCTTTTCGCTTGTTATGATATTGTAACCTTCAGCTCCGAGGATTCTTTTACAGCTCAAAGTCACAACAGGGTCGTCGTCAAGTACTAATATTTTACCCTTGTTTTCCATAATTGACCTCCGTAATAATGTTTTTCAAAAAACCCTGCACGACCATTAAAGATGCAAAATAGATGCCTGAAAAGAAAATCCTTTAAAATCAAAAAGTAAAATCTTTTATGGCTAATCCAAGTCTTTATAAATTTATTCATAGTGTATAGAAAGAAAATACATTAAAAGTTCGAGAAAAATATTTCAGATGTCTGTTCGTTTCATCTTGTATGTGCCTTGTCTTCACTTAAATCGCTGATTTTATTTGGATTATTGCGGTTCCGGTATAACATTTAAGCAGGTTTAATGTCTTTTTAGAGAATCTTCTTCCAAGAATTTTTCATGTATTTTTTTTTTATACATGTATAGATTATTGCCATTTAAGACTTTTCAGAACCGAACTTCTAAAAATAAAAAAACAATGTCCTCTATTCTTTAACCCGTTTAGAAATTATTGTTTTTTTCTTCAAACAGGGTTTACTGAAAAAAACAAATTTGGATGCAGAAATTCAAACTTAATAATAGTATAACTTTTTATAAGGGGATTCAGGAAGTAAACCCCGTTAGAAGGGTGGAATTTAAAGCTTTGTTCTTTCTGCAGGTTTTATTGTATTGGCCATTTTTACACTTATATTATATTTTTTCAGAAGTGCGTGGAAATTTGGCCTTTGCATTTTAACATCAGAGGCTGCCCTTGACACATTCCATTGGTTTCTCTTAAGTGCTTCCAGAACAAATGCCTTCTCAATATTTTCAATAGATTTATGTTTAAGGTTTTTTTTCATTATTTTCAGTTCATGCACGGTCATTGGTACATCCTTTGAAGAGGACTGTTTAAGTGATGAGAGAAGTTCAGGCCGTAATGTTTTTCCATGACACATTATGACAGACCTCTGTATTATATTTTCTAATTGCCTGATATTCCCTGGCCAGTCATGGCATACAAGCAACTTCATGGTATCTGCTGTGATGTGGGTGACCTTCTTGTTAAGTTCAGCGTTGTACTTTTGGAGAAAATGATATGCAAGGTGAGGGATGTCTTCTTTTCTTTCTCTTAACGGAGGTATATATATTGGGAAGATGTTAAGCCTGTAAAAAAAATCTTCCCTGAACGTGCCTTCTTTGGTCATTGCCTGCAGGTCTTTATTGGTTGCTGATATAAACCTGATATCAACATTTACAGGATTTTTTTCTCCAATGGGCCTGAATTCACGTTCCTGGAGCACCCTGAGTAATTTGGCCTGAGTTGAGATATCAAGATTGCCTATTTCATCAAAGAAGATTGTTCCCTTGTTTGCCATTTCGATCAGGCCTTTTTTCTTCTCTGTCGCACCTGTAAACGCTCCCTTTGCATGTCCGAATAATTCTGATTCAATAAGAGTCTCGGGAATTGTTACACAATCGACAACTATAAAAGGCTGATCCTTTCTTGGACTATTGTAGTGGATTGCCTTTGCCACTAGTTCTTTGCCTGTCCCGCTTTCGCCTGTTATCAGAACAGTGCTCCCTGTATTAGCTACTTTTGCAATCAGATGAAAAACTTTCTGCATGGCTTGTGATACGCCTACTATGTTGCTGAGCTCATAATGAGAAGCGAGTCTTTCTCTCAGGTTGAGATTTTCAATGGCAAGTTTTTTCCTCTCGAGCACTTTTGAAATCATTTTCAATAGTTCTTCAGGACTGAAAGGTTTTTCTATATAGTCAAATGCTCCTATTTTCATTGCCTTTACAGCAGTGCTTACTGTACCATAGCCTGTCATAATTATTGTCTCGATATCAGACCACATCTCCTTGATCTTTCTGAGAACTTCAATGCCGTCCATATCTGGCATTTTTAAGTCGGTAAGTACCAGGTCAAAGACATTCCTGGAAAGAAGATTTAATCCCTCCGGACCGCTTTTAGCCGTCTCTACAGTGTAACCTTCAGGCTCAAGTATACGCTGGCAGCTTGTTCTGACGATGTCTTCGTCATCTATGATCAGGATTCTGCCTTTATTCACATCAAGCTCCTCTACGAGTTAGATATCTAAATTATATATTTTCGGTAGTATCACATATTCTGCCCAACTTAATAAAGTATAAAATTTCATTTTTATATTCTTACAGGTTAATCAGGTTATTTTTAACATAAAAAATAAAATTCAGTATAAAAAGAGCAGGTGTATTTGCAGAAAAAGTCTTTACCATTTTATCCCGACTTTTCGGGGTACCACCTTTGTTAATGCATTTTTTATGGATTATGATAGTTGGACATATTCCTTTCGCTCCCTAGTCTGAGTATGTCTCATTTATCCCTTTATCTCAACGGTACTTTCAGACTTCTCCAATAACTTTTTTACATTTGGAAATTCATCCTTCATATGGGGTATATGCATTGCCTGCATAAATTCTCTCTCGAATTTAGGATCGGTTGCTATCTCAATAAACTCAACCCATCTGGCCCTTTCATTTGCCTCAACGCGCTTAGCCCTATTTAAAAGGGCCATCCTTGCACCATCACCTGCTGCATTGCCGACAGCATACACACTTTCAATCGGACAATCAGGAAACATGCCCAGTATCATCGATGATTCCCTATCTATATGGCTCCCGAATGCACCTGCAAGGATAACCCTTTCGACCTTTTTAATCCCAAGCCTTTTCATCAATAATTTTGCACCTGTATGAATAGCCGCCTTTGCAAGCTGGATAGCCCGGATATCTCCCTGGGTTATTGTAATGTCAGCACCAATTGATGTCTCCTCCGCCCATGCAAGTACATATTCGGGTTTGCCGTCGGAATCCTTTCTGACTCTTTGGGTCTTGATGTCTTTGACAAATCTCCCTGATTTGTCAATTATTCCAGCCTTAAACATCTCTGCTGCAACTTCTATAATCCCTGAACCACATATGCCTTTTGCATTAACCTTTTCAAGATGAGTATGCCAGTCTGCCTTTCCTATAACTTTGTATACTGGCTCCTTTGTAAAAGGATCAATCTGCACCTTTTCGATTGCCCCCGGTGCAGCCCTCATTCCAAACTTTATCTGAGCCCCCTCAAATGCAGGTCCCGTTGCACAAGATGTCGAACATACCTTGTCCCTGTTACCGAGCAGAAGCTCACCATTTGTACCTATATCAATAACAAGAACCATCTCATCCTGATTGTACGGCTCCTCTGCAATAAGGACACCAACATTGTCAGCACCAACAAAGCCTGCCTCTAAAGGCAAGACATGAATATAAGCAGATGGATTAATTTTAAGGCCTGTGTCACGTGCCTTGATGTCTAATGAATTTTGTACAGCTGGTATGAAAGGTGAACGGCCTATATATATGGGATTAAGACCCAAAAATATATGGTGCATTGCAGTATTGAAAACTATGGTCAGGTCATCAATCGCAAATCCCGGTTTGGGATCGTCATTTTTAATATCCGAAATCGACCTTATTATTATTTCATTAATTCCTTCTATTATCGCCTTCTGCATTTTTTCAAGGCCATCGGGATTTGTCATTGCATATGTTATACGGGACATAACATCCTCGCCATATGGCACCTGGGGGTTCATTATAGATTCGGTGTTTACTACCCTGCCTGTAGTCAGATCACTTAGATATCCAACACAGGTTGTCGTACCAACATCAACAGCAAGTCCATAGCATGTCTCTACAAAACCCGGCTCGACCTTTATTATTTCCCTGTCCATCCATAAAGTCACCGTTGCCTTCCAGTTACCTTTTCTTAATACATCCTGAAGATCTTTTAAAACCAAATAGTCAAAGGTGAGGTCCTTCAGGCCGTAGTCATCCTCAAGAAATTTCAGCACCCGTTCATAGTCGCCTGTTGTCATGTCTTCAAGGGTAGGGGGTACCAGATCTATATTGTATTTTTTTACTGCCGGGTCTAGTGCTATCGACAGCTCCTTTGCTGCCTTTCGAACGACCTGCTTACCTGCCCTTGAACGCTCAGGCACAAAGACTTTTACGTCGCCGTAAATCTCTGCTGTACATGCAAGCCTTATCTGGGGGCCATCTTCAGGCTTAATATGCTTTTTTTCATCCTCTGATAAGGCAGAGAGATGTTTCATCCCTGAATCCAGGTTATCTTTTTCGAAATAGCCTTCCTCTATCCTTACTTTACATTTGCCGCATACCTTCTTTCTTCCGCAAAGCCCCTCTATATCGACTCCGAGAGACTGTGCAGCCTCAAGGAGCGTCTTGCCTTCCTCTACATCGCCCCTCCTGCCCGAAGGCTGGAATATTACCATATGTTTTTTCATATAACCTTTTTAGAGATGTTCTTTAAAATTATTGCTATACATCCTTCTTCCGTATGGACATATGTTTATACATAAACCGCAATTTGGCCTGCCTTTGACTGATCTGCTCCTCTTTTTGTGATTTATGCAGTTATTAAATCTTACAAGTTCAATATATGGATCGTATCTTGACCAGTCATTGCCTGAAATTGCATTTGAGGGACAGTACTCCACACACAGTCTGCAATCGCCGCACAGGCTGAACTCAACTGGCAGGCTAACCTTTAAAGGTGCATCCGTAAGCACTGTTGCCAGTGAGAGTCTCGGTCCGTACACAGGACTTATAAGAAGGCCATTTCTGCCTATCCAGCCGATACCGGCTGATGTGGCTGCAATTTTGTGAGTAAAGAGAGGATATAGTTTCGATATAAATGTTCCATTTTTTCTGTCAGAGTCAGGTGGTATACTTAGATATCTGTATCCATTTCTCTTCAGATATTGAGCCGTCTTTTTCTGAATTTCCGCAAGTATACGGATTGTTTCTTCATTCAGGCTCCTGTCCAAACCGATTGATATAGCTCTTTCAAGATGGGCTATATCACTGCTGAGAGCCTCTTTTATCATTGCGAAACTTACAACAGTTGCGCCTGACTTCAGAAGTTTTTTTTCAATATGACTGGTCATTTGCTTTTCTTGACCTCTGCATCTTCTTTGAGTTTTTTGAGTGAACTGATCATGTTGATTGCATCTTTAAGAGCGTTGTTAGCGTCTTTTGCATAACCGTCTGCACCCCATTTTTCAGCAATATCCTGAGAAACAGGTGCACCACCGATCATTATCTTCACATCTGGATTTTTCGCCTTGAGATCTTCAATGACCTTCTTCATGCCGACCATTGTTGTTGTCATCATAGCAGACAGGCATACAAGGTCAGAGTCAGTCCTTATATGTTCCTCCACAAATTTATTGAGCGGTACGTCCCTGCCCAGGTCGTATATGGTAAACCCTGCAACATCAAACATCATCTTTACGATATTCTTGCCTATATCATGCACATCGCCTTCAACAGTACCTATGACAACAGAACCCTTTACGCCGATATCTATTTTTTTAGCATGGGGTTTAAGCAGATCAAGTCCCGCATATAAGGCGTCTGCACACATAAGAAGTTCAGGTACAAAATATTCCTGCGCCTCAAAAAGCCTTCCCACTTCTTCCATTCCACTTACAAGACCGTTGAATATGGCATCGTTAACATCCATTCCGATATCCAGTGCCATTTGTGCAGCTTCCCTTGAACCATCTTCATCGTATTGAATTACAGCATTTTTGAGTTTTTCCAAAACTTCTGCTTGTTTGTCATCTGACATGCCTTACCTCCCGGATTTTTTTACTTCATCCATCATCGCAAGTATATTTTCTCGCGGTACCGTTGGCCATATATCGCAACCCGGCCACACAGCACTGACGCCGTCGTCAATGCACCTCTTTACCGTCTCCCTTACCTTATCAACAGTTCCTGTCACAAGGATATTGTATGGATCAAAATTACCGAACAATAATGCATCACTGCCTATCTTTTGCCTTGTCTCAGCAACATCATTTTTCTGGTCAACGCTGATGGCCCTTGCCCCTGATTCAAGCATGAATACCGCTATATCATTGGTTTTTCCACATATATGAAGAACGTTTATTACTTTGAATTCAGCAAATATTTTTTCTAGATAGGGCAGAATAAGAGTTCTAAATACACGTGGGCTGAGAACATCGGAAGTCGCTCCCATTTCTCTTATAGTAATATAGTCTGCACCTGCGGATTCATACTCCTTCAATACAATAATTATTACATCTGCAAGAATATCAAGAAGTCTGCCGACTTTATCAGGTTTTTTGAATGACAGCTTTAAGAGATCATTTAATTCCATTATCTGCCCCGCAAGGGTGAACGGCCCGAGCAAATAAGAGCCAACAACAACTTCATTACCTATTTCGGCTTTAAGGAGCCCGATCGCTTCCTTAATCAAAGGTATTCTTCCCCTTGATGTAAGGTCGGCCGGGATAACAATATCCATTTCATCTTCGTTATTTATTAGTTTTTTCTTTATAGTCGGATACAGTATGTCTTCCAGATGGTCATATACATTTATTTCACAGCCAAGTGCCTCTGCTTCAACACACAGGTCAAATGGCACAACACTGCATTCAAATCCAAAGAGCCTGTATGTCGACGCTGCAGCATCGGACATCATTTTAGCGTTAGAATGAAGAGCAGCAAATCTGTATCCTAATTTTTTAAGTCCTTCTGTTGTAACGTTGCCCATGCCGCTAAAGCATGGAGGCCTGTCAATCTTTTCGCCCCCAAAGAGCTTCAAAACCCTTTCCCTTGGTGAGTTCGTATTTTCTGTCATTTATTCTCCTTTCTTAATCGGTCTGTTTTCACTTTCGGGCAGCACCGGCCTGAAGCTTCAATATAAAATCTGAAAAAAATCTCCTTATCGGAAGGGCATCATTCTCAGGTATAATTTTCGTCTCATCGTATAACAGGGTCGAAAGCAGTATATGTGCTGTGGCAACAGCAGGGAATATCCTTGAAGCTGTCATAATCGGACCATAAAAGTTAAAGTCACTCCAGAGCACTGATGACATTGCCTGTGCAACCGCATCCATAGCCTTAAAGCCATCCAGTCCCCATATATCCTTCGCATCCTTCCACATATGGGTACCATTCGAATAAGCACCCCCGCATGGAAGACCTGTTTTTTCTTTTATTAATCTATTCGCTATTAATGAAAATGACGTCGACGGCAGATTCATGACAGATGTATCGACAATAATAGTTTCAAAGCTGTCAGCCCCCTGAGATAGCATATATTCAAGTGATTTAACCCGCCCCCCGGGTGTCTGGTCCTTATCATCAAATACCTGCACAACAACATTTTTTATGCCCAGATCCTTTAGTTTATTTACCTGTCCCCTTATATCTTTATCCCAGGGTGTAATGCTGTTATAAAGGAATCTTTCCTGTAGACCTAATTTTGCGATGTATTCAGTTGCCTTTGCCCTCTTTTCAGCAACCCACATGTCTATGCCAAAAGGCATATCGGTTGTCTCAAGATAAAAATCTATATAAATTTCGGCCTCTTCAGATGAATTTGCCACCATTGCGACCATTGCCGGTATACCAGTGGAAGCTGAAAGCTCTTCCTGTTTTCTAATAAGTTCTCTTGCCTTATGCCGGTCAAATCCGCCTTTTCTGTCCCGGAGTATCCTGTCTTTATTGTGAAACATCGATGCTATAAGCAGCGGTGCGTTATATCCTGGTTGCCCTCCTACCTTGATACCATTGATGCTGAATACTTTCTGCTCAGTCGATAAAACAAACATGTAATCTCCTTAGCCTTTGAAATAGCAGGGCGTAGGGTAAAGTACGCCCTGCCTGTCGAAATGTTTTTAATAGACTCCGCGGTCAAACTTCGGCTGGGGCAGATATTCCCAGGTTTCACCTTTTCTGTATTTTGTGTCAATGTCTATACATTTAAGGGCGTACTCGAACGCATAGGGAATGCCTGGTCCGTTAGGAACAAAGCCCGCACCAATCATGCCTACAGAAACAGCCTCGAATATCTCCTGAGTCGTTGCTCCGGCATTGATGGCTGGTATCACATGGATTATGCAGCGCGGTGAACAGTATGCTACACCTATAGCAGTAAACATTAGCTCTTTAACCTTTTTTGAGAGAGCACCGTCGCCGAAAATACTCGCATAGAAATCTGCGAATGTTTTCCCTGGGTCAGGTGTAACGGTGTTTATAATCTGGAACATCCTAGGAATAAATCCCATGGTGTTCTTCATGTAATCGTTTACTTCTTCAACGGTCATCTTTTTCTCTTCTGCCATTGTTACCTCCTCTTTCTGCCCGGAGAGATCTTCTCCTCGGGCAAACATTTTTTTTATTTCTTCGAAAATTCCCATTCTTTATCACCCCCCTTAACGGGTAATTTAGAAAATTTTACGTTTCTCACCCCCTCTCGATTTTAGTATTTCCAGTTCAATGCAACATCATGGAATGTCTTGAGGTTTTCGTACGGTATTGTAGGAGGTATATCACATCCTGGCACAAGTACAAAGCCTCCATCTTTCCCCGCAATCTCTATAACTTCTTTACATGCGGCTTCCACCTCAGGCGGTGTCTTCTCAAGAAGAACATGAACCGGGGCTATATTTCCTCCATAGCACATCCTGCCGAAAAGTATCTCCCTTGCCTTTGCAATGTCTACCTTCTGATCAAAAAATATGGTGGAACATCCAGTCTCCGGGAATAGCTCAAGACGATCACTCGTATCACCACAAATATGTAAAATAGTATGGACTCCTTTTGATTTTGCCCAGTCGCTCATCTTCTTGAGAGGAGGAACTGCAAAACGCTGCATCTGTTTCGGGTTAATCAGGTCACCTGATGCCGTAGGATCTGCGATGCTTAATACCTCTAGTCCGTCATTAACCAGTGGCTCATAAAGAGTAATTAAAAGATCTGCACAGAAATCGATCATCTTTTCGACAAAAGCAGGCTTTTTAAAAATATTCTTCATAAACTGCTCTTCACCAACACAACGTGCTGCAAGTGTAAACGGTCCCCAGCATGTCATCGTAACCAGATACTTGTCACCTATTCTCTCCTTTACCCTTCTAGTGGCTTCCATGACTGTATTGATGACAGGATGTTTGTGAATATCATCTTTCTTCAATTTGTCAATGTCTTCTTCTGATTTGACAAAAGTCTCTGTTAAATCAGGCGCACCCATTTCACGGTATTTAATTCCCGTTCCAAAGTCTTTGCCAATGGCAACTGCATGGAAATTATTGAATCCAGAACCAACATATACGACATCGCTTCTGATCTTATCTGACTCGCTGACACACATATCGACCATTTTGTCAATATTCTCTGAAATCTCTTCGAAAGAGGTACCATAGTCTCTTATAGACCACATGCCTCCGCCAAATACTGTTACAGGAACCCTCTCGGGCTTACCTTTCTCAAAGGCTTTCAAAATTACTTCCTTGGGTTTCATATGCCCCCCTTAAAAAATTAGTTAATACTCTGACGTCGAACTATGTCATAAATTGTTTGTTTAAATTCTTCAAGGTCTAACGGTGCATTAATACTCATTGCATCTATATAATTCCCTGGATAACCAACAGAAATTACCGGTATTTCCGGATAAACATTCCTTATAATTTCTATCGCCTCGTTACCGGAAAGACCAAAAGGTTCTGAATCGATTATTATTACAGTGTAATGCTTATTCAAAACCATCTGAACAGCAAGGGCAGGGTGATCGGCAATATCGACATTACAACCCTCATCTATTAATATCCCATAGATACTCTTTACCAACAGCGGATTATGAGAACATAAAAGAATTTCTTTCACATGATATAATGAGCAATTCTAATGCCATGGACAGGAATGAAGGAAGCCATTATTTCTAATGGTTTTTTGAAAAATCAGTTATCTGCAGTAGTAGAAAAATGCCTCATATACTTGGGGTATTTTTACCCATTAATTAACCTTAATCTCGCCTGAGATGTTAACCGGTCTCAATAGACTGTCAACCACTGGACAGTGTTCAATCACTTTCTGTGCGAGCTCCCGTATCCTGCCTTCATCATTTGGTGATTCAATGTTAAATGTATATTTTATATCATTGAATCCGGCAGATACGTTCTCATCAACCATGAAAAGCCCCCTGAGATCAAGGTCCCCTTCTACATCAACAGACAGTGATGTCACGGTAAGGCCCTCGTAAACTGCAAATTCATAAAAAGCACTTTCTATACATGCAGCAAATGCAGAGAGTAACAGCTCAATCGGATTCGGAGCAAGATTCTCCCCTCCAGCAGCTTCAGCGTAGTCAGCCTTAACCAGATGTTCTCTTGCTTTTGTTTCTGTATAAAGGTTTCTTACATGATGTGATGATATCTTCGGTCTGTAAATCGCAGCCTCAGGCTTCTTTTTGAAAAACTCTATCCTCTTTGCAACAATAGTTTTAAGATCTTTTTTATCTTTATCTTCCATATCCGCGCCTCCTTGAGAACTAAAAGGTTATGTCATAAGGTTACAAAGCCCGTTTACTCATCGCATGGCGCATGGTATAAAAGTAAGCAGTAGGCAGTAAGGAGTAAGCAGTAAATGTTGACACGTGAGTATATAAACCTTATAAAAGATTACAGTAACAATGCCCGTATTGTAATCAGGATTCTTTGGTTTCTCTAGTTTCTCTGGTTTATCTGGTTCGCACTGATCACTGCACCTTGCTTAAATGTCAATCTTCAATATTCAATATTCAATTGACGATCTCCTCACCCCTTACCCCTAACTTTTTACTCTTTGCCTTTCTATAATGCCTGATACCCTGATACTCTGAATTCCTAAATCCCTTAATTCCTCGATTTTTAATTAAAATTAAACGCTACTTTCGTATATCTTCATATAATCCATATTTCTTCAGTTTCAGGTAGAGTGTCTTCCTGTCGATACCTAGTATCTGGCTTGCCCTGGTTTGATTGCCGTTGGATTCATTGAGCACCCTGAGGATGTAATCTTTTTCAACTTCCTCAAGAGGGGGGCTTGAGCTCTTACCATTTAATAAATAAACCAGGGGTATAGAAAGGTCTTCAGGTCTTATCTCTTCAGATTCACACAGGATTACAGCCCTCTCTATAATATTTTCAAGTTCCCTTACGTTACCGGGCCATTGGTAGTTATTGAGCATTTCCAGTGCCTTATGATTGATATCAGCAATAATTTTTGATAATTTCTGGCTGTATTTTTTCATGAAATATCTCGATAGTTCTTCAATATCTTCTCTTCTTTCACGGATCGGCGGTACAGTTATATTTATAACATTTAGCCTGTAATATAGGTCTTCCCGGAATCTGCCTGTCATAACAAGGTCTTTAAGTTCCTTATTAGTAGCAGCGATTATCCTCACATCAACATTCAGGATTTTATTGCTGCCAACCCTTCTGAACTCTCCTGAATCAAGAAACCGGAGAAGTTTTGCCTGAAGACCTAAGGGCATTTCAACTATTTCGTCAAGAAAAAGCGTTCCCTTATCAGCTACTTCTATAATGCCGTGCTTGGTCTGATAGGCATTGGTAAAAGCTCCCTTCTCATGTCCGAACAGCTCGGACTCTATCAGGTTTTCTGACAATGTTGCACAGTTCAGTGCTATTAGGGGGAATGAATTCCTTTTACTGTAATGCCAGATGGTATTGGCAACAAGCTCCTTCCCTGTTCCGCTTTCACCCTGAATAAATACCGGAGAATCGGTTGGTGCAATCTTTTTAATAAGTGTAAGGATATCTTTCATCTGTCTGCTTTCAGCAATAAAGCCTGCGGGTGACTCCTTCCTGACAAGTTCCTGCTGTAAAAGCCTACTTTTTATATTCAGCTTTTCATACTCATATGCCCTGTTTATGATAATTGTCAGTTCATCTAGCTTATAAGGCTTCGTAAGATAGTCAAATGCCCCGTTCTTCATAGCCTCAACAGCGGTCCCAATTGTTGCCCTCCCTGTCAGGACAATTATTGCAGGAGCTGAGCTATCTTTCTTTATCTTCTTCATAGTCAAAATGCCGTTGATACCCGGCATCACGATATCAAGAAGCATAACGTCATAGGAGTTATTCTTCAGTTGATCCAGTGCGGATTCACCATCAGGTGCTACATCTACATAAAAACCCTTCCTCGTAAGTTCTTTTTTGAGTAATCTCCTGAAAGGCTCTTCATCATCAACTACAAGAACTCTTATCATCTTCTGCAATCCTCTGCTTTCTCCGGAAGCCTTATAAATAGAGTAGTTCCCTTTCCAGCTTCACTCTCAACATCAATACTTCCACTGTGTTCTTCAACAATTTTATGGCAGATGGCAAGCCCCAAGCCTGTACCTTCTCCCGCGGGCTTAGTTGTAAAGAACGGGTCAAATATCTTTTCAATTATATCACCCGAAATTCCAGTACCAGTATCTGTGATCGATACCTTAATCATTTTCCTCTTTTGTATCGCTACGTCTATTTCGGTCTTTATACTTATGCTCCCGCCTTCCGGGGTGTAATACATAGAATTTATAATTATGTTCATAAAGAGCTGTCTCAATTTTCCCGGATCTGCACATATATTTGGCAAATCCCTGTTTAAATTGAGTTCTATTTTGTGATTAAGTTTGGCTGCCCTGTTATTAACAAGGAGTATAACTTCTTTTATAAGCTCATTGATGTCTATCTCCCGGAATGTCCCGCTGGCAGGTCTTGCAAATTCGAGAAGGCTTCCGAGTATCCCCTTAGACCTGAAAATTTCTTTGTGAATTGTTTCAAGATATTCGGGAAAATCTTCAAACTCTTTATTTTTCAGAAGCTTACTGTTTTTAGCTCTGTCAAGCAGTGCCTCTGTATAGCCTGCAATAATCCCTATAGGATTATTTATCTCATGTGCTATTCCAGCAATAAGAGTTCCCAGTGAGGCAAGTTTGTCTGCTCTCATTAGTTGTTGCTCCAGGCGTTTCTGTGCAGTAACATCCTTTAAATAGTGGACTATGGCGTATAACTGGCCTTCATCATCAAACAGTGGATAGGCCCAGAAGTGGAAGAGATTTCCGCCTGCACCTCTGATCTCATGGAATGACGGCTTTTTGGTAGATATTGTATTTAAACAGAGGCATTTAGTAGGCTTTATTCCTATTCTATCAAGAATCTCCATGCAGTGTTTGCCTGTTATTTGAATGTGGGAAATACCTGCCTTTATCATAAGTGCCTTGTTTGCACGGATAATACACTGTCTTCCATCCTCGATCCAAACCATATCAGTAATAGCATCAAAAGTCTTCTCCCATTCCTTTTTCTCCTTAGAAATCTCTTCAATGAGTAGGGAATTCTCCAGGGCAATTGAAATATGTTTTGCAACAGGTAGCAATATCTGAAGGTCTTTTTCTGAATATCTTGATGGTTCCTTACTGTCAAGATTGAAGACACCCAATATCCTGTCCTGAAAGAGAGGAATACTTATTGAAGCCCTTATGCCCTCATCGAGTAATTTCTTATCAAGTGGAAATTTCATCTCAGATGACAGGTCATAATTTATCCATGGCTTGTTATTTCTTATAACCCATCCTGCACTGGTGTTATCAAGCGGTGCTTTTACACCTTTTTTAAAATTCGAATTCAGGTCTGTATCCAGTGCAAATATAATAAGGTTATCGTCCTTTTCATTGTAGAGCAGGATACTGCCCCTTTCAAAGCTGATTAATTTTTTTATCTCAGACATCATTATCCTGAAGAGGGCACCTATGCTTAGGCTTGAATTGACCATACTGCTAATTTCATTGATTAGTTTGATCTGTTTCATCTTATCATTCAGCTGCATTAATAAATTCGAATTTTCTATTGCAATTCCCAGCTGGCTTCCTATCGTAGAGAAAAGCTGGATATCCGTTGATGTAAAACAGGATACTTTACGACTTGCCAGACCAAGAACTCCCAGAACGGTTCCTTTTGAAGATATTGGAACCTCTACAATACTCTCCATCTTTATAGCTTCCTCTTCAGCTACCGGCTCTCCTGAATCGCTTTTAACAAACAAAGGCCTGCCAGAGGAAAAAATCTTGCCATTGAAAACTTCACCTTGTTTCAACTTCCTGACATCTTCTATATAGTCTGCGGTTAGCCCCCTTTGAGACTTTAAACATAGTTCTCCTGTAACAATATCTATGAGATATATCCAGCCTGCATCAGCATCCATATTCGACAGGAGCATATCAATCGTCTCCTGAAATATCATGTCGGTATCCATATGATTTGCAAGAATCTTTGTAAATGCATTTAATATAGCCAGTTCCTTTATTCTCTTGGATTCCCTTTTTTGAGGTTTCTTTTGGAGAGTATTCAACAATACACCAGTGTTATTTTTAAGTAAGCGCCTCATTATATTATAATTTTATCATATAACCATTTAACTTTTTCAATGCTTCGGGGTAGGGGCAGGAGTATGGAGCGGGCGACGGGATTTGAACCCGCGACCTTCAGCTTGGGAAGCTAACACTCTACCACTGAGTTACGCCCGCGCCAGCTTTTTTATAAATCAGAATATTAATAAATGTCAAGGAACAGGAGACCATGTTATATAATCAGATTAACCCCGAAAATGCGTTTGGAGACTATTTTTATACTGAAATGAATTTTTTGTATAAACCCCGTTAAAAAGGAGTTGCGTGTCGGTGGCTTTAGATCACCGACTGCATCGTTTTTTTAATCTCCAATTTCATCGAAGGCTTTTTTTTACGGGGTAAACAGGATAATATTGTATTATGCATACTCTTGGTAAATCAGATATATCAGCAATTAACAGGAAAATTAAGTCGGATAAATATAATTCGATCATACTTAAATCTAAAAAAAATCTTGATATTTACATTGTAGGAGGCTACGTAAGGGATATCTTACTAGGCAGGGAAGGGCCTGACAGAGATTATGCAATCAGAGGTGATTACAGTAATTTTTTAAAAAATATTGCTTCCAGGGTAAACGGCAAGATATTTACGATAGGAAAGAAGAATTTCCACAGGATTGCTTTAAAAAACGGTTTAATGCTGGATTTCATGCCAGTCGATAATAATATAGAACACGACCTTTCCGTTAGGGATTTCACTATTAATTCTCTGGCATGGTCACCAGAACGTGGAATAATAGACCTGCATAATGGGATAGATGACCTCGTAAAAAAAACAATCAGAATGGTAAAAATAGAGAATCTGCAAAATGACCCGGTAAGAATTGTAAGGGCATACAGGTTTGCAGACGAATTGTCTTTCAAGATTGAACCCAGGACTAGAAATTCATTGAAAATGTTAAGAGGTTTAATTAAGGATGTAAAGACTGAAAGAATATCTTTAGAGTTTTTTAGAATCTTAAACTCAAAAGACCCGGTAAGCACGCTTCGTATCATGTTAGAAGATGGTGTTTTAGGTATATTAATATATAGTTATTACAATGAGTTAAGAGATAATATTAAAGTAATTTATAAAATTAATAAAATAATTAATAAATTACCTTTAAAATATTTGAGAAATCTTAACAAGATATTCTCGCATAATCTTACTTATAGAGGTCTCATCAGGTTAGAAGTCTTATTAAGAGGAATACCTGAGAATTTATTGAACATGAGCTCAATTATACACAAACGCTTAAGAAAGCTAGAGAGAACATATCATATAGAAATAAAAAACAATAAAAGAGTTCCAAAAAAGATTCTTTATGAGATATTTAGCAACGCAGAAGAAGCCGCTATTGACTTTCTCATTATAAATGACCTGACCAGTCACATTAATGAGATGGAAAGATACAATGCAATTTTGAAAAAGGGCTTTTTGTCAACAGAAAAAATAATCAGAATATCAGGTTTACCTGAAGGTAAAGCATTAGGAAACGTTAAAGAATTATTAAAACGTGCTCAATTTACAAAGGAGATAACTAATAAACAGGAGGCATATAATTTTTTAAAGAGGCTTTTCCCCTAAAGAAAGTAATCATTTCCACGGGGTAAACTATTCATCTCCCCAATCAAGTCCCCAGGTAATGTATTCATTGAGCCTTTCAGCAGCATCCTGGTCAATATCTTTGAGTCTGTCATAAATTTCTGTTGCAAGGTGTTTCTTGTCAATGCTTACATAGATAATACCTAGCCCCTCAAGGGCGCTAACGTTATAAGGGTCTATCTCAAGTGCCTTTTTAAAAGCTTTGACAGATTGTTTGGCCCTGTCTATATAAATATCAAGCAGACTGTATCCAACCCCTGCATGAAATTCAGGCACATCCGGCAACAGCTTTACTGCTTTAGAGTACTCTTTATGTGCCTTTTCTGGAAAACCCATATCAAGCAGGGTTGCACCGTACCATGCATGAAGGTCTGGATTTTCTGGCCATTCTGCAAGACCTTTTCTTACAAGCTTTGTAGCTTTCCCGTATTGCTGTTTATAATAATATTCCGCCACTTCGTCAATAAGATTATTTATCGATTCTTCTTGAATAATTTGTTCGGGTTTTAAAGGGACATTATTAACCGCAACATCTTCAACAGGCACTTGTTTTTTTTCTGCAACAGGAGTTTCAGATAGAGAGGTTTTATCGGGGTTTTCATATATATGGTTTTCATAGGATATAAGCACCTTTACGTCTTCAAAATCTGTTTCTCTCAGTATAAATGCATCGGGTACAAGGGATTTCACTGTATCTAATACTTTCACTGCAGAGGTAAACCTTTCAAACATGCCAAGCCGCACAATATAATATTTTTCCCCTTCCTCTATCCTGAGATAAATACGATCATTCTCATTCAATTTACTGGAAAGGAAATTGAACTGTTTTCCGGCATATTCAAGGGCATAGAGGGAATATGTACCTGTCTGGATTGTAAAGAAACCTTCTGATGAATTAGAGGTACGGCTTAGCAAAAATATTACTAACAAAGGTAAAATTATTTTAAACGATATATTTATGCTTCTTCCACTGAACATAATTAACTCCTTTAAAAGGATATCGCTGATCAAAAGGTGTTGTAAAACAATTATAGCAAATTAAGGTTTTCAACATCTAAAATAAATGTTCAATTAATATTTTTATCCCTATACCTATCAAAATTATACCGCCTACTGCCTCAATCCTTCTCTCAAAAAAGTGCCCGAATCTATCGCCAATAAAGACGCCGGCAAATGAAAATATAAAAGTTATGAAACCAATTATCATTGCAGGCATTAAAATGGAAATCTTTAAGAATGAAAGGCTCAAACCGACTGCTAAAGCATCTATGCTTGTAGCAATAGAGAGTATTAATAGCGTATAGATATTCAGAGGATTGATATTTTTTCTATTCGACTTTATCTTTGACGATTCAAAAATCATTTTAAAACCAATCATAAAAAGAAGCCCGAAGGCTACCCAGTGGTCAATATGTGAAATAAAATCTCTTAATACATAACCTGCTGACCATCCAATTACCGGCATTATTGCCTGAAATAATCCAAAAAACGTTGCGATCCTCAGGGCATGTATGGTTTTAAGATGTCTGGTATTCAAACCACTTGCAAAAGATACAGCAAAAGAGTCCATTGAAAGGGCTATCGCTATAAATAGAATTGTTATTGTATCCATACTTTATTGTTCATTTAAATGCTGATATTAGAACTCTACCTGTATCAAGCTCTAAGTACAGTCTTATTATACCTGTCCGGCCGTCAGGGAGAGAAGAGAAAGGAATTAAAATTGTATGACACTCAGGTTTCTTCTTTTTCCAGCAATTGTATTATATCTTCAGCTGGCATTGGTTTGCCCCACAGGTATCCCTGCGCGGAGATACAATAAACAGACTATATTAATCCCATAAAGAGCAACAATCTTTTATGGAGCTTACATTTGAGGCTAACATTATTGTTTTTTCAAAAGGTTAGGGGGATGTTAGTAACTCATTTCCTTAAATACTTTGTATTAACCCATAATTGAATAAAATATGCTTTTCAGTATATTTTAGATATCTTTTTATATGTAAAACATTAAAAATTTATTCAAATTAAATCAATAACATTTAAAGTTACATGAAATCTTTTTAAAAATTAAAAGGAATACAGGAACATTTAGCTATTAATTATCTGATTTTAAATAATATTATTTTCTTCATTTAATTATTGCATTTTATTTATTTGTAATAATCAAGAGATGAATAATAATGTTTAATACCATTTTATATAAATAAACAGAATAGGTTGATTTATAAATAAAATAAAAAATTGATAAAAAATCTAATTTAACATAATATATCTTATCAGACATTTAATATGAACATCTGTTGTTAATAAACTGTTAGTATCATTGTTAAGAATATGCCCTTCTGTAGAATATTTATGAAACTTACAATCTTGTCTATGTATTAGGCAGGAATAATTTTTTATAATTTCAATTACTTATAAATTCTAAATAACAAAACCTTTCATAATTTCATTTATTATCTTCACAGGTCTTACGAAGATAATACTTCCTTTGTTATATTCTCTCATATGTACCTTTATCTTTATATAATTACTGGATGTTCCGACTATAGTATTCTCATCAATCCTTTCTTCTGTAATAATATCAATTGTTCTATTAATCTGAGTTTCCATGTACCCTCTCTTTTTAACTCTATTCAATGCTTTCATCTGTTCCATTCTTTTTTTCACTGTACCATGTTGTTGTTTATTCATATTAATAAATAAAGAGGCTTCTGTGTTAGGCCTTGAAGAGAAAGGAAATACATGGATATATGATATGGGAAGCTCACTTATTAATCTGAACGTATCATTAAAATCTGATTCCTCTTCTTCAGGAAATCCAACTATGACATCAGTTCCTATTGAAATATTTTTAACCTGTGTTGAAATTTTATTAATCTTATTTAAAAAATGCTCTGCGCTGTAATTGCGTCTCATCAGTTTAAGGATCCTGTTACTGCCGCTTTGTAAAGGCAAATGAAGATGTTTACAAACTCTATCATCCTGTATTAATTCTGTTAATTCGTCGTCTACTTCTTTTATTTCCAAAGAACTTAACCTGATTCTGTATATGTTTGTTTCTTTTAGAATACGTTTTAATAAATAATTAAGATTTGTCTTCTTTTCAAGGTCTTTGCCATAACTGCCCAGGTGAATTCCTGTCAGTACAATCTCATTGTACCCTTTTGATTCAATTACTTTTGCTCTTTTTATGACTTCATTTGCAGGAACACTCCTGGATTTTCCCCTTGCAAGCGGAACAGTGCAATACGAACATTTTAAATTGCATCCATCCTGAACTTTCAGATAAGGTCTGCAGCGGCTGTAATTTCCAAAATAAAGCTCTGCTGATTTATCAATAATTTTATTTACAATACTGTATTTCCCTCTGTTATCAACTACTTCTGTCACACCTGAAATTGCATTAATCTCTTCCGGTTTTAAATGAGCATAGCATCCTGTTACAATTACCTTTGCACCTGCTCTTGCAGCCCGCCTGATCAACTGTCTGGAATTGTAATCACTCTTTGAAGTAACAGTACATGTATTGACGATACAGAAATCAGGATCATCATCCAATCCTACTATTTTTACACCATTCTCCTTAAGGGTGCCCTCTATAATAGAACTTTCAGACTGGTTGGTCCTGCATCCTAATGTAAATAAAGATACTTTCATAACTTTAAGCTTTGACAGGTTCCAGTTCAATATTTACCCCGTGAAGGGAGTGCTGTCTTGCCTTATTAATCTTTACATTTATCAGAGAACCTTCCTTCTCATGGGAATTAATTATAGTAACTATCTTGTTTGTCCTTGTCCTTCCAGTAAGCATATTCTTGTCAGTCACTGAAAGCCCCTCCACAAGTATTTCCTGAACCGTTCCTTCAAGTTTCTTATTCTTTTTACAAGTAATTTCTTCCTGTATTCTCAATATATTACTGAGACGCTCTGTTTTTATTTCCTCAGGCACGTTATTTTCCATCTCATATGCCTTTGTGCCTTTTCTGGGAGAGTATTTAAAGGCATATATACCGTCAAATTCGATTTCCTCAAGTGCTTTGACCGTGCATTGATAATCATCATCATCTTCTCCAGGGAATCCAGCTATTATGTCCGTGGTTATTGCTATGCCGGGCACTGTCTTTTTCAGCATCTTTACTTTCTCTATAAAATCCCTGTAAGTATATCTTCTGTTCATTAACTTTAAGATCCTGTCAGAACCTGATTGAATCGGGAGATGTAAATGCTCGCATAATCCTGTCAAATTATTCATGGCCTTTATCAGGTCAACAGAAAGGTCACGTGGATGTGATGTCACAAAACGAATTCTTTCAATATTGATTCTGTCAATTCTTCTTAATAATTCAGTAAAATCACAATCACTTCTGTAAGAGTTAACATTCTGTCCAAGCAGCGTAACTTCTTTATATCCATTTTTATGAAGTTCCTTTATCTCTGCTAATATGCTGCTGCTTGGACGGGAAACCTCCCTGCCACGTGTGTATGGGACAACACAGTAACTGCAGAAATTATTACATCCGTACATGATAGAAACCCATGCACTAACCCGCCCTTCCCTTTTAATCGGAAGATTTTTTAGATAATATTCCGGATTATCGTTTAATGCGGTTGAATGTTTTACAAGTCCCTGCCCAGCAACATCCGGTACAGGGATCCATTTCTTCAGGTTGTCAATATTTTGAGGACCGAATATAAAATCTACATATTGAAATCTTTTGAACATTTCTTCACCTTTGTGCTGGGCAATACATCCTGCCACAGCAATCTTCAGATGCGGATTTTTCCGTTTTATTGCCTTAAGCCTTCCAAGATTGCTGTATAACTTCTGTTCAGCCTTCTGCCTGACACTGCAGGTGTTAAGAACTATTACATCGGCTTCTCTAACTTCAGAGGTCTGTTCGTAGCCCGCTTCCAGAAAAATCCCGGCGATTTTCTCGGAATCGTTCACGTTCATCTGACATCCAAAAGTTTTAATAAAAAACTTTTGGATGTCACCCCCGCGCTTAGTTTTGTTAATGCAAAACTGCGGGGGTATTTTATTTTGATTTTTGATCTTGTTCATAAACTTTTATCAGCTCATGCTTCTGCCAACGCCTTAATTTTTTAATCTTCCTTTCAGCATGCAGTGCATTCTTATAGTATCTATACTCTTTTGCATAAACCAACTTAACCGGCAACTTTCCTTTTAAATACTTGGCCCCATTCCCTTTGTTATGTTGTTTGATCCGATTTTCCAGATTATTTGTATAACCGGTGTAATATGTCCCGTTCTTACATTTAACAATATACACATAGAAAACATCCCTCCTTTTAACCTTATTCCTTGGTGTCACAGCCAATCCCATAGGTCTTGAGATAATATTTCATGGCATAAATATTTTACACTATTTGAATATTGATTTAAAAAGGGAGGAGCTTATCAGAACACTATTAAACAGACATTATCTGAATATTTTAAATTTTACCCGACATTATTCATAAGATACGATATGCCTGGATTGTTTGTTCCACCTGCAAGTCTTCAAACAATGAGGGATATCAAGATTATCGATTACACCTACTAAGATACAATTTGGAGCTTTTTAAAAAGTTGCTGATTACTGACAGTTATATAGGCAACTTGCACCTGCTTCTTTTAATAGCTTAACGATATCTTCATGCCCGTTCTCTTGCGCAATAAATAATGAGGTGCCACCCCAGCTTTCGGCATTTATGTCTGCACCTGCGGAAATCAATTTTTTAACTATTTGGGTATGTCCCGTACCTGATGCACAAATTAACGCCGTTGATCGAGTATAGCTAGCCTTATTAACATCTGCACCATGATCCAGTAAGACTTTGACAATATTCTCGTGTCCATTGCCAGCAGCATACATCAAGGCAGTGCCTCTAGGACCCTCGACATCATCAGAGGCCATTGCATTAACATATGCCCCATTTCGTATAAGAATTTCTACTACATCTAGATGACCATTTTTAGCAGCATAGATTAGCGGAGTCGCATAATAGCAAGGCACTTCACAATCTCCAACATAATTGACATCCACTCCTTTAGCTATTAAAGTTTTTACTAATTCAATATGACCATTTTGGGAAGCCTGAGCTAGTGGTGTAGTAGAATCACCTGGTGGTGAAATATTTGGATCCCCTCCATGTTCAAGCAAAAGATGGAAGATTTCGTTATAACCACTGCCCGCGGCAATTATAAGGGGTGAAGAATTTTTTGCAAAAGGCCCTAATCCAGATAATATAAGATTGGGATTAATCCCCGTTTTAAGAATGCCACTTACTTCCTCTATCTGGTTATTCATGACAGCTTCTATCAACTCTTCTCTGGGATCTCTATGAACTCCCCTTTCTTTAAGAGTTTTCTGAAGCTTAGAATTGTTATTGATCGTTGCCACTGTAAATGCTGTTATGCCTTTATAATTTTGGACATTAACATCAGCTCCTTCATTAATTAAGAATTCTGCTACTTCATAATTGCCTTCATTAATCGCCAAAATCAAGGCAGTATTCCCTTGAGAATCCTTCATGTCCAGATTAGCCCCGCTACCAACTAGAAGCTTTACCATATCAAATTTATTGTTGTTCGAGGCAGCCATCAGAGGCGTCCATGTAAAGAGCCCAGACATCTGAACATTCACATCTGCTCCATTTGCAATTAGAATTCTACCCACATCAGCTTTCCCAGCGCCAGCGGCAGATAATAAAGCAGTTCTTCCCGTTTTAGTCTTCTGATTAACTTCTGCCCCGCTATCAATTAACAACTGTACAATTTCGATATAACCTTTTTGAGAGGCCCAAGTAAGCGCAGTTCCAAATCCTTCTGCATTCACATCAGCACCGTTCTCAATAAGAAGTTTACATATGTTAAAATGTCCATTCCGAGATGCTTCAATTAATGCTGTGTCACCATCTTTAGCTTCTGTGTTTACGTCCACACCAGAGTCAAGAAGCTGTTTAATATATTCAATATTTCCATTTTTAGCAGCGATTAATAACATATCAGGATTTTCTTTTGCCTTTTGATTTGCGGACTTGCTCTCTGCAAATACTACATTTTCAATAGCAAGGTTGAGTAGGGAAAATAATAATATTGATATTGCTCTAAGTCTCATTCCGCCTATCGATTATTTAAATGTAACTATTTTTACAGTCATTAAATGCCAGCAGTTTCTTTCTGGAAGAAAGAATTGCTATCTTATATTGTTTCAATAAATTAGTTAGATTTATAATTCCACTCAATTTTGTATAGAATATTTTCTTTGAAATAAAATTTAATATTAGAACATTCTGATTCAATATAATTATATTGAATATTTTCTTTTTTCTTAAATAGATCACCAAATATGCTATATAAATATTTTAAAGATGCAGAATCAATATAAGTCTATACATATTCTTCTTGCTTTATTGGACTTCCTAATATTCTTAAAATATTGTCTTTAGACGATCCAATCTTTAAATCCCATTTTAATTTATACTTATCACTTGTTGTTGATATATAAGAAACAAATCCTTTATAAAGTCCCTTATAAATTATTAAATATAATCCGTCATAATATAAATAATAAATATTGTCTGTTATCTCAGGATTATGAATATTTTTAATTTTTTTCACTTTAATATTTGTAGGAGCACCTAATTGTCTAATTATATATTCAACGGTTACATTATACGATTTTTCTAAGTTGTAGGGTCGATAGATTATTTCGTCAATCCTTGATTGGAACTTTTCGCTTGTTTTTACTTCTTCTTCCTTTATCTCATTCTGATTTGTTTTTAAACCTAAAATCATTAAAGCAATTATTAATAATCCAAAAATATTAATTAATAATTTAATACCCTTTATTCTCTTATACCCATTTTTTGAGTTATGACTCATTAATTTTAAAGCTATTTCGTATTAATTCAAAAATGGTGTTTTTAATAAAATACAAAATATTTTTTGTCTATCATCTATTTATTGCTGGTTAAAATCTACAGTATTTGATATAGCTTTTCAAGTGAAGATTTCAGGAAGTATTCTACTACGAAATAAAAAACATAAAAATTGAAAAGTATAGGAAGGACCAAACATATACCTTATTTCTTTACTGCGAGAATTGGATGGTGCGGACTCCGATATGTACTATTGCTTTTCAGCCCTTTCCAATAGTAATATTTACTCGCTTTATGTCAGCGATTAGGAGTCGTTGAAGTCAGTAAACTTATAGATATTAAAGGATAATTTAAGAACCGTCCCTTTTATCTTCTTTATGGGTAAGTTTTAACTGATGGCCTTGTATATGCCTTTATCTAACGTATAAACCTTTTGGCTTTATTTGTGTCTTATATATTAAGATATATTTAGGATATAAACTTAATAAAAAATTAATTTTTTTGATCCAGGGTATGAAAAAAACCAAAGGATTATTATTAATATGGATAATGTTCTTTCTTATGACAACTGTTTATGCAGGGGATGAACAGGTTTTTACATGGAAAGACTGCGTGAGAGAAGCTGTTAATAGAAATCCTGACCTTATATCTGCAAAAGAAAGGATTAATCAGACAGAGGCAGATAAGAGAATAGTACAAAGTACAATGCTTCCCCAGATAAGTGCCGGGTTGACAGGGAAAAAATCAGAAACAGCATCTACTCAAACGCAGATAGACTCATATTCTTATGCCGTAACCGGCGAACAGCTTTTTTTTGACGGGTTTAAGACCTCTAAGGATATTGAAGAGACAAAGGAAAATATAAAAGCATCCCAGTACGATTACGCAGTAGTTTCTTCTAATGTTCGATTGGATTTGAGGACCGTATTTGTTGAGTTCCTAAAGGCACAGGATCTGATTTCCCTCACAGAGAAGATTGCGGAACGCAGAAGGCAGAACCTTGAACTTGTAAGGTTAAGGTATAAAGCCGGGAGAGAGCATAAAGGGTCGTTATTAACAGCTGAGGCAGACCTTGCCCGTGCTGAATTTGAAATTGACCAGGCTAAAAGGACTATTTCCCTGGCACAGCGCCAGCTTTCTAAAGGTATCGGTTTTGACAAAGTAATACCCTTGAAGGTTGAGGGAGAATTTTCAATTAAAGAAGACTTCATCAATAAGCCAGATATTGAATACCTCGCTGACACCACCCCGTTTCTAGGGGAATTAATGGCAAGAAAAGAAGCTGCGCGTTATAATCTCGAGTCTGCCCGGGCTGATTTCTTCCCGAAAGTGTATCTAAGCGGTTCAATTGGCAAAGCCTCATCCGATTGGCCCCCTGAACATAACGAGTGGTCTGCTGGCATATCCGTATCATTACCGCTGTTTGAAGGAGGAAGGCGCCTTGCAGAAGTGTCTAAAGCGAAATCCAAGTTATATCAGGCTGAGGCTGATCAGAGAAGCGGAAGAGACAGCGTATTAGTTACATTGGAAAAAACATGGAAAGATCTTCAGGATTCTATTAACAGTGTTTCTGTACAAAAAAAATTCCTGGATGCAGCTCATGAACGTGCACGGATAGCAAGTGCTCAATATGAAACCGGGCTTATATCATTTGATGACTGGATAATCATAGAAAACAATCTTGTAACTGCCCAAAAGTCATACCTGAATTCACAGGCAGACATGTTGCGTGCCGAGGCATATTGGATACAGGCAATGGGAGGAACGTTAGAATATGATGAGAAATAGATACATATTAATTTTTTTGATAATTCTGTTTGTAGTAACCGGGCTATTATTCGCACGTTCAATGAAAATCCGGGAAAAGAACATTATTGGTAAAAACGTGATAATAAAACCTGTTATTGGAAATATTGTATTAACGGTTACTACAACAGGTGTTATTGAACCTCAAAACCGCCTGGAGATTAAACCCTCAATAAGCGGCAGAATTGAAGAGATTCTGGTTAAAGAAGGGACTCGTGTCAGTGTTGGAGATATACTGGCATGGATGAGCTCAACCGAAAGGGCTGCTTTAATAGATGCCGCACGCTCACAGGATAAAGAAACATTAAAATACTGGGAAGAAGTATATAAAAAAACACCCATTATATCTCCCATTTATGGCGAGGTGATAGTCAGGTCTGTTGAGCCCGGACAAACTGTTACAATTGCCGATGCCATACTGGTTTTATCAGACCGACTGGTCGTAAGTGCGCAGTTTGACGAAACAGATATAGGTAGAGTAAAGGTTGGGCAAAAAGCATCCGTAACTCTGGATGCATATCCCGACATTAAGCTAGATGGCGTCGTGGATCATATAGCGTATGAATCAGAAATTATTAGTAACGTTACGATATATGATGTAGATATTCTCCTTAAAAAAATACCGCAAATATTACGATCAGGCATGAGCGTTACCGTTGAAGTCATAGAAAAAAAAGTCAACAACGTAATAACAATACCTTCCAGCGCAATTCATTACGATGGGAAGCGACAATTTGTGTTTGTCCAGAAAGGACAGGGCAAAATTGTAGAACATGATGTTGTCGTTGGATTAAATAATGAAAAAAGCGCTGAGATTGTTTCAGGGCTGACCACCGAAGACTCAATTGTTGTGGAAGACAGCATATATAAGCCTGAAATGAGGAATTCAGGTACCAATCCGTTCATGCCCTTTGACAGAAGGAAGAAATGATAGAGTTAAAAAATGTTTGTAAAACTTATGGCAAAGGAGACGTTTCCGTTGCAGCTCTAGAAAATGTTTCCCTTAACATTTCGCAAGGCGAATTTGTAGCAGTAATCGGGCCATCGGGTTCGGGTAAATCCACGCTTCTTCATATAATGGGTTTTTTAGACCGCCCTGATAAAGGTTTGTACAAGATATTCGGCTCTGACATATCGCAATTATCCGATAATCAACTCGCCCGTCTCAGGAATCAGCTGGTCGGTTTTGTTTTTCAGCAGTTTCATCTGCTTCGAAGGACAGGGGCACGGAAAAACGTGGAATTACCGCTTATTTATTCAGGAAAAAGAAGCATATTGAAAAATTCGACACAGAAATTAGAATCATTAGGACTTACACAGCGTGCGAAACATCTGCCGAGTGAACTGTCAGGGGGTGAACAGCAAAGGGTGGCAATAGCACGAGCCCTTGTAAATGATCCCTTGATTATTTTTGCCGATGAACCCACCGGAAACCTTGATACAAAAAGCGAAGAGGAAATAATAAATATTCTGGATGAATTAAACAGACAGGGTAAAACCATTATTATGATAACTCATGAAAAAGATCTGGCTCAACGTGCAGGAAGAATTATAACGATGCGGGATGGTAAAATAATTTCTGATGAAATCAAAGATAAAGAAAAGGCTTTCTCTAAAACCAATGTATCATTAAAAGAAATAACCAGCGGGGTTAATTCACGTTTTGTCAAAATTGATTTCACGGAACTTATCCGTCAGTCATTCCGGGCAATCTTCTCAAATAAAGTCAGATCTTTTCTTTCGATGCTTGGAATTCTCTTCGGCGTTGCAGCTGTTATAGCCATGCTAGCTCTAGGTCAAGGGGCAAAAATAGCCATGGAGGAAAGGATCAAGGGACTCGGTTCCAATCTTCTATCGATACAGGGGGGTTCAGGAAAAGTCAGGGGCGTGTCTCAAGCCTCGGGTTCTGTAACACGGTTCATATATGGTGACGTAGATGCTATCAGGAATCTGAAGCCTTTAGTAAAAAGAGCAACCGGTTATGTAAACGGGAGCGGTCAAACTATCTATAAGAACGAAAATTGGAATACAAGGATTGAAGGTGTTGAATATGACTACGGAGAAATGCGCGCTAATATACCTAAAATTGGCAGATGGTTTACTAAAGAAGAGATTACGCACCGTGATAAAACTGCTATATTAGGGACAACAGTGGTTGGCAAGCTATTTGGCGATAAAAACCCAATTGGTGAAATTATAAAAATAAACCGTATTAATTTTAAGGTAATAGGGATTGCCCCTGAAAAGGGGGCCGGGGGATTCAGGGATCGTGATGATGTTATTTATATTCCCGTAACAACAGCCATGTACAGGGTATTGGGTAAAGATTATCTGGATGGTATTTATGCCGAAATAAATGATATCGAATTCATGGAAGATGCTCAGAAACAGATCGAACAACTTATTATCAAGAGGCATCGAATATACAAGAATCCTGAAGATTATTTTCATATGCATAACATGAGCGAAATTCAGGATATGCTCACCAGTACGACAAAGACAATGAGTATTCTTCTGGGATGTATAGCTGGAATATCTCTTTTGGTAGGTGGTATCGGGATAATGAACATCATGCTTGTCTCGGTCACCGAACGTACGCGTGAAATCGGTCTGCGCAAAGCGGTCGGTGCGCGCGGGAAAGATATCATGACCCAGTTTCTAATCGAATCAGTAGTTATGACACTGAGTGGCGGATTTATTGGAACTCTGGCAGGCATAGCAACATCCTCGATCCTGACCTTCTTTGCAGGATGGGCTACTAAAGTCACAATCTCAAATATCGTTCTTGCCGCAGGTTTTTCCATTACAATCGGCATTTTCTTCGGCCTCTGGCCTGCCAAAAAAGCCGAACAGTTAAATCCTATAGAAGCCCTGAGATATGAGTAAACCCCGTTAGAAAAACTTCTCCCTTATAAAGTGTAGGTCTGCCTGCTCGCCTCGCCATAGGCGAGCAGGATATCACGATGAATTAAATTCCGTTAGAAATTTATATATAGACGGGATAAACCTCGTTACTGGAACGGGTTTTCATATGTAGACCTGTCGATGATTTTCTGCGGGTCGAAAATAACAATGTCATCATACATGCCTTCCTTTATCTGCCCCCTCCCCTTCAGGCCGAAAGTCAGTGGTAATGGCGGTCACTAGTGTCCGTTCGTTTTATTTTCCTTTTGGTAAACAAAGAAATTGTATCAAAAACTGATTACTAAAAATAGTATCTCAATTCAACAAGCAAATGGTCATCATCCCTGAGATCATATAACACGTCCTCATTATTCATATTGGAAAAAGCCCTTGCCTCAATATAGAGCTTCCATCTATCTCCAAACCGGCGGCTTGCCTCGATGCTTAATAACCGAGAGGAGTTTTTAAGGTCATAGGATATACCAGTAAGCACCTCGGTACTTGAGAAATCGTTCAGTGCCAACCGAAGCCCGAACATAATATCGTTTTGCAACGCTATCGTTGAAGCACTGCCACGATCATCATACGCATACTCCCCAACAACCCCTAAATCCATATTTGTACCAATGAGTGAAAAAAATGTGTACTCAAAGCCTCCTGTGTAGGCAAAGAACTCATTACCCTGTCCTGAACGATAAAGACTCTCGAGTTTTAGAAGCCATGGACCTATGACCGACTGAACATCATTGCCAACCTGCCATATTTTCTCATAAAACGGTATCAATACAGGGGCATTCTCTTTATCCAGACCGGGTATCAGCGTAGGCTCACGCCCCGTGCCCCTGAAATAATAGAGGCCAAAATCCATGTTACCAAAGGTGTTGCTGTAGCGAAGCGCGAGATCCACGTGACGCTTCTCTTTCGAACTTTCGTATTGCGTATTGTCCGTGTCAACAACGATAGAGCCCCGGAGCCTTCCTTTTTTGCCTGGGAATGTCCTTTCCCTGAAATAAGGGAGGATAAAAATCTCAAATGTCCCCCACTCTGAAGGAACAATAAGCTGAACCATCGGCTGACCGAGTTTGTCCTCGCCATCAATGCTCTCCACTGCATCGTCCTGGTTAATTATATCAACGAGGTGAAGGAATTCAGTTGCCCCCCAGAATACCTTTCCGATACCGGCCCTTAGTGACCATTGCTTATGAACCCAGTGGAAATTCAGCTCCCGTATATCAAAGTGTGTCCTCTCTTTGTCGGCGCTGTCGATCCTTGCAAACGGAATAAGCGTTACACTTGATCCGTTTACCCACTCGTGATAATACTCAGGCTGTATGACGAGAGACATATTATTCCTTTTCTGTCCCTCATACAGCGGGGTATTCGGGAAGACTCGTACCTCGCCAGCAATATACCCGGAGAGTTCTCCTGCATCAGTTTCCGGTATTATTAATACCAGAATAAGCAGAATTAAAGGTAAAAGGATTCTCACCGCGCTCTCTTCAGGCTGTTTTTCGTAAAATCGCTTTCCTTCAGACCAGTGCCAAACCGGTAATCTGCAAACTCTAGTGTGGTATTCTTCCCGGTCTGATGATTTATCATTCTCATTATATCAGGGCGCCAGAATTTATCCTTGTACTTCTTAAAACCCTCTGATGTAAGTGTCTTTAAGAGTACGTTCTTACGGTCATAGAAGTCTATCTTTAACTCTCTGTACTCAGCCTTGTCAATCCAGATGATCTGTCTTGTATAACCTGAGTTTTTCTTATCAACCGGATAGCGTTCAATAACAAAACATTCTTTCCCTTTATATACCTCGTCTCGAATCCATTTGTACGTATACTTTTCCACTTCCTGGCTTGCAATATCTTCATAGGCAAATTCACTCCCCATGAATGATCCCGACTTATTACGTGAACTTATACGTTTTACCCGCTTCAGAGCCGGAAGATAAAGCCACTGGTCATCATCACCAATCTTGTGAGAGAAAGTCAGAAATGCTGTTCCCTTAACATCCCTTGGATTGTCAAATATAGCCAGGCTCTTGTCTCCGTCATCCTTGACCTCAAGAACTTTATAACGGAGTTCCCGTATACGCTCCTGCCCATGCTTATTTCTGAGTGTCATCGTCATATCGGTCGAGTAGCTCTGAAATCCTGTATCACGTTCATCGGCTTGTCTTACGATCTCAAAGCCCTTCTCTTCTGGAGTGATTGCGCTCGCGACTTTCAGCGGTAGCAAAAGAAGCAGCAGCAAAAGAGATGCTTTTAATATTGATTCCATCTGGATATTTTTCACGACTGACCTCCTTATAATGGGTCATTGATTTGTATAGGCAATAGGATTTTCGTTAAAACGCTCCTTGCAGCGTTTCGAACAAAAGGCGTAACGATTGTTCTGATATTCGCTAAAAAATTCAGCTGTCCATTCGTCAACGCGCATTCCGCACACGGGATCGCGTACCCAGCCATGGTCCTCGGCCCTGCGTTTTTGCAATACCCCGTCTTCTAACCATAAGATGCGGTCTGCGATCTCCTCTACACGCGGGTCGTGCGTCACCAACACGACGGAACATCCATCATCGCGTGCAATATCGTGCAGAATCATCATTACATCCTGTCCGGTTTGAGAATCAAGGTTGCCCGTCGGCTCATCGGCCAGAATTATCTTTGGTTCATTTATAAGAGCTCGTGCGATTGCAACACGTTGCTTTTCGCCGCCAGACAGCTTTTTGGGTAAAGCGTTGCGTCGATGCTCCAGGCCAAGCCGTTCTATCAAATAGTTCGCGCGATGCCGTGCAAGGGATATTCCGCCCTGCCTTAACTGCGCTGGAAACAAAATATTTTCCTCCACGTTTAATGCATCAAGAAGGTTAAAAGCCTGGAAGATGAACCCGATTTTCAGTGCACGAATTTCAGGCAGTCGGGATTCATCAAGGAGAGTTATATCGGAGTTGTCAATCGTAATACTTCCCCTTGTCGGGCGCAAAAGGCCCCCAAGCATTGACAATAGTGTGGTTTTACCGGAACCAGAAGGCCCCATGATCAAAACAATCTCGCCTTGCTCAATATCAAGCGACACGTTGTTAACGGCTTTCACTTCGGTATGTCCGCTTCCATAATATTTGGAAAGGTTTTCAGTTTTTAATATTGATGTTTTCATACTATTCTCCTTATCTATGAAATGCTGTGGCCGGATCCAAGCGCGATACCATATAAGCTGGAATCAGCGCACCGAGTATCGCGACCAGCAATGACACCAGGCCTATGCGCATAATTTCACCATAAGAAACAATCAGTGTAAGTTGCGGAACAAGTGATGGAATATGGGGGATAACAACCAGCGCAAACGATACAGCAAATAAAAAACCGACAAAAGTCAGAATAATGGACTGGAAGACTACGCTTAATAAAATAGATAAATCGCGTGCTCCCAGTGCCTTGACGATCGCCAGCTCTCTGCGCTTTCTCATGACGAGTGAATATGTCGTAAAACCAACAATTAACGCTGCGAGTACAGAACAGATAACAGTCATCATAAATATGATTTTTGCTCCCATCTGCATAGCCATCTGAAAATCATTTTTTATGAACTCTTCATGGGGCAATGCATTTACCTTGGGTACTTCATTGCGGATCCGCTCTGCAAGGGCTTCTGGATTAACTCCATCTTCTGCATCGACGAGCAGGTAGCTGTATGTACCCGTAGATGAGAGAATATCTTCGAGGTCTGAGAATGGCACAAATATAACCGAGTTGGAGGAAGAAAAAGTGCCGGATGAAAGACCTGTAACGGTGAAATTCCTGTCAGTAATAGCGATGCTGTCGCCAATGCCTACACCTGTAATGTCTGATAAAACGTCTGGTATGACCGCCTCGCCCTGTTTTTCAATCTGGCGTCCGGCTGCCATTTTCCATGGCCCCGCGCGTTTTTTGCTTTCGGGCAACAGCCCTACAACGAACGCGAATGATTCCCAGTCTCCCATCCTCACGACAGTGGACTGATACAGTATCGGTGTGACGCGTTTTACTTCATCCATGGCCTGTATCCTATCTGCCTTCCAGTCCCAGACAAAGGACATTGCCATATGCATATTTCCCACTCCCCGTTGCATTACCCACACGTCAGGCTTCATATTGGCCGGGTATGCAACAATCTGGCTGGATTCACCTCTGAAAACAGCGCCAAAAAAGATAACGAGTAGAAAGGCGCTTGCAATACCCAGAGCACCCCCCACCAAGATGCCACGCTGACTGACCAGTGATTTCCATGCCCATTTCAGCATTGTTCAACTCTCCTCAAATACGAGCATGGGATCTGAACGACGGATCATGCTAAGCGGAACCAGCGCGCCTAACAGTGCAAACCCAATACTTGCAGTGATTGTCTTTAAAAGAATGGACGGCTCGAAAGTTCGGACAAGATAAAGCGGCGCTGTTTCATTGATGAAAACGGCAGTGCCCTGAGCGAGCAACACCGCGACAGGGAGTGCAATGACAAGCAGCAGGAATGCCTGAAACAGCATGGCGGATACAAGTTTGCCAAAGGGAAAGCCGAGGGCCTTCAGGACTGCAAAACTACGCAACCTGCTGCGCACATCCGCATACATGATCAGGGCAACCACCAGCAGCCCGATCACATATGCTACCATTACCAGCAGGCCCATAATAGGTCCAAAAAAAGTGCGTCCCATATTTACATCCCTTACTGCCACTTCTTCCGGTGTAAAAACATCTACAGATGGCACACGTGCCTCAATTTGGCTTGCGACCTCCTTACGGTCGGCGGAGGGATCCAGTTCTATCAGCATGTAGCTCAACAGCGGGAACGTGCTTATATCTGGTGCAATTTCCGATTCCAGATATAAGTCAATCATGCCTTCATAGCTTATAAACGCAAGAGGCATCATGAACACAGTTTCCCTTGTAAAACCCGAAACATTGAATTCAAAGTCCGAGATAATGAATTTATCGCCAAGGTGTATATCGTATTTTTTGGCAAGAGAGTAATCAATGACAATGTCTCTACCGTCTTTTACATTATTTCCATGTTTAATTGAAGATGCCCCGCCCCTAGTGTCATAGACAAACACATAAACGGGGGTGCGAATGTTATTTTCTTCGTAAATAACAGGTATGGCGGTAATTGGATGAGCATTTATTACGCCGTTAACAGATTCTACCTCTCCACGTGAAAGCTGCGGAATGGATGACCGTACTGCGATGAAATTTCTTACGCCTGCCTGTGCGGCAACGAGGTCACTGTTACGGTTTAACACCAGTTGTTCGAGCTGGTAGTACTGGCCCTGCTCAAAGCCCTCAAGTATGAGGATCACGGCTATAACCGAACCAAGCGCAATTGCGGTAAGCAAACTGCGTAAAGGGTCTAGCTGTAACTGTCGATATGCCAATCTGAACATTTATCGTTTCTCCATTTTGATAGGCATTATGAATCTTTTATTCATTTTCTGCTAAAATGCCTTTTTTATTTGTGTCATTAAGGGCTTTGAGTATGGAACAGTCGCTTATCGGACCGTGGCCGTCGCACTCAGCATAAAGGTTTTCCAAAGCGGAGAGGATGTGGGAGAAGTCCTTAATCTTTTGCTTGATATCTTTGATCTTGACTTTTATCTGGTGTTTGACATCCGCCTTGGAAGCCGTGGGATTACTT
Organism: uncultured Nitrospiraceae bacterium; assembly: GCA_964345225.1. Taxonomy (GTDB): domain Bacteria; phylum Nitrospirota; class Thermodesulfovibrionia; order Thermodesulfovibrionales; family UBA6898; genus CAYFQB01. Next base: position 4,564 of record CAYFQB010000010.1, on the reverse strand, counting down.
CGAAGAGCAAGGAGTTCCTTGATCTCGGAAAGGGAAAACCCTAACTCCTTACTTTTTCTGATAAATCTGAGTCTGTCTACAACATCTTCGGGATATACACGGTAGTTTGAAGTGGTTCGGATCGGTTCATCAATTAATCCACGTCTTTCGTAAAACCTCACTGTATCAACATTTACCCTTGCTCTTTTTGCCAGTCTGCCAATGGTCATTTTTTTCATAATCTAATTCCTCCAGTACATTCTTAGTTTTCTTAATTTCATTATAAACATTAGACTATGGTCTAATGTCAAGGGTTTTTGTTAGCTATTAGTTTGTACTTAGATCAGCGGATAAATCCTCTCAAAATCTCTTCGGATAAACCCTCCCAAAATTGTCAGCTAAACAATACGTACGCCGAAAGATAAAATCTTCACCGATTTAATTGACTTATGGGAAGATTAATTGTCTAATATCGATTTACCCCGTTAGAAGCCCCGCTGTTTACCCTGCCGTATTAGACCAGAGGTCTTCCGAGGCTTTCAGAGGGGATAGAAATAATTATTTGTAGCTCACACGGGTTTTTCCCGTTTAAAGATAAATCTCTAACGGGATTTACCTTAATACCCGGCCTGCATGCTTTCCGGTAACCTTACCTTCCGTTATTGCAGGAATGCCGTTAACAAAAACATAATATATACCTTCAGGCTTCTTGAACGGGTTTTCATATGTAGACCTGTCGATGATTTTCTGCGGGTCGAAAATAACAATGTCAGCATACATGCCTTCCTTTATCTGCCCCCTCCCCTTCAGGCCGAAAGTAAGTGCAGGCAGCATGGTAATTTTATGTATTGCTTCAGAAAGAGGCATTACCTTTTCATCCCTTACATACCTTCCTAAAAACGCCGGGAATGTGCCGAATCCTCTAGGATGAGGCCTTCCCTTTTTTGTGACACCGTCAAAGCACCTTGCAGAGCTGTCAGATCCTATCATGCAGAAAGGCAGTGAAATGAATCGCTTCATGTTCTCCTCGCTCATTGTTGTAAATATAGCTCCTACCCTTAATCTTTCCTGAACAAGTAAATCAAAGATGAAATCTATCTCATCCATTTTCATATCTTTACAGATATCTGCTACTGTCCTGCCCTCCATCCACCTGTTCTTCTCTGAAACCACGGAAGACACAGTTACATTTTCCCAGTAATTCCCGGAGATTATCTCTTTTTTAATCTCTCTTTTTATCTTCTGTCTTTCTTTATTATTCTGGAGACGCTTGATCTCTTCTTCATTACTGCCCGTAAAAACCCAGGAGGGCATTATAACATCGAGGTCTGTACTCGAAGATGTATATGGATAACGATCACATGTAATATTGATCCCTCCTTCTAAATAATCGTATATCAAAGAGATCACTTTGTCAGCCTTATGCCAGTTCTGTTCTCCTGCTGTTTTTATATGTGAGATATGGACTTTAACACCGGCCTCTCTCCCTATTTTTATAACCTCCTGAACAGCTTCGATAAGCATTGCCCCTTCACTTCGCATATGGCTTGTATATATGAGCCCTCTGCCGGCGAGCACCTTTGAAAGTTCAATTAGCTCCTCGGTCCTTGAATATATCCCGGGAGGATATATAAGACCTGTAGAAAATCCTATTGCTCCCTGCTCAATTGACTCTTTAAGCAGTTCAGACATACCGGTAAGTTCTTTTGCAGAAGGTATCCTGTCATCATATCCGACAACAGAGCCTCTTATATTCCCGTGACCTACGAGTGTTGCAGTATTAAGTGCAATACCTTTATTTTTGATAATGTCGAAATATTCTTTCAGTGTATTCCAGCGTTCTTTTATACCCAACTCTTTCAGGTCTTCTTCACGTTTTTCGATTGTCTTGCCGTATAAAGGCGCAGCAGACATACCGCAATTTCCATTAATCTCGGTTGTTATACCCTGACAGAGCTTTCCTTCTGCACGCCTGTCAGCAATAATGGTGAAATCTGAATGTGCATGGGTATCAATAAATCCGGGAGATACAGCCAATCCTCTTGCATTTATAACAATATCAGCGTCACTTATTTCAGAACTGCTAATAGAATTTATTTTATTGCCAGAGATGGCTATGTTAGAAACATACGGTTCAGATGCACTACCATCATAAATCATCCCGTACTTTATCAGGATATCAAACCTATTTTTCATTTATATCTTTTTTATCAAAAAAATTCTCGGGAGACTGTATGCTCTTTATAAACATGGGAATTAGGAACATTGATACCATTTTTGCCCTGTCCCAGAAACCGCCTATATCCTCTTTTTTCATTTTTTCCCTGTATGTCTCTGATGCCATATTTTTCAATACTGGAAAGCATCTCATTGTAAGGCCCATGGTATGAAAAAAATCTTTCACGGGCAGCCGGAGTTTTTCAAGAGGGCTTAAAAGCCTGCCAAGTGCTTTAACAAGATCTTCTGTTTTTGTAAACGCCATCAGGATCTTGACACCGGCAATCATGAAGAACAGCCTTAAAGTCCTGATCGAAGCTATAACAAGTCCTTCTTCTGTGATTACAACAGGCCCTGATGTAAACAATATCCTTCCATGCTGGTTAATAACATTGCTGATAAATGTGAAAAGTAGAAAAAGGCTTATCGGTATCCATCCGGATTTAAGTTTTTTGAAAGGTATTCTTAGCATGACTATTAATAAAACAGCAAGGATAAACAGATAGGCTTTTAGATTATTTATAAAGAAAAGAGAGATAATAAACAGGATGTATAAGACAATTTTAATCTCTGGATGCAATTGATTTCCTTGTGTCAGCAACCGTCTGCCCCTTGGGCATTATTGACATGTATCTGTTAATTCCGGAGGCAATCGATCTCGCCAGATCACTCCTGTAGCTGTCCTTTCTAAGCAGCTTTGCTTCTAAGGGGTTGCTTATGAAAGATACCTCCACAAGTACTGATGGCATTTTTGCACCAACAAGCACATAGAACCAGGACCATTTTACACCAAGGTCAACTATATTACGATAATTTCTATCCAGTTCATTAACCATTGATTGCTGGACATAATTTGCGAGTTTTATTGATTCATCTCGTTTGTATCCGCGATTCAGATCACCAAGCATGATATCAAGTACGTCCTTTTTTTTCTTCATTTCGTTCTTCATCTGTTTCAGGGATATATCGTTCTCTCTTGCCGCCACCTTTTGTGCCTCTTCGTCATTAGTCCAGTTGAGAAAATATGTCTCGATGCCTTTTATATTTCTCACCGGGCTTGCATTGGCATGAAGCGATACAAAAAGTTCTGCGTCCTTGCCGTTTGCTATTGCCGTTCTTTCATCCAGTGATATATACACATCCCTGTCTCTTGTCAGATGTATTTCTATATCTGGGTTATCAGACAGTATCTTTTTCAATTTCAAGGCGATATCAAGGACAACATCTTTTTCATAAAGTCTTTTCGGACCAACAGCACCAGGGTCTTTACCGCCATGTCCGGCGTCTATAACAATCCTTTTCTTTGAAGAGAAGACAGTCGGCCCGTAAATGTCTGCGATAATCCTTGAAGGTTCTTCAAGGGTAAATATCTTATAATTTCTTATATTTTCGAGGTCAAGTACAACTCTGACGGTACTGTTATCAAACTGCCCTGCCCTTACAGACTTCAGCATACCATTTCCAATAGAGATATTTGTCTGCATTTCTTCAATGATCCTGCTGTTTTTAATATCAAGGTAAAGCCTTTCAGGTTTGTAAAGGCGATGCTCGGTAAATTCTGCAGTTCCGGAAATATCGATAACTACCCTGGTATAACCAGGATAAGACCAATAGCGGATATTTTTTACATCAATTTTTTCTGAGGCTGAAAGGAAGGATGTGGGAAAGAATAGAAAGATTAAAAAAAGAGACTTTAGAGCGATACTTCTGAATCTTACTTTTTTAGATAATTGCAATAAATTGCCTCCTGATATATATAATTATATGGACAGTACCGCTTTTATCTCCGGTATCTCATTTTTAATACTGGTTTCAACCCAATTCTTAAGTGTAAGTGTAGACATCGGGCATGTTCCGCATGCGCCTTTTAGCTTCACATACACAATATTGTCCTTGATATCAATGAGATCGATATCACCTCCTTCTGACTTGAGACCGGCTCTTACCTTAATAAGAACTTCTTCAACCTTCTCCTTTAGCATTAAATTCTCCCTATTTTTAGATAATAATAGAATATGCGATAATATTCAAGTATTTTATTATGTAAAGCCATCTTACCCCTTATAAATATTCAAATTTCATCACAAATTTTCTGGGCAGCTGTTGAATTTATGCTTACTCAATGAGTTAACACTAAAAAATGCGTTTCAGTATAAATAGAGTTAGTGGATTAAGTAGTTGGACATATTCCTTTCGCTCCCTAGAGGTAAATTTTTACCCGTCACATGACTCATTCGCTCGAATTTTCACCCCGAAAAGAAACTCATCCTTTCAACGGGGTAAAAACTCCCCCGTATACGGGTTACCCCGTTCTACGGGGTCAAACAGTAAAAATTCGTCCCGACTTCTCGGGAACGCTTATTTCGCC
>CAYFQB010000009.1:0-84694 GCA_964345225.1 uncultured Nitrospiraceae bacterium | reverse complement strand
CCTTACCCCTTACTCCTTACCCCTTACTCCTTACCCCTTACTCCTTACCCCTTACTCCTTACCCCTTACTCCTTACCCCTTACCCCTTACTCCTTACCCCTTACTCCTTACCCCTTACTCCTCAGTAGATGCAAGGCGAGAAGACATTGACAATTGACTAACCGGAAAAGTAATTTAAATCATGATAGCAATAGTCGATTATGGAATGGGAAATCTGAGAAGCGTAGAGAAAGGATTCCAGAAGATCGGAATTAAAACTACAATAACATCTAAACCAAAGGGCATTGATAATGCCCATGCTATTGTATTGCCTGGTGTAGGTGCGTTTCGGGACTGTATTAAAAACCTATCAGACCTTTCATTAACAGAAGCTGTTATAAGATCGATTCAGAAAGGCAAGCCATATCTCGGGATATGTCTGGGGCTTCAGATCCTGTTTAGCGAATCAGAGGAATTCGGAAGGTACAAAGGGCTCGATATTTTAAAAGGAAGAGCCGTTAAATTTAAATTTCGAAGTTTCAAAGGAAAAATTCCTCATATGGGCTGGAACAATATAAAAATAATCAGGAGACCACCGATACTCTCGAAAATTCCTGATAATTCATTCTTCTATTTCGTTCATTCATTTTATGTTGTGCCAGGGGATGACAATATAGTTGCCACGACAACTGATTATGGGGTTACCTTTACCTCGATGGTATGGAAGGATAATATCTTTGCAACACAGTTCCATCCTGAAAAAAGTCAGGAACTCGGCCTGAAGATACTGACAGGATTTGGAGATTTTGTCAAAAAAGCATAAAAACTAACTTCTTTACCTAGGGCGTATCTTACCCCGTAAAAAAAGTATCATCTTTTCTAAAGGGTTTACTACACAAAAAACTTACAATTTAAACCCCGTTAGAAGACCTCTGCCCTTCTAATGGAGATGCTCACACGGGGCATTGAACCCGTGTTCGCTCAATAACTAATCTATATCATCCCACGCTGCAAACCCCGCAAGACCTCTGGTCTCTTATGGGGCAAGCAGCGGGGCTTTCTAACGGGGTAAATTCTATTAGGACAAACACCTACAAAAAGTTCAGACAAAGTCCAATATATTTACATAAGCATAAATTATAAATTTAAGTAAGAAAATTATATTAAATACACATATTTGCGTCCTACTGGACAAAGATGACTCAAGATAAAAAATTAATCTGCTGGAAGATAAAGAAATGCGGCAGAGAGACAGGAGGCCTTCGTGTGCATGATCTTGGAATATGTCCTGTATCCCTGGAAAAAAACGCCAATGGTACCGGCAGAGACATACATTTCCCAATGTGCTGGATCATTGCAGGTACAATGTGCAAAAAGGAAGTACAGGGGACATTTGTTTAAAAATATGGGAACTGCAAACTATGCAACTTTTATAACATGTTAAAAGAGAACGACCTCCCTTACATATCGTCCAGATATCTGCTTTTTGGACAATATCTGCGTTTAAAAGGCCTGGTAACAATTGAAGAGACACTATAAAAGCCAGGTCAATACAGCTTAAGCATGATCTTAAAAGAGGAGAACCTGCAAAACAGAAAGGATGGCTTACAGAGGAACAGGTAAACAGGATTCTTATCCTGCAGGAAGAAACTCTAAGAAAATTTGGAGAAATAGCAGTTGAATTAGGTTATATATCAGAAGGTCAGGTTGGAGAGTTACTAAAAGAACAGTCAGACAAATACCTTTATTTCGGTGAAGCACTGGTAGAACTCGGGGTCATATCCGAAGAAGAGATTCTAAAGCACCTGAAGATATTCAATAAACTCAAATTAGAGTATAAACCCTTTAAAAATGACTAGGCTTTGAACAAAGTTCTTTATTTCTGTCTTAAATGTCTTGAGTTTTGAGAATATCAATCTTCCTTTACCCCTTTAGAAAGTATTGTTATTTTCTTCTAAGGGGGGTTCAAAGCCCAGCCCTTTCTACGGGGTTTACTGCTTTCCCTTTTTCCATCTTAATGAAAAACATTAATAGTGCAGGTATCACAAAGACAGTAAATATCGTTGAAATGGCCAGCCCTCCGATTATAACACTTCCGAGTCCCCTATAGAGCTCGGAGCCGGGACCCGGTCTCGCGACGAGCGGAAGCATCGCAAAAATACTTGTAGAAGCACTCATATAAATAGGCCGCAGCCTTGTCCTTGTGGATTCAAGCACAGCTTCAGTGTAGTCCATCCCGTGAAAACGGATATTGTTCAGTGCCTGATGAACAATCAGAATCGCATTATTAACAACAACACCTATTAATATCACAAAACCAAGCATGGTAAGTATATCCAGGGGCTGGGGATTAAACAGATCAACAAACCTTAGCAAAATGAATCCACCTGCCGAGGCAAGCGGGACAGTGAACATAATAATCAGTGGATACAGAAAGTTTCCAAAGAGTGCTGACATCAAAAGATAAGCAATGCCAGCTGCCAGTATGAAGTTCCACTGAAGGGCATTCCTTGTTTCTGTAAGTTTGTCCGCTACACCGCTCTGTCTTACATCAACGCCTCTAATCATATCCTTGTTTTTGAGTAACGTAACAACCTTGCTATCGATAATTTCCATGGCTTCCTCTAATGGTAAAGTCTCCGGAGGTGTTACCTGAAGTGTAATAGTACGGTTCCGTTCAAGATGCCTTATCTCTGTTATTCCAGTTGTCCTTACAAGTTCCGAAAGAGAGGCGACAGGGAGAATCTTCCCTCCCGGAGTAGATATCATTGAACTGTAAAGCTCCTCAGGAGTTGAAATATCCTCTTCTGATGCCTTAAGCACCAGGTCGATTTTTTTTTCTCCCTCTTCTTTGAACTCCCCTATTTTCCTCCCATCCATCAATACATCAAGTGATATGCCAAGCTCACTTGCACTCATGCCGACAGCCTTAACCCGGTCCCTTCGAGGTAATAATCTTATCTCAGGGAAAAGAAGCTCGAGTGAAGGGATAGGTCTGACCTGAGCCCCGGGAATCTCTTTCATTATCATTCCGAACATTGTACCTGCAACCCGTACTATTTTGTTCATGTCGTCTCCGCTTGTATCAACTTCAATTGTCCTTCCCCTTCCCAGGCGGGTCTGGAAAATACCTGCCTGTAAACTTACTCCGAACATCCCCGGTATACTGTTTATGCTTTTCATGAATAGCGGCAATAGATCTCTTGCACGCTGCTCATGAATGCTCACAGCTCCTGCAATATTTATCCGGTCAGAACCAACATAGAACATATTTTTGATGCCCGGAATTCCTTCATGGTCTTTCCACATATAAGGTTCAGCCGCACGAAATAACTGCTCCCCGACATCCTTCTTCTCTTCATAGGAAAGTCCGGGCGGAAAGCTGAGTATATTAATTACAAGATTCCTGTTGCCCTGCGGGAGGTATTCCATCTTTGGGAATAACAGTATGATTGTGATAACAGACAGAAACGTAAGTGACAAAACAGTTATTATCCTTGTTTTCCAATTCTTTACAGACAATGTCACTAAACCCATAATTACTTTTGCAGTTCTATAACCTGTCCTCGTCAGTAAATTCTCTTTAATATGAACTCTTTTACCGGATATGCTAAACAGCTGTTTTGAAAACATCGGTATTACGGATACAGATACAAAAAGACTCAAACTTATTGCGCAAGTAACTGCAATAGCTATGTCCCTGAATAATTGACCTGCCTCTTCCTGAATAAAGACCACGGGCAGGAAAACAGCCACTGTGGTGAGGGTAGAAGCAAGGATGGCGCCCAAGACCTCTCGCGCACCGTCATACGCAGCATTAAAAGGCGATTTATTCATTCTCCTGTGACGGTCGATATTCTCCAGAACAACAATGGCGCTGTCCACAAGCATTCCTGCCGCAAATGCAATACCTGCGAGACTCACTACATTGAGATTTCTTCCAAAGGCATTCATAAAGATGAAAGTCCCGATGATGCTTATCGGTATTGCAGAGGCTGCAACGACTGTTGATGAAATACTCCTTAGAAACAAGATTAGCACTGTAATTGCAAGGATTACCCCGATTAATATATTTCTTCTAAGGAGGTTTATAGCTCCCCTTATATACGGCCGCTGGTCATATGCCCAGTCAATATAAACCTTCTCTGATTTCAGTTTTCCATTGTTAAGCCACTTAACAACTTCTTCAACCCTGTCGGTCATTTCAAGGATATTGGTGCCCGGCTCGGGTTTAACTCCTATTGCTATGCCGGCTTCAGCATTGTGAATCATGGCAACGGTAAGCTTCTCGTAACCATAGCTGACTTTTGCTACATCCGAAAGTTTTATCCGTCTCTGGCCTGTCGATTTGATGACTACGTTTTCAATATCCTCTAAAGATTTGTACTCGGCCACTGTCCTGATCCTGTAATCTCTCCTTCCGACTCCCATTGTACCTGCAGACACATTTGCATTTTCAGATGTCAATACATTAATAACATCATTCATTGTGAGTCCGTAAGCAGAGAGTTTCTCCGGCTTTACAATAATATGCATCTCCTTCTCAGTCCCGCCGCCGACAAAGAGTTCCGCAACACCTTCAACCCTTTCAAGATATTGACGAACTTCATTCTCAAGATAGGTTCTATACGTATAAATAGGATTAGGATTATCCTCTGAAGGCTTTAATATCATCCAGATGACAGGCGAAGTTGCTGCACCGGTTGCATTGATAACAGGTTTCTCTACATTCTGAGGGTAAGAAGGCACTTCATTTAGTTTGTTAGAAACCCTGAGAAGTGCATCATCAACATCAGTGCCTATTTTGAATCTGAGAGAGACGGTTCCCATGCCATTGATGGAAGCACTTTCCATCTCAACAAGACCAGGGATTCCCTTCAATACTTTTTCCTGCTCTTCTATTATCTCGCGCTCAATCTCATATGGTGTGGCACCAGTCCATACTGTTGTGACTGTAATTTCTGGTTCCGTCACATCCGGGCTTAACTGGTAGGGCAGACTGAACAGACTTATCATCCCGAAAAGTACAACTATAATTACACCGACAATTACGGTTACCGGCTTCTCTATGGAAAACTTTATAATTTCCATTGTTCCTTCTTAGTCATCTGCAGATTAACACAGAAAGCTAACAGAATTATTGCAGAAATTAAATGTTAATAAGAATCTGTGATAATCTGTGTATTTCTTATCTTAGAATATTTTTTAATTCTATCAAATATCTGTGGTTATCTGTGGTTAAGTATATTTACCTTCTGTCCGTTCCTGAGCCTCTCATTACCCTTAATCACTACTTTCATACCTTCTGTTAGACCCTGTCCATTTATTCCGGCTGTCTTGCCTTTATACCCAATTACATTTACCTGTATCAAACTGGCAGTTGAGTCTTTAACTGCAAAAACAACGGTATTACCATACATGGTAACTACTGCATCTCTCGGTACTATGAGTGTTTTTCTCTTCTTAGCTTCTGGCAGAGCAACTCTTGCTTCCATCCCCTCGATTAGTAACATGGAATTTGTTATGCGAATCTTTACAGGGAATGTCCTCGTTGCTATATCACCCCTGGGTATGACTGCAAAAACTTTTCCAGTCATCTCCTTTCCTCCCGCCTTTACTTTTACACTCATACCAGTTTTGGTAGCCTTAATTACTCTTTCAGGAACTTCTACAATAATATCCACTATATCGTCCTTTGCAACAGTTGCTACAGTTGCACCCGGCGACAGCCATTCACCTCTGTCTACATGTTTTTTTATTGCGACACCATCAAACGGAGCTTTAACTTTCTTTTTCTGAAGTTCAACCTCAAGGCGCTCCACATCTGACCTCAAGGAATTGGCTTTCTTCTCAAGCCCTTTCACGTTAAATCTGTTTGCATCATATAACTTCTCTGATATGAGTTCTTCCCTGTAAAGACTCTCTGTTCTTCTGAGGTCTTTTTCTGCCTTTTCAAGGTCTGCCAGAACCTGTTCATAGGATGCTGTAGTCGCATTAAGTGTTTTTTCCAATAAATCAGAATCAATTCTTACAAGAATATCCCCCTCTTTTATTCTCTGACCTTCTTCAAAGTTGACTACCTCAACCATTCCACTAACCTCAGAGGCAACATCAGAAACTTCCTGATAGTAAACAGTTCCGATAAATTCAGCCTCAGGACTTACCATGCCGGTACTTATATCTGATACAACTACATTTGCAGGTCTCTCCGACTCGACACCCTTAGTTCCGTCATTGTCCTCACCCTTCTGGGCATGAACAGCTGTAAATAACATAAGAATTATGGAGAGAACTAATGTAATCCTTTCTATTATATCTGTCATAACTTCGTTCCCCTTGACCCCTCTATGAGTTGTAGACTTGAATCCTTTCCACTATTTTTCTTTTATATTATCACTGATGTCAGCAGACTATTGACTGATTTCCGCTTTCAGAAATGTTCCGGTTGCACGCCTTAATCTTAAAATAGCCAGCTGATAATCATACTTTGCATTTGCAAGTTCTCTTTCTGCTGTGACAAGAAGTGTGTTTGCATCCATCACATCTATACTGTTTACAAGACCGTATTTAAACTGTTTGGAAACCAGATTATAGTTATCCTTTGCAAAAGTAAGCTGATCCTCAAATGACTTTAAAACCCCCTTCTGGGTTATAAAATCAAGATATGCCTCTTCAACCTCTATAAATATTGTTTTCTTTATGTCTTCATAATCAAGTACAGACTGCCTCTGTTTTGCCTTTGCCTCTCTTACCTCTGCCCTTCTGAGCCCACCTTCAAAGAAGGGAAAATCAATCTTTATACCGCCATAAATTCTTTCTTTAATCTCAAAGGACGAAGACGGTTCATCCTTTTCCCTGAAATACACTCCCTCTATCGAAAGAGTAGGCCAGTATAAACCCCTTGCATATTTAACCTCATCTTCAGCGATCTTCTTTTGAAGTTCAACCGCTTTTAAATCAACTCTTTCAGATAAGGCTGTCTGTTTGAGTGATTCAATAGTTTTGGATTCATTGCTGTCTTTAAAATCCTGGGTTATGTCAACGGTCTCTTTAAGTTCATAATCCTCACCTATGCCGACAATTCTTCCAAGAATGGCTTTTGAAAGTTTGAGTGTATTTTCTGCCCTTATTAAATCTGACTGTGCACTTGCCAGCTCTGCATTTGCTCTTAAAAGCACAGTTTTTGTAACCTCCCCGACCTCCAACCTAATCCTTGCAGCATCCCTGTGTTTTATTAGCCTGTCTACATTTGAATTAGCTATCTCCATCTCCCTTTTTGCTTTAAGCACTTCATAATAAGCTGAAGCTACACTTAAAAGATAATCTTCTTTAACAGCATTGAGGTTAAACCTGCTTTTCATTATTTTCTTGCCAGCAATTCCGAAGCCTGTGAATTCCCTCCCGCTTAAAGACAAAGATTGATCAAGCCTGAGTCCCCATGAAGTACTATAGTCAGGCTGGATACTAAAACCAGAAGTTGCTTCTTTGCTCTCACTAAATTTGGTATATTCTCCAAAGGCTGATAATGTAGGAAGTAAATCTGCTATGGCCTTGTCCTTACCCCTTTCCGTTATATAAAGGTCTTCCTCTGAAATTTTTATATCTTCTGCACGCTCGAGTGCTACCTTATAAAGGTCATTGAGAGAATATATATTCTGTGACCGGACATTAGAAAGACAACCTAATAGAAAAATGAAAATCAATACAGTTTTGTCTATTCTCATTAATATGCAGCCCCTTCCTTATAGATGTATATTGATCAGTTTACACAGTAAAAAAGCACCGCTCTTTCTAACGGGGTAAACTTTTATTTATTTAACGTGCCGAGTACAAATATATTAACAAATTCTCCTATAACCTTTTCTGACTCTTTTTTATATATATTTCTACCTTTTATGATTTCTTCAGTCAAAAAATAAGAGAAAATCATACCCAGGAATGCCCTGGCATTCATCTGAGCTGAAAATATCCTTACCGTACCCCTTTTCTTTAATAAACTAAAATAGCCGGCAAGAGTATTTATAAGTTCATCCAAAAATTTGCTATGAACCAACCTTATTTTTTCAGGATATAAATTCATCTCCGAAAGCATAATTCTAACCAGAGCTTTCCTTTCTTTCAGAGTTTCAATAAATCTTACTCCTACAATACTGAGTGCTTCTTCGTATGAAAGTCTCTCGAGTTCTGGAAGAAGTCCCCTTAGTTTTGGCAGGAAGGAATATCTGTTGAGCACCTCTTCAAACAGCCTTTCCTTCCTGCCAAAATGCCTGAAGAGAGTAAGTTCTGTAACACCAGCCTCCTTGGCTATCTCTCTTGTAGTAGCACCAAGATAACCTTTCTCTGAAATCAATTTTAGCGTAGCTTCCAGGAGATTTTCAAAAGTGTTAGACTTATTCATAATTGTAAGTAATTACTTACTATATCCAGATATAAACAATAAATCAATAAAAAATTGATTATGGATTTAAAGACTTATTTTCTATTTGCTCTTTATAATCTTATTTTTCGAATTGAGCAGAATTATCTTTGATTTGAAATCTTTCAGCTCACTATCATCAAAATAACTGTAGCTGAATATTATAATTTTATCTCCAGCAATACCCTTTCTTGCAGTAGGGCCGTTAAGGCATATCTCCCCTGAATTTTTCATGCCTGGTATCACATAAGTTTCGAAACGCTCCCCGTTATTAAGATTGCTTACCATCACTATCTCATAAGGTAGTATCCCTGCCTCTTTTAAAATAGCTTCATCAATTGTTATGCTGCCTTCATACTCAAGGTCAGACTTTGTAACCGTTGCCATATGTATCTTTGCCCTTAGCACGCACCTTAACATAGCAGTACCCCGTGACTCCTGATATTATGATCTTCTGATATCCTGATATACTGATGTACTGCCCTGTCTGTCATTCTATTATTTTTGGTACGCGATAGAACTTATCAGTATGGTCTGGCGCATTTAAAAGTGCATCTTGTCTTTTTAGAGAGGCTACAGGCATATCCTCTCTAACAACATTATTTATTGAAATAACATGGGATGTAGGCTCAATATCTCTAGTATCAAGTTCATTAAGCTTGTCCATATAATTCAGAATGCTGATTATCTGTTTGCTAAAAAGCTCTTTTTCCTCTACCGAAAGAGATAATCTGGCAAGTCGGCCTAAATGATCAATAGAGATATTCATAAGTTAAAATTTATATCCTCTCTAGGTTAGCAAGCTTTAAGGAAAGTCTTTTTAATCCTATATCAGGAAAGTTTACAGTAACCTTCTGGTCATCTCTTTCACCATAGCAATCCCTTACAATTCCTACCCCCCATACAGGATGTTTTACCCTGCAGCCTGATGAAAATAAAGGAGCAATTCTTTTAGCATCAATTTTCCTCTTTCCATTGATAATCTTTGATGTCTTGGGATCTGCAACTTTTTCGATCCAATGACAGCAATTTCGGGGTACATTCTTGAGAAATCTTGATACATCCTGCTCCTGTACCCTTGAATATAATCTTCTCCTGCGGGCACCAGTCAATAACAGGAGAGCTTTTGCCCTTGTCATTCCGACATAAAAGAGCCTTCTCTCTTCTGCAATTTCTGCATCATTTCCAACTGCTTTGAAATAAGGAAGCATTCCCTCTTCCAGCCCTGTGATAAAAACGACCGGGAATTCAAGTCCTTTGGCATTATGAAGAGTCATAAGTGAAATATACTCATCCTCAACAGAGCTTTCAGGATTCGACATTATTGTAACTTTATCAATAAACTCCTGAATATGTTGGCCTTCCGCCGAAGAAATCAGTTCATCAACATTCTGCCTTTTCTCTTCGTCAAGGATTTCCAGATAGCCTGTTTTTTCCACCACATCCTTTAGCATCTCATCAGCATTTTTATATGTTAAAGAGGATACTTTTTCGATCAATCTGACAAAATTATTTAACTTGTCCTTAGTTGATGTTGCTATTACATTGTTACGGAAACACAACTTCAATGCTTTAAACAGGCATAAAGACTTTTTCTTTGCTTCATGTTCAATCTTGGAAAGAGTTGCAGCACCTATCCCTCGAGGCGGACAGTTAATAATTCTTCTGAAGCTTACATTATCGCCATGGTTCAAAATAAGACGTGCATAAGCAATAATATTTTTTATTTCGTTTCTCTTGTAAAAGCCGACACCTCCAATAACATTATATGGCAGTCCAGCTTCTCGCAGTGAATCCTCTATCGCCCTGGACTGAAGGTTCACCCTGTAAAATATGCCTATTTCACTATATGAATAAGAACCTTTTAAATAGAGTTCTTTTATTACTTTTGCAATATGTTTGGCTTCCTCTCGTTCACTGCTTAACCAACAAAAGTTAACCTTCTCCCCACAGCCTTTATTAGTCCAGAGCTTCTTGTCTTTTCTTTTATAGTTAACTGAGATTATGGCATTAGAAACATCAAGTATATTTTGAGTAGAGCGATAGTTCCTCTCAAGCCTGACAACTTTTGCCCTGGGGAAATCCTTCTCAAAATTCAGAATATTCTGTACATCAGTTCTTTTGAATCTGTTTATGCTCTGGTCATCGTCTGCCACTGCACATATATTTTTATGAAGCAAAGACAATTTCTTAATAAACTGGTACTGGGCGAAGTTTAAATCCTGAAATTCGTCAATAAGTATATAAGGAAATGAATTCTGATATTTTTCAAGGATTTTTGGATCCTCATTAAAAAGTCTGACGGCTACCATAACTAAATCGTTGAAATCAAGGGCGTTACTCCTCTTAAGCTCATCCTGATACCTTACATAAACCTTTGCCAATTTTTCATCAAAGCCAAAACCATTACCGGATGAAAGAAATTCTTCAGGCCCGACAAGAGTAGTTTTCAAAAAATTGATTCTTGATGAAACGCCTTTGTACAGTGCTTCGTAAATCTTGAATTCTTTTAGTATATGCCGGATAAGATTACACCGATCATCTTCATCGTATATCGAAAAATCATTTTTATAACCAATTTTGTGTATTTCTTTGCGCAGAATCCTGCTGCACTGTGAATGTATAGTGCCTATCCAAGAATATTGCACATCTTGGTTGACTAGACTTTTGATTCTTTCCTTCATATCAATGGTGGCTTTGTTGTTAAAGGTAACAGTTAAAATAGATTCAGGAGAGATTTTTTTTGTTTTTAGAATATATGCAAATTTGTGAGCAATAACCTTTGTCTTTCCACTACCAGCACCTGCTAATACTAACAACGGACCCTTAACATGTTTAAGGGCTTTAATTTGCTGAGGATTTAAATTCTGTATTAAATTCGATTTTGACATCTGACGCCCCAGTCAATCAAAAATAGAAATAAAGTGACAGTTTTTATTTCTATTTTTAAATGACTAACTATAATAACAAAAAATTTACAATTAAATCTACTGTTTACTTATCAATTGTTAATTGTAATTTGTTATTCGACTGTAACGCTTTTTGCAAGGTTTCTCGGCTGATCTACGTCACAACCTCTTAGCACGCCTATATGATAAGCGAGTAACTGAAGGGGTACCGCAATAATTATAGAAGTTAAATATCTATTTGAATCCGGGATAAGGATACAGTTTTTTGAGATCTCACAGACCTCACCACTACTTTCATTTGAAATCGAAATAACTTTGCCACCCCTGCTATTAACCTCCTGTATCCCGGTTATCATTTTTTCGTAGAGATTGTCTTTGGGAACAATAACAACAACAGGAAGCTCCTCATCAATCAGAGCAATTGGCCCATGTTTCATTTCTCCGGCAGGATATCCCTCTGCATGAATATAGGATATCTCCTTTAATTTCAGCGCTCCCTCAAGGGCAATGGGATAGTTAATGTTTCTACCGAGATATATAAATCCTTTTGCTTTAAAGCAACTTCTCGCAATTTCCTTTATTGCCTCATCTGTAGCAAGCGCCTTTTCTATTTTCCCTGGAAGTATAAGAAGTTCATTCAATAATTCCTTTGACTTCTCTTCGTTTATAACTCCCCTAAGTTGCCCCAATGCTATAGCCAATAGATAAAGGGTTGCAATCTGTGTAAGAAAGGACTTGGTTGATGCAACACCTATTTCAGGTCCTGAATGTGTGTAAAAAACAGCATCTGCTTCTCTTGCAGACGTGCTCCCAACTACATTACATATAGTGAGTATTTTTGCACCCATTTTCTTTGCTTCCCTCTGTGCAGCAAGTGTATCGGCAGTTTCACCTGACTGGGTAATAACTACCATTAAGCTATCAGAATCTATAAGTGGCCTTCTGTATCTGAATTCTGAAGCAATATCTACTTCAACAGGGATTCTGGCTAGTTCTTCTATCATATATTTACCAGTAAGAGATGCATGGTAGGATGTTCCACATGCCACTATAAAAATCTTTTTTGTGTTTTTAAAAACTTCTCTGGAAAGCCCGAATTCATCAATATTTATCTCGCCGCTCTCTATCGAAAACCTTCCTCTTATTGTATCGCTTACAGAACGCGGCTGTTCGAATATCTCTTTAAGCATGAAATGCCTGTATCCACCCTTTTCCGCCATAGAAGAGTCCCATGATATGGATTTAACGTCTTTCTGGACAGGGGAGCCGTCAAAAGTTGTAATAAACACACCATCATTGGTTAGTATAACCATCTCTTCTTCATCAAGAAACATTACATCTCTTGAATAATTCAAAAATGCAGGTACGTCCGATGCAATAAAATATTCCCCGTCACCAAGACCTACAACAAGGGGGCTGTCTTTCCGGACACCTACAATCTTGTTGGGTTCATTTTCGTTGATAACAGCAAGTGCATATGCACCCTTTACCTCCTTTAATGCCTCTCTGACAGCCTCTTCAAGTGGAAGGGTATTGCAATAATCTCTGATAAGGTGACAAAGCACTTCAGTGTCAGTTTCTGATGTAAATTCGTATCCTTTCTCAATCAACTTCTTCTTAAGCAGAAGGTAATTTTCTATTATGCCGTTATGAGCTATAACTATACCGTCTGATCTATGTGGGTGAGCATTTTCTTCAGATGGTTTGCCGTGTGTAGCCCACCTCGTATGGCCGATTGCTGTATTGCTCGTCAGATTTTTTGTCTCAATAATAGAGGTTAAATCCTTGATTTTGCCTCTGCACCTTATAACGTCTATATTATTATCCTGAAAAAAGGCGATACCGGCTGAATCATAACCTCTGTATTCAAGACGCCTCAGACCTTCCATAATAACTGTAACTGCGTTTTTGCTTCCTATATACCCTATTATTCCGCACATATCTTCGCTTTATCCTCTTTATACCATGCGCCTTTACCTTTACTTATACTTTTACGTGCCCTGTACGAACTAAAAGGTTGCGTCTAACGGTTTCGGTAACGACGCCCGTTTACTCATCGCATGGCGCAAGGCGCTCGGCGCATGGCATTCTTTTTACTACTTGCTGCTTACTCTTTGCCCCTTGCTCCCTGCTCCTTGCCTTTCAGTGCCTACTCCTTTTTTTTTGCGCTTTTTGCTTTGCACCTTGCCCTGTACCAGACGGTGCAGTGCCTTGCGCTTTGCCCAATTTTCTATATTCTTCTGACTGACCCTGCTCAAAGCAAGAGCTCCTGCAGGGACATCCTTGGTAATTGTGGAGCTGGCGCCTATATAGGCACCTTTTCCAACTTTTACTGGAGCAATAAGCTGGGTATCACTGCCAACAAAAACATTATCATCAATAATTGTAACATGCTTCTTTTCTCCGTCATAGTTGCAAGTTATCGTTCCTGCCCCTATATTAACGCCTTTCCCGATTCTCGTATCACCTAGATAGCTCAGGTGGGAAGCTCTGGTCTTCTTCCCTATAATTGCCTTTTTAAGTTCAACAAAATTGCCTATCTTGGCCTTACTACCGATTTCAGAGCCAGGCCTGACACGTGCAAATGGACCAACAGAAGCCCTGCTTTTTACAGTCGAGTCTTCTATTACTGTTGAATCTTGTATTACTACCTTATCCCCTAAATTGCTGCTTTTAATCCTTACATTCGGGTAAATTGTAGACCCCCTACCTATTCTAGTATGTCCCTCTATATATACATTTGGATATATTAATGTTCTTTCCCCAATATATGCATAAGGATGAATAAAAACCGAATCAGTATCAATAAAACTTACCCCTTTATTAATCCACTTGTTAATTATCTGGCTCTTCATCAACTTTGATGCCTGGTAAAGTTCATTCTTTGTATTAACCCCCATAAATTCTTCTTCTGTACCTATACAATAAACAGATGTTTTTAATCCCTTCTTTAAAGACAGTCCTACTATATCCGTAAGATAAAACTCGCCTTTCAACCTGTTTATTTTTATCTGTTTAAGAAGATGTAGTGCACTATAATCTATTGCATATACCCCACTGTTTACTTCATGTATCTTTTTCTGCATATGGTTGGCGTCTTTATCCTCGATTATAGATAAAACCCGTCCTGAATCATCCCTGACAATCCTTCCATAATTGTCAGGATCTGTTGCAATAAATGAAAGGACTGAAATCGTATTTTTATTTTTTCTGTGCAGGCTCAGAAATTTCTTTATCGTATTATGGCTTACAAGAGGTGTATCTCCATTTAATACAATAAGAACCCCTTCGAAGTTCTTCAATGCTTTTTTTGCACATAAAAACGCATGTGCAGTACCCATTGGTTTCTTCTGTAATGCAAATAAAACATTTTCAGAGTCAATAGATTCTTTTATTAAATCGGCATGTTTTCCAACTATAACGATAGTTTTTTCCGGCTTCAGCTTCTGGGCTGTATTGATAACATACTGAAGCATAGGAATCCCGTAAATACTGTGTAATACCTTTGGAACAGGCGAACTCATTCTCTTTCCAATTCCAGCTGCAAGTATAATGCATGCGTTATTCACTCTATTCTTTCTCCTGTTGTCAGCCTATAATCAGTCTTCTCCAAAAGGATAATTTTTATTTTGAACAGATTTCTGTATATTATACCTAACTTCTACCTGCCGACCTTTTCTGCCACCTCATCAGGGATATCAAAATTGGCATATACATTCTGAACGTCATCTTGGTTCTCGAGTGCATTTATAAGTCTTAACATCTGTTCTGCTGCCTCTTCATCTAATACCATATAATTTTTTGGAAGCATTGTTATCTCAGCAGATTCGATCGGAATATTCGCTTTTTCGAGTGCAGCCTTTACATAACTATAATCCTCAGGTGCAGTGATTACTTCATAGTTGTCTTCCTGAGGATCATTTTTCATATCCTCGGCACCTGCATCAAGTACAATAGACATAACCGAGTCCTCTGTTGCCTTTGATTTATTAATCAATATATATCCCTTCTTATCAAACAGCCATGAAACGCATCCTGTTTCGCCGAGATTACCTCCGTTTTTAGACATTATATGTCTAACTTCAGAAATAGTCCTGTTCTTGTTTTCAGTCATAACCTCAATCATTATTGCAACGCCTGAAGGTCCGTATCCCTCGTATACAAATTCTTCATATGAAACACCGGGGAGCTCGCCGGTCCCCTTCATAATCGCTTTTTTAATATTATCGTGCGGCATGTTTACACCTTTCGCCTTTTCGATTGCTGTGCGTAATCTCGGATTACCTGCAGTGTCTCCGCCTCCCAGTCTCGCCGCAGTCGATATCTCTTTGACAATTTTAGTAAAAAGAGTCCCTCTTTTAGCGTCTGTATGCGCTTTTTTATGCTTTATCTGAGCCCATTTAGAATGTCCTGACACATGCTCCTCCAGAGTTAATTATCTTCTGGCTTTCTTTTTTTGATTTCTTCTAATCTATCTTTTGATATTATACTCTCTCTTGAATCAGGAAACAGTGCAATAACAATCTTATAACCTTTTTCAGCCTCAACAAGATCATCAAGATTCAACTTTGCTTCTGAATACATAAACATCTCCAATGGTCTTATAAGAATTCCCTTTTCAATAAACTGCTTGATAGCAGGTGTATAAAACTTTAAGAGTTTCTCCCATTTGGCGTTCCTGTAATAACTCTTCGAGAGTGTATCATCAAGAAGATCCCTCATATTTGAATCCGGATATTTCTTTATAAATTCGTTGTGGAGACTCTCGGCTTTTTCAAAAACCGGCGGATTATAATCCGTAAGATAAATCAGCAACAATCTCCAGTAACATTCCTGAGCTAACGGTGCTTCCGGATATTCGTCAATAATATCTTTGTATGAGGCTTCAATCTTGGAAAGAACAGCCATTCTGTCAACACTTTCGGTAAGCTCCAGTATCTTATGAAATGCCTCCATTGCCTTTTTTTCCTGCTCTTCTATACTTAATTTGTCGTCATCTTTCTTGACCTCTTCAGCTGTGGCAGTAAAAGAAAATATAGATGCAGAAAACAGAAACAGAAAAAGCAGTGTTAATTTAAATACTTTCTTCATGATTTTTATAATAATTACATGGAATTTATGCTGTCAAGACAACAAAATAAACTCAAAACTATCAATTGCATAAAGCAGATTGCATTTTAATCCAAAATCTACAATCCAAAATAGCCAATTTAAAATTTATTTCACAAATACTAATATTCGATCCCGTATTCTTTTATCTTGGTCAGAAGTGTCTTATAACTGACCTGTAATATCTCTGATGCCTTGCTCTTATTACCTTTTGTTTCTTCTAAAGCCCTTATTATTCGCTGTGTCTCGGCAATTCTCATAGCCTCTTTCGAGACATCCTCCAGTGTCCCATCCATTGGGATATTCCTCAAAGTGCTTTGGACAGGAGCCTGCGTATTTAGTGTAATATGATCAGCAGTAATTCTATCACCGTCACAGAGAATAATCGCCCTCTCTATACAGTTTTCCAGTTCCCTTACATTACCTTTCCATGGATGATTCATTAATATATCAAGTGCATTATCTGAAATACTTTTTACCGCCGTTTTCAACTCAGTACAATATTTACCAATAAAATATTCAGTTAGAAGAGGAATGTCATCCTTTCTCTCCCTTAATGGCGGTATTACTATTGGAAACACATTTAATCTGTAGAATAGATCTTCCCTGAACAGCTTTTCCTCCACCGCATTTTCAATATCTTTATTGCTCGCTGCGATTATTCTTACATCAATCTCAATAGGCTTTATGCCTCCCACATGCTCAATTTCACCCTCCTGTATTACCCTTAGAATCTTTGCCTGTAGTGATAGATCCATTTCAGCGATCTCATCCAGGAATATTGTACCTTTATCAGCAAACTCAAACTTTCCCGGTTTTTTTGCATCTGCCCCTGTGAAAGAACCTTTTTCATGGCCAAAGAGTTCTGACTCAAGAAGCTCTCTGGGTATTGCAGCACAGTTAATGGGAACAAAAGGATATTCACTTCTTGGACTCAGGTTGTGAACAGCCCTTGCAAAAAGCTCCTTTCCCGTGCCGCTTTCACCAAGCAGAAGTACAGTTGTCTTGGTAGAAGTGACCTTCTGTACTTTTTCGGCAACTTCGGTTATACCGCGACTGTTACCTATTATTTGGGGAATTCCAAACTTCGATGCCAATTCATCCTTGAGAAGAATATTTTCCGTACGCAGCCTCTGTGTCTCAAGTGCCCGCCTTATAAGTAACAGTAAATGGTCAGTATCAAAAGGTTTGGTTATGAAATCAAATGCACCCTCTTTAATTGCTTTCACAGCAATCTCAATCGTTCCATAAGCTGTCATAACTATAACAGGCGTTAACGGGTTTTCTGCTTTTGCTGCCTTGAGAACATCGATACCGTCTTTCTTGGGAAGTTTTAAATCCGACAGCACAAGATTAAAATTATTCTCCTTAATTTGTTTAATGCCTTCCATTCCATCCCTGGCAATAACAACTCTGTACCCTGCGGATTCAAGGGTTTCCTTAAGCATCTGTGCCATTGATTCTTTATCTTCGGCTAAAAGGATCGACTGCATAATCAATATTTTACCTTAAGGCTGCCAGAATATCCTAGAATATCCCAGGAAGCTTTACATTTTTGCATCTTCTAAGGCCTGACCGCACGAGCAAGCAGGTGACGAGAAATCTAAGGCAAAAAAGCTTTTTAATATTGATTTAAGTTTTTCAGTAGATGCCTGCATCATCTCGATAACCTCTGTTGTAGTCAGTTTCTTACCTGTAATTCCAGCAGCATAGTTAGTTATAACTGATATACATGCAAAACATATCTCTAATTCTCTTGATAGCACGGCTTCAGGCATTACTGTCATTCCAACCATATCAGCTCCTGATATCGAAAAGGCCTTAATCTCTGCCGCTGTTTCAAGTCTCGGCCCTTCAGTACATATATAGGTCCCTTCTTTAGTTACAGCAACTCCAGATTTATCTGCAGCAGCAAAAATATATTTCCTCAGGTCAGAACAAAATGGCTCGGTAAAATCAACATGAACAACCTCATCTTCATCATAGAACGTAGATTGCCTGCCGACTGTTTTATCAATTAATTGATCCGGTACAGCTATAACGCCAGGCTTCATTTCACTGCTTATTCCACCTGAAGCACCTATCGATATAATTCTCTTAATGCCCAGGTCTCTAAATCCCCATATATTTGCCTTGTAATTTATTTTATGTGGCTGAATGTGATGTACTGAACCGTGCCTTGGTAAAAAAGCAATCTCCTTCCCTGATAAAGATCCTATTCTGTAATCATCTGAAGTCTTTCCATAGGGAGTACTAATCTTTACTGAATCTATAATCTCCAGCCCTGGAATGTCATACAGGCCACTTCCGCTAATTACACCAAACAATGGCATAATTTCCTCCTGTTAATTAAATTACAATTACCAAATCCCAAATTATTATTTACCCTTTGTCTTTAGCAAACTAAACGGTTACGTCATTCGGTCACGGTTACGACGCCCGTTTATTCATTGCATGGCGCAAGGCGCTCGGCGCATGGCGTTCTTTTTACTCCTCACCACTTACTTTCCTTTTATCTTTTATTTTTACTGCCTACTTCCTAGTGCTTACTTCCTACTTTTTGCTCTTTAACCTCTACCTCTACCTATGCCTGTTTTATTTAATGTTATAATAACTTACTTTATCAAATTAGGAAATGATAAATCAGTTACAGAAAGGACTATATGCTTGATAAAGAACTTCAGATTAACTTAATTAAAAAGGCTCTTTCAAGAGGCGGAGAATATGCTGAGGTTTTTACAGAACATCGAAAACAGACTTCACTTACCATTGAAGACAGCAAATTGGAAAAAAACATAACAGGGACAGAAGCAGGTGCAGGTATACGGCTGATATATAATGGCAAGACCGCTTATGCTTTTAGTAACAATCTTACAAAAAAGGCCTTGATGCAGGCTGCTGCTGAAGTAAGCAAAGCCGCTAAAGAAAAATCTTTTAATTCAATAATTGACCTGAATATCAAGAAGCCTTCTGTAGATTTCAATATAAAATTGTTTCCAGATGACATCCCCTTAAACAGGAAAATATCGATTGTGAGGAAGGCTGACAGTATCGCAAGAGGTTTTGACAACAGGATAAAGCAGGTTACTGTAATCTACAGAGACTCAATACATAAGACACAGATTGCAACATCAGATGGTTCTGTTGTGGAAGACGAAAGGATTTATACGACTGCGATCATCCAGGTAATTGCAGTTCATAGAGATATTATTCAGACAGGATATGAACCTATCGGCGGGCTTTTGGGATTTGAACTTTTTGATGAATATGATATTGAAGATCTAAGTCTGAAGGCAGCAAAGAGAGCTATAATGATGCTTGATGCCAGGAGAGCACCTGGGGGTAGAATGCCAGTTGTAATATCATCAAATGCGGGAGGTACCTTGATTCATGAAGCCATCGGTCATGGTCTTGAGGCAGACCTTGCACAGCAGGGGCTCTCGGTATTCTCTAACAAAATCGGCATTCAGGTTGCATCAAAACTCATCACAGTTATAGATGACTCTACACTCGCACAGAAAAGAGGTTCATACAGGTTTGACGATGAAGGTACACCATCACAGAGGACCGTACTTGTTCAGAATGGAGTGTTAAAGAAATACATGTATGACAGGCTTAATGCTATGAAATATGGTGCCCGGTCAACAGGCAATGGCAGACGTGAGTCATACAAACATCGCCCGATACCAAGGATGTCAAATACTTATATTTCAGAGGGAGAGACATCTACTGCGCAGATATTAAGCTCACTGGAAAAAGGTCTTCTTGTCGAGAAAATGGGTGGCGGCCAGGTTAATACTGTAACTGGTGATTTTGTTTTTGATGTACAGGAAGGTTACCTGATCGAAAAAGGGAAAAAAGGTGAACCTGTAAGAGAAGCAACCTTAACCGGAAATGGTCCTCAAATCCTAAAATCAATAGATATGGTTGGTAATGACCTTGGATTTGCCATCGGTACATGCGGAAAAGATTCACAGGGTGTCCCTGTCTCTGACGCAATGCCGACAATCAGGATTCCGGAGATTGTTGTAGGCGGGGCATACGAATCATAGGATAGTCAGAACTGTGTCGAACATTATACATCTGAGGATATTTATCAACACTTCCTTCAATAACAATCATTGATAAATAAGCAAATATTATCTGGCACCAAATTTGCTTAATTCAAAACCTGGAATTATGCGTTTACAGAGAACTATAAAACATGAAGTAAGCTTTGAAGGCATAGGTCTGCATACTGGCAAATACGCAAAAGTAGTACTGAGACCTGCTCCAAGAGATGCGGGGATAACGTTCATAAGAAAAGACAAAAATACATTTATAAAAGCTAATGTAAGTTCAGTAATTGATACCGCTTTTGCAACTACGATCGGGAATAACGGGGTCAAGATCAGGACAGTTGAGCACATCTTATCCGCCCTTGCCGGACTCGGAATAGACAATATTTTTTTAGAAGTAAACGGCCCCGAGATACCTATTTTGGATGGTAGCTCAACTGAATTAATAAATATTATACTGAAAGCCGGCATTGCCAAACAGGGCAAAAAAAGACCATTTTTAAGAATAACAAGACCATTTATTTTTGAGGATGGCATCACAAAAGTAGCTCTATTTCCATACAATGGCACACGCATAACATACAGCATATCATTCAAACATTACGGTATCGGAGAACAGAGACTCAGTCTTGAAATTACTGAGGAAACCTTTGTGAGTGAAATAGCCCCTGCAAGAACATTCGGATTTTTAAAGGATATTGAATATCTCCGTACAAATGGCTTTGCAAAGGGTGGCTCACTTGACAATGCTATTGTACTAGGAGAAAACGGAATACTAAACTCTTCGAAATTAAGATTCGAAGATGAATTGGTACGCCATAAAATACTTGATTCTATTGGAGATTTCTCTCTTATTGGCTTTCCTATATATGGCCATATTATCGCAAATAAATCAGGACATTCAACAAATATAAGACTTTTGAAAAAATTGCTTTCAACTCCAGATGTCTGGGATATTATAACAGAAAAAGATATGCATTTAACCTCTGTTGTACAAATAAATACTTAAAAATCAAGGGGTTAAGGTACCTCTATTTTTTAGACCAAAATTCTTATCAATTATGCTAATATAAACAAAAAAAAGTGGCTGGAGAACCGCTATCCTCCAGCCAAAGTACAAATAAATCATATAACCTATCTTTTTTTCTTCTTAGCAGCCTTCTTTGTCTTTTTTGCTGCCGGCTTCTTTGCTGCAGCTTTCTTCTTTACTGCAGCCTTCTTTTTTACCGCCACTCTCTTCACCACCTTTCCTTCCCCATTACCACTGGGAAGATTAAGTTAAAGCTTCCCCAAAAGTACTATTTTATTACCAGAGAGAAGCTTTGCTAAAGCAGCATCGCCGCTTTCCTTCTTATTTTTAAACTCGTTTTCATCTATCAAGGTTAAGCTAATCTTTTTTTTAAATCTTTCCTCGATATCACTGATACCTTCTATGACTAAAGATGATGGCCCTACTATAAAGAGGTTTACAGTATCAGCATCTTCGCTTTCTGTATATGGGCCATAAATAAATGCAATCTTTGCAGCTGATGTCTTTAGTAAGGCTTTAAGAGCACCAGGAATACCTAATGATTTTGCAATAAGACTTTTTAGCTCTGAAAAGAGAGGAGACTTTTTCTCTGCCTGAAAATATTTTAGATTTGCAACCTTTTTACTTACGAGTATTCCCATCTTCTCTAAATTGTCAAGCTCTCTTTTTACGCCTGATGGATTTTTTCTTAAAAGAGTGGCGATTTCTCTAACATAAAATTTTTCATCGGGATTATTAAGGAGAAGGTCAAGCAGATCAGCTCTTACTGATGATGAGAATAAACTCTTTAATGTGTTTCGTAATTGTTTCGACATTACTTGTTTATATTTATATAACAGTATTTATCTCTTTGTCAACAAAATAATAATAATTAAAAACAAATTTTAGTTTTAAATAAACAGATTCTTAGAAATTTAATACAGGCAATTACATTATTTCTATTCTCTGAACACACCCATGATACGATCGTTCCAAAGTTTCGTCTAACGGTAACGGTAAAGTAAGTAATAGGTAGTAGGTAGTAGGTAGTAGGTAGTAGGTAGTAGGTAGTAGGCAGTAGGCACAAATTAAAAATAGGCATAGGTAAAGGAAGAGGTAAAGAGTAAAGAGTGAGGAGTGAGGAGTGAAAAGTAAGGAGTAAAAAACGCTATGCACCATGCGCCATGCGCCATGCGAAAAGTAAACGGGCATTGTAACCGTTACCGTAAGACGTAAACTCTTAGTTCTCAAAGAGTTGGCAGTAAGCACTGATGAAAAGGACAGTTACAGGTAAAGATTTCATTTCTCCATCAAATTCCTTACCACTTTTAAATTTCTTATATCATCATCTTCTGATTTTTTAGGAGTCTCAAGAATAATCGGGATAGTTTTAAAATCAGGATAGTTTAAAAAATTCCTGATACCTTCAATTCCTATTTTACCTTTCCCGATATGCTCATGCCTGTCGATACCGGAACCAAGTTTTCCCTTGGAGTCATTAAGATGTAAAAGTTTTATTTTATGTCTGCCAAAAAATTTATCAATTTCAGCTGATATCAGGTTAATACCTTTACTGGACTTTATGTCATATCCTGCAGAAAATGCATGACATGTATCTATGCATACACCCGCTATAAGCTCACCAGGGACTTTCTCTATTATTTCAGAGATTTCTTCAATTTTTGATGTTATATCGCTATATCCCCCTGCAGTATTTTCGAGTAAAAGACCTGCCTGCCATTCCCCTCTATCTGAAATCTCCGTCAGACAGGATGCTGCCCTTTTTCTCGCAATTTTAGATTTTTCACCTGAGGCGCTTCCTGTATGTAACACAACATATTCCGCCCCTATCTTGTCAGCAATATTCATCTCATTGATTACCATATCAACAGATCTTTTTATCAGACTTCGATTTTCTGAGGCCAAATTAATCAGATATGACGTATGTATGAACACAGGTGAAATGTCATATGCTCTGACAAGCTTTTTGAATGATCTGATTTCATCTGAACTTCTTTCTTTTACAGACCATCCCCTTGGATTATGCGAGAATATCTGCAAAGTATTACATCCAAGCTCTCTAGCTCTTTCTACGCTCTTATAAAGACCTCCTGCTATAGATGTATGTACTCCAATTCTGTGCATGACCTTTTGATTAACGGTTACGTCTGTCGTTAACGACTAACGTTACCTTTTAGTTCGCATTATTTATTCTCCTTTACGAGCCGTAGGTTGCAAAATTCCCTCAAGAATCCGATTACATAATTCTCAGAGCTTTTAGTTTATGTCATGGATTTTAATTTTTCGATTTCTCTTATGACAATCTTTCCGGCTTTTGAACTTATAAGTCCACTCTTTGAAAACTTGCTCATAGTTCTTATGGATGTTTCAACTGTAGTACCAACCATTTCTGCTATATCCTGTTTTGTAAGCTTGATATTAATCACTATACCGTCTGGAGTCTTTTCCCCGGCTTTTTGTGACAGCTTAATAAGAAGTGATGCAATTCTTGATTCGACCTTTTCAAGGGCTATGCTCTTTATCATTTCATGCGAGTCTTTAATCCTGTCACCTATACTAGCTGTTATCGAATACATAAAGTTTGGGAACCTGTCCATTATCTTTAAGAGATTATTTCTTGAGATTTTTAGCACCTCAGTATCTTCCATTGCAACTGCATTGGCAGGATATGGGAATCCCCTTATTACAGCAATACCTCCAAAAAAATCCATTGGTGAAATAATTTCTAAAATAATTTCTTTTCCCTCCATGGAGAGTTTGGTGATTTTAACTTTACCCTTTATAACAATATAAAACCATTCAGATGTGTCACCTTCTGAAAAAATTACTTCCTTTTTCTTAAATCTCTCAGATAGCAAATAAGGTTGTATCTCTTTTGCTTCATCTTTATTCAATGTATTGAAGATTGATACAAGCCTGATGTCAAACATAGAAGTAGAATAATAAAATGACTCACAAATTACAATTTATTGTTGTTATAAATCAGCTGTTGTGATATAAATGATATAAGTACTTCAGCAGAAAATACAAACTTCAACAGGTGAAAGACATGTCTGTTAATAATCCATCAAAGCCAAGATCAGAAGATATTCAATCTTTTGAGCCAACAGCAGATTTCAGGGCAAAGGCACATATCGGAAGTTATGAAGAATATGCAGAGCTCTACCAGCAATCGATAGAAAATCCCGACAAGTTCTGGTCAAAAGTGGCGCGAAAAGAAATTACATGGTTCAAAAAATGGAAAAAGACATTTGAAAATGATTTCAAAAAAGCAGAGTGTTCCTGGTTCAAGGGTGGAAAACTCAATGTCTCATATAACTGTCTCGACCGTCACCTGAAAACTTATAGAAAAAACAAGGCTGCTATTATCTGGGAATCCGAATTGGGAGAAACGAGAATCTTTACATATCTGGAATTGCACCGTCTTGTCTGCCGCTTCGCAAATCTCTTGCTAAACATGGGGGTGGTCAAAGGTGACCGGGTAGCATTCTATCTGCCCATGATTCCTGAACTTGCGATAGGGATGCTTGCCTGCAACCGCATTGGTGCTGTTCATAGTGTTGTCTTCGGTGGATTTAGTGCCAATTCTCTTAAAGAAAGACTTAATGACTGCGAGGCAAAGATTCTTGTGACCTCAGATGGCTCCTTCCGTGCAGGCAAGATAATAGCAATCAAGAAAAATGCAGATATTGCTTTAGAAGAGTCTCCATCAGTTCAAAAATGTCTCGTCTTCCGAAGAACAGGGATCAGCATCGATATGAAGGTCGGTCGAGACTTTTTTGCTGACGAAGAACTCACCAAACAGAATTTACTGTCAGATTGTGAGCCTGTACAAATGGACTCCGAAGATCCCCTGTTCATTTTATACACAAGTGGAAGTACGGGTAAACCTAAAGGTCTTCTACATACAACAGCAGGTTATCTTGTTTATACAGCAACAACCTTTAAATATATCTTTGATTACCATGAAGAGGATACTTTCTGGTGTACAGCAGACATAGGGTGGATAACAGGGCATAGCTACATAGTATATGGTCCTCTCTCGTGCGGTGCTACAAGTGTAATGTTTGAAGGCGTTCCAACTTACCCTTCTCCTGACAGATATTGGCAGATAGTCGAAAAACATAAGGTAAACATTTTTTATACTGCACCAACTGTTATTCGTGCACTTGCAAAGGAGGGTGTGGAATGGACAATGAAAAATGATTTATCTTCCCTCAGACTTCTCGGTTCAGTAGGAGAGCCTATTAACCCTGAAGCCTGGATGTGGTATCACAAACATATAGGGCAGGGAAAATGTCCAATCGTAGATACCTGGTGGCAGACAGAGACAGGTGGAATACTTATATCCTCACTGCCTGGTGCTGTCCCGCTTAAACCCGGTTCTGCTGGAAGACCTTTCTTTGGTGTAAATCCTGCTATCATAAAGATAGACGGACAAGAGGCTCCTATTAATGAAGAAGGTTCACTTGTTATTAAGACTGCCTGGCCAGGCATAGCGAGGACAATCTACAGAAACTCAAAGCGCTATTATGAGACATATTTTTCGCAGTACAAAGGATATTACTTTTCAGGTGATGGAGCAAAAGTAGATGAAGACGGAGACTATCATCTGCTCGGGCGTATTGATGATGTAATTAATGTTTCAGGACACAGGCTTGGAACAGCAGAAATCGAAAGTGCATTAGTTGTCCATCAAAGCGTTGCCGAAGCAGCAGTGGTCGGTTTCCCTCACGAAATCAAGGGACAGGGGATTTACGCATTTGTAATTTTAAAAAGCGGCTTTGAACCGGGCAGTGAACTTGCAAAAGAATTAATACAACTGGTAAGGAGGGAGATAGGTCCAATTGCAACGCCTGACAGATTACAGTTCACCGAAGGTCTACCTAAAACAAGAAGCGGCAAGATAATGAGAAGAATACTCAGAAAAATTGTTGAAAATAAAGTTGATGAGATAGGTGATACCACGGCTTTAGCTGATCCAACTATTTTGGACACCCTAATCGAGGAAAGAAAAAGATTGGGTTAGACCAAGTTATTCATATGTTCTGCCCAAATAATGCAATTTTGAGTTAGTAAGTTTAAGAATAATCTGGGTTAGGCCTATGGACTCTAAACCAATTAACAAGGAGTAAATAATGTGGTATATTTCAATCTTTGACGCAAAACATAATACCTCAATGAGAGAAATTAACAGGGCGCGCGAGGAATGGACGGTTAAGGGTAAGGACAAGCTTATGCTTGAGAAATGCCAAACATATCAAAGATTCGAAGTTCTGGGGCAATTTCCGTTAAAGGTAATTTTTATTATAGAAACTGACGACCCTAATGTTCTTAATATTCTATCCCATCACTTTGGAGACGGCTGGAATTCTGTATCATACCCTGTTATACAGAGAGAGATTTGCGAAGCACTTGAAGAAGACCATACAATTATAGGTGGATAAGACCTTTCAAAACAATCATAAAAAAGTAATGATTTCAACTATTTCTTGTCTTTTATGGCATAATGTCACCGTATTCAAAGTAATATCTTTCTAAATACTATATTAATAATAAATCTATAATTTTAATTTATAGAATATCTATATATTTCCCTTGACACTTTTAATAAAGTCTGTTTATATATAGGTATTAAGCGCCTCGTTACCTCCCCTAAGCTGCTGTCCATATCCCACGGGCAGCAGCATTTTTTTTGCTTTTTATATTATTAAATCTCGATAATCTCATATCTTCTTGATCCAAGACCAAGTCTTTCTGCCTCTTCTAACTGCAACATATACGGCTTATTATGCAACTTTGCCAGAATATCATCACCTTCGGTTATTTTCCTGTCATATGCAAGAGAACCTGGCAACGGTGATGACTCAATCAGCATATCTATACTTGCCTGTTCTATAGCAACAATGTCCTCTGATAAAAGAATACCTTTGTCCTGAATTATGGGAACGTCTGCAGCAGGCATGCAGTCACATTCAGGCTGTATCTCTGTCAGAAAGTTTATGTAAATAAGCTTTTTGGTTTCAAAGGTGCTTAATACAGCACTTGCAGCCTCCACAAGTGAATTCATGAATCTTTCATCATCTCTGGGCAAAAACAGCGACTCAGACTCGCAAACCCTGACACATCTGCCACATCTCCAACATACATCTCCGTCACATACAAACTCCTCATTCTCGAACCCTATGGCATCAAGGGGACATACATCTCTGCACTGATAGCAAAGCTCGCATTTATCAGCATCCCAGACAAGCTCTCCCTCACCAATCGTATGCATTGAGCCTCTTCCACATTTCCACCCGCATGTCCTGTGATAGGCGCTTACAGCACCCATAGCCAGATTCTTGATTGCACCAGCATACCCTGAATTAATATGCCCCTTGATGTGAGAACAAACAACCATTGCCGGTACATCATAAATCACTGAAGCCACAGCAATCTCACCAAGTAGTTCACCTGCTTTAACCAGTATGTTATCGTTGCCTTGCAGGCCATCAGCAAGCACAACAGGTGCATCAACTGAAAGATGGTTTATCCCGTTCTGATTTGCAACCTCAAGATAATCGAGTCCCAGTATTCTTACAGTATCCGTTACAAAAGGCTTTGCACCTATCCTTTTAAGTGCATCAATAACCTTTCTGATAAAAACAGGTCTTATGATCCTGTGAGCACCCTCCGAGCCAAAATGCGTTTTCACTGCAACCCACTCGTCGGGACTGAAATAGTTCATCAAGCCTATTTCTTTCAGAAGCCTCTCTAGCTTTCCAGGCATGCTTTCATCATATTTCCACTTTTTTGCCCGTGCTGAAGCAAAATAAACTGTTGACATAAAACCTCCGTTGCTTTAACACTTTTTAATCCGAATAATACAATTTAGTTTATTATAAGCAAGAAATATTAATAAACCCCGTAGAAAGGACGGGACTTTAAGTTCCATTCTCTTTAAG
Source organism: uncultured Nitrospiraceae bacterium (assembly GCA_964345225.1). Taxonomy (GTDB): domain Bacteria; phylum Nitrospirota; class Thermodesulfovibrionia; order Thermodesulfovibrionales; family UBA6898; genus CAYFQB01. The sequence continues at coordinate 56,246 of CAYFQB010000009.1, read as the reverse complement.
CAATTTACATTATCTAATTATAGCATTCCTGACATAAATGGCAGGGCTTTCTTTACGGCGTAAAACCATTAAACCGCAAAACGAAAGAGGCAGTGAGCAGGGTGCACGGAGCAAGGAGTAAAGAATTAGAATATTGAAGATTGAAAATTGAAGATTAGATATTAAATTGCCAAACAGTGTGGGGCCTCATTACCGTAACTGCTTGACGGTTTATATACTCCTTTGTTTTCATTTACTGCTTACTCCTTACTGCCTACTGCTTACTTTTTACACGCTGCGCTTTGCGCCATGCGAAAAGAAATCTAAAATCTTCAATTCGCTATCTTATTATATATCCACCCAATAATAGTCGCACTAATAAGGCCATCCATAAAACCGTAAAACAATCCAAGGAAGCTCCCAAGAGGAGTTATTGCATAACCCGGATATATGGAACCGGCAAGCACTTCAAGAAATAATCTCCCATAACCAGTGTAGTAAGAAATCCATGTAGTTATGAAGAGAGAACCTCCCCATACTGATCCCAGAGCAACACCCAATGCTAACGGCTTTAGCTTCACCGCCTCCTCAATTTTGCATATACAATAGAAAATATAAAAGCCCCAGATGTATTCGCTGCAATATCCTCTAAAGAAAAAGATCTATGAGGTACAAAGTATTGAAGAAATTCTACAGCAGTACCATAAGCAGTTGAAATAATTATAGATAAAAAGATTGCTCTAATACTTTCTATCTTTTTTATATTTATAAAATATTTGAACAAAAATATTGCTGTCAACCCATAAATGATAAAATGTACAATCTTGTCACTTGGCAAAGCAGCACTCGGCTGTGATAAAGGTATAACAGAAAGTATCAAAATTAGCACTAGCCAGCCGATTAAAAACATATAACCCTCTTTTTATCCCGGTACGTCAGTACGACTTGACTCCGAGACCCGGCCCCGAGGGGTCGTATTGACTGTCAGACTCCTGTTATAAAGTTCTTTTTTGCTCAGGCTATATTCCTCTGCTATCCGCTTAACCGCATCTTTCCTGCTCAGACCCTTCTTCATAAGTGATCTGATTTCAATCAATGCATCCTCCACATTGGCCTGATTTACCTCAGGTCTGCCCTCAACCACGATCACGTATTCTCCCGCAATCTTCGAGTCCTTAAGACTTTCAAGTATCTCGGATATGCTTCCTCTTATGATCTTTTCATGTATCTTTGTCATCTCTTTTATAATCACCGCTTTTCTTTCACCAAATATTTCCTTCATATCTGTAATCGACCGCAAAATCCTGTGAGGTGCCTCATAAATGACTAATGTCCTTTTTTGAAAACTAAGTTCTTTCAATACCTTCTGCCTCTGAGACTGTTTTGCAGGAAGAAATCCTGAAAAGATTATTTCCTCGGTCGAGAAACCGGATATCGAAAGTGCTGATACAAAAGCAGTAGGGCCTGGAACTGGTACAACATCAATTCCATCTTCTATGGCCTTTCTTATTAGTACAATACCTGGATCAGATATTCCGGGAGTCCCTGAGTCAGATATAAGTGCTACAGATTGACCAGATTTAAGCTTCTGGATCACCTCTTCAGATCTTACCTTCTCTTTCTCACCCCAGTAGCTTATCATGGGCTTTGAGATACCGTGATGCTCCAAAAGCTTAATTGAGTGTCTTGTGTCCTCTGCAGCAATAACATCAACTTCTTTAAGCACACGTAATGCCCGCAGGGTAATATCTTCAAGGTTACCTATTGGAGTAGAAACTATAAAGAGAATGCCTTTCACTTCACATTAAGCATCTTTCTAAGTTGCCTGTCTATCTTTATAATCTCATCTGCGTTATCACCCGTAAGTTCCCATGTATATTTGTCTTTTGTGGTCCGCTTCAGTTTGATCCTGACAGGCTTCTCAGTTTTTATCTGCTGAAGTTCAGTCTGTTTCTTGAATTGAAAACTTTCCCTGTCAGCCGGATATACAGATGAAGCAAAAAACGACAGGGATAAAGCGATCAAAATAATTATAAATTGTTTCATCAGTAAACCAAGCCCTTTTCTACCTTGAATGATTTAATAGTCGATGTACTCCAGCCAATCTCATAAGATTGGCCACAGTTAGGACATATAAGACATATTTTGATCTTCCTCTTAACCTTTTTGAAAAAAACATGGAATCCTCTCACATATCCGCAGTTCACACAAACTCTTAATTCTTCCATCAGTAACTCCTGTATTTATTTGTTATTGGGAAGCGCCTGTCCCTGCCAAAAGCTCTTCCAGTTATTTTAATACCGGGCGGTGCCTGCCTTCTTTTGTACTCACTTCTGTCTATCATACCTATAACTTTCTGGGTACATTCAAGCTCACATCCAACTTTGAGTATCTCCTTGAAAGTCATATCATCCTCGATGTATGCCTTAAGTATTGGATCAAGTACTGGATAAGGAGGAAGTGCATCACTGTCTTTCTGGTCAGGTTTGAGTTCAGCTGTAGGTTCTTTCCACAATACCCTTTCAGGGATTATGTTATCTTTATTTATCGAATTCCTCCACCTGCACAAATTATAAACCAGGGTTTTGGGCACATCTTTTATTACTGCAAAACCTCCGGCCATATCTCCATAAAGAGTAGCATAGCCAACGCTAATCTCTGATTTGTTCCCTGTGGTAAGCACAAGCCAGCCGTATTTGTTGGAAAACGCCATTAGCAGGTTCCCCCTGATTCTGGCCTGCAGATTTTCCAGAGTAGTATCTTTTCCTTTGCTGGATAATTTATTCTTGAGTACCTTAAGATATCCTCCCATAACTCCGTCAATAGATATTTCTATTATATTAATTCCAAGGTTTTCTGCAAGCTGAAATGCATCCTCCCTGCTCTCTTTTGATGTATATTTTGACGGCATAAAAAGGCCGGTTACATTCTCTTTGCCGATTGCATCAACTGCAATTGTTGCAACAAGTGAGGAATCTACACCTCCGCTGAGACCAATTACAACGCCCTTGAAATCATTCTTTCTGACATAATCCGAGGTGCCGAGCAAAAGTGCCTTGTAAATCTCTTCATCTTTCTCCATTAAAGGTTGTATTATCGATTGTCTTACCGGCCTCCTTTCATGATATTCAGGTGTATGGAGTTTAAACCTTTTTACTTTACCTTCGATCTCTTTCTTTTTAAACTTTGCCGATAATCTTTTTTCTCTCCTGTATTTCCTGACCAGTTCAATATCAATATCTACATTTACCATCTCTTCCTCAAAATGTTTCCCCCTTGCTATCAAACGGCCTTTATAATCATAGACCATGCTTAAGCCGTCATAAACAAGCTCATCCTGACCGCCAACAGCGTTTAGATATGCTATTACAGCCATATTTTTAGAAGATTCATCTTGAAGCAATCTTTCCCTTTTTTCAGGCTTGCCCTTCTCATATGGCGAAGCGTTAATGTTTATGATTATCTCAGCGCCAGCAAGTGACAGCATACGTACAGGACCGTCCTTTTGCCATATGTCTTCACATATACTGACCCCTAATTTTGCATTATTGACATTATAGACAGGGAAATTAGCCCCTGCCTTAAAATATCTGTATTCATCAAATACCCCGTAATTCGGTAAAACAATTTTGTGATAAATATCAATTATCCTGCCCTCTGTAATTACTGCAGCAGCATTATATAAACTGTTATTCTTTCCGTCATCAACAAATCCCACTATGGCAATAATTCCATAAGTCTCCGTGCTTATTTTCTTTATCGCGGCTATATTGTCTGAGACAAATTGTGGCTTAAGAAGCAAATCCTCAGGTGGATAGCCTGGTATTGCGAGTTCAGGAAAAGCGACAATGTCAGCCTTATGCTGCTTTGCCTTTTTAATATACTTAACTATCTTTTTAGAATTTGAGCCCAGGTCGCCGACAGTAGAATTTATCTGAGCAAGGCACAGTCGTAAAAATTTCATTTCTTTAATCCTTCGAGCATAGCTAAATGATAAAAAAAAGTATGCTGTTTGTAAACCCCCTTCCTCCTTACTGCCTACTCTTTTCGCTTTGCGCAGAGCGCTTGGCGCATAGCGTTTTTTACTGCCTACTGCTTACTTCTTGAAAACCAAAAGGTTACGTCTAACGGTTATGGTAACGATGCCTGTTTCGTCTGTCGGTTACGTGTTTATTTAGTTTGTTTGGTTTCTCTAGTTTATCTAGTTTATCTAATTCGACCGGTTTTCTGGTTATTAACTAAAGAAACCAAGGAAACTATTTTTGCTTTTCGTTTTTTTACTTCCTACTTCTTACTGCCTACTTCCTACTTTCTACTCTGAGGACTAATAGGTTACGTCTAACGGTTACGGTTACGAGGCCCGCCCTGTCAAGTAAGCTTTTCTACTTTACAGGGCCCGTTTCGTCTGTCGGTTTCGTCTGTCGGCTTTTTACGTTACCGTTACACGTAACCGATACGGGCTTCGTAACCGTTGCCTATAGACGTTTTCAGTTGTTAACCAATGACTAATGACCAGTGACTATTGACTATTGACCGGTGACCTAACTTATATATTCCGAAGGGTTAAACTGAACATTCCTTTTTATTTTGATTTCCTTTGACACAGTCCAAGATACCTTTAGGATTGCATCCTATGCACATATGTATTCCCTGGATTAATTTAATTTCATTAAGTATTAAAGCATCCTTGACTTCATAGCCGTTACACCTGTTGATAACCAAATTTTTGGGTCTTATATATGATCTTCCACAATTAATGCATATCCAGATAAAATTATCCTTTGCAGATTTAAGACATTTCTGACAGACATAAACCTTGTGTCCTGGAATAGCCTCATAATGAAAAGAAGAATATTCTGTTTTGCATATATTGCATTCAGATATTTTACTTTTAAAATTAACCATTTAATAACCTTCTTTCATTATTTAATGCAACTAATCTAAGTTTTGAAAATCTACTTAATTATCGTTTTTTAAAAATACTTCATACTATAAAATTTTTAGCAATTCGTATGCCATAACGTAATAAAAAACACTGATTCTATTAATATTTAATTTAAAGCCAATATCTGTAGTGTTATCAATAACTTAAAGGCTTTAATAAACGGGAAAAGGGCATTACTATCTTTACAGGCAGGGGACATCTCTAAATTGGCCTGACACTAAATAGACAAATATTGACACGTTATACTAAAGATTGTAGATTACAATAACTGTCGACTGTCTGAATAGCTGTTTTTCTTTAAAAAAATGTCGAGTACCCATCATGAATGCCTCAGTAAAGATGGAGAAAGAGGATATATGAAGAATATTAAGAGAATATTTAAAGGACCATGGCAGTTTATTGTGATTTTTATTTTAATCGCAACTGCAATCTGGGTTATAAGCCTGCTTTATACATACATCATAGAGTCATTAGGGGTAAGAACTGTATACAGTGTTTTTGTATACTATGTAGGAGGGATTGCGATACTAATTTACATCTTGTACAAATTACGCATCCTAAGATAATAGGGACACCTCCCTAATTTCAAAAAATTAGGGAGGTGTCCCTAGAAGTTACCCAAGATAAAAGTTAAAATATATAACTTTAATTAAGGATATTTAACAGAATAAAATTATGGCAAGAATACATTACTGGAGAAGGTTTTTAAAAGGGCTTTTTACAGCTTTAAGAATAATACTTTCTTACAGACTGTTAAACCTGCTGGGATTCTTCATCTCTTACGAACGGATGTCACAGCACCTCAAAAACCTCCACAGAATAAATGCCGTCCTTATAAGAGAAAAGGCTATAGAGATGAAAGGAGTTATGATTAAGGTCGGGCAGTTTCTTAGTTCAAGAATAGATTTTCTTCCTGAAGAATATATTCAAGAACTTTCTCAACTGCAGGATCAGGTGCCTCCTCGTGACTTCGAAGAGATAAGACAACAGATAATAAATGCCTTCGGGATACCACCTGAAGACATTTTTTTGATCTTTGATCAGGAACCTATTGCTGCAGCATCACTTGGACAGGTACATGAGGCAGAGCTTAAAAACGGCCAGAAAGTAGCCGTCAAAATCCAGTACCCTGACATAGAGAAGATCATAGAGACAGATATTAAAATGTTCCACATCCTGATAAAAATATTGCGAGGCAGATACGGGAAGATAAACCTTGAAATACTGCATGAAGAGTTTTCAAGAATAGTTAGAGCTGAGCTGGACTATATACAGGAAGGCAACAATGCCGAAAGGTTCAAGAAGAATTTTAAAGATGATGAAAGGATAATAATACCAACGGTAATATGGAATTACACAAGGGAAAAAGTGCTGACCCTTGAATTCGTTGGTGGCACAAAAATAACTGAATGCGATATCGTGAAATCTTCAGGCATAGACTGTAAGGAAACCGTAAATCTTATTGCCGAGGCATATTCAAAAATGATTTTTATTCACGGTTTTTTCCACGGTGACCCCCATCCAGGTAACATATTCGTTACAGAAGGACCAAGGCTGGTCTTTGTTGATTTTGGTATGGTCCAGGCGATACCTGAAAAAATAAAAAAAGAATTGCGGAAATTTGCTAACTCTATAGTCGAAAGAGATACATCCAAAATAATAGACTCTATGGAGCAGATGGGCTTTATTGTTGAAGGTGCAGATTACGGAGCATTAACAGAAGTCACACAATCCCTGATTGACAAATACAGGTATATAACACCTGAAGAACTCAAGGCACTTTCCGTATATGATATTTCTGAAGAAATTGATAAAGTAATCGATATCATCAAATACATACAGATTCCAAACAATTTCATACTGCTCGGAAGGACAATAGGGATACTTAACGGGATATCATTCAGACTTAATCCTGAAATAAACATTATCGAGATTGGAAAGCCTTATATAAAAGAGTTTCTTAGAGGGGGTCGTGGAGAGCGGACAAGAGAGTTCTTTTTAGACCTAAGAGAGAAAGTATCTAAGACCTGGGAATTGCCTTCGCAATTGAATGAGTTCTTATCGAAAGCAAACAGGGGTGAATTATCTGTTAAACTTGCTAAGTCAGAGATGGAGCAGATCACTGGTCAATTTAACACTATGACGAATGTGATGATGCTTGTTATACTGACTGTAACAACTGCCGTATCAGCACTGCTGTTTGTGATTATGGGCATCAAAACACTGTCCATAATTGCTGCAGGTGCCTCAATTATGCTGGGATTGCTTTCTGTTTTCAGACTTATGAAAAGCTAACCCCCCCTGCTAACCGCCAAAAACAGTCTTTAATAGTTCCGTTACCCTCGCTGCAGGGTCTGTTCTTATCTTCTTCTCCTCCTCGCCTACCATGTAAAAAAGACCGTCCATAGCCTTGTTCGTTACATAGTGGTCAAGATCAAGTGACTCCTTCTTTACTAAAGGAATCGATTCATATCTCCCCATCATCTTTTTATAAGCACTTGTTACTCCAACTTCATCCATGCTTGATGAAATAACAGGCCTGAATGCAGTATAGATCTTGTCATTCGTCTTTTCCCTGAAAAAGTCTGTTGCAGCAGTATCGCCTCCATCGAGGATATTTTTCGCATCCTCAAAGGTCATCTCCTTTATCGCATCAACAAAAAAAGATGCTGCCTCTGGTGCAGCCTTTTCCGCAGCCCTGTTCATGCTCAGTATAAAATTATCGACATCCTTCTGAAAACCTATCTTGCCCAGAACGTCTGCAACTTTCTGTATTTCTTCGGGCATTAGGATTTTAATAATCTGATTGCCGAAATAACCATCCACCTGCGAAACACTTTCAACCGCTTTTTCAGTACCTATTGATAGTGCTTCCTTAAGCCCTGAAATTATCGTGCTTTCATCTGGTTCCCCCCTGGGTGAGCCGCCAAGCGCTTTGAAAAGGTTATCCAGAAATCCGGCATAGGTTAAGGATGTAGAGAATACAAAGACTAACATCATAACGATAATTCTTTTTTTCATATTTTCCCCCTTCCCTGAATGTAATCATACCTCATCAGTCAGACTTAGCCAAGACGAAACGTATATGCATGAAAACTGCCAGTTATACAAAGCATCTTATGAAGTCTTTATCTCAGAAGTGCACTCTGCGCAGCGAACAGCTTTAATATGAATCGTTGAAAAGCAATATGGGCACTCCTTTGTAGTTGGCTCAGCAGGAGGAGCCTCTTCCTTTCTTTTTAGTTTGTTTATATACCGTACAACAAGAAATATTGCAAACGCCACGATTATAAAGCTGATGATTGTGTTTATGAATACACCGTAATTGATAGTTACTGCACCGGCTTCTTTAGCAGCATCAAGAGATTCATAAGGCCCTGCACTTGCTCCATGTTTGATAACTAGAAAAAGATTGGTAAAGTCAACATCGCCTAATAACAAGCCAATTGGTGGCATCAGTATATCCGCAACCAGAGATTTAACAATTACCCCAAATGCTACACCTATGATAATTCCAACAGCCATATCAACAACGTTCCCCTTCATTGCGAACTCTTTAAATTCTTTAAACATAATTTCCCCCCTTTCCCCCTTTCGTGGTTATCTTATGTCTAAAATGTTTGATAAAAATCCTAAAAAGCTTATCAGCTCGTTTTAACTGTTAAGCAATATAAATACTAAGAGTAAAAATTTCTTTGATTTTATTTTTTTATAATAAAAACAGGTATTTAGAATTGGGAAAAGTTAATAATAGATTACTCAAAATCTGGAATTATGTAGCACGACTCAGAAATGTATCATTACAATAATGTGCCATGTCACACTATAGGGGCACTTCCCTAATAAAAGCTACTAAATATTCTCCACCATCTCCCATACGCCGCAAGGGCAGATCCCTGCACAGAATCCGCAGCCGATGCATTTTTCATCATCCACAACATACTCATATGATTTGTCTTCATATTCAATCCTGCTTATAGCACCCCAGTAACATGTTCTCTCACACATGCGGCAGTCACGGCATGTTGCACATGACATGCAGAGATTAGCCTCTTCCTTTGGCTCAAACGCATCAAGGCGACAGACATCATAATACTCTGTCCTGATACGTTCATAAGGGATAACCTGTTTTACCTCTGGCATATAGTCATACTGCATAAGCTGTGCATGGATAACATCAGCAGCAATACGTCCTTGCCCAATGGCATGTGTTACAAGGCCGGGTTTTGTTGCATCACCTATAGCATATACCTTCACATCTGATGTCTGACCTTGTTCATTAACAGCAATCCAGCCCTTTTCTGTGTGTATATCGGGCGGCAGGAAACCAAGTTCGGGCACCTCACCTATAGATATAATAACGATATCTGCATCAAGGGATGTCCCGTCTTTAAAGGAAATCTTTTTGGCCTTCTTGTCGTAACGGTCGGTAAATTTAGGCCAGATAACCTCGGTTCCTTTCTCCTCTGCTATCTCCTTCTCTTTACCGAAAGCAGCAGGCTTTTGTATATCAACAGCTTTTACAGACTTTGCACCGCAGTTGAACGCCTGGGATGCAACATCCATCCCTACATTTCCAGCACCTATTACTACAACTCTCTTTCCCTTTAAGTTAAAATCTCTTTCGTAGTTTATCCCTTTAAGAAAATCTATTGCAGGCATAGCATGCTCAGAGCCTGGGAATTCGAACTTTCTCGGCTGATGTGCCCCGCATGCAACAATGACAATATCATGGCTCTTATAGATTTTCTCAAATGTCTTGAGGTTAATTCTCTTTCCAAGATGCGTTGTGACCCCGATTTCCTGAAAACGTGAAAGCTCTTTTAAAAGCACTTTGTGTGGGAGACGATCTCTTGGTATGCAGAGTTCTATTTTACCTCCGAGCTTGTTTTCTGCTTCATACAAGTCTACATTGTGACCTTTCAAACCGAGCTGCCACGCTGAGGACAGTCCTGCCGGTCCGCCCCCAATAACAGCAATCCTGTAACCGGTCTTCTTTGCAGGTTTCGGAGCAGGCAGCTTTAAGGCAAGACTTCCGTATTCTCTAATATTAAGGGGTCTGTCAATCAGTCCCCTGGTGCAGTTTTGCATGCATAAATTAGGACATACCTGCCCACATACACTAGCAGGAAGAGGACTGTACTGAAGGACAAGCTCCAGAGCTTTTTTCATCTTCCCCTGCCTTATCAGAGAGGCCCTCTTGTGAGACGGTATATGTGTTGGACAATTATATGCACATGGCGGCAGATACTTCTCATTATTCCATACAGGTTTATTACGCCTGTCAACTCCTGTTGTTATATAAGGCAGCACTGTCTGGTCATGGTTTATGTATTCCGCAAATATCCCGCCTTCTCCTACCTCTTTATACCAATATTGTTTTCTGAAATCAGAAGTTGTAATCTTAATCCTCTTCCATATGCGTCTTTCAGCCGGCGTAAGTGCAATGAGTTTCTTCCAGTCATCGGAAGACCTGGTAAGTTCCTTATAATATGATGATCTGTCTATTGCATCGAGATAGTCCTTCAGATGGGTCTTCAGCCATTGCCAGTCCTGAGGTGTCAGGTCAAGAAGTTTAACGTCACGCTCGCTGTAACCCTTTATATTCCCGCGGAAGTAAATTGTCCCGCCTACCATGCCTACACACGGTCTGTATCCAAGGATATTTTCCTGATTGCGCGGGTTGACACCGCAGACTACAGCGATACCTCCTGCCTTAAACTCAGCAAAAGAATCCCCGACATCACGAAAGTACCATGATTGAGGCGGTTCAAAACGCGGATTGTACTTTGTCATGGTGTCGCAACGTGCACCTCCACCGCCCTGGACGTACAAAATACCCTGTGCCGCTGCGTTATGTGCACCGTTAGTTACATCACCTAGTACGGTAATCTTTGCACCGCAATTTATCCAGCCCACATCATCGGAAACACTTCCTTGCACTACAATCTCTGTACCGAACATTCCCATACTCCCAAGACGCTGTCCGGCAGGGCCTTCGACGGTTATTTTAACTGTCTCGCTTTTTGGCCATATGCGGCCGCCTATGCCATGCTGCCCATCGGAAATAATACGCAACTTACGTGCTCCGTCCTTGACAGCCTGCTGTATCTTTTCCTCGAGGATACGGGAAGATACACGTTCCCCGTTAACACTGCCATATATGGTTCGGATTTCTTTTTCTCTTTGCCCTTTTCTCTTCACTCCTTACCCCTTGCGAAGTCTCGCGGCAACGTCAGTCGGTAACGACGCCCTTTTACTTTTCGCTTGGCGCATGGCGCTCGGCGCATGGCATTCTTTTTACTGCTTACTTCCTACTCCCTACTTCCTACTTTTTTATTGACCGGTGACCGGTGACTGTCTTTAACAAGCATAATCTATCTTGAGCCTCTCTGACATCGCCATGTCATCTATACTTAGTCCGTCCGACATCCCGATTGGAAGCTCTGTACTTCTACCCATCGGTGCAAATATTTTTCTCAATTCCGTATCAGCGCTCTTGAATACCTGCACAACACGGTCAGCGACCTTGTCAGGGTCAAGCCTGCGGTAGAGTTTTGGATCCTGTGTTGTTATTCCCCTCGGACACCTACCTGTATTGCAGAGGTTACATCTGTTATATTCATTCCCGAAACAATCAGCTGCTGCCTGCATAATATATTTGCCTATAGACACAGCAGATGCACCAAGCATTATCAATGCCGCTGTATTTGCAGCTAGGTTACCCCTCTTGCCGACACCACCTGCTGCAATGAGCGGAAGCTCATTCTGCTTCCCCTGCCGTACAAGGTCTAGATAACATTCTCTTATATTTGATGCAATTGGATGACCCATCTTGTCTAAAGACACATTATATGCTGCACCTGTGCCTCCGTCTTCACCATCGATGCTTAGGGCTGCTGCATAGGGGTTTCGTGCAAGATTATTCAGCACAGCACGTGCAGTCTTTGTCCCTGAGATTTTTGGAAAAACAGGAACCCTGAATCCCCAGGCCATTGACATCGACTGAATCATCTTTGCAACAGCCTCTTCTATTGAATACTTTGTCTGATGTGTTGGAGGCGACGCGAGATCCACATTAAGTGGAACCCCTCTTATCTTAGCGATAAGCTTCAGGACCTTATATGACATCAAAAGCCCGCCATCCCCGGGCTTTGCACCCTGTCCGTACTTTATCTCTATACCACACGGGTCTTCAACCATATAAGGTAATGCATGGATTATCTCATCCCAGCCGAAATATCCGGATGCAATCTGAAGTATGAAGTATTTAAGGAACCGCGATTTCAAGAGCCTTGGCGACATACCTCCTTCACCAGAGCACATCACAACAGGCATATCCTCTACTTCATTAAGATATGTAATACCCATTGCAAGTCCTTCCCACATCGGAGGTGAAAGTGCACCAACGGACATGCTTCCGATCATAATCGGGTATATCTCACGAACAGGGGGAATAAATGCCTCTTCTTTTTTGACCAGTTTTCCATCACTGATCTCCAAAGGAAGATCATCCGGGGAAGGAATCCTTCCCAGGAGTGTACGTATACGGAATTCATGCCGGCCTGCATCGAGGGCAGGGTCTGTCAGCATCGAGATTCTTGTGAACTTCAGCCTGTCAAGTGTAGAGATTGAAGGGTCATTTCTCCTTCCGCCCCTTTTATAGGCATCACCGCCTTTATTCTTGAAATGCAGGAATTTGTTCTGAGAATTTAATTCAGGCTCAATCGCCTCGTTAGGGCACACCAGCGCACATAAACCACAACCTGTACAGTAACGGTTGATGTCTCTAACCTGCCCGACAACATGTATAATCTTTCTCGTTTCAACAGGGGCAGGGATTGGACCTTCAGAAACAACATGTCTCTGTATTTTTATATTAGGCTCTATCGCTTTAACAGGGCATACAGCAGTACAATTGCCACAACGCTTGCATCTGTCATCCCTCCATCTGATTATGTAAGGAAACTCACTAAAAGGCAGTTGATGATTATAGTCTAACCATGTAGCTGATTCCATACCTTCACCTCCTCTGCACCCCGTGGAATAATTACCATTTCATACTTCATTGGAAATATGTCTTCTGAACGGTCCCTTTCGGGCAGAACCCTGTCGAGCCCGCATTCTTCTGACATTAGGGCATACTTCCCTTTTACCCCCCCTACAGTTCCAGGCCTCAGTTTTTTTGAATCCTGCACCATAAAACATGTACCATCAGGAGTAAATCCTATTACACAGTTCGGCCCGTCTATGCATAGCATCCTCAGCGATTTCTTTATAAGGGTAAGTGCTTCCCTGTCATCCCGCATCTCGATTTCGGAACTACTAAGAGGTGTAATCACATCTTTGTAATAAGTCAGGGGATAGTGAAGCTGCCTCATCATATAATGAAGTATATGAGTAAATACTTCGCTATCGGTGTTATAACCAACATAGCCAGGGAATCCCCTGCTCATAAGGTATTCCCTTATGGGAACAAATGCTGTATTCTCCCCGTTCGTCATGGTTGCAAAACCCTGTAAAAAGAACGGGTGGCAGGCATACAGATTTATTTCATAATTTGTATTCTGCCTGCCCTGCGCAAATATTATCTTTGCACTAAGGGATGAGTTATCTAGCCCGAAGAACTCACTAAGCTGTCGGGGATCTCCAACCTCCTTCAGGGTAAGTATATCAGGATAAAAGGAAAATACTATTATCGATTCATCTGCTTCACCAAACATCCTTAACTCAAGACGGATCTTCAACAGAAGGTCCTCCTTCTCAGATATTGTTTTATCTGAATATGACTCAGGGTATTGATATACTTTTGCAAAATAATGTTTTCTTTTATGTATGCCGTGAACCCCTTTTGTTTTAGGTGACCATGAATGCAGAACCTGGAAACCATGATCTTCCATATATCTATCAACGATCTCAATTCCTTTATCAGAGCAAATACCTGAAAGTATGGGAAAGCCTTTAAAGTCCTCGAACTCCCCGCCAAGATCCTTCAGCACAATACCCATACCTGAGCCATCATGCCCCTCTTTCATGGTATCAAGTGCTAGAACATTCTCGATAGGAGAGAAATATTCTGATGATGTAATTGCAACTAAACGGCACATATCTACTTTTTCTCCTTAAAAAAATGGAGTTTTTGTTAAAAAAACGCCTGAGAATCCGGAAAATGTCATGGTCAATCTCCGGTCATCTAAGGCGTCAAAAACCATTAATTAGACGGCATACGGTTACCGTATGTTAAATTATAAGCGGATTTTATTTTCTTGTCAAGCGAATTTTCCGATAATATAGGGACACTTCCCTATTTTTTAAAAAAATAGGGAAGTGTCCCTGTTATTTTATTCCTTCCAGCGTCTTAAGCAGACTCCTGGCATTCTCAATGTCATTTTTTGCTTTAGGATGACCTGGGTTAAGACTCAGAGTTGTCTCCCATTCTTTAATAGCTTTATCAAGTTCTTCGTCGATATAATATTTGATTCCCCTATTGTAATGTCTTTCTGCCAAATTATTTTTGACAAGTATTATATTTTCTTGTACATCTTTATAGTCTGGATCTAAATGATTAAACATTGACAGTGCTTCCTGATATTTCTTCTCTCTGTTCAGCTTTTTTCCCATCTGGTAATATGAGGCATTTATCAAATCATTTATCTTACTGTTAACAGGGTCATAGAGAATAATCTCTTCAGCAACTGAAAGAGCTTCATTATATTTCTTTGATTTGAACAGATCAACAGCTTTTTTGAGCATCTTTTTTATATCTATGGTTTCGCCCGGTTCTACTTTGGAAATAAGTGGACGCCTGGTCAATTCCGGCCTTATGGCAGGAATTTTAAGACTTTTACCAGGTTTCAAGCGGGTGTCTTCATCAAGGTCATTGAAATATGCAATTAAAAAATCCTTTTCTGAGTCTTCAAACACTTTACTGGCAATACTTTCTAATGTGTCACCCTTTTTCACATCATACAATACATAAACTTCTTCATTTAAATTGTATTTCAAATAGTCCAGAGCTTTCTTATGGTAAGGTTCGTAAGCGAGTGTAATTAAAAACTCCCTACGTGCTTCATCGATTGAATTGGTTTGATAATAAGATAATCCTCTCCTGAAGTGATTTTCAGCATTTTTCTGAATCTGCCCTTCAATGTAGGCAATTCTTTTTTTAACTTCTTCGTCCTCGGGACGAAGACCGTTGACTATCTTCCAACTCTGTAATGCCCTTTGCAATTGTCCCGCTTTTTCATATCCAATAGCCTTGCTGCGGTACTGCTCGGTTAGAACAACAAAGCTATCTTTTTCACCAAGGCTTTTAAATGGGCCGGTAGCACAGCCTATAATAAACACCGGCAATAATAAAATCAGACTCAGTCGCAATGTCTTATCTAATAATAACCTTCTCATTTAAGAGCCTTGTCACTGGAAACCTCCAGATTCCTTTCAAACCTTTTTAAACTGAAATTTCCATATATCATGGTACGGTTAATACGGTAGTTATCTATAAAAAAAGGATTGCCACCACGCTTTACTGTAAATGCACCTCGGTACCCCTGCTTCTTCAGTAAGGCGACAATAAGGTTATTGGTTTCACTGTAAGGATATGAAAGATATTTACACTCTTTGTTCAATTTCTTTTTGACGATCTTTGCAGATAAAATCAGTTCATTATTGATAGCATTAAAATATTCTCTGAATGATTCGTTCTCATTGATGATGGTCAGATTCCTATGTCCCTTTGTATGACATTGTATATCAATCCCATTTTCAGCCATTTCCCTTATATGTTCCCATGAAAGGGCCTTTCTACTTCCGACAATTAAATCGGTATAGACAAAAAGTGTTGCGGGGTATCCATATTTTTTCAAGATCGGGAATGCAATATCATATACAGAACGCCATCCATCGTCTATAGTAATAACAACAGATTTCTCCGGGATCTGTCCCTTAAATTCTAAAAAATCAAACAGCTGATCCATGGTAATAACCCGATATCCCCTGTCTTTTAACAGTCTCATCTGCTTTTCAAATGCAGATTTAGTTACAGTCGATCTATTAGACCTTGTTAGGGAAAAATTGTGATAAGAAAGTACAGGAACAGTTTGATATCCTGTCCTTGTTAATCCTCCTCTTGAAAACGCTTTGAGAGGAATAATCAATTCCTGGCCGGAACCGATGGAGTTTATTCCGTTAAACTCTGCAATGACCCAGTCCTTTTTCGGGTCATCTAAATAGTCTTCTGCCAGTGAAGCAAGAGTGTCATTCGGCATGGCAACAACAGCCATAAATTCTGAAGAAATTTTAGCTTCAGTACGGCATCCAGAAATATATGCAACTGTTAATGCCAAACAGATAAGAAAACTAATATATTTAAGACCGTATTTTATTATATTTCCCATAATGGATATACCTTAATATATCATTTCTGTTCATTGATACTGAGCAAATGAAAAACTTCGATAAATTCTGATTTTCCTTTTATCTTTTGAGGTGGCAGAGGCTCAGCAGTAACTATATCTTTTAATGATTGATAGATATCCTTTGTAATAATTATCTCTCCGGGCTTGGCCAGGTTGTTTACACGGGCAGCAAGATTAACACTGTCACCGATTACTGTATATTCCATCTTAACCTGAGAGCCAAGACTTCCTGCCACAACAACACCAGAGTTGATCCCGATGCCTACTTTTGATAGTAGTTGATTCCCGTTCTTACCCATCTCTTTCAATCTACTCTGCATGGCCACAGCAGCCCTGACAGCTCTTTCTGCATGATCCGTATATTTGACCGGCACTCCGAAAACACCCAGGACAGAATCTCCTATGAATTTGTCTATATACCCTCCGTATTCTAATATAGATTGTGTCGCAATTCCAAAGTATTCATTCAGTGCTTCTACCACCTCTTCAGGCTCCCGTGTTTCTGAATAAGCAGTAAACCCCCTGACATCAGTGAAGATTATTGTGGCTTCATTCCTTGTGCCTTTCAGCCATGAATCTTCAGGATGTGCCATAATCATATCCAGGACCTCAGTGCTGACATACCGGCCAAAGGACTGTTGCATACATAACTTCTTCCAGAGTTCCTGGGTCATGTAATTAAATGCAATAGCCAAATCACCGAATTCATCTTTTCTAACCATATCAATTCTATACTGGAAGTTGCCTTTGCCAATCTCTTGAGTTGCTAAAACTAATCTGGAAATCGGACGTGAAAATCCAATTCCGATCAAAATAGAGATAGCAATCCCCAGCATAATAATGAAAAGACTCAAAACAACAATAAATACGCTCTCATTATAAATCTGGTTTTTTATGAAATCCAGAGATATTCCCACGTGAACTTCACCTAAATTTTTATCCATAAAAGTCACTGGTGCAGATAAATTCAGTATATGTGAACCGGATGGAAGTTTGTAATCAAAGTAAGAAATGTCTTCTTCTGTCACCTTTTCTACGTTATCAAAAGTCTCAAGAGATGTCCCAATCTTGGCAGGATCAGTATGTGCCTTTACGACCTTATTGCGGTCTACGATCTTGGTGTACTGGAAACCCTCAACAGAGGCCGCTTCTTTTATCAGTGTATTCAGCGACAATATGTTATCTTTAAGAAGAGGGATCCTCGCATTGTTGGTAAAATAGTTCAGGCTCACCTTGCCGGTCTTTACTGTTTGCTGGTAGAGATTTTCTTTCTGCCGGGCCAGAATAATAAAGCTTAATATCAGTATAGTGAACCATATCATAAAAGTAATTGCGATAGAAAGCTTGACACGAATCGGTATACGAAGATTGGACAGCTTATCTTTAAGTGAAATTGGCCTCTCTCTTATAAGCTCCTCGAGATTTTCAGAAAGCGCAGTAGCAGATATACGATAGTGAGAAGCTATAGCCTTTAGCACATCTATTTCTGTTGCATATCCCATTTCAACAATAATCCGGCCGATGTGCTTCACCCTGCATTTTTGAAGTTCTAAGGCGTCATTAAGTTGACTTTGGGTTATTACTTTTTCCTTTACCAAAACCTGACCAAGCGGCGTTTTATGTACATCAGGGGAAATAAAGATATTAACGGCCTTTAAAAATTTGTCTCTGAACTTCTTGTAGATAGAAACAAACCAGTTTTTCATTTCTTTTTTAATAGGGACACTTCCCTATTTTTCAAAAATTTAAAAAATAGGGAAGTGTCCCTGAAAAAAATATAAAAATATAGGAAGTGTTCCTGGTTATTATTTTAGCACACATTCAGCAAGGTGGCATGCCTTATGACCTCATCAGTAACAAATTTAAGGTCTGAATAATTCCTTGCATTTTCGATTGCAATAGATGCTTGGATAGCTACAGAATGCAATATTTTTAAATCATCGAGGGTAAATAGCTCTTCAGAACTATTACTCATATTTATAACACCAAAATTGTAACCCCTCCATTTAAGAGGCACACAGAGCATGGATTTGATATGCAAAGCACCTGATTTAAATCGTGAATCCAATGTTACATTATTTACGAGTTCAGCACTGCCCGTCTTCAGAACATCACCGGCAATTCCCTCACCTACTTTTAACCTTACCTTATGTTCAAATTCAGAACCAAAGGCAGCCTTGATAGAAAGCACTTTTTTCTTATAGTCAAGTAGCATTATAGAACCGTTTTCAGCATTAATAATGTTTTTTGCCTCTTCGAGCATAACGCTACATGTATCATCAACATCCAGACAGAGTTGTAATATTTCTATTTTATTTTTCTTTAATTTCGATAGCTCCTCATTTAGTCCTCTTATCCTCAAGCACATTGACTCAAGAATTTTAAACACCAGATCCGGGTCCTTGCTTATATTGGAAAAGAGGTTTTTCTTGTTTATGCATAAAATCCTCGTATCATCAAGTGCTGTTGCAGTGGCAGAACGAGGCAATCTGTCAAACAATGCCATTTCTCCAAAAATTTCACCCTTCTTAAGGGTTGCAAGTTTTAGTTCCCCTGTATCAGTCTCTTTTGTTATCTTTACATTGCCGGATTGTATTATATACAACTCGTTACCTTTTTCACCCTGTTTAAAGATAACCTCTCCTCCTTCGAAATGGACTTTATTGAGTTCATCCTCTTTCATAGCACGCCCTAAAATTAAGAAATATTAGATAATTGTTTGGATACTCCCCTAAATAACTGTAAAAAAAATATACAATTACTGTCAATATAATATTATAGGTGATTATTACTTAAATACTATAAAAAAACTGGATGATAATATATATTATTGAGTTTAATTTTTTTAAAAAATGATAAGCATTAATTACCTTATGAAAAGTGTAATTTTTATTTCATGGTTTAAATCCTTATCGTATCTCCGTCGCTTAACAATTTGATGTTTTTTATTTTTAGTCTTTCGAGTTCTTCTTCAATGACCTTAAAATGCTGGGGTTTTGTATGGGTGATGTATATATTTCCAGGCATCTGCTGTATCTTTGAGAGTTCCTGTCTTAATAAATTTGGTGTAAGATGACCTGTCTTTATCGCCATCATCTCCATACTATTTGGCAGTGAAACATCTACTATAAGACAATGAATCTTTTTATTTCCTATCTTTTTCCAGGTCTCTCTGATAGGTCCGGTATCACCTGTATAAAAAAATCGCCTCTTTTTCTTATATTCGACCAGATATCCCACTGCAGGGACAGTGTGATTCACTTTATATGGGGTGATCGCATAATCTTTAATCTTCACTGACCTAGCATTCTTCAGCTCTATAAGACTCAAGATAGCATTATCAGGGTGAGGGATTATAGTAAAATCAGGCCACATAGCACTGTTTAAAAGATGGCTTTTTATTGTCTTCAAAACATGAGAGATGCTCATAATCTTTACCTTATGTTTAATGTGTCCAACGATTATATTATCAGCAAGGAACGGTATGCTTCTTATATGATCAAGGTGAGCATGGGTAATAAAAATATATTTTATCTTTAACTGGGCTTTTTCATCAAGCACGTTGGTAATGCTTCCTGCATCAAACAATATTTCATCACCAAGAAGAAAACACGATGTATTATGTCCCGGAAACTCAGCGCCTGAACAGCCAATAACTTTGATTTTCATATTTATCCTCCCCAATTTATCTTTAATATATATTTTTTTGAAGCAGGATGATAGCTGAATATTAATTATAGTATTCTGTCATCATCCTCAAAAAAGACTGCTTCTCTATTATTTCCACGCTAAGTAATATGATGAGGATAATTTAATGCAAATATCACTGCAATCCTGGTAACGAAAAATTTATTTCCATTTTAAATATGGAGTCATAAAAGGCAGGGCCGGAATGGCCCTGCCTTTTATTTATGGTTTCGGGACACAGCCATTTACTCGATCACAACAGTAGGTTGGTGGATCATACTGAGGATACCCACTTTCCTCTCCAACATAAAAACCAATACAGGACAGTTCCCAATGATCACCTACCTTATTCCAGACCCATCCCGGGCTACCATGAGCAACGATAGTTAATTCATTACACGGTCCAGCATTTCCTGTTGTATCTCCACCAGCTACTACAGTCTCACCTCCAATTGAAGGTGCATCAGTTAGGATACCAGGTATCCACCCGGCAGAACCCCCTGCGCATATAGGATCATCCCCACAATGTATTGGATCATTATATGTTTTAGTTGCGGTAGTACAACCTTTAAAATTTCTTATATACCAGATATCAACACCACCTACATTATTAATAGTATCTTGTGGAATAGCTTGAAACGGATCTACTGCATCAGTACAGCCTGGCCCTTTGATCCCGCTAGCACAATGAACTATAGGATTTCCGAACTTCCCTTTCAGATCAATCCAATCAACGTCAACCGCCCTCTGTGTTGTAAACCAGAATCTATATTTGCTACCAGCGTATTGATCGGATGGAATATTTAGCTGAAAGCTATTACATGCATCCGGCCAATGGGATTCACTGTTCGCTCCCCCTGTTGTATCAGTACATAAAAAGATACTACCTGGTTGTATTGGTCCAGCCTTGTCCGATAATGGCTGGATGGGATTTTCACTACAGCGGTGGATTAGTGTGTAGATATGAGAGAAATTATTACAGCCAGCATAACCAGGCTGATCTGTGCATACATACACCCATGCCAGGCATTCGCTAACACCAGGAGGGCAAGGGTAATCAGGATCAGTATCAGTGACTACAATTGGCCACTCTCCGTTCCGGGGTAAAATCGAGATAGTTAAATCTCCGTCCTTAGCAGTAGACAGGACACAGGCGTCAGGGGCCCACTGAGCTATAACCTCGCTGGTTGCCAAAAGCGAAACGACAGCAACCAACAACGTAATCAACAAAATTATTGACATCTTTTTTGGCATTTTTGTCTCCTTTTAATAATCTGTTTAAAGGTTTACAAGATTAATATCTCTCTGCATATTTATCACCCCCCTATAATTGTTTTGAATTAATAGAAGTGGTTGCAGAATTCTATCTTTGGCATATCTGCCATTATTTACTTTAATGATCCCCCCTTTCGGCACTTTCAAATGAAGTGCCCGTTTATCTAAAGCCTCTTTAAAATCCCCTAATACAATCACCCCCCCCCTTAACATGCAGGCCTTCCTATCTTTACGGAATTGCCATTGTGAGTCTGACAAAGAAAAAGCTTTCCGGTTGTATGCGTGAGTTATCAGGGTCTGTATCATAATACTGGAATTCTTCGTCAAACAGATTTGTCGCTCCGACCGTTATGAAACCGTAGCGCTTGGGGAAACGGTACTTTATTGCAGCATCTACCAACCAGAAGTCATCATCACCGTCCTCAAAGACTCCACCAGCAAATTGACGCTCAAAACTGCCCTCCTGATCTATATAGGTCCCTTTCAACGAGGCACTAAGACCAGAGGGGTGGAAAAAATTTATCCCAAGCGGGAAAAAATGTGTATTAACTTTTTCTGCACCTATAGTTAGCCTTTCCCTTTCAGTCCGCTCCCATAACCACTCTGCACTGAGAGACATTTTCTCATTCGGTGTCCAGAATAGGTAAGCACGGGCCAGCTTTTCCTTCCAGTCTGCTTCCTCATAGCTGTAAACACCACCATATCTTTCCGAAAAAGGAATCTCAAGGTCTCTATAGGTAAACTCTGCCCCGCCGTATATACTTTTAGAAAACTTCTGATCAATTGCACCGCCATAGCGCCATGATTTTGATTCCCTGTCATCATCAAAAAATTGATTAAAACCGGCAACCTGTGTTGGTTCAAGGGTCTGGTTAGTAATAAGCGTCCTCTTCAAAGTCCTGAATACGGCAAAACGAAGTGTGGTATCCGGGACGGGATTCCAGGTAATTCCGAATTTCGGGTTGAACTGTTCCTGATCCTTTATATCCTCACTCTTACTGTTATATAAGTCGCCACTTCCGCCAATAGTGAATGTCATGTTTTCCAGTAGGTTGATATAGGAGTACAGATAAAGATTTGTGTGATCGACATCTCTTTCTGCCTCAGAGATATCAATTAATGTTGAGGCTGGGAAACATATTAGTGGAGGAGGAGGTAAAGGATTAGGAACACAAAATGCAGGAATGATTTGCTTATCTTTTATACTTTCATCCCTGTCTACATCGAAATGTCCTAAGCCGGTGACAATGTTAATGTAATCTGAGCGGAACATAAACTGAAGCTCGCCGCTATAAGCATCCTGATCTGAATCGCTTTCGTAAGTATATAAAATACCTGCTTCTTCTGTTTCACGCTTCCAGATAAATTCTGAATCCTGATACATAAAATTGCCAATGAGATTAGAACCCGGTGAAAAGGCATGACGGAAACCAAAGCGTATTGAATCGTTTTCATCCTCCTGGCGTAAGTCTGGGTCAATATCTTCCTCAAAGAATCTCAACTGGGTCTCACCTCTTTCTGTATTTCTTGTTCTGTATTCAGCCTGAATGCTCGTTTTGTGAGAAAGTTCCATTTGTAAAAAAACATTAACAATATCATCATTTTGATCCCTGTTTTCCCTGAATCCATCCGTCTCATAGTGGAACTGCCCAACACTGAAAGAAACCTTATCAGTAATACCTGAGACGACAAGTTCTTCACTGAACGTATCATTACTTCCACCAATACCAGAAATCTGAAGTGCAACCCGATCCCGATTGAACAGTGGATTGAATTCATTAAATGAGAGAGCTGCAGATCCTCCTGAACTGATAAGGAACAGATTGCTTTCTGCCAGATGAGGCTGAATAGGGGTAATATTAATAGGCTGAAGCAGTTGAGACTGTAGCAGTTCACTTACCCTTGCTATCTCGTGGCGTGGCAGAACTGAATAGGAATCGGACAGAAACCTGTGTGCAGAATAGTTGCCTGGATCGGTGTTAAGAGATTTCCATCCTTCCACCAGCGCAAGCTGCTGGAAGCCAAGGTCACTGTAGATCCTGGCAAGGCTTGCACTTCGTGCAGCCAGGTCTGAATCAAGCATCAGCTTGGAACGGTATACCGCCCGGTTGTCGTTTAATTCAATGGCATTTTGAAGGTCATGCAATGCCTCAACGGGCTGGTTCGTGGTCTGCTTTAGGATCGCGTCATAGAAAAAGGGCGTCGGGTCTAATGGATCAAGATCCTTAGCCATAGCATATTGGTCTTCTGAATGCTTATCGCGTTTCTCTTCAAAATAGGCTTTTCCTAGATAACTGCGCATGAGTGAATTGTCAGGGTCAAGGCTTATGGCAATCTCAATGTCCCTTCTCCCCTCATCAAGATTACCTTCTCTTATCTTTGCCAAACCCAGTCCAAGCCTCGGGAGCGCAGAAGCCTGATCAAGCTCAATTGCTTTTTCAAAGGTATCTTTAGACTCTTTTATCTTAATCTGGGTCAGGTAAGCAAATCCAAGAACAGTCTGTGTCCTTGCCAGGTCTGGTCTTAGGTCAACCGCCTTTTTTGCTGACTCAAGGGCTTCATCAAGTTCGCCGAATGACAGCTGAAGTTCAGACAACCTTGCCCATGCCAAGGCATTTTCAGGCTCCAGTTTGACAGCATCTTTAAGGCTATTCAATGCCCCATCGAGATTAAAGTCGGCCTGCTGTGCATAGGAAAGTGCTATCCTTGCTGTAGCAGAATTTTGATCCGCCTCAACTGCTTTCTGTGCTAAATTAAGAGCTTTCTCTTTCTCGTTCTGTGTCACAGCGATTATAGACTGGAGCGCAAAGGCCATACTGTTATTCGGATCAAGCTCCAGGGCACGTTCGATGTCACCCTTTGCTTCTTCAACACGGCCTACATGTAACATTGATGACGCGCGGTAGGTGTAAAAACGCGGATCATCCTCCTTTAGGTCTTCAGGTTGCTCATAGACAATTGGAGGATAGTAAAGCGCCCACTGGACAGCATCCCTCGGCCTCACTACGATCACCGATACCGGTGCTTTACCCGCCTCAGCTACTGCCGATTGACCACTTGTGATGGCAAGGCTTCCAGCCTCATTCGAAGCCAGCACCTTTCCTTCAAATATCGACATGAAGGTTTTATCTTCATCAACTCTTATAAAAAACTCCGTTCCCTCTACACCTGCATTTACAGTGGGTGTACGCACCTCCAGGTTACGGGCAACCCGGCTGAAGAAGTGTGCAGCTCCCTTGAGTAGATCGATTATAGAGGTTCGTTCTTCTTTTAAACCTCCGAGGGTGATTGTACTGTTCTGATCAAGACGGAGGACAGGGTGATTAACCGTGGCAATGTCTGCCCGGCTTCTTTTCTGGACACGTATCTTGTCACCGGTGCAGTAGGTATCATTTAATTTAACCTCCTGCCACTGATCTTCACCTGCTCTTTGAACCTCTACAGTCCCCTCTACTGATACTACTTTTGCAACCCATTTCTCACATGTTTCTGCAAATGTAGCACGGGGATATAGTGTTATTGTGATTCCTGAAAAAATCAGAAGAATTAAATAGTATGAATTTATTTTTCTCATTACCTCCCCCATTTGCTATTATTTATTTTTTATATAGTTTTATATATTGATCCCAAGGCAGTATGTTATTTTCTATCCAAATGAACCACTCCTTCCCACTCTTCCCCGGGCGAATTCTCTTTATAGAGCTTGCAAAGCCCTATATAAAAGAGTGAAGGTCCATCTTGTCCGAGGTTTTCTGTACACTGATTAAATCTTTCTATTGCCTCATCCCAGGATTGCCTTCTGAAAGCACCTAATGCCTCAGCAAAGATCGCATAACCGCTTTTCTTTTTTTCGTCAGATTCTTCACTCCTGCATAATAATTCATAAATCCCGATCGGTTTAACTTTTCCCTTCAGCCTGAATTTTCCAAGTTCCCTTGCCATGAAACCATTAACCAGATGTATGACATCTTCAGATACCAATAAACTGGTTCCCAGCTGTTTATTGAGATTCTCTATTCTCGACGCCGTATTTACAATATCACCCATAGGTGTATACTCATAATGGTCTAAAGCGCCAACATGCCCAAGCACAATTTGACCATAATGTAATCCAATGCGTGTCTTAATCTTTACGGTATCAGATGATTTTTGTTTAAAATTCTGCAATGCCATATTGATATCGAGTGCTGCAAAACATGCCTTGTCTTTGAGAATATCCTCAGAACGCGCCGTAACCCATAACGCTAACATAGAATCACCCATTACACCTGAAACAAATCCACCATGCTGTTTTACCGGTTTGAACATTGTTTCATAGTATCTGTTCATTAATCCGCTCAGCTCATGCGGCTCCAGGGTCTCGGATAAAGAGGAATATTGTTGTGCATCAGTAAATAGACAGACACCGTAGACTATTCTTCCCCCTGTTCTGATATGTGCAATATCTTTTGATAGCTGGTTGACAACCTCTTTTGGAAGGTAGTGCTCAAAGGCCTTCTTAATGTTCTGGCGTTCTTTACTAACATCAATATAGTCCCATACTACAGCACCAAAAAAGGCAAGAGGAGCCTGCAAGAATAAAGGAATGATTATTGGATACCAGCTATAGTTAGTCTTAAATTGATACACTACTGCAACGAGATACAGAATGCTAAGCCCGACTACAGCCGATGCGGCGACTCCGACATGGGACAAACGGCAGATTATGCCCAAGATGATACCCCAAAGAAGAATAATCATAATATGAAAAGTCAGGCTGACTGGCTTCACAGGCGCATCTATTAACAGGTTTGAGAAAGCGGTTGCCATAATTTCCACCCCGCCGATAAATGTGCCGTTTGCTTGTGAAAAAACCGTATAAAAGCTGTCTTTTCTTTCTGCAAGCAATACTTCTGATAGCCCTACAAATACTGCCTTTCTCTTTAGGTCAATACCTTTGTCTCCAACCACTCCGTCACGCAGCTGCACTGCTTGATAATAGGGTATTGTTGTTATAGTGCCCGGAGGCCCGTAGTAATTTATATATCTGTTTTTATTACCCCCGTACATTTTTATGAGGGACTTGAGCAATCTGTACTTTTTAACATCTCTGGAGATGGTCTCTGAATTCTCTAATTCTTCCAGCATCCTTTCTGAAATCAAAGGTTCACTTTCAAAAGTCTCCCTTATATCTCTAATGAGCTCTTTAACGCCTCTTGTTTTTATTGCTGTATCACTATTCAGTGGTAATTTACCGGCCTGGTCCGGGCTTGCTTTTTTCAATAAGTGTATAAACTCATTGTATACCTGCATTGTATAGAGCTGGAGTACTACTATTGGCATAGAAGGCGAATCTCCTGCTCCTGTCTCAAATGCCCAATACCGGTTCACTTTGAAAGGTATTCTGGGCAGTGTAAAGGGGGCTGTTGCAACAGAAGAACGCAAAAACATATCTATCGGCTGCACTACTTTCACAATATTATGAGCCACTGCATCAGACCCGCTCCCTCCAGACAATGGAATCTCCTTTTCCTTAATTGGTTCACAAAGTACAACATTACCAGCCTTTTTCATTGCTTCTGCAAATAAACTGTCATTCTCAGTGGAACGGGGTTCTATGAAATGCAGGTCAAAGGCAATGACCTCGGCACCTTCTCTTTTCAAATTTTCAGTTAAACGTGCATGGAGTGAACGAGGCCATTTATCAGGATTATCAGGTAAGTTTAGGTGCTCGGAAGATTCCCTGTCTATACTCACCACTACGGCATCTGATGGCGCTTGTCTTACACCCCTCAGTTTGAACAATAATCCTAGACCTAAGTTTTCCTCAATACCGAGCGTAAAATGGAAAGGGCTTAACACAATTCCGATTATTCCAATGATAAAGCCTAAAAATATAGCTTTAAATATGCGGGATCTCATTAGATTCCCCCGAGCCCCTCGTCTTAAAACCAGAGCCTCTCTCTAATGACTTAAATTATTTTGTCGTTACCTCTCCCGGCCCCATGCTGTTAATATCTATGATAAATTATTACTTTATTAAAGTTAAATAAATTGTACCAATAAATTTTTTAACAATAACTTCCAGACTATAGTTCAATTACTACTCATACAAAATTCGTTATCCAGTATATAATTCATTATTATTATAAAGAGCTTAACTCCTCGAGTTTTTTAAAAGTACCTCATTAAATATATCTTTATATTTATAATTATTAAAAATCATTATTAATATCTAAAAACTATCCTAAAATACTTACTCTACTTAGCACCTCTTCTGTTACATTCTTAAGTTTAGAAAAGTTTATGGCATTCTGCACTGCTACAGAAGCATAAATTGATAACGAATTCAGAAGCTTCAGGTCATCTAGCGAAAACAATCTCTCGGAAGTATTACTAAGATTTACTACACCAAATATACATTCTTTGCACTTAAGCGGAACACAGAGCAAAGATCTGATTTTAGTCTTTCCGGGGACAAATCGGGAATCCAAATATACATTGTTTACCAATTCGGCTCTGCCGGTCTTCAACACATCACCTGCAATCCCTTCACCCAAAAAGAGTTTTACCGTTGATTCTGATTTTTTACCAAAAGCAGCTTTGATAGACAGCGATTCCTTATCATCAAAAAGCATTACAGAACCATTGTCAGACGTGATGATATTTTTTGCCTCATCCAGTACCATCCTGCATGTATCTTCAATATTAGAATATATCTTTAGTAATTTTAATTTAGTCTTATTTAATTTAGATAATTCTTCATTAAGAACTCTTATTCTCTGGCTCATGGTTTCAATAATCTTGAATACCAGCGTCGGGTCTCTTCCTATAGTTTTAAAAAGTTTCTTTTTGTCGATACTTAAAACTCTTGCATCACCTGAGGCAACTGCAGCAGCAGAACGTGGCATCTTGTCAAACAATGACATTTCCCCTAATATATCTCCACTACTGAGAGTTGCAAGCGTAATGTCACCAGATTTAGTGCTTTTCGTTATCATTACCTTACCTGACTGTATCACATACATTATCTCGCCTTTGTCACCCTCTTTAAAGATAACCTCTCCGTCAGAATACACTTTGCCAAGTTCTCCTTTTTCCATATCATTTCCCGATTAAACTTTTGAATACTTCCTCCCACATATCGATATGCATCCTTATCTTAAGCGATCTTAAAAAAACGTTTTTATATCTCTCATTTCCTGTAAACATATCCCACAGAATTGTACTGAGTATCTTTTCATTATTATTGTTGTCGCGCTGTTCTTTTTCTACAACTTTAAGCATCGATTTAGTAAGCAGAGATATCTTCCTGTATAAATCGATAACTGTATAAAGAAATCCTCCGTAGTAATTGTCATGTATGATACTTTTATAGACAGGAGAATAACTATTGCGGAAATGCTGCTCGCCTACACCTTCAAATACCGCAGTCTTGGCAACAGCCTTTCCCATAATATAGGCTGCTCCGAGACCATCCTTAAACAGCCTGGTCGAACCAGCATCACCGCACATGACAATCCTGTTGGCAAAAGGTTTTTCCGGTGCCTTAACGTTCATTTTAGGTAAACATTGACATTCAATACTGTATAGAGATTTTTCAGGCAGAGATTTCCTTACGATAGGCTTGTTAATGAAATTATTTACTATTTCGGTAGTGATATTTTTGCCCAATATGCATAATGATATATAGGGGCCCTTAGGTATCATCGCGGCAAATTTTATTTCCCTGTCGGGAAGAAGGAATAGATTAATGGAATTCCCGTAATATTCTGATATTATTTCTTCATCCATATTAATTTCTGCAATTGCTGCGGTAACTGTAAACGGCTTTTTATAACCAAACCCTATGTCCTCAAAAATTTTATTAGCTGTGCTATTGACACCGAATGCACCTACCACAAGGTCAGCCTCCATAATTTCGTTTTTTCTTGAAAACAATACCGGTTTTTTATTTCTGTATTCAATCTGGTCAATCCTTATGGGCTTATGAATTGCTCCTGCATTGACTGCCTGGGAGAGTAAAAAGTTGTCAAAGCTT
Organism: uncultured Nitrospiraceae bacterium; assembly: GCA_964345225.1. GTDB lineage: Bacteria > Nitrospirota > Thermodesulfovibrionia > Thermodesulfovibrionales > UBA6898 > CAYFQB01. Next base: position 26,923 of record CAYFQB010000009.1, on the reverse strand, counting down.
TCTTTATATTCCCCTATTATCCCTCTGGGGCCACCGCCCCGGTATACAGTGGCTATGGTCTTCTCAAAAGCAGGTGTTGCTATAAATACGCTACCATGATTTGTATGAAGCCTGTAAGAGTTAATACCCTTGCGAACCACTGGATCAGGAAGGTTGATGCCCTCTATTGCGAGCATCTGAACAAGGAGTTCAGAGATTATCCCGCCACACCTGTTACAGCCTCCTGGTCCTTCCTTTGTGAAATCTTTTGGCTCGAAAATGGTTATGTTCAATTCCTTGCCGAGCATATTTGCCATCTTAAGTGCAAATATACTGAAGAAGGATCCGGCAGGCCCGCCACCGATAACGGCAATATTTGCACCGTCATCTAATGAATATTGATCTTTACCCCCCGTAGTTTCTTGCATTAAGCGCCTTAACTTTAATTGAAGTATTTTTTAAAAAAAGTCTAAAAAATCAGGATATTATATCTTTTTTTGAACTTTCTGAACCCCAGATATTCTTGATTAAAACCTATCAAAAACAGGCCTATATGTCAACGTCAAATTATAATTAGTAAATTATAATTAGTAAGGTAATTTTCCCCCGCTTCAAGGCTTGAGGGACACTTCCCTATTTTTTTTAAAAAATAGGGAAGTGTCCCTGAAAGTACTTAAATTATATTATTTTTTATTTCTTGGTCTTCCTACTTTTTGGGGCAAAATATTACGCTCGAGAATGTCCCCTAGCCTTTTTATAAACTCCGAAGTACCAATTGGTCTTCCTGTTGATGTAGACTTCCTTATAGTTGCCTCTATCTTTTTATCTTCATGTCTCAGATATTTCCGATAGGCATTTAATTCACTTTTATCAATCCGGCCATCTCCAGAAATAATATTATCCTTCATTCCTGAAACATGTGATTTAGCGCTTGACCACAGATAATCTTCGGCTTTTTCAACATGCTTTGCCCTGACAGGATTTCTTTCTATATATCGAGTCACTGCCCAAAGGTATGATTCTTTATCTATTACTGCGGAAAAAAAACGATTCTGCCAGAGCCTGCCGCTCCTTTTGTATTTGCGGTTTATATATTGAGTGTATATTAAATTTGTAATTCCTATCCCTCTGGCGAGAGATTCTTCTTTCTTAGGTACCACGAGAATATGAACATGATTTGTCATAAGGCAATAAGCCCATATCTCAAAAAACCATTTATGACTGTATTCGCTGAGGATTTTCAGGTAAAACCACCTGTCATCATCATCAAAAAAGACTGTTTCTCTGTTATTTCCACGCTGAGTTATATGATGTGGATAACCTACTGCACATATCCTTGCAATTCTGGGCATGAAAAATTATATTTCTATGGAGGATAGGGTGTCAAGAAAAATAGGGAAGTGTCCCTAATTTTTTATCTATTTATAAAGAATTAGTATATATTATCTAATCATTTAGTATGAAAACAATCATTCATTGGTGTGATAAGATACAAATATTTAGTTTTAATACTTTAGTAGTCTTGACATTATTTACAAAACGGTTTATAAATTATCAGATGATTGAGGTAATGATATCATTCAGTAACAATCTAATTTCAAAGGGTATAAGCTGCCTTCTTGCACCTGAGAAAAACGTGCGTATACATTCCGTCAGTAATCCATCAAGCCTTCCTGATGCTCTAAAAGAGAAGCAACCACATATAGTTATCCTTGACTTTTTTGTCCTCGTTAATTTTCTATCCGATGTTCCAGAGGGTACAAGAATCCTTTTACTCGATACAGGGTGCGGCGAAGAGAATATCAATTATGCATTTATTACTAAAAATATCTCGGGTCTATTAACAATAAATGCGGACGAGAAACTTCTGATAAAGGCTATCAGGTCTGTATGTGAAAGTCAGTTGTGGATAGACAGAAAAAGCACAAAAAATCTGATTTCATTTTTGACAGAGTTAGCGAAACTAAGGAATCTTACAGACCGCGAGCAGGAAATACTCTGCATGATTGGCAGAGGCATGGATGATAGGATGATATCAGAAGTTCTTGAAATCAATGAAAGGACTGTTAAATTCCATATAGACAATTTAAAAAGAAAATGCGGTATTAATGCCAGATGGGAACTGGCAATGTTATCAATGCAATTCAGCGAATGCATTGGCACAAGAAACTAGATATAACCAAAAAATTGATATAGATAATTTTTACCTTGCACACATCACCTCTCCACAATGGGAAAGTGAATAAAGGGGGGGAGGATATATTATATGTTCATTTTACCCTCACCCTAATTCTGTCATTTCAAGGGAGAGGGGATAATTAGAATGTATCAATCATTACTTTTAGAGCAAAAGAAAAATAATAAGGTAATCATCTTGAATTCAATAATGAGACTTTGCCCTCAATGTATGAGAGTTTCCTATGTGAGTGAAATCACTTGGTTTTCCAAATGCCCCTTCTGCGGATTTGAACATAGCAAATTAATGGAAAAAAGATCTATCCCCAGGCTTAAAGAGCGTTATGCAAGCTCATTAAAATATAAGAACAATATCTACTATGGCCATACCATAGACCTTTCAAGTAAAGGCGTCCGGATTCTTTACGAGGGTGAAGTCCTTGATTCAGGTAATATACTCGAATTGGTAGTGGAGGAACTTGATACCAGAGTTAAGGCAGAAGTAGTATGGTCAAAACAGGTTACAAGCGATAAGTCACATGTCGGGCTTAGAGTGATTTGATATCAAATTTTCGACTGGTTTGAAATTCTGCTTATCAACTCTGTCCGCCCTGAGACTTTCATTTTCCTGAAGATACGATTTAGATGTGATTTTACTGTCTGCTCGCTTATGGACAGCATAGAAGCAATTTCTTTATTTCTATAACCTTCTTTTACTATTCTGATTATTGCATACTCCCGTTCCGTCAGCTTTATTGTATCTTTAATACTCTTGGATATGGTGTTGCCAAGCAGGGACTTTATTGTTATGTTGTTAATCCATACTTCACCGTTATGCACAACTTCTATGGCTTTTATTAACATATTAACATCTGAATCAGCATCGATAAATCCTGAGATATTCTCTGTTATGAATAGCGAGGTTATTGTCTCTTTCTCAAGGCCATTGTCAATAACTACAATTTTGGACTCTTTAAAGCTTTCTTTTGGTATCCTGGACATAGAAAGATAATCTGTCATTATTACATCATAATTATTCAAACTAGTATGAAAATTTTCTGCTGATGGAAGTTGTATTTCAATGATATGCTTACATTTACTCTTTACTAATAAATCTCTGAGAGCAAGGGATAGTAATCTATTTCCTAATGCAAATAAAACTTTTATTTTCATTATTTTTTGGTTAACCTTTCAATAATATATAATTAAATTGCTAAAGGGAAATAATTTTAAATTTCTTAAATCATACCACATTTCAAATAAATTTTTTACAGAAAAAAATGATTATATGATTATAAAAAAGCATAACGAAATTATATATTTATATTAAAACAATTTATTTATAAAAACATAAAAATCTTCTTAAAGCTTTCTGATAAAATCTTTATCAGTTCCTCAATTATTTGTATAAATAAATTTTGATATGCAAAAATAATCTGCATTTAACATAGTATATAGTATTAGGTACACTATTCAACTTGCTGATGTCAATCTCAATTTATAATTAATAAAAATTCTCGAAATTCGGTTACGGTTACGATGCCCGCCCTGTCAAGTAAGTTTTTCTACTTTACTGGGCCCGTCTAATTTTCGCTTGGCGCATAGCGTTCTTTTTTTTACTTCCTACTCTTTTTGAAAACTAAACTGTTACGTCTAACGGTCACGGTTACGTGGCCCGTTTATTTTCGCATAGCGCATGGCGCTCGGCGCATAGCGTTCTTTTCTGCATTCTGCAATTTTCAATTTTCAATCCCTAAATCCCTCAATTCCTAAATCTTCAATTTTCTTTTTGCTTTACTGCCTACTCCCTACTTCCTACTTTTTTTCCTGATACCCTAATATCCTGATACTCTGATTCCCTGATAAATGGCTTACTGCTTACTAAACCCATGGCGCCTTAAATATCTTCTTGACAATATTTTAAGATATCGTTTAAATTTATCTTTACTAGGTAATCGGTAACCTATTGCCATGGAAAAAATCTCAACGGGCATAAAAGACCTCGATAACCTTATTGATTCAGCTTATATAGGGGACAATGTAGTCTGGGAAATTGAGGCAGGCACATCCATTGAGGTCTTCATTCTAAATTTTATGAATCAGTCTCTAATTGAAAACATGGACGTAATCTATGTCAGTTTCAATAAATCTCCCCAAAGCATTCTTCAACAGCTCGGTAATCTGCCTAATCCTGAAAAACTTACAGTACTGGACTCCTTTACCTCTGGTAAAGGTAAGAACGACAGGGCATTTCTTAAATTCTATGATGGCAGGTCAACAGAATATCCCAGGGTTATAAAGATAGATCGCCCGTCAGACATTAACTCTTTTACTGAAACACTAAACTCTATTCAGGATAAAACATATTCAAATGCAAGATATGTATTTGACAGCATGACCGGGATGCAGGATCTCTGGGACAATGAAAACAACACTTACAAGTTCTTTACATATATGTGCCCCCGCCTCTATGACCTCGGTACAGTTGCCTACTGGATACTGGAAAAAGAGGCACACAGCCAGAAGTTCAGATCAAACCTGAGACATATTACACAGGTCGTTATCGAACTCTACAAGAAAAATGACAAGTTATTTCTTAAAGCCCTGAAACTCGATGGAAGGTCAAGCAGAGAAGCATTCAAACCACATTCCTACGAAACAGAAGACAATATTATACACATTGTCCCCTTACGGAAAAAACCGTTATTTGAGATCGGAGGGGAAATACGGGATTCACGGACAAGACTCGGGATATCACAAAAAGAGCTTGCGGACAAAATCGGAACGACATCGAGTTTCATATCACAGTTAGAAAACAATCAGATTAGCCCTTCACTGAATTCTTTTTTTCAGATTGCTGAGATACTTGGAATAAATCCGAAAAATTTCCTGGAGAAAGAGAGAAAACGTAACGATGCCAGCTGGCTTGTAACTGCTGAATCTGTCAGGGAAAACATTTATGAGAAACAACAAGGATATTCTATATTCAGTATTTTCTCTGGTGATAAGGCATCAGCCTATCTAACTGTAATCAATCCAGACACTGAGTTAAATCAGCATTTTCTGAATTTTAAAAAAGAAGAATTGATACATGTCATTAAGGGCGATGTATCTGTAAAGATTGAAAACAGACAAAAAAAACTAAAAACAGGTGATTCAGTCTATCTAAAGGAGTCACTTCCCTCACTATGGATCAACAAAACAAAAGAGGAGGCGGAACTACTTGTTATATATGTTTGATAAATATTTTATTAAGACACCGAAAATCCTTCCGGGATTTTTTTTGTCTTCTGCTATTAGAAATACTTATTTTTTAGTGTATTGATTAATTAACACTTAAACATGAGGAGGTAGGGAACAAGAGAAAGTAATCCCATAGGGAATCAGCATAACAGAGAAACTTTCATATGTAAAAAACAAAAATATTTAAGGAGGTAAAAGATATGAACTTGCAGCAGCCAAATGCCAATGAAGCAACCAGAACTCACAACCGTTCCAAAAATGTCTCACCGATGAGCGGAATTTGCACACGATGTCTCGATGGTTGCAGGGGAAATTGTGAAATTTTCAAGGCCACTTTCAGAGGCAGGGAGTTACTTTATCCGGGGCCGTTCGGCAGTATAACTGCCGGGGGAGACAAAAACTATCCCATAGATTATTCCCATTTGAACATCCACGGTTATGCCTTTGGGGCTAAAGGTCTTCCCCAAGGACAAAAAGGAGACCCGGATACTGCGAAGTTCCCGAATGTCGATACTGAAACCGAATATGGCTGGACAAAGAAAGTAAAAATGAAAGTGCCGATTTTTACCGGTGCACTTGGATCTACTGAAATTGCCCGCAAGAATTGGGAACATTTTGCTATAGGAGCTGCGATTTCCGGTGTTACAATTGTCTGTGGTGAAAATGTATGCGGTATTGACCCTGAACTTGAATTGAACAGTAAAAACAGGATTACAAAAGCTCCGGATATGGATCGCAGGATTGAAACGTATCGTTACTATCATCTGGGGTATGGTGAGATGCTGGTACAGATGAATGTCGAGGACACACGCCTTGGAGTGGCTGAATACATCATCGACAAACACGGAATTGATACAATAGAATTGAAATGGGGACAGGGAGCCAAATGCATTGGCGGAGAAATCAAGGTTGACTCTGTCAAACGCGCTCTTGAATTACAAAAGCGCGGCTATATCGTTACTCCTGACCCGTCTGATCCTGTTGTACAGGCAGCTCACAAGGATAAGGCTATCAAAGAATTTGAACGTCATAGCAGACTCGGCTTTATCGATGAAAAAGACTTTTACGCTGAAGTCAACAGGCTGAGAAAACTAGGCTTCAAGCGAATTACTTTGAAGACTGGTGCATATGGCTTGCGCGAGCTTGCAATGGCAATCAAATGGGGTTCCAGAGCAAAGATTGATCTGTTGACGATCGACGGTGCTCCAGGAGGCACCGGCATGAGCCCCTGGCGTATGATGGAAGAATGGGGCATGCCATCACTTTATTTGCACGCAGCAACATATGAATTCTGCAAGATATTATCTGACATGGGTGAGCGTGTTCCCGATATCGCCTTTGCCGGCGGCTTTAGCAGTGAGGACGGCATATTTAAAGCTTTAGCCCTGGGTGCACCTTATACCAAGGCTGTATGCATGGGGCGTGCATTGATGATTCCCGGCATGGTGGGCAAAAACATTGCAAAATGGATTAAGCATAATGATCTGCCAAGGAGCGTTAGTGAATATGGCTCCACTGCAGAAGAAATCTTTGCATGTTATGAAGAGGTGAAGAATCTCGTTGGCAGTAAAGAGATTAAAAAGATACCGCTTGGCGCAATAGGAATTTACAGCTACTCACAAAAAATCAGGGTAGGACTACAGCAGTTGATGGCAGGTGCTCGCTGCTTCAATATCGAATCTATTACCAGGAATGAGCTGATGTCGCTTACCGAGGAATGTGCCAAAGCTACAGGCATCCCGTACCTGATGGATTCTTACAGAAAAGAAGCGATGAAAATACTAAAAGCCAAATGAACACCGTGTTCACTAAAAGGGAAACTGCTTAAAAAGAGGCAAAAAATATTCTTTCTGGTAAAATATATAAACTTTTTTCCCGGGGAACGGCTTCCATCCGCTCCCGGTTATGTTGGAGGTTTTTTAAGTAATGAACAAAACCATGATCTCAATACTCAAGGTCCTTGATAAAAAACCTGATAAGATTATCGGTTCAAAAGAAATCTCCCGGCAGCTTCCACACTACGGGATTGATTTGACTGAGAGAACTGTAAGATATCACCTCAGAATTCTCGATGAAAAAGGTTTAACAAAAGTATATGGAAAAGAAGGCAGGAAAATTACCCAGAAAGGCAGGGAGGAACTGACGAATGCTCTTGTCTCTGAAAAAGTCGGTTTCGTAATAAGTAAGATAGAGGCCCTGTCTTTTCTAAGCGATTTTGACATTACAAGCAAAAAAGGCAATGTAATACTCAATGTGACATTCTTCCCTGAAAAATCTTTCAGAGATGCAATGAAAATAATGAAGGGAGTATTCGCATCTGAATTCAATATGAGTGACAGGGTTGCCGTTGCAAATGGAGGGGAATACATCGGTGAAATCATGATCCCCGAGGGTCATATTGGCTTCGGTACTGTCTGCAGTGTCACCATAAACAGCATACTCCTGAAAGCGGGTATCCCTATAAATTCAAAATTTGGCGGGGTTCTCCAGATAGAAGAAGGAGAACCATCGAGGTTCATTGCATTGATAAGCTATGATGGCTCATCACTTGATCCACTTGAAATATTCATAAAAAGCAGCATGACGGACGTCCGCAGAGCTGTAAAAAATGATTCTGGAAAGATACTTGCAAGTTTCAGGGAAATTCCGCTAGTATGTGTTGAAAAAGCAAGGGGAATAAAAACCAAATTGAAGGAAGAGGGGATAAGAGGGATACTAACTATCGGTAATCCTAATCAGGAACTCCTCGAAATGCCCGTTGGAATAGATAAAGTTGGAATAGTTGTAGTAGGAGGGTTGAATCCTATTGCTGCAGCTGAAGAAGCAGGAATATCGACCATTAGCAGGGCAATGTCAACACTCTACAAGTATTCTGATCTTGTAAGATTTAAAGAACTACTGTGAGGTGGATAATATGAAAAAGATCGAGGCAGTCATAAAACCATTTAAACTTGAAGAGATAAAAGACGCATTAAATGAAATCGGGATACAGGGGATGACCATCACTGAGGTTAAAGGTTTTGGCCGCCAGAAAGGTCATACAGAACTATACAGAGGTTCAGAATATATTGTAGATTTCATTCCCAAGATAAAAATTGAAGTAGTTGTCTCAAACAGTATTGCAGACAAAGTATTAGAAGTTATCGAAACCAAGGGGAAAACGGGCAAAATTGGAGACGGGAAAATATTTGTCACTAACATAGATGAGGCTGTAAGAATCAGGACTGGACAGCGTGGCGAAAACGCCATTTAAGTTAGCACCTCTATTACAAAACGCATAGCGCAAAGCGCATGGCGCATAGCGTTCATTTTGCTGCCTACTGCTTAGTGCCTACTTTTTTAGTCCTGAGCCTGTCGAAGGATTACTCCTCACTCCTTACTCCTTACCCCTCACTCCTTACTTTTTACTGCTTACTCCATACTGCTTACTGCCTACTGCCTACTTTTTTAGTAACTAATAACCAATAAACTACCCCCATTCGCTTGCAATTTATCCTTATTTTGCCTTATCCTTAATAATATTAATTGAATGGAGGTAGTTGTGTTAAAGATTTCGGATACTGCAGCTGAAAAGGCAAAAGAGGTATTAAAGGCAGAAGGAAAAGAAGGCTGGGGTCTAAGGATATTCATACATGGTGCAGGCTGCTGCGGACCTAGCTATGGCATGGATATAGATGAGAAAGCCTCTGATGGTGATGAAACCATCGAGCATAACGGGCTTAGGGTCTTTGTTGATAAAGAGGCATCCAAAAGTCTGGATAACAAAGAGATTGATTATATCAAAAACGAACATGGTGAAGGTTTTATTATAAACAGCATTGAACCCCCATCATGCAACACTACTGGATGCAGCACTTGTTGATAACCAAATAGCTTGCCGATGTTTCCTTATCAGAGACCAAGGAGACTCAGAAAGACTGAAACCATAAGGAGAATGGTGAGAGAGACCTCGCTGTCTCCTGATGATTTTATATATCCCCTTTTTGTAACCTACGGAAAAAACACACACAAAGTAATAAAATCAATGCCCGGTTGTTTCCAGGAATCGGTCGACAGGATAGCCAAACATGCAAAAGAGATTTACTCTCTCGGTATCCCGGCAGTTATACTCTTTGGGATTCCAAAGCATAAAGACGATATCGGCTCCGGAGCATATGATCCTCACGGGGTCGTCCAGAAAGCCATCAGGGCTATAAAAAATAAAGTGCCCGATCTGTTCGTTATAACAGATGTATGCATGTGTGAATATACTACCCATGGCCACTGCGGCATAATAGAAGACGGTGATGTAAAGAATGACCCGACACTTGAACTCCTTGCCAAAGAGGCTGTCTCTCATGCAAAGGCAGGAGCAGATATGGTAGCCCCTTCGGATATGATGGACGGCAGGGTAGAGGCAATTAGAATTGCGCTTGATGGAGAAGGGTTCACTGAAATACCCATCTTGAGTTATGCTGCAAAATATGCATCTGCTTTCTATGGACCTTTCAGGGAAGCTGCCGAGTCTTCGCCACAATTTGGAGACAGGCGTTCATACCAGATGGATCCAGCAAACAGGAGAGAGGCTTTAAAAGAGATTGCGCTCGATATAGAAGAGGGAGCAGATATTATAATGGTTAAACCTGCGATGACATATCTCGACATAATCTCAGATGTCAGGGAAAATTTTGATATCCCGGTCGCAGCATATAATGTAAGCGGTGAATACTCTCTTATTAAGGCAGCTGGAAAGCTCGGCTGGGTCGATGAAAAACGCATAATGATGGAAGTACTGACATCCATAAAGCGCGCAGGTGCCGATTTAATCCTCACATACTTTGCAAAAGAAGCCTCAAAGATACTTAATAAATAAAGAGCATCTACCATTTGGCCGCCAGAAAAGTAATTTAAAAAATCCGTTTTTCTCTAAAGGTTACGTCTAACGGTCACGGTTACGAGGCCCGTTTACTTTTCGCATGGCGCTCGACACATGGCGTTCTTTTTACTGCCTACTCTTTTTGAAAAATAAACGGTCACGGTTACGAGGCCCGTTTCGTCTATCGGTTACGTCTTTCGGCTACGTGTTTATTTATTTTGTTAGGTTTCTCTAGTTTATCTAGTTTCTCTGGTTCGCCCTGCACCCTGCGCCCTGCTCCCTGCCTTTCAGTGCTTACTGCTTACTTCCTACTCTTTTACCCCTTACTCCTTACTCCTCACCCCTCACTCCTTACCTTTACCTGTTTTTAATTTGCTGCCTACTTCATACTTTTTTTAGTGACACAATTACTAATAACCCAAAAGGAGCATGTGAGATGTATTTTTAGCAACTTTTTGGGATAATACCCTTAAATAATTACCATGTTTGCTAACATTAAAGAAAAAAGACATATTGGCTATTTATGTTTGATTTTACTTCTTTCATTGAGTATCTTTTTAAATATTAATGCTTCAGCAAAAGAAAGAGGCTATGGAGTGGGCATTTTATTGGTATCAGTCGGAAAGGTAGACAGAGAAGCCATCGAGACACTAAAAAATAATCTGGGTAAAGTCTTTAACAGAGAGGTATTTATCGGCAGGGAAATGCCCGAGCCTGATTATGCCTTCAACAAAAAAAGAAAGCAGTATTTATCCACAGCCATATTAAATACTATTCTGGAACAGAAAGAGTACACTTCATACGAAAAAATTCTTGGTATTGTTGACCATGATTTATATGTCCCTGAGTTAAACTTTGTCTTTGGTGAAGCCAGCAGGAAAGCAGCAGTAATTTCACTTGCCCGTCTCAGACAGGAGTTTTACGGCTTGCCAGAGGACAGGAGCCTTTTTGATAAGAGGGTGCTGACCGAGGCTGTCCATGAATTAGGCCATACATATGGATTAGGTCACTGTAGAAATCCGCAATGTGTGATGTTTTTTTCAAACAGCTTAATGGATACAGACAGAAAAGGCCCTAATTTCTGTACAAGTTGTAAAAATATGCTATATTAAACATTGAAATTTCAGAAATGGCATATCCAAGAAATCACATAAAATTTATTTTAAAAGATTATTCTAAAGCCTATTTTAAAACAACCGCCAAAAAAGATATCCCCCAAAAACGTACTGGCAAGTTCATCCAGACGAGAAAGGCTGACACAGAATACCTTGTGCTGGCACCCAAGGAATTAAAAGTTTACCATGCCAATATCGTCGAAAGATTTTTCATGGAAAACGGTATCAAGGGCAAATACAACAAGAAACATGATTATTATAAAATTGATGATCCTGATTGGGAAATTGTCGGCGGAGGCACATGGAAAATAAACGAGAAAGATAAAACACTTTTACTCTCTGGAAGTTCAAAGGTTTATGGCAAATTTGACAGACGCGGAATAAGAGAAAAAATTTTGGGTGTTAAAGGTTTTTCAGATTACGAAATTAAAATAGAATAGTTCATCACCACGTCACAAAAAGTCTCCTGATGTTGCTCAACTCCTTATCAAGGCTGTATGCCTTTTCAAATGCAAAATCTCTGTACGTTTTTATTAAGAGGCTGCCACTGTTATCAGTTATTTTTATTGCACCGTCAAGATCAGTCCTGAATACCCTTACTCCAGTCAACCTCTCCAGCATCTCCGGACTGGGATGTCCAAATTGATTATCCCTGCCTGAAGATATAACCGCAACAGATGGAGAAACCTCTGTAAGGAATACCTCACCGGACGATCTCCTGCTCCCATGGTGTGAAATTTTTATGATATCGCTCGAAAGCCATTTCTTAAGATGCAATATATCTTCTTCTGCCTCCTCCTGAATATCACCCGTAAAGAGAAAAGAATTTTTTCCTGCAGATAATTTCATAACAAGTGAAGAGTTGTTCTCTCCGTCGTTTTTATTACCAAACAACGTATAAAATTCTCTATAAGGGTGCAGGACTGTTATTCTGAAAGAGCCCAGTTCAATTATATCTCCTCTTTCAAGTGCCCTGTGCCTGGCATTTATGCCTTCAGGATATTCGATACGGCCGTTATCCCATATCTCTTTTACATTGAATCTTTCCATAATATATCCAAGCCCTCCTGAATGATCAGGATGGATGTGTGACAGAATCAGGGCATCTATATCTTTTTTCCCGGCATATTTTAGAAAATCTGCTGTGTCTCTTCCTGTCCTTCCTGTGTCGATCACTATTGTCTTTTTATTATCCGGAAGTTCGATGACTGCAGAATCGCCCTGACCGGCATCAAGAAATGTTACTCTGAGTTCCTGTCTTTCGAAGACATTCAAAAGTGCATAAATCAACAATAGCATAAATGGGATTATCAAAATCTTCTTTTTCCTGCCCGAAATAATATAAAAGAGAAAACCTGCGTAAAAGAACAGGCATAGATATACAGGAAATGCAGGAACTTTCATTTCAGCAAAAGGTATTTCCGATATCAATTTAACAAGTGCTACTGAAAGATCAGCTGTTACCCCGATAATGGGTCCCAGAATATAATAGCCTGTAATCAGGTAGGAAAAAGCCGAGATCAGTGATATCGGGATCAGCACAAAACCTATTAAAGGAGCAATCAAGAGATTGGACAGTGGTGCTATAAACGAAAAGTAATGGAAATGGTAAGCAACAAGAGGAGACGTACCTGCTATTGCCGCTATCGTAAGCATAAAAGTTTTTCTAATATAGCGGATAATCTTATTATCATTTTCTTTTTCGCCAATACTCCGTATGCTTTGTACTATACGCTTTGCTTCCTCTTCGTTTTGCTCTTTGCTCAACACTGTGCCTACTGCGTACTGCTTACTCCCTACTGTTTCGTCCTCAGTGCCTACTTCATAGTGCTTACTCCCTACTGTTTCGTGCTCCGTGCCTACTTCATACTCCTTACTGCCTGCTTCTTCTTTTGTTTCCAGTGAGTATCCAATAAAAAGTACCGCTGTAAAAGAAAGCTGAAACGAAAGACTCAATATTACATCAGGATCCCAGATTACTAAAATAAATGCAGCCAACAGCAGCGAATTCAACCAGAAACCCTTCCTTCCCATAAGAAGACCTGCAAGAAAAAGGCTTATCATTATAAATGACCTTATTGCAGGCAGACTGCCTCCAGAGATACCCAGATACATGAGCATAAAAGGGATGCACAATATTGCAGCAGCCTGTGATGGCGTCAGATATAACGTCAACCTTTGCAGTATTCTGTAGGGAAGCCTCCTGATTAAAAAAATAAATATACCAAACAGCATTATCGAAAACAGTCCGAAGTGGGTTCCTGAAATACTTAGCATATGAGCCAGCCCTGCTGCATTAAATGCACCCCTGACATCCTCACTAAGATATCCCCGCTCACCCGTGGTTATAGCAGAGACAAGGCCTGCAGAATCTTTATTAAATCTTCCAAGTAAATGCTCATTCAAGTTACTTCTATATTTGTTAAAAATTGACCTGGGGCTAAAGTAATCTGAAATTAACCCGGAAGCCCCCTGCATTTCACCTGCAGCAATAATCCGGGCGTATAACCTGCTTTTCTTTATCCCGCCAGGGTTCAACCTCGTCATGTTTTTTCCTGTCTTTAAAAAAAGTTTGTACCCTGTTTCACGATCAGCCTTAAAATCTGAAAATATTTTTATCTCTTGATTATGAAGTTCTTCTATCTCTTCGCCTGATCCAGGATCAAATGCTGAATTTACTATGAAAGTCTGGATGTTACTGTCACTTTGTACAGCGCTGACTTCATGAATAAATCTTCCAGTTACTAACAGTTCCCTGTTATAGAACTCTCCTGAATCATTCACAGGAGAAAATCGTATGAAAGCATACAGTATACCGATTGCAATAACAGGGATAAGCAGGGCGTTTCTTTTAAAAAACAGGTAAGCTGAAACAGCAATAAAAATGGCTATACTTGAAAAGGGGAAATATTGAAAAAGATAAAAGAGGAGAGTCCCTGAGAGGAACGAGATAAAAAGTTTCATACCCCTCGCATGGCGCATGGCGCATGGCGCGTGGCGCATGGCGTTTCTTTACTCCTCACTCCTTACCCCTCACTCCTCACTTTTTACTCCTTGCTCTTCACTTCTTTCGCTTTGCGCTATGCGCTATGCGCTTTGCGTTTTATCTATTTCAAATTTACCTTGATAGCCTTTGCTATATCCTTCCCCAGCCTGGTAATCAATTTAAGGTCCCCTCCCTCAAGCATAACCCTTATCTTCGGCTCTGTGCCGGACGGCCTTACAAGCACCCTGCCCCTGCCTTTCATTTTTTCTTCAGCCCTTTTAATCGCCTTCTGAATGCCAGGTATTGCATGTATATCCTGTTTCTTCTCGACCTCGATATTCTGAAGGATCTGAGGGAAAAGCTTTATTCTTGATGCCAGTTTTGAAAGAGATACGTTCTTGGTCTTCATAAGATTAAGCACCTGAATAGCAGTCATAGGCCCGTCTCCTGTTGTATTATAATCGAGAAATATAATATGCCCTGACTGTTCACCTCCAAGGTTATATTCCTCTCTCAGCATCTTCTCTACAACATATCTGTCCCCAACCTTAGTCCTGACAAGTTTAATTCCATTCTTCTGAAGAAACTTCTCAAGTCCCAGATTGCTCATGACAGTCGCCACAACAGTCCCTTTCTTTAAAGCACCCCTCATATCCATCTCTACAGCACACATGCCCATTATCTGGTCCCCATCAACAATCCTGCCTTTTTCGTCGCATAGCAGTGTTCTGTCACCATCTCCGTCATGGGCAATCCCGACATCAGCCTTGTTCTCAATGACAGCCTTCCGAAGACCATCCATATACATAGAACCACATTCATGATTAATATTAGTACCGCTCGGACTGTCGTTAATTGAGATAACCTCTGCACCTAGCTCCCTGAAAAGCCACGGGGTGGTCTTGTAGGCAGCTCCGTTAGCAGAATCTATAATTACTTTCATTCCTTCAAATGTTGTACCTTTCGGTAATATGGATTTTATATATTCAATATAGCGCCCGGTTGCATCATCAAGCCTGTATGCCTTGCCTGCATCTTCGCCCCTTGGCCTGTATCTTGAAAGATTGTCATCTGCAACAAGTTCTTCAATCCTCTTTTCAATTTTGTCAGGCAACTTGAAACCGGTGTGAGAGAAGAACTTTATCCCGTTGTCCTGGAAAGGGTTATGAGATGCTGAGATTACAATTCCGGCATCAATCCTCAATGTCCTTGTAAGAAATGCTATTCCAGGTGTTGGAAGCGGGCCTACAAGCGTCACATTCATACCCATGGAACATATTCCAGAAGTAAGAGCGCTCTCAATCATATATCCCGAAAGCCTTGTGTCCTTTCCTATAAGCACCATATTCCTTCCATGGTGTTCCTTCCTTAACACAGTTGCAGCAGCCATGCCGACCCTGAGGACATTTTCGGGTGTCATGGGATGCCTGTTTATTCTTCCCCTTATACCGTCTGTTCCAAAAAGTTTCATTTCTTTTCCCTTGTTATAATAATCTTAACTATTACCGTATTTACATCCGGTTTTATATTATACCCTTCAGTATCGATATTCAATTCCTCTGAAATAATCTCATTTAACCCTGAAATATCCAATGCCTCTGTCTTTAGATCATTTATCTTTCTTACCTCTGATTCCAGGCCGTTTATATTTATACTGTTAGGCTCAATTATAATCGAGCTAACAGAAAATCCTTTCTCAGGAATTCCTATAATTGCAGGTTTAACCATAACAGTCTTTGCAACAGTCTCTTCGAGTTTAATCCTAAGATAGGAAGGTTTTATGTTTATCACCGACATTGCATACGGTGCCTTTACATCATCCTTCTTTATGTAATAAGTTCTCTCACCTTTAGTTGCCATGTCCAGTTCTATAATGACCCCGATGTCCGAAGCCTCTATATTTCTCATCAGTCTTTCATGTCCTCTGAGAGTAACGTCAACCTTTTTGGTGTTTCTCTTGACAATCCCCATGCCCGCAGGAATATTTTTAAATTCTACCGGTATCTCAAATGACATCTCGGTCAGACCACGGGATGTTACAAAAAACCACAAGAATACAGAAAGCACTATAGCAGATATTTTCAGACCAAGATTTTCAAACAATAATTTTTTCATTTCTTGCCCTTTTTGGTAGTAAACATACTGTTCAGTCTTTCCCTGAGTGTTCCCATATCAAGTTTGGTCTCAAGCTTCCCGTCAGCTGCCATTGATATATTACCTGTCTCCTCTGAAATAATAATTGCAACTGCATCTGTTTCCTCTACAAGGCCCACACCTGCCCTGTGTCTGGTACCAAGAGACTTGCTTAATTCAGAACTTAGAGTTATCGGTAGAAAACATCCGGCTGCAGCAATCCTGTTTCCCTTGATAATGACAGCTCCGTCATGTATCGGCGAAGTAGGATGAAAAAGGCTAAGCAACAATTCTTTAGAAACCTTGCCATCAAGGAGTGTCCCTACCTCCACAAAATCCTTGAGGCTTGTATCGCGTTCAATAACAATAAGCGCCCCTATCTTCCTGTTAGATAGTGCGACCGAAGCCCTTACAATCTCCTCAAGGGATTTGAGTTCCTCTGCTGTGGCGAACGAAAAAAACTGAGCCTCGCCCATTTGGGCAAGTGCCCTTCTTATCTCGGGCTGGAACAGGACAATAATGGCTATGACAATATATGCCAGGAAGCTCTGAACAAGCCAGTCTATGGTAAAAAGTTCCAGGTATCTTGAAACCATTGAAGCGAGTAGCAGAATCACAAGACCTATCAACATCTGTGCGGCTTTTGTCCCTTTTACTAAAAGGAGAAGACGGTAGAGAATCAGCGCCATTAAAGAAATGTCAAGAATATCTAGGATCCATCTGTGCTGTCTTAGTAGTTCTATCATATTTGTTTAAAAACCCCTGGAAGTGATATTATTATATATTAAGCAGTGCCAAATTTCATTCGATTTTATTCTGTTGATAAAACATAAACCACATATCTAATTTAAACTGCTTGTCAAATTAACGAAAAGATAACGGTAACGTTATTCGGTAACGACGCCCGTATCGTAAAACGTTAAAAGTTATTCGTGGAAAGCCAAAAGACGTAACAGCCAGACGAATACCGAAACGGGCCTCGTAACCGTGACCCTTAGACGTAACCGTTTAGTTTTCAAAAAGAGTAAAGAGTAGGCAGCAAATAAGAACGCTATGCGCCGAGCGCTTTGCGCCATGCGAGGAGTAAACGGGCCTCGTAACCGTGACCCTTAGACGTAACCTTTAGTTTTCAAAAAGAGTAGGCAGCAAAAAAGAACGCCATGCGCCAAGCGCTTTGCGCCATGCGAAGGTTAATTTGACAATAAAAAGTTTTATAGGTTATGTTAGTCATTATCCATTAACGCGGGGTGGAGCAGTCTGGTAGCTCGTCGGGCTCATAACCCGAAGGTCGGAGGTTCAAATCCTTCCCCCGCCACCATGTAAAATAAAGGACTTACTGTTTTCAGTGAGTCCTTTTTTATTTTATTGGTTTTAGCGGGATTTTCTAACGGATTTCTAACGGAATTGAAAGAATCTTCCAATAATTCAACCTGTTGCCTGTTAAAATTGGCATCATCAAACAGGTGTCCGTAAATATCCAGGGTAACATTAATAGACGCATGCCCAAGCTGGTTCTGAATATATTTAATATTCTGCCCTGCCTGTATCCTCATACTTGCGTTAGAGTGTCTTAAAGAGTGAAAAGATACATGTCTGAGTCCTGCTTCTCTCAGTGCTGGATTGAAATATCTCTCTAAAGGTCGGGGGTTCAAATCCTCCCCCCGCCACCAAGTTCACCCCATTAGAAATTGTTGTTATATTCTTCTAATGGGTTAAAAATCAAGTATTTAGTTGAATAATATCGAATTCTTAACAGGTGGATTTAAAGCCTGCCTTAATTTCTGAAAAGACAAAATAAAAAAACTACTTGACAAATTTATAATTTCGTTATAAATATTAGTAGCTTAGTGTAACTAAAATTCCTTATTAATTATTGTATTAATTTACAATTCAAATGTTAAATATATATAGGATAAATCATTGAAAAAACAGGTTTGGATTGCCCTAATAGTCACCATAGCATTCACTTTTACAAACATACTCTATATCCCTTCGACAGTCTCAGCCCAGAACATAATAACTCTCGGCGAAATTAACACCTACGGTGAAGTATTCATTAAATCCTCAACCGGTCAGTGGAAACCTTCTAAAAATACATATCCACTCTTGCAAAATACTGCGATCAGGACAGATGATGGCGTAGCATCCATATTTTTCAGAGACGACTCAAGGGTAAACATCTCAAAAGAGACGATAGCCGTCATTAACGGCTCCGCTTCTGATTATTCAATAGCCCTTGCAAAAGGAATAATAGCTTTCAACATCAAATCTTCATCATTGCTGACAATTACTACAAAATCAACTACCATACAGGTAAACAATGAAATAGGTATAGTTCAAAAAGTCAGTTATGAAAAACCACAAAGGTCATTGGGAGCTGTCTCTGTAAATGAAAAAGGTACAGAAATAATAAACATATCTGGAATAATATCATCAAGCATCAGCCCATCCGAGACAAAACTTATCAATGCAGGTGAAAGCATTTTTATCGGCTCTGATAATAAAATTTATAAAGTCGAAGCTATTAAGCCAATAGAGGAGAGATATAAAATCAGATCCGGAGACCTGCTTAAAATAGAAACTGAAGAATTTCAAGGCACTGTCAGGGTAGATGAACAGGGCAATATCTCATTCCCGGGCCCGGGCGATGATACATACCATGTAGAGGGATTGACAACTTATGAAGTCGAGTATTTGATTTCCGAGAAGCTCGAAAAACCTCTCGAGAAAACTTTTGTCACTGTCATAGAAAGGAAAAAAGTCGCACCCTTAATTCCTGCTGAAGAAGTAGCAGCAGCAAAATCTCTTTCAACAAAAATTGCAGTAGCTCTCGCTGGTCTTGCTCTCGTAGGTTTAGCAATAGGTGGCGGTGGCGGCGGCGGTGGCGGCAGTCGCATAGCAAGCCCCTCAGTCCCATAATCTATAAATTTCCAATTTCCAATCTGCATTTTGCATTCTTCATTTTGCTTACTTGTCACTTAGCGCCGTGCGCCATGCGCTTTGCGTTTCCATAATCCCTCAATCCCTTAATCTTCATTTTTCTTTTTGCTTTACTGTCTACTGCTTACTTCCTACTCCCTACTTCCTACTTTTTTTCCTGATTCCCTCAATCCCTCAATCTTCATTTTTCAATCTATTTAAGTATTGCATTTTTGTTTACCTTCTATTATACTTTTTACAAAAAATCACATTTGAAAATTAATTATCATAGTTTTAAATATTATTAATTTAATTTATTAATTTAAATGTTAATAGTTGATAAATATCATATACCGTAGTATACATTTTTTATCTAACTCTTACTGTTCTCTTAATAATTATAATTTGGAATTAAAAGACTTGTTTTATAAACTCAGTGAGTCAGTGTTTATTTGTTCAATATAAATATATTCAATGAATAAAAGTTTAACAACTTTTATATTTAGTGCTTTAGTTGTATTCCTCATGTCAGCATGTGGTGGTGGCTATACATCCAAACACACGGCAGTCGTCGATCTAGCAGACCAGAAAAAAACCGACAAACTCAACGAAGCCATAATGCTCAGTGCTGTCAGCCAGCATGGCGGTATCGAAAAAGCTTATCTGATCGGACCTGAAGACCTGCTTGAGATCGAGGCATATAATGTTGAAGAGCTTAAAAAGACCGTAAGGGTTAGTTCAAAGGGTGAAATAGCTTTGCCGCTTGTCGGAATTCTTAAAGTAGAGGGACTTACAACTTCACAAACCGAAAAGCTAATAGCAAAAAAGCTCGAAAAATATGTTGAAGAGACCGTTGTAACGGTCTATGTCAAAGAGTATAAAAGCCATAGGATATCAGTCATCGGGGCTGTCAAAAATCCCCAGATATTCACTGTAACCGGTCAGAGATACCTGATTGACATGCTGATGATGGCAGGCGGTGTTTCAAATGATGCAGGCAATATCTGCTATATTATCCGCCCTTCACAAAAAGCTGGAAATAATCCCGGCGCTCAGACTATTGTCATTGACCTCGAAGAGCTACTGTTAAAAGGCAACCTTTCTCTTAACATACCGGTCTTTGCAGGTGATTTAATTAACGTTCCAAGAGGTGGAATCTTTTTTGTTGATGGCGAGGTCAGGTCACCGGGAGTATATACCATGAAAGGCAGAACATCTCTTATACAGGCACTGTCAATAGCCAAGGGAGCAACTCCCGACGCTGCTCTAGGTGATGTAAGGATATTCCGTGACAACGGCATAGGGGAAAGAGAAGTAATCTATACTGACTATGATGATATAAGGGACGGTAGCAAACCAGACATTGTCATTGCTGATAATGACATAATAATTGTGCCTAAAAGCGGTATTAAGAGCTTTTTTAACGGATTTGTAAGAACTATAAGAGGGGCGGTAACTTTCGGTACAACAACAGTAGGTTTTTAAACACTATGAGAGATGAAAATAACAACATAAACAGCGAAAACAGGAACAGGGCACTCGAGAGGCCTAAAGATTACCCTGTTGTGCCCGGCACTTACTATCCTTATACAGAAGAAGAGGTACACCTCAGGGACTATCTCCAGGTAATACTGCGGAGAAAATGGATTGTATTAACATTCTTCATTGCAGTCGTCACAACAGTCACAATCGCAACATTCATGATGAAGCCGCAGTACAAGGCAACCACCACCATAAAAATAGACAAGGAGATTCCCCAGATACTCACATTCAAGGATGTCTATGCAGTTGAAAGGGCCGAAGAAGATTACTACCAGACCCAGTACAAGATCCTGCAGTCAAGGAACCTTGCCAGGCGTGTAATCCGGAATATGAAGCTTGCCTCAAACCCGGAGTTTTCAAACAAGGACAAAGAAGTAAAAACCGCCTCAGTCCTCAAACAGGACACCCTCCTGAAAATGGATAACCCTTTCAAAGAAGACGCCATCGACTCTTCTCTTGTTGACAGCTTTATCAGCAGGGTTGAAGTAAGCCCCCAGAGAAAATCAAGGCTGGTTGACGTCAGCTTTGCATCCTACGACCCTGAGCTCTCCACAAAAGTCACAGATTCTATCGCAAAATCTTTCATAGATTTAAACATGGAATCAAAGTTTGAGGCTACCCAGCAGGCAAGGGACTGGCTCGAAAAACAGCTTGAGGCAATGAAGGCAAAGGTGGAGCAATCAGAGGAGAAACTGAACGAATATGCAGCCAGATACGAGATTATCTTCCTCGATAATCAGAGACAGGACATCGACAGCGAAAATATAATCCTGAAAAGACTTTCCGAGTTATCTACCGAGCTTACCTCTGCTGTATCTGACAGAATAAGAAGGGAAGCATTTTACAACGAGATAACCTCCGGAGACCCTGCCTCAAGTTCTATTGTAATGGGCAATTCTCTGATCCTGTCTTTAAAGAAGGACCTTGCAGGACTTGAATCCGAATATCACCAGAATCTGAAGATTTACAAGCCTGACTATCCGAAAATGGTGAGGCTGAATGAAAATATCAACCAGATAAAAATGAGAATCGATATCGAGACAGAAAAAGTTGTCACAAGCATTGAAAGTGACTACAAGGCTGCCTTGAATCGTGAAAACTACCTTATATCAGAATTCGAAAAACAGAAACAGGAGGCGCTCGACCTCAACAGCCGTTCAGTCCAATACCAGATACTCAAAAGAGAAGCAGACACAAACAAGGAACTTTACAACGGACTTCTCCAGAGATTAAAGGAGACAGGTATCTCGGCAAGCCTCACCTCCAGCAACATACAGATTCTCGACAGGGCTGAAGTCCCCAGGTCTCCTTACAAACCCAAGAAAAGACTTAATATCCTATTGTCATTGATAGTTGGCCTTTTCGGAGGGGTCGGGCTCGCATTCTTTGCAGAATACCTTGATAACACGATAAAGACCCCTGAAGATATAGAAAAGAGAACATACATGCCGTCACTCGGCCTCGTCCCTTATCTCAGCATAAAGGAATCGACTGTACCCATAGAGTACATCAGCCACCTGGACAGCAAGAGCCAGTTCAGTGAGTCCTATTCATCAATAAGGACCTTCCTGCTCTTCTCCACAGCGGGTAAGCCTCCCAAGGTGATGCTTGTTACAAGCCCCGGAAGAGAGGAAGGCAAGACAACTACCGCAATAAACACAGCGGTAAGTCTCACAAAATCTGATTCAAAGGTGGTGCTCATTGATGCAGATATGCGCAAACCAAGGATGCACAAGGTATTCAAAGTTAACAATACATCAGGACTCTCCTCTTTTCTCTCAGGTAACGAAGAATTCACCGAAGGGCTAATACAACATACAGACATACCGCACCTTGATGTCCTGACTTCAGGACCAACTGCACCAAATCCTGCCGAACTCCTCAGTTCATACAGGCTGAGGGATTTAATAGACAGTCTATACCCGCTTTATAATTTTGTTGTGATTGACACACCTCCCTTACTCGGACTTGCTGATGCTGCCATAGCAAGCACACAGACTGATGGGGTCATAATGGTTGTCAAGTCAGGTAAGACCTCAAGAGAGGCAACACAGCATGCAAAGAGGATACTCGAAAGCCTCAATTCAAAGGTGCTCGGGGTTGTCCTTAATGCCATACATGAGTCAAACCTGAAATATGGCTATTATCACTCTTATTATCACTACTACTATCAGCATTACGGCAGCGATGAAAATAAATAGACTAAACAGGCAGGAAGGGGCTGTATCTAACCTCGTGCTCCCCTTTCTTGCAATCTTGGTTTATGCCATCCTCATCTGGACCCTGTCAAAACCTTTTATAGGCTGGCTTTCGCTCGAAAATGCAGATGAAAAAGGGCTGTCATCTGCTTTGCAGTATGATAAAGACAACGCTACATATCACTACCTGCTCGGAAGATATTATCATCTGAACATTACCAATCCTGATCTTGAAAAGGCAGTTAAACATTACACCAGTTCAGTGAAATTAAATCCTCTTCAGGCCGGCGCATGGATTAACCTTTCAAAGGTCTACCAGATAAAAGGACAGAATGACAAGGCAGAACATGCACTAAAAAGGGCAGTAAAGCTCAACCCTAATAACCCGGATCTGATGTGGGATGCAGCTACTTTCTGGCTTATTAACAACATGTCACACAAGGCTGTAAGCGCCCTCAAACAATACATCCTTCTCATGCCCGAGAGGCAGAGAGAAGTCTATGACCTGTGCTGGAAACTCCGCCTTAACAACGAATATATCTTTGCCAGTCTCGTTCCCGGATCATACTCATACCAGTCCAGATACCTGATGTATCTCCTCAGTACAAAAAGGACAGATGAGTCCCGGGAGGTCTGGGCAATACTCGACAAAGACAACCTTGACAGGAATTTATTTATTTCATATGTCAACTTCCTGATAAACAACAGCCTCTATGACGACGCAGAAACTGCCTGGAAAAAAATAACAGACAGGATAGAGGATCTGTCAGAAAATGACCCTTCCTCTCTGATCTGGAATCCGAGCTTTGAGAATGAAATACTTAACGGCGGGTTCGACTGGTCTGTCAGGGAGGTTGAAGGTGCCGATGTCTTCCTTGATGATATAATCCGGATGAAGGGCAGCCGCTCCATAGGAGTCACGTTTGACGGAAGGCACAACCCTGATATAACAATTGCTCAACAGGTAGTCAGGGTTAATCCAGGCACACCATACAAACTAAAAGGTTATATAAAGACTAGTTCCATCACAACAACAAACGGAATATTCATAAGTGTTCAGGGACATAAGTGCAGCGGCCTTAATAAAAATTCAGATACAATAACCGGCTCTACTTTCTGGAGAGAGGTTTCAGTTGATTTTGAAACACCGGTTGATTGCAATGCCATAATCGTAAAAATAAGAAGGGCAAGGTCAACCAAGTTTGCTAACAAGATCGAGGGAACAGCATGGATAGACGGGATAACCCTGAAACAGATGACAGACCTGACAAAGAGCAGATTCAAAAAGCTTTAAGGTTAATAATACAGTCTTACAAGGGTATTCAACATGAGAAGCTCTACAGGGATGCCATTCACTGTTTTGACGCCCTTATTGATATATCTCGCACTACTGATGCCATCAGAGATTTTGCATCAAGGAATGGGCTGGACATCAAGTATCTCGTTGACAGCGCCAACTTTGTTATATCAAAAATGCACTTTAATCCTGAAAACAATTACTACATAACACTGGGACTGCCGCGAAATGCATCACAGGACGCAATAAGAGAGCGCTGGAAAAGGCTTATGCTTCTGTACCACCCCGACCACCAGCAGGGAGACGAGGAATGGGTCTCTGAGAGGGCAAAAAAAGTCAATGAAGCATACAACACGTTAAAGGATGATTCGAAAAGAATGGCATACGACAAAAAACTGATAGAAGATGCTATAGATATAAAACCTTCTTCTTTACCCCGTAGAAAGCACTGGGCTTTTTTACGGAGCAGGACCCGTGGAAAGCCAGAGATTTCTTTACGGGGTAAGCACACCGGTAATTATACTATGGACTATACATGGCCCAGAACAAGAAGATATCTTCCCAGGATACTTGTTGGACTATACATCTTGGCCGCTCTGGTATTCATAGCCTTTATATACATCCAAAACCGCTCATCCCACATCGAAACCTCCCTCATCCCTGCACCAAACCCCCTCCGCCCAGCTCCTTCATCTGTCATTGCGAGTCCCGAATCTTCGGGACAAAGCAATCTCAAGCCTGACTCTGACCGCCATGCGCCAAGCGCTATGCGTCAAACGCCAACGTCAGTTGGCAGTAATCCCCCTGCTCAAAACGCTATGCGCCATGCGCCAAGCGCTATGCGTCAAACGCCAACGTCAGTTGGCAGTAATCCCCCTGCTCCGAGCTCCCTGCGCCCTGCTCCTATCGAGCCCTCCCAAATAACAAAAACAGAAGTCGAAAATTTCATCCAGCAATACATAACGGCCTATGAAAAAAGCGACATTAATACCTTCATGTCATTATTCTCATACTCAGCAGTCGAAAATAATTACATGGACTACGAAGCTATACTCATGGCATATAAAGACACCTTCAGCGAAAAAATAAAATACTACAAACTTCAGGACATTTCAATAAGGATAGAAGGTCCAGATGCCTTTGTCTCAGGTGTCTATAACATAGAACGATATTTCTCTGCAGAGGACCAGTGGAACAGTTATACAGGCAAGATTTACTGGAAACTTGTCAAAGAAAACGATTCTCTCAAAATAATAAGCATGAACTATGACAAATAATATTTTATCTTTTATATTAATACTTTCCGTGCTCTTATTCGGTACTGTTGAGATATGGTCCTCAACACTCATCCTCACAATGATATTCACGCTCGGACTTATATGGATATTAAGGGGGAAGTACAATCACCAGAGCATTCAAGGTAATGAGAAACTTCTGCTTGCAACCGGAGCAGCATTCATAATTTATGCCTTTATACAGGTTATACCTGTTCCTACTGCCTTTCTGCAGCTCATCTCTCCCTCTGCATTCGAGATGCAGAACTTTTACTCCCTTGACACTAATCAGTCAATGCATATAAGTCAGCATACTTACAGGACAGTGACTGAGTTGCTCAGATTCGTTGCATTCTTCATTATCTTCTACATTGCAATGCAGAATTTCAAAGACAGGGATAATCTGACCGGGATGATAAAGATACTCGTGGTATTCGGATTCAGCCTTTCCATATTCGCAATAGCACAGAAGGCAACCTGGAACGAAAAAATCTATTGGTTCAGAGAACTGACGCAGGGTGGAACCCCATTCGGCCCCTTTGTCAACAGAAACCACTTTGCAGGCCTTATCGGCATGCTCATACCGCTTGGCCTTGGCATTTCACTTACAAGCAGGGAAAGGGAAAAAAAGATTCTTTTCGGATTTATTACAGTCATTATGGCAGTAGCCCTCTTCTTTTCCCTGTCACGCGGAGGTATAATCGGTTTCTCTTCAGGCATTGCATTATTCTCTGTACTGATTTTAATCAGCAGGGTTGAAAAGAAAAGGATATGGGCAATAGGGTTCTTCCTGATAGTCCTTTCATGCTATCTCCTTTACCTCGGCATAGACCCCATAATAGACAGGTTCTACCAGACCGACATAACTAAAGAAAGTCGTCTGATCGTATGGTCAGCTACCCTCACTGCATTCACAGACTTCATATTTACAGGTTCCGGTCTTGGCACATTCATCAATATATTTCCTCTATATTCCCCAGTCGAATTACAAAAAGTTATTTATGACCATGCACATAATGACTACCTTGAATTCTTTTTAGAAACAGGTATTATCGGCATAATATTTCTTATAACTTTCGTTTCCCTCATGATATATTCGATAACAAAAAGCAGTCTTCAGGGAAGAAGAGGAATACTCCTTATAGCCGCTGTCTCATCAGCATTCACAATGATAATCCACAGCATCTTTGACTTCAACCTCCATATA
>CAYFQB010000008.1:0-7764 GCA_964345225.1 uncultured Nitrospiraceae bacterium | reverse complement strand
ATTGCAAGTATTATCTGTTTGTTAAATTCTGTGTGTTTTTTAACTTCTAATTTGCCTGAGATGACAAAGCCGATAAAATCACCAGGTTCCCCTTCATTGAATATAACGGTGCCGGCAGGACAGTCTATTTTTTTAAAAAGCGGTACAATCTTCTCAAGTTCATTATCATTTAATAACTGGAAGATCTGCATTTTATCTTTCAGGTAGTAAAAAGAAGTTTTTAAATTATTTTCCATTTAACTCCGAAGCTGGCTTTTACCCCGTTAGAAGGGCAAAGTTCTTCTAACAGGGTTTACTCTGAAGGATCATCCAGCTTATCAAGTTTATTCTTCATTATCTGAATCAATTTCGCGTAGGACTCTTTTTTTAAAATTTGATTATACTGGCTCCTATAGGTGCTTATAAAACTCACGCCTTCTATCAGTACATCATAAACCATCCATCCATTGCCCCTGAAGATGACTTTGTAATCTATTGGTATATCAACTTTTTCAGTCATAACAGTTGTATTGACAACGGCATATCTGCCGTTACCCTTAATAGATTCTTTTTTATAGATAATTTTCTCATCAGTATATGCTAAAATTTTTCCGATATACGAAGCCTCAAGAAGATCTGAAAAGATCGAAACAAATTCTTTTTTCTCTTCAGGTGTTCTTTTATTCCAGTGTCTTCCCAGAGATCGTTTAGCCATTTCTTTGAAATCAAACCTCTCGTTGATTAAGGCCCTGATCTTACTCCGTCTTTCTGCGGTACGGGCAGAAAGAGACAGCTCCTTGTCTTTTAAGACATCGATAATAGAGTTTATTGTAGTCTTTATATCTTCTGTGGGGGTATTAATGGCCTCAGAGAACGAAAATGCTGAAAATATTAAACAGATAATCGTAAAGATCAAAATCGGTATTTTATTTCTTCTCATTTTTCCACTCCAGATGATTAATATTTCTCCTGTTTCCACTCAGGAATTTACTCTTTTTCAAAAATGTATTTGCTTACCAATTCTTCCAGTTCAATTGAAGATTCGGTTTCCAATAACTCATCACCGTGATTTACAAATTCTTTTGCTCCCCCAGGCGTAATCTTGATGTACTTATCTCCAATGATGCCTTGAGTCCTGATAGAAGCTATGGCATCATCCTGGATTTTCACATGAGGATATATAGACATTTCCACCAGGGCTTCATAGTCAGAGAGATTTATCCTTGAAACTTTCCCCACCTGTACACCAGCGATTTCCACTATTGAGCCTACTTTTAAACCCGAAATATTCGCAAATTGTGCCTTTATTGTATAATGTTCTGTTCCAAAGAGACGGATGTCGCCCAGTTTAATGGAAATATATGCCAGGCAGATAAATCCGATAATTAAAAATAATCCTACGCCGGTCTCAATATTAATTTTTTTCATGATACTATTGAACCTCCATAGTTTCACTTATGTATAATTGTCCGATTATTTTTTTGACATATTCCTTGATTACAGGATTATCTGAAATCTGGAATTCCTCTGGTGTAATACAGCCATAAAGAAATCCATTATTAAGCAGTGCTACATAATCGGCCAGCTTGAATATCTTTGGGACATCGTGGCTGACGATAACAGAAGTATACCTTAATTTTACCTGTGTTCGGAAGAAGATTCGGTAAATTTCAGTACTTTGGGCAACATCTAGGCCTGTTGTTGGTTCATCAAAAAAGACAATTTTGGGATTTAATACAAGGGCACGCGCAAGCCCAACCCTTTTTTTCATCCCGCCACTCAGCTGTGCAGGATACTTATCATTGTTCCCTTCGAGGTCCATCATAGACAGTTTTTCATTCACTATCTCCCGGATCTCCTCCTCGGAAGCCTTGGTTCTCTCTCTCAAAGGGAGGGCAACATTGTCAAAGACTGTCATGGAATCAAAGAGGGCTGCATTCTGAAATAGTACACCAAAGTTAGCTCTTATATCCCTGAGTTCTTTCTTGCTTATTTTATTTATGTCTTTACTGTTTACCAGAACATAGCCGCTGTCTGGTTGTATCAGACCCAGCATATGTTTAATGATGAGTGTTTTGCCCTGTCCGCTCGCGCCAATTATGACGGTTGTTTTCCCCTCCTGTATAGAGAGATTAATTCCTTTTAAAACATGTTGAGAGCCGAGTATCTTATCGACATCTATGAGTTTAATAATATATTTAGAATCACTATTCATAAGAGTATCGAGGTTATAAAGTAATCAAAAACCAGTATTGTAACAGATGTTAAAACCACTGCACTTGTAGTAACTTTGCTGACTCCTTCAGCACCGAAACCACCGGTTCTCTCTAAATGAACAAAAAACCCCTTGGCTGAGCATATCCATATAATAAGAAGACCAAAACACAGAGATTTCACCAATCCCATGTAAATATCATCAAATTCTACAGCATTATACATACTTGAAAAATATGCGCCTTCATTTGCACCCAAAAGACCAACCCCTACTGCATATCCTCCGAAAATGCCTACTGCATCAAATATTGCGGTTAAAAGCGGCATAGATATAATCCCTGCAATAAATTTAGGGGCCATGATAAGTTTGTACGGATCAATGGCCATACATTCCAGGGCGTCTATCTGTTCTGAAATTCGCATGATGCCAATCTCAGCACAGATTGCAGACCCTGCCCGACCGGTTACCATAAGTGCCGACAAAACAGGCCCTAATTCCCTGATCAGGCTTAAGGCAACAGCCGAGCCTAAAAGACCTTCTGCACCAAACTTTTGCAGAGTATTATAACCTTGAAGCCCCAGTACCATACCAGTAAATGCACCTGTGAAAATTATTACGAATATCGACAGTGTGCCGATAATGTAAATATCTTTAATAATTTGAGAAATTTTAGAATAAGGAGGCCTGACTATATTTAAGATAGAAGAGAAGAGGAATATCCCCAGCCTGCCGGCTTGATTGAGATAAAACAGGCAAAGCTCTCCTAATTTTTCTAGAAAATTAAGCATTTTTATTAAATTAGTCTTTTTTGGGTATTATACATGTAATCAATATTATAAATATATATGTGAGTTGTGGTTGACAATTTGGGTCTTGAGTCTAATCATAGGCTTTGAGATGTAAATTCCTGCAGGATCAATAAAGCCCTGATAATCTCATCTGTCTGTGGTAATGTCAAGGCAATCCTGTTTAAGTAGCCCCCTTCAACCAACAGTCTGAAAGAGGTCTTAAAATTGAGGTCATAAATCCACGAAAGTTGCATTATCTTAAAATCATTTAATGTCTTGAGGCTTGCCAGGGATACCACCTGTTTATTGTATAGATATGAAAGGATTTCTTCAGAATACCCCGGCAAATCAGGAAGCCCGAGGTTTACAGCAGAGGCCCTCTCATCTTCGCTGCTTTCATAGTACTCTGCAAATAAACGCCATATATCCAGTTTGTCGGCATCACGTATTAGTTTTAAGAAGAATTCTGCCTCCGGGCTTTTCAGATCAGGTATTCTGAAGGCATTATGGAATTTTACTACGCAGACAATTAGTCCCTGTTCATTCTCGGGGATATCCTGAAGAATCTTTTCTTTCACAAGGATCTCTGAGCCTAGTTTCCCGTGATTTACAGAGATGCTGTCCCTGAATGTCTTGTATTGTGCATATTGGGGGAATCTGCCTATATCATGGAATATGGCTATTGTTTCAGCAAGTGCAATCTCATTCTCGCTCAGTAAACGTTCTCTTGCAATCTGAACTATATTCTCGCAGACATTAAGGGTATGCTGTACCTTCAGAGATATATTCTTCTGGTCTTCTTCATTTGATGAATAGAATGATCTGCAGTACTCCAGAAACCAGTTTTTTAAGATATTCAAGTCATTATGATCCATTTTGTCTTGCTGTTACGCCCCCTGATACTATGAAAGCCATAACATTGCTGCTGTCGATATCAAGAGGGGTAACATTTTCTTTTGGTACGATGATGAGATTTCCTGCAAAATTATATGATTGTGGAAGATATACAGCAACTCTGTTAGATATCCCGAGATCAGACAGGCTTTCACGTGTTACAAAACCGATGACCTGAATATCATTGCCGGATGAAACTTTAACCAGTACAGGCTTATTAAAGCCCTTTTTGTCTCCCACAAATGCATTTATAAGGTCTTTTATTGATACATAGATCATCTTTATAAGCGGTAGCCGTCTGAATATCTTATCGATCAAGCCTACCAGCTTCCTTGTTAAAAAATTTGAAGCAATAAATCCTATCAGGGTTACTGTTAGAATTGTAGCAACAAAGCCAAGGCCAGGGATCTTGAAATGGAAAATGTTGTCAATCTTGATAAACACTAAATAAAGGACGTATATTGTTGCTACTAATGGAACCAGGAACAGAAGTCCCTCAAAAAAATATCTTGTTAGTTTTTTCATGGTTACTCCTTTCAAAATCTCGATATTATGAAATATAATCGTTAATACACTTGTAGATCAATAAATATCTTGTACCTTTTAGTTTTAGCAACTAATATGTAGATGAAACAATGTTTATAAACGGAAAAGTACAAAGAGCTGGATATTTCTTAAACTTTAAATTTATGCATCTCCGAGATGAGATGCAGAGCCTCTTCCTTTAATGAGCTGATTACTTTATTCATCTCATTTGATGAGGTTGTTAAATTAATGGTTGCGCTGCGGATCTTATCCATAGACTGGACTATCTCGACACTCCTGTCTTTGTGTTTATTGGTAGAATTCGCTATTTGAGAAGACTCTTGTGATACATTTTCTATTATTTCGGCTATCTTTAAGCTTACTTCTTTTTGTTCATCTACAGCGATTTTCACCTGATAGGAAAGTTCTTTAATCTTTTCGGTTATATCTATAATAAAACTCCCCCCCTTGTCTTGTTCTTGTAATGCACGTGCGATTTTTTCTATCTGAAGATTCATACTCTCAATAGAACTTGATATTTGTTTTATAATAACTGCTTCGTCTGCCGTTGATTTCTGTATTGCTTTAGCCATTTCAGTAGATGCATTTGAACTTTCTACAATGTCCCTGAGGGCATCATTTACATCTTTTACAAGAGTAATACCGTTCTCTACGGCTTGTATAGCGTCTGATACAAGTTTGATGGTTGACCTTGTCTCTTCCTGTACTGACTTGATAAGATCTTCTATCTCACTTGTTGATAAGGATGTCCTTTCTGCAAGGTCTTTTATCTCATCAGACACTACAGAGAACCCCCTGCCATGTTCGCCTGCCTTGGAAGCGAGGATTGCAGCGTTTAGAGCAAGAAGGTTTGTCTGATCGGCTACACTGTTTATAACATTAAGTATCTTGCCGATGTCATTAGTCTTTTTGCCGAGCATGTTAAGAACTTCAGAAACAGTTAAAACACTCTTTTTTATTGCTTCCATTCCCTCCATTGCTGCACCGGATACTTTTATCCCTTTCTCTGAAGCATTGATCATAACGGCTTCAGCAAGAGTAACAGATTCATTAGCCCGGTGTTCTATATCCATCGTAGTAGTGTTTACCTTATCTATAGAAGATACAATATCTACTGATGACAATGATAAGTTCCCAAGACTATCGGAAATCTGTTTGACAGTTGCAATCATCTCTTCTATAGATGAGGCAGCGTCATTAGCAGTCTGGCTAAATATATTTGCGTTTTCAGCAACTGTTTCTATGGATGCTTTCATCTGCGATATTGCTGTCGAGGTGTCGGCAGCTGATTCGGAAAGATTAACTGTTCTTGTTGACACATCTAATATCGAACGGTCCATTTCCTCAACAGCTGAGGCTGTTTCATCTACAGCCTTTTTCTGTATATCAGAGACTTGCAAGATGCTTTGAGATGATTCAGCAATATTCGATGTTACATTGGAGACACTGTTTGTGATATTTCTTAACCTGGAAAGGATATCCTTTAGATTAAATGCCATTCTCTTTATTGCGTTTCCAAGAGAGCCCAGCTCATCCGTACCTTTTATACCTGATACTTCATATGTGAGGTCGCCTGCTGCAATTTTATCTGCTGCCTGTTCCATAGTCATGATTGGTTCTATTATGAACCTGGACATTAAGAAATATACAAGCCCGAGTGATGTGACGAAGCATAGCACAGAAATTCCAAATGCCCATAGCAGGAGTTCATACAGCATTTCCTTTAACTGGATACCCACTCGCAGGGTTCCGACAATTTTCCCGAAAGCATTTAAAAGCGGAAATGAGATGTCAATATAAAAGTAGACAGGCGATTGGACGAGAATTTCTCCTGAAGTTGAGGATTTCGAGGTTATTTTATCTTCGAGCTGCCTACCTATTTTGCTTTCATCGCTATGAAACAAAACCTTGCCTGTTGCATCCATAATCATGGCGTATTTAATTGTCGCTTCTTTTGACGCAAGTTCTTGAAGCTTTTCATTTACTCCTTCGAATGTTTCGATAGCGACACCGAGAGTCAATACCTTATAAATTTCTTTCTGGAAATTCTCACCGATTACTTTAGTTTTGCCGAATATGGCATTTTTATAGTTATTGTAGGATATAAATGTAAGCACCGCAGTATTTAAACAAAGGGCTATAAAAAGTATGCCTACAACCAAAAAAATTGCCTTTTTCTTAAGGTTCAGTCTTGATTTCATTGGATGACTTTCGTTGCTATAGATAGCAGGTCAAACGGGACTTTAAGTCCCATTTGCTTGGCCTCTCTTAAATTTATAATAATATTAACTCTTGAAGGATTTTTTATGGGCATAGATGATATGTCTGTTCCTTTAATTAACTTTGATGCCAGTTTTGCAACCTCACTGCCCTGTTCGTAAGAGTCTGCTGCAATTGTAAGTACAACCCTGTTTTCTATGCCGCCTATTATTGTAGCTGTCGCTAGTCTTGCTTTATGCGCTATATCGATTATATAATCGGCGCATTGTAAGGCAGCACAACATGTAGATATAAAGAGTGCATCGACGTTACCCTTCGCTATCTTTAAAGTGTCTTCAGCATTTCTAATATTAAATCTTATTGAATGGAATCCTAATTTACCCTCTAGTTTTTTAACCTCATTCGCCTGAAATACAGTATCCTCCTCCCTATTATTATATATGACACCTAACCTTGAAAACTTAGATATCTGCTTGAAATTACTGAGCAGTGTTGAGATTGGTACTGTAGAGCTTATCCCAGTTAATCGCTTGTTGGCCAAGCCTAAAGCTTTAGGCTTATAAACACCTGCAAATACAATGGGAATGTCTGATGACTCTTCCATTGAAATTATTGTGGCTGGTGCTCCATAAGATACAATTAAATCTACATCATATGCAACAAGTTTTCTCACTGCATTTATCCATGAAATAGTTTCCGGGATTGGTTTCTGCACAATAATTTCAACCTTTTCCGGACCGAGACCTTCATATAACAGAGTATCAGTAAAGGCTCTATGGATTTCATTGTAATAGGGGGAATCACCTGTCATTATCACACCGATAGTTTTTTCTTCAGCAAAGGCAGGAAGTGAATACAGAATTAAGCAGAGAGGAATGAAAAAAAGGCAGTAATAGTTAATAAATTTAAACAATGTCCTTTTCATTTTATTTTCCTCGTTACCATTTTTTTGTAATAGTAAAAAGAATAATGTGAGATTCGCCATCTTCATCGTCATAGTCATTATATGGGTCACCTGAGACAACATGGTAATCGGTGAATCTATATTGGAGACCTGTTGAATAACCGCCTTTGAAATCATATTCTCCGGAGGCGGAATATACCGTTTCTCTTATCTTAAGC
>CAYFQB010000007.1:0-10293 GCA_964345225.1 uncultured Nitrospiraceae bacterium | reverse complement strand
GTCGCTATCGTTATCCCCCTGGCCTTCTCCTCAGGTGCATTGTCTATAGACCAGAAATCTCTATACTCTACCTTAGGATTCTTCAGGCTCAACATCTTCGTAATTGCACTCGTAAGTGTCGTCTTCCCATGATCAACATGCCCTATCGTCCCTACGTTGCAATGTGGCTTCGTCCTCTCAAATTTTGCCTTTGCCATATATCCTCCTATATAGATAACAGGTTAACAGTAACGGGTTAAATTGGTCAGATATCTTAAACTTTTTACCAGTCAATAGTAAATTGTTACTTATGATTGTCAATTTATTAACCTCTAAATTTTGATATAATTCCATCCGAGATGCCCTTTGGAACCTCTTCATAGTTGGAAAACTGCATTGTGTATGTTGCCCTGCCCTGAGTTTTAGACCTTAAATCTGTAGCATATCCGAACATCTCTGAAAGGGGAGCCTGGCCCCTTATCACCTGGGTTTTACCCCTCTTTTCCATGTTATGTATCTTGCCCCTGCGGGAATTAAGGTCTCCTATGACATCACCCATATATTCTTCAGGTGTCACAATTTCAACACTCATGATCGGCTCAAGAATAACAGGCTTAGCCTTTTGTGCAGCTTCTCTGAAAGCCATAGCACCAGCAATTTTAAATGCCATTTCCGAGGAGTCAACTTCATGATAAGAACCGTCATATAATATTGCCCTTACATCAACAACAGGATACCCTGCGAGTATTCCGGTATCTATCGCCTCCCTTACCCCTTTTTCTATTGCTGGAAA
This sequence comes from uncultured Nitrospiraceae bacterium, assembly GCA_964345225.1. Lineage (GTDB taxonomy): Bacteria > Nitrospirota > Thermodesulfovibrionia > Thermodesulfovibrionales > UBA6898 > CAYFQB01. The sequence goes on along the minus strand of CAYFQB010000007.1, from coordinate 9,521 downwards.
GTACTCCTTAGGGATCGCTCCTCCTACTATCTTGCATAAGAATTCAGAACCCTTTCCGGGTTCAAGCGGTTCAATCTCCAGACATACGTGCCCGTACTGACCCCTGCCGCCACTCTGTTTTATAAACTTGCCCTCTGCACTTGATGAGGCCCTTACAGTCTCCTTATATGCTACCTGGGGTTTTCCTACATTTGCCCCAACCTTAAATTCTCTCAAAAGCCTGTCCACAATTATATCCAGATGCAATTCCCCCATTCCGGATATAATTGTCTGTGATGTTTCTTCATTTACAGATACCTTAAACGAAGGGTCTTCCTGAGCCAGTTTTGCAAGCGATTGAGAAAGTCTCTCCTGGTCAGTCTTTGTTTTTGGCTCTATTGCAACTGAAATAACAGGCTCGGGGAATTCCATGGATTCAAGTATTAAAGGGTTCTTATCATCGCAAAGTGTATCTCCTGTTAGAGTATTTTTCAGTCCAACCGCAGCAGCTATATCACCCGCAGAAACCTCCTTGAGATCCTCTCTTTTGTTAGCATGCATCTTGAGCAGCCTGCCAATGCGCTCTTTAGTACCTTTTGATGCATTATAGACATAAGAACCTGCATTTAAAATGCCTGAATAGACTCTCATAAATGTAAGCTGGCCAACATATGGATCGGTCATTACTTTAAAGGCAATGGCAGAAAACGGTTCATTGATATTAGCCCTTCTGACCACCTCAGTGCCATTATCTTTTTTTCTGCCGGAAACCGGTGGGATATCTGTTGGGGAGGGCAGATAGTTAACTATTGAATCAAGCAACTGCTGAACACCTTTATTCTTTAAAGAAGCACCGCAAAGTACAGGTGTAATTTTCATTTCGATAGTCCCTTTTCTGAGCGCATCATTTATTTCTTCTACGCTTATTTCATCGCCATTTAAAAACTTTTCCATTATTTTTTCCTCTACATCAGCAAGAGACTCGAACATTTTTTCCCGGTATTCCATTGCCTGTGGCAAAAGATCACCAGGTATATCACTTTCAATGAACTTAGCGCCAAGTGTTTCGTCATCATAATAATATGCCTTCATATTTACAAGATCGATCGAGCCCCGGAAATCCTCTTCAATTCCCATCGGTAACTGAATTGGGACAGGGTTTGCACCCAATCTTTCTATCATACTGTTTACACTCGTAAAAAAATTTGCACCTACTCTGTCCATCTTATTCATAAATGTTATTCTTGGCACCCTGTATCTATTTGCTTGCCTCCATACAGTCTCAGACTGTGGTTCAACACCTGCTACCGAATCAAATACTGCAACTGCACCATCTAACACTCTTAAAGACCTTTCAACCTCAATAGTAAAATCAACATGGCCAGGTGTATCAATGATATTTATTCTGCAGTTTTTCCAAAAACAAGTGGTAGCGGCAGAAGTAATAGTGATGCCTCTTTCCTGTTCCTGAACCATCCAGTCCATGACAGCTGTTCCATCATGGACTTCACCTATTTTGTAGGTTACGCCTGTATAATAGAGGATTCTCTCTGTAGTCGTGGTTTTCCCTGCATCTATGTGTGCCATAATTCCAATATTTCGTGTTTTTTCTAATGGGAACCTCGACAAATCTTTTCTCCTCTAATCTCTTTACCATCTATAATGGGCAAAAGCCTTATTGGCTTCGGCCATTTTATGGGTATCTTCCTTCTTTTTAATGGAAGAACCGGTATTGTTATAAGCATCCAGCAACTCACCAGCGAGTCTTTCCTTCATTGTCTTCTCAGGTCTGCGCCTTGAAAACTGTATTATCCATCTTGAAGTAAGTGCCATCCGCCTCTGAGCCCTTATCTCTACTGGTACCTGGTAAGTTGCACCCCCGACCCTTCTTGGTTTAACCTCCACAAGCGGTTTAACATTTTCTAAAGCTGTTTTAAAAACCTTAAGAGGGTCATTCCCTGTTTTTTCCTTTATTATGTCGAATGCTCCATAACATATACTTTCTGCTATGGATCTATTTCCGCTCCTCATCATTACACTGATAAACTTGCTGACTATTTTGCTGTGATATTTCGGATCCGGTAGTATTTCTCTCTTTTCAGCAACTCTTCTTCTTGACATTATTTACTCCGTTATTTGGGCCTCTTTGTCCCGTACTTTGATCTTCCACATCTTCTATCAGTTACACCCATAGAGTCAAGTATACCCCTTACAATATGGTATCGCACTCCAGGCAGGTCCTTTACCCTGCCGCCTCTGATCATAACAATAGAGTGCTCCTGCAGGTTATGTCCTATGCCAGGGATATAGGCCGTAACTTCCATAGCATTAGTCAATCTTACCCTTGCAACTTTCCTCAGAGCAGAGTTTGGCTTCTTAGGAGTAGTTGTATAAACCCTTACACATACACCTCTCTTCTGAGGGCAGAACCTCAATGCAGGGCTCTTGGTTTTTCTTAATACACTCTTACGTCCCTGCCTAACTAATTGTGCTATTGTCGGCACTCATCCTCCATAAAAATAAAAAAGACTAAAATATATATTTACTCTGGATAAACCTTGAAATTGTACCAGAGGAACTATTCTTTGTCAAGCTTTTACAGCTTGTTTACACACATAAATACACAACTTATGTAAATTACAATTATAACATTATATTCTTATATATTTGTACAATATTTTACTAATTTATCAAAAAAACATTTTTTTAATTCTCACACCCAACTTCTCACACCCAACGCTTGAGTTATTGGTCATTATTCACTGCTCACTAAAAAAGTAGGAAGTAAGAAGTAAAGAGATAATTAATTTAATATTAAATATTGGAAACTAGAGGCGAATAAAGAGTAAGATATAAGAAGACGACAGACTTAACCTTTTAGTTCTCAAAGAGTAAGGAGTGAGGAGTAAAAAAGTAGGAAGTAAGAAGTAAGAAGTAGGGAGTAAGAAGTAAAGAAATCGTTAATTGAATATTCAATTTTCAATGTTATAAAGTACAAATACTTTCTTCTAACAGGGGCAACTTAATAACAGTAGAGGATTAGCATATCTATGTAATTTGCTGCTGATATGACCCTTTGACAGCTTTTTGATATCGAGAGTATAATCATTTTAATGAAGACAAAATTCTTAATTATTCTTGCACTCTTATCAGTTTTTCTTGGTGGTATAACAGGTGGATTTGTTGCTATCTCAAGAGGTATGCCTTCCATAGATGAAATTAAGCGGTATGCCCCCACCAAAGGCACAAAAATTTATTCTGATGATGATATTTTGTTAGGAGAGTTAAAAGTAGAAAAAGGAATATTTGTACCGATCGAGAATTTACCCCAGAACTTAATTAACACAATTATTGCTGTTGAAGACTCAAGGTTCTGGAAACACAAAGGCATTGATTATATTGCTATTGCAAGAGCACTTATAAAGGATCTGCTTAATGTAAGTCTAAAAGAGGGTGGAAGCACAATAACCCAACAGCTTGCAAAAGTGGTTTTTCTAACTCCCCAAAAAACCTTCAAAAGAAAAATAATAGAAGCGTTCCTTGCCATAAAAATAGAGAAAAATCTCAGAAAAAAAGAGATACTTGAATTATATCTCAATAAAATTTATTTTGGTCACGGAGCATACGGGGTCGAGATGGCAGCAAGGACGTATTTCGGCAAATCAGTAAAACAACTGAATCTTGCCGAGGCTTCATTAATTGTAGGGCTTGTTAAAGCCCCCTCTACATATTCACCTTACAATAATCTTTCAAAGGCAAAAGCAAGACAGTATATTGTTCTGACCCGTATGGAAAAAGAGGGATATATAACAAAATCAGAAAAGGAAAACATATATAAGCAGCCTTTATATCTATCGAGTCTCAGAAGGTCATCAAAAGCTAACAGCTATTTCATTGAATATATCAGGAAATACCTTGAGGAAAAATACGGCGTTGATACAGTCTATAAAGGTGGACTTAAAGTCTACACAACACTTAATAGAAGCATGCAAATCTCGGCAGTTAATGCCCTTCAGTCAGGTTTACGTGATTTCGACAAGCGCAGAGGCTGGCGTGGTCCCTTAGAACACAAAAAAGATATTAATATCGATGACAGTGAGCTCAACAGTAACGGTATATCATCAAGCATTGTAATTTCTCCGGGAGATATCTATCCCGGACTTGTCCTTAGGGTAACAGAAAAAGAGGCTATTATTAAAACCAGAGGGGTTAGCGGAAAACTGTCTTTAAAAGACGCCCTATGGGCATCAAAGGTAATCTCTGATAGTGGTAAATCAAATGTGATAAAAAATTTTAACTTAAAAAAGATATTAACCCCCGGTGATATTATAAAGGTCAGGATAAAAAGCATTAATAATAAAAATGTCCACCTGTTGCTTGAACAGGAGCCGGAGGTAGAGGGTGCTATCGTTGCATTAGAACCCTATACCGGGTTCATCAGGGCTATGGTGGGAGGGAACGATTTTTCAAGGAGTGAATACAACAGAGCTATATATGCTAAAAGGCAGCCCGGGTCAGCATTTAAACCGATAATCTATGCTGCTGCCATGGACAACGGCTTCACTACTGCAAGTATTATTGTTGATGAGCCTGTAACATATATGGGTGGTCCGGAAGGGGAATGGAGCCCTGAGAATTATGACCAGAAATACAATGGTCCAACACGTCTGAGGGAAGCACTCACTTATTCAAGAAATGTTGTAACAGTTAAACTCGTAAAATCCATGGGGATAGACACTGTGACAAACTTTGCAAAGACGATAGGTTTTCAGGGACATATTCCTAGAAACCTCAGTATTGCACTGGGCTCATTCAATACTACACCTCTGGAGTTAGCATCAGCATATAACATTTTTGCAAGCTATGGAATGAAAGTAAAACCTTCATCGATAAAATACATAGTTGACGGTAAATGGAGAGTGCTCGAAAGCAATGAGCCAAATCCCGAGCAGATTATAAGTCCCCAGACCTCTTTCTTAATAACCTCAATGATGGAGGATGTTATAAAATATGGAACAGGTTGGCGGGCAAAGGCCCTTGGCAGGCCTGTTGCAGGAAAAACCGGTACCACCAATGATTACAAAGATGCATGGTTTGTAGGTTATACACCAAATCTTGTAGCATGCGTCTGGGTCGGATATGACGATTATAAAACACTAGGTACCCGTGAAACAGGATCAAGGGTAGCCTCCCCGATATGGGTATCCTTTATGAATAATGCAGTAAGAGGAGAACCTGAAGAATTTACTCCCCCTGAAGGCATAGTCAGTTACAATATAAATCCAGAGAACGGTCTTCTGTCGTATAATAACTCGGGTATAAAAGAATACTTTAAAGAGGAGACCCAGCCAAAGCAATATTCTCATACGAATTCAGTATGGGAGATGAAGCAACCTTCTGAATTTAACTTCGACTAACTGCCGATTACAAGGCAAGGAGGGTAAAATGAGAGAAGTTATTATCATTTTATTATTAGCAGTACTGATACCTTTTACAGTATCAAAGGCAACTGCAGATAATGATTATACAGCAGGCTTATCATTCTACATAAAGGGTGACTTCAGATCTTCTATTGAACATCTTAAGGCATATATCGAGAAAAACCCTGATCCACGAGCCTATTACCTGATAGGATACGCGAGCTATAAACTGGAAGATTATTCAACTGCTATAAAATACTTCAATGAGGCATATAGTATTGACCCGGACTTCGACCCGTCAACTATAAATTTAGAGTAGATTATTAACACAAAAACAGGTTTAGCTAAATACAAAAGAAGGGGTTATTTTTTCTGCTTCTTCTTTGATATATAGACAATACAATCTTCACAAATCTTGCCTGTTTCCCTGTTGCATATCATCCTGTTTAATTCCCAGCAGGGCTTTGTCCTGTCTATATATGCAGAACATCTATTTTTTCTCTCCTCGGTACATTCCGTTATTTCCCAGCAAGGTGCATACTCAAGGAGTTTCTTTATCCCCTCGATACTTACTTTCTTATTATGTATAAGATCCCTCAGGCACCTTAGCCATTTTATATCATTTTCGGAATAAAACCTGTTTTTGTTCCTGCGGGCAGGCTTTATCAATCCATGCTTTTCATAAAGCCTTAAAGTCTGATCCGTTGTCCCTATCAATTCTGCCACAATACCGATAGGGTAAAGTGGCATATCCTTTTTTTCTTCCTCGCCCAGATCCTTTTTTAATTTTTGTCTTGTCATTTTTATATTATACCACCTGCTTTATTCAATTATTCTTATAATTGGAGTTATTAATACACTATTTAACTGAAAAATGCAAGTTTTTTATTTCTGCCTATTGACTTTTAATATTGGCTTATGTAATATACAGCGAATTTCCCCCAAAGGAGGTCCTTTATGCACGAAGAAAAACTTTTGCTTGATATATTCATAGATCCTCATACAGTACCACATTTTGTATCATATGCTTTTCTTGCTTCAATTATTTTAATAGTTCTCGCTTTAATTGTTAAAACCTCAATCAAGCTGGTTCCCAGGGGGGCCCAGAACATCCTTGAGACTATTGCAGAAGGAATATTGAATCTGTGTGAAGACAATATCGGACACCATTGGGGAAAACCTCTTTTCCCGCTTATCTGCACCCTGTTTTTGTTTATACTTCTTGGCAACTTCATGGGACTTATACCAGGATTTACGTCTCCAACCAGCAACATAAATACCAATGCTGCTATGGCAATACCCGTATTTCTGGCAACACACTTTTACGGGATCCGCGTTCACAAACATCACTATATAAATCATTTTCTAGGTCCGATACGTTCAATCATGGCACTTCCGCTCATGCTCCTTATGTTAATCATTGAATTTATAGGGCATCTGGCCAGGCCACTTACTCTTTCGGTCAGGCTTTTCGGTAATATGGTTGCAAAGCATTACATAATCGGTATTCTCATGATTCTAACACCTGCTATTGTTCCAGTTGCAATCTTAGTGCTTGGAGTGCTTGTCTGCTTTATCCAGGCATTCGTTTTTACATTGCTTTCAACTCTTTATCTTGCTGGTGCCGTAGAAGAGGCACATTAATTCAAAATCCTTGAGAAAGGGGGAAGAGATAAGAATGAAGAAAACTGCAATAATTCTGCTAGTACTGTCACTTGTCTTCCTATTAGCACCTATGGTTCTGGCTGAAGAGGCTGCTGAAGCTACAGGTCTTTCAGATGCAAAACTCAAATATTACGGCATTGCAGCACTTGCATGTGCTATTGGCATGGGGGTCGCTGCATTCGGTACCGGTATCGGTCAGGGTATCGGCGTAAAGGGTGCAACAGACGGTATTGCAAGAAATCCGGGCGCTTCCGGTAAAATTACAACAACCCTGATTATTGGTCTTGCAATGATTGAGTCTCTCTGTATTTATGCACTCGTTGTTGCCCTGATTATACTCTTCGTTAATCCGTTCGGAATTTAGGTTAAAAATCTTCTAAACAAAAAAGGCCGTGTTGACACGGCCTTTTTTGTTTTCAATATCTTCCGCTCACTTTTCAGTACCTCCCCTTGACAGATTTTTTTTGCTAAAATTACGTTTCAAAAAAAATGAACAAATTATATCCAAAACTATTATAATTAAGTACACCCCGTTAGAAGATTTTTGCACTTCTAACGGGGTAAATTTCAGTGATTCTTTGGAAGGTTAACCGGATTGTTTGACAGATCATTATACTCAGTTTTAAAGGAGAAGGCGGTCAAGACAGCCCAGAAAATCGGCCAGCCATCTTTTTATACTGTACATAAAAATGAACTGGACATATCCTATTCAAACCTGTCAAACAATAAAATGCTTCATAAGTGCCACTCCCATTTAAATGAGACAAGATTACATCCAGCACATGGTATTGCCCACTGCGAAAAGGTAGCTGCAGAAGCAGGCGCAATTATACTTATCGAAAGCTCGAATAATAACTACCATAGTTCTCAGATAGAAAGAATGCTGCTCAGCGTCCAGATATCTGGTCTCCTGCACGATATTAAACGCATTGAAAAAGACCATACAATAGCAGGGAGCATTGAAGCTGAAAGGATACTGAAGGATTTTGATATTGAAGAAAATTATAAGCGTTATATCACTGCGGCAATAAGAAATCATGAGGCATTCAAGGAAGTGATCAGTTCTGAGGATGAGACAGCCAGGATAGTAAGCGATTCGCTTTACGATGCCGATAAATTCAGATGGGGGCCTGATAATTTTACGACTACCTTATGGCTTATCACGGAGTCAACAGGAACCTCTCCTGAGGAGCTTTACAGTATTTTTGAAGAGAAAATGAGAGGTATAAAAGCAATAAAAAATACATTCAGGTCAGAAACAGGCAAAAGGTACGGTCCTGAATTTATTGACATGGGTATTAGAATCGCAGATGAAATATACAACGAGATGAAACATTTTTTAGGTGGTAAATAGCATGTTATTAATCACTGATTTAAACCAGATAAAGGAAAAATTCAGAAATACCGTTATTACCCTCGGGAACTTTGACGGATTGCACCTGGGACACCAGGAATTGATAAAAATGGTCATAAAGAGGGCAAGAGAGATTGGTGCCCTTAGTTTAGTCGTAACCTTCCGGCCGCATCCTCTGAAAGTACTGGCACCTGAGAAATGCCCTCCCCTCCTAAGCATCTACGAGGAGAAGATAAGGCTGTTCGAAAAACTCGGGTTAGACGTGCTTGTCAAGATACCTTTCACCCTGGAATTCTCGTCTATGACTCCTAGAGACTTCGTAAAAAAAATCCTCTGCGACCTTCTCGGGGCAACAGAGATACTTGTTGGTTACAATTACCGATTTGGAAAAGGCAGGGAGGGGAACGTCAAGAAACTCAGAGAATTCGGGAAGGAATTCGGATTCACAGTACGGGAGATCGAACAGATATCACTAAACGGAGAGGTCATAAGCAGCACTAAAATAAGAAATCTGCTTAAGGCCGGTGAGGCTAAAGAAGCTGCCTGGCTTCTTGGCAGACATTATGCCATTACAGGAATAGTTATAAAAGGGGATAGAAGGGGTAAGAGAATCGGTTTTCCTACCGCCAATCTTGCTTCCAAACATTCCATTATCCCTGCCAATGGTGTATATGCAGTAAGACTGTTAGCGCGCGAGAAATATTATGACGGTATAGCCAATATCGGGATACGCCCGACTTTCAACAAAAAGGACCTCACTGTTGAAGTTCATATCTTTGACTTCAATGAAGACCTCTACGGCGAAGAGATAACCGTCTGCTTTATCCAGAGGATTCGAAAAGAGAAGAAGTTCATGAACGCAGAAGCATTAGTCAAGCAGATACACGCCGATATAGCTATTGCAAAAGAAATCCTTTCTAAGCACTCAGAAGTAGCCGAAGGCTGTGAATGTAAGACGTAAAAAGCTTTGAACCCAAAAATGCGTTTGAACCAGGTATACATGTTATATAGTTGGACATGTTTCTTGAGCGGACATAGGGAAATTTTTGGCACCCGTCATGGCGAAATAAGCGTGTCGAATCGACCGAATTTTTACTGTTTGA
>CAYFQB010000006.1:0-7742 GCA_964345225.1 uncultured Nitrospiraceae bacterium | reverse complement strand
GAACTCCGAACTAAAAAAAGAAGGAGGGTAAGAAAATTGAAAAAGTTTTTGGCGATAATTATAGGTGCACTTTTTGTACTTAGTTTTGCAGCAAGCGCCTTTGCTATCCATGCTGAGATACCGGAAGGCACTCAGGCAGCTTTTGGTGTGGCCCAGGTTAAGCTCAGTGGACAGCTGAAGATCTGGCAGTGGTGGAAAGATAACGTTGGAACAGTCGCAGGTGTAACTAATGTTCCTTCTGATGAAGGCAGTCAAGCATTCTACAAACAAAGGATGAGGCTAAGGGCTGATATTAAGCTTTCAGACAATGTGATGGGACAGGTTGAGCTTGAGTCCGGTCCTGCTCAAGGCGGATCAGAATTCTGGGATTGGGGTAACTTCAATGCTAAAACAGACCAGGTTGCAATCCGCAATGCATGGATACTTTATAAGGGCTCAGGTCTTTTGGGATTTCCTGCCGGATTAAAGATGGGTCATATGCCTTTAATCCTCGGTCACGGAAAGTTCTTCAAACAGACAAGATATGGTGACGATGCCATTGTCCTCTTTGGAGACCCCAACAAGCAGTTACATGTGGGTGTGCTTACGATTAAGGTTAGTGAAGGTGCAGCCGGTGCCACCACTGCAACTTGTTATAGCCCCGGTCCGGATTTAGCAATTGGGACACCGGATGATATAACAACAACTACACCAGGAACAGATTGTTCTGTTCTCGGTCCTCTCTTTGTTTTAGTTGGTACGTCAACCACAACAACAACTGGCACAGCTGACAACACAGACGATATAGATGTCTACACAGCGCTCTTTGTTTACAAGATCGATGACAATAATTCAATCGGTGCAAATTACTCATACGTTAACCATTCAGATAGTGAAACGCAATTCCAGAACTTTATGGTACACGCCGCGGGTAATGTAGCAGGATTAGGTTATAAGGCAGAGGTTGACCTTCAGTTCGGCGATGAAGGAGGTTTAACCCCAGGTGGAATGGCTACTTTTGCTGCAACTGGCGATCCAAATGATGTCTCAGCCCATGCAATATGGCTGGCGCTTAACTACAAGCTCGACCCTGTTAACCTGAGGGGAAGTTTTGCACTTGGCAGCGGTGATGATAATGCCGCTGACGACGATACGGAACAGTTTATAAACTTCCTCGGCCCGGACAAGAACGTGGCATGGATCTATGAATACCAGGTAAGAACAGCATCCGGTGGAGGAAACACAGCAGGTATTGCTAACACCACATACTACAATGTCGGTGTTGATTTTAGTCTTGCAAAGGATCTGAAGGCATCTGTTGACGGCTGGTTATTACAGGCAACCGAGACCATGACAGGTGTAGACGATGATCTTGGATGGGAACTGGATGCAAAGTTTGTATACAAAATCGCAAAGAACCTCTCATACACGATTATGGCTGGCTACTTCGACCCTGGAGATTTCTATGATGATACGTACACAGCTTTAAATCCACTTTACGATGAAGAATCTGTTAAATCTGTAAGAGGTGACCTGACACTCAACTTCTAAACATTATCCGGTAACAAATTACTGATTAACAGAAAGGGTGTTCTGCATATGCAGAACACCCTTTTTTTTATTGTTAGGGATTGTCATTCCGAACCCTTCGATCTCTGTCATTCTGATTAACATCTAAAGAACACCGGGATGACATGATATGCTCGCTCATTCCCTATGGGTTGTTGACTCATGAGTCGTAGACAAAAATTTCCCTATGTCCGCTTAAGAAACATGTCCAACTATACAACATGTATGCCTGCTTCAAACGCATTTTTTGGGTTAATAAGTCGGGAGGTTTTCGCAGATCCTGTATTAAAACTCCCTGGCTTCGTGAGAAAAAAAATCGCTCTCATTGCATGTCAACCCGGTATCCGATAATAATTTATGAATTAAGTGGTATAAAGGTATATGTGCCTGCAGCTCATAGAGATTACATACTCAAAGATTTTAAAACAGGGCGGTTTTCAACGCCGCCTGTTAAAATTAATCATTATTAAGTTATTAAGGAGTTATTGTCGGAACAGTCATGCCGTGATGGAAGATATAGCCAACAATAATGGCAACAGGAATTATAAACAGGAAAAGCGCAATAAAGTATACAAATATCATCTTTCCAAATTTAGCCTCTGCAAGAGTTTTGAAGTTAGTTATTATTCCTATGCTTACAAAGGTGAGCATGAAGAAGAGCTTCCTCATACCCTTCTCAACCGGTACCGCCCCAACCTTGGCAGCATCAGAAAGGCTCGGCGCAAGGAAAAGAATCCCCAGGTAAACAAACCATGTGAAGAAATAGCCCAATACGAATTTTGGGAACCTGTGCCATACCTCTGAAAACGGTACACGTTCTCCGGGTCGCCGTTCGATTCTATAAACCCAGACGATTGCAAGTATAAAGGCCCAGAGGCCTATAAACATGTCTATCCATATCTTGGTCATAACAGCGCTTGTTGTTATCCAGCCTTCCTCCCATTTAGTGCCATCTAAGTTTTCTTTTTTATTCCGCATAAGCTCATCCATTACTGCACCGGCAGCAGCGTCAGCACCATCTGTTTTTACTGCCATTCCCATTGAAGCACCAGCTACAATGGGCTCATTAATCATTGTAGCTGTAAAGATAGGTGGCAGGATTACAAGCTCTATGACCGCATAAACTACGATTAATGTAGAAACCATAACAGGAATTAAAGGTTTTGCACGAACTGCTCCACCGGTAGCTACAGCAGCAGAAACGCCGCATATAGAGATACCTGAGGATAGAACAGCTGCCATCTTGCGGGGTAACTTAAAAAGCTTTCTTGAGATTAGATACGTTCCAGGCCAGAATATGAGATATGCCACTATGGTTGCTGCTGCACCGGCCAGGGCCAGCTCAAATACAAAGCCGGCAGCCTTCATAGCCATATATCCGACCTTGACTCCAAGAAATACTATAGCAGTCTTGATAAACCATTCAGGCTTGGCAGCCTCACTCAGAAAGGCTGCTAGTTTCTTAAAGAAGTTTCCAATAATAAGCCCCACAATCAAGGCGAGAATGAAGGAGCCTCCTCCACCAAGGGAGAGGCTAGAGGACAGACCGTATTTAGCCCTATTGGTCACATTTGCAGCCAAGAATGCATGATGTCCAACAATCCATACAATATAAGTAAGAGAAAAGATGAAAGTCCAGCCTATAAAAAATTTTTTTACATTCCATCGCATAGAGGCTGCGCCAATACATGTGGCAATAGTAAATAAAACATAGGTCACTATCAGACTGCCTATTGGCCCCAATCCCTTATAAGACTTGCCGAGGGGCTTTAGAGCTTTAGCAAAAGGAACTGTTCCCCCCCATTTAGACGGATAAGCAACCCATCCAACAAGGTCAACCCCTGATATGGACAAAAATCCCAAAAAGAAAAAAGTTAATCCCAGCCAAACTGCCCACCAGTCTTCCTGGGTACTCATCCCTGTATACCATTTTCTATTTGCAAGATCTGCCATTTAGGTCCTCCAATTTATTTTTTAATGCCTTGTTATTAATAATCATTTAACATTCTTCTAGCCTTTTACCTCTACAATCCTGTTGAAATAATGCTGGGCATACTGACGGATCCACTGAGGAATAGTTGAATTATCAAAAGCCATAAACACTTTTAACTTTTGCCCTTTTTCAATATACCCATTTTTACTCAAAAGTTTTCCAACGTTTATATCAAGCTCTTCAAGTGTTGCTGCGGATGCACTTAAAAAGTCATTCTTCGCAGTCCAGTTTGTACCGTCATGGCTAATAATTAATTCAATCATTACTGTTAAGCCTTTCCTAATTCAAAATATAAACATTGATGAGAATTCCAAATAATACAAGCGAGATTACTGCAGCAATAAAAGACCATATGATAAGTTTTGTTTCAGTGGATGTCCATGGTTCAGCGCCTGCAAAAACATCTTCGGCCTCATATTCACCACCGGTCAGAGACCCTGTTCCATATTTTTCCTTTTCTTCTCCCTGCATAAATTCACCCCCTTAAATCTTTGGTTTACCCCGTTATATGGTTACTATCTAACGGCACTAACTGGAACATTATACAACCTTCTGCTTTAATAAGGTAATTACCACCGATTTTATCGGTGTCTTTCTCTAACTGAGTGAATAATTTTTAATAAATTGAAATATATAATCTAATCACCCTCCTTATTTTTAAGTATAAGAATTTACCCCGTAAGAAAGGGCCGCTATTTATGGCATGGATGCTATAAACCCCTAAAGCCCTGCCCTTTCTAATGGGATTTGTTAATTAAGATAACACAAAAATAAGGAAAATGATAAGATATTTTTCAGTAAAAAGGTTTAATTTTTAAATCACAGTAGGTTATATTAATAACTATGAATATTCTTGAAATTATCAGGGAATTTAAAAATAAAAAAATTCTTGTAATAGGCGACTTAATCCTTGACCATTATATTTGGGGAAAAGTGAACAGGATTTCTCCTGAGGCTCCTGTACCTGTCGTTGAAGTTGGAAGGGAGAGTTTTTTGCTTGGTGGAGCTGCAAATGTTGCCCACAATATAGGCTCGCTTGGAGGAGAGGTGGCAGTCATAGGTATTAACGGTAGAGATATAGCTGGCAAGACACTTGTGAGCATGATGGAGCAGAAAGGTGTGGACTGTAATGGCATATTTGTCTCGAACAGGCCAACAACTGTAAAGACACGGGTTATTGCACATAACCAGCAAGTTGTCAGGTTTGACAGGGAGGACAGCAAAAACGTCGAAGGCAAGATACTAAAAGGTATTGTAAAATATATAAATTCAATATTCCGCAGTTATGACGCAATAATAATATCCGATTACAAAAAAGGTATGGTTTCTGCAGAGCTTATTCGAAGCATCCTGGATAAATCCAAGGCTAAGAAATCGGCGACAGCCCGAACCGGTATATTTATTGCTGTTGACCCAAAGATAGGGAACTTCAGTTTTTACAGGGGCGTATCGTTAATAACACCCAATGTAAAAGAAGCATCGAGCAGTTCCAATATCGAGATTAAAGACGAGAAGACACTTCTTGCTGCCGGAAGAATATTAAAGAAAAAGCTTGGCTGCAAAGCTGTTCTTATTACAAGGGGTAAGGATGGCATGAGCCTGTTTGAAAAGAATAAAGTTACTCATATTCCCACGGTTGCAAAGAAGGTCTATGATGTAACAGGTGCTGGTGATACCGTTATTTCGGCTTTCACCCTTGCATATGCAGCAGGGGCGAGCATGGAAGAAGCTGCTGTAATAGCAAATCACGCAGCGGGAATAGTTGTCGGTGAAGTAGGGACAGCGGTGGCAACGCCAGAAGAGTTACTAAAGTCTTTTAGAGTAAGGAGTGAGGAGTAATGGGTAAAAAGTAGGCAGTAGGCAGTAAGCAGTAGGCAGAAAAAAGCAAAGAGCAGGGAGCAGGGCGAACCCGAGAAACCAGAGAAACTAGAGAAACCAAACAAACTAAATACGTAACAGTTTAAAGATAATTATTCTATTTAAAATTATTTTGAAAGAACAAAATAAAACATGACCAAGGCTATAGCATTATATTCAGGAGGCTTGGACAGCACACTCGCTATTCTGACTGTGTTAAGGCAGGATATCGAGGTGAAGGCTGTTACCTTTCTGACTCATTTCGGATGCGATATTTCCGACAGATCTTCATGCTCAAGACTTGGTTTTTCAACTTCCGAGGAATTTGGTTTTGAAGTAAAACTAAGTCATCTTTCGGAAAAATTTATCGAGATTGTGAAGAACCCCAAATTCGGGTATGGCAGGAACATGAACCCATGCATGGACTGCAGGATTCTAATGCTCGAAGAGGCAAAAGAATTCATGAATATGACCGGTGCTGAATTTATCATAACAGGAGAAGTCCTTGGTCAGCGACCTATGAGTCAGAGAAGAGACGCACTTAATATAATTGACAGGGAAGCGGGATTAAAAGGTTATGTTTTAAGACCCCTGAGCTCAAAATTGCTCAAACAGACCATCCCCGAAGAAACAGGTATTATAAAAAGAGAACTGTTATATGATTTTAGCGGCCGTTCAAGGAAACCCCAGATAGCGCTTGCAAAAGAATTCGGCCTTAATGATTATCCAGCACCAGCAGGGGGGTGTTTGCTAACAGAGCCCAATTATTCATACAGGCTCAGGGAACTTCTTGATCATGATCCGGATCCTTCTATTGAAGACCTTTCTCTTTTGAGACTGGGGAGACATTTCAGATTGTCAACCGGGTGTAAAGTAATTGTTGGCAGAAACAAGACTGAGAATGAGGCGTTAATTAAAATAAAAGATAATAAAATGATGTTCTTAAGGGTTGAGGGCTTTGGAAGTCCTATTGCGATTATAAGAGGATATGCTACTGAAGAGATTATAAGAACTGCTGCATCTATATGTGCAAGATATTCTGATGCAAGGAGACTTAATCTAGCGGACGTAAAGGTCTTTAATGAGGATGTTGTATATAGATTAAAGGTTTCACCTGCAAGCGATGATATTATTGAAGTGTTGAGAATAGGGAAACACCCTTCACGTATTACAGATTACGCATCACGTTTATAGCCTTACAGGAACTCTTTTTGATCTAAGATATTCTTTAGCCTCTCTGATTGTATATTCCCTGAAGTGGAATATGGATGCAGCGAGTACAGCGTCTGCCTTGCCTTTTGCAAGCGCCATATACAAGTGTTGGAGGTTCCCTGCGCCACCTGAAGCAATGACCGGGATGGAGAGTGTCTTGGAGACACTACGAGTTAATTCTATATCATATCCATCCTTGGTACCATCTTTGTCCATACTCGTTAACATTATTTCCCCTGCTCCAAGCTCTTCAACTTTTTTTGCCCATTTGATCGTATCTAATCCCCTTGGTTTTCTGCCTCCATGTGTATATACTTCCCATATTGATTCTGATGTTAATGAAAGTTCTCCTGGTATATCCTGACTTCTGACTTCTGACTTCTGACTTCTGACTACCCTCTTAGCATCGATTGCAACTACAATACACTGACTCCCGAATTTCTCAGCAGCACGGCTGATAAAAAGCGGGTCTTTAACCGCAGTTGTGTTTATCGAGACCTTATCACACCCTGCATTGAGGAGGTCTCTGATATCAGTGAAGGATTTGATGCCACCACCGACTGTAAGGGGCATAAATACGTCTTTTGCGGTTCTCATAACAACATCCAGGATTATCTTTCTCTTTTCGTGTGAGGCAGTAATATCCAGGAATATAAGTTCATCAGCTCCCTGTTCATCATAGAACTTTGCATTTTTAACAGGGTCTCCTGCATCGCGCAGATTTACAAAGCTGACACCTTTGACAACCCGACCGTCTTTTACGTCAAGGCATGGAATTATTCGTTTAGCAAGCATCGTGAGAACCTTGAAGAGTGATATATTTTATTATTACAGACAGATTTAAAAATAATCCAATTTTCTATTATACTATTTGCTCATTGTTCGTTGATATTTTTATGGCTTTTCTCAAATCAAGTAAACCAGAATAAATAGCCTTGCCGGTTATTACGCCCCAGAGTTTTTCTATCTTTAAAAGATTTATGATATCTTCTGTGGTTGCAATACCACCAGAGGCAATGACAGGTATATTCACTGTATTAACCAGTTCTTTCGTTGCCGATATATTCGGGCCTGTAAGCATGCCGTCTCTTGAAATGTCAGTATATATAATGCCCGAGACGCCAACAGTTTC
>CAYFQB010000005.1:0-21711 GCA_964345225.1 uncultured Nitrospiraceae bacterium | reverse complement strand
TCTCTTCTTTCGTGATCTCCTAACAATTGCACCTCCTTAAATTGAAGTTGCAACAGTCTATCATTTCTTAAAATTGATTTGAATTACTTTTTAGAAGAGTTTTTCAACAGCCTGTCAAGCCTGACCCCAAAAACGGGGTTTACTGTATTGGCTTTATTTAAAATAGAAACTGTTGTCGTAATATACAGGGCTCTTACAAGGGTATCAATAGGGAACTTGCCATTATACTCTCCAAGGTCGGGATTTATCCCGTCATGCATCCATCTGTCAATCATCATATAATCTGTCATTTCAGCGGCCACTTCTTCCCAGTCAATATATCGATCCAATTCTGAAGAAGACCTCCCTGTAAAAATGGAATAATACAGATTGAAACCTTCTCTTAACAGGCTCTGGACAGCATTTTGAAATAACTCTTTGCTGTCTTTTTCAGATTGATATTTGATTCTGTAGTAACCTGCGATAACAAGAACCCAGGCAAAGAGTTCATTACATATTGCGTTGTAAACGCCGTCGATGGTATCTAATTCTGATAAATGTTCGAAATCAGCAATTCCTGACAATCTCATATTTGGATATTCAGAAGCACACAGCCACTTATCTACCCTGCCAGGCCCCCCCGGAACCAGAATATTATATTTTCGCTGTGTCTTTTTGTTATGGTAAAGGCTAATCGGGTCACTGTGAGCTATACCGTAAGAGGCAAGATGTGCTAGGTCATGGACATTCACCAGGGCCGCCTCGTGAAATTCTCTCTCCCACAGTTTTTTATCATTTAGATAAACCAGATAAGAATCAGAAGGAAAGTAGCCAACTGCATAATAATATTGAGTATACCGGCTTAAATGAACATTGCCCAGATAAGCAAGGTGTTCTCCTTTTAAAAGCATGTTCCTTACTGCGAAAATATACCTGTTATTATTAAAAAGCAGGGGCTCGGGCAAGTAACTTTTAAGAGATAAAGGATGCCTATTCAGTCGAAGATAATCCATCCATCTTGCATCATTTTCTAAATTCTCATGTTTTTTTAACTCATTATCAAGTTCCGGAAGATTTAACAGGAATTTTAAGACTAACTTTCTATTATCATCCATGGTAATAATCAAAGAGCGGCCTGACTCTTTAAAAGATTTTATGCCGGAAGATAATTTAAGCCTAACAAGATCATCTATGCTTTCATAGGGCTCAATAGTGTTAAAGGTGAACGTGTTATTCAATAAACCGGGGCAAGGTGATGCAATAACGTCTTTAATCTCGATACCCTCGAGTAGCGCCATGGAAATTTCCCAAAAGCTAAATACTTTTTCCTGGTAGTTAGATACTATTCTGTCGTAAGGATTATGTCTGATATACGACTCTTGATTTAAAAATAAATCGTTAATGCTTACGTCCTTAAGAGCTCCAGGGTACCTCCTGGACATTTTATATAATGCCAGGTTTACTCCAAAACTCACGCCGCTTTCCCGGTATTTTAGCGCCTTTACCAAATCAGGAACTGCCGACCTGCCTATCTCAACAAAAATATCGGCAACCGTTTCGGGGTATCCTGCCCAGAATTGAGTACCTCGCAAGGAATCAATCAAATCAGAGATTATCTTTCTTCTCATATCTGTTGATAACTGCCAAAAATGCTTTTTGAGTATTGGTTTTAATTCATTTATCGCGTAAATACGAGTGCCGGTATATAATTTACCGACTAGCTCCTCTAATTGTTGTCCCAGCATTAAATCAAGTGAAGCGGGAGAAGAACATAATTTATCATCTTCTGAATCAGCTGAATAATATGGTGACATATCTTTCATATTGACAATTTCTTCCATTTCTTTTTTCTCATGACCCCCCGATAATTGCTATATGTAAAAATCGTACAAGGTCAAATATAGCATCCCGTAAATTGTGTATTCAAGATAAATTTTAAATATTAAAAGAAGGCATATGTTTTAAAGTTTGTTTGAGGAGTGAGGAGTACACTTGACCCATTCGCTTCTGTTTAGTAAGTAGATCTTATTTCCCTTTCTTGCTCATTCAGGAACTTCTGGAGAATATTTAAATTCTTTCGAAGTGAAAGCCTGAAAGCTAAAAATAATTAAAGAGATAATTCCCCATACGAGACCGACAACTACACCTGCATCTATGATCCCTCGCCATGGCTGTGGTAAAAAGCGAACTAAAATAACCAGAACAATGATACCCGCAGTTAATGAGATAGATATAATCTTCCTCTTTCTGGAAGCATGGAAAAAGCCCATGCAAAAAAGTGGGCCGAATAAGGCATAGAGAGTATGAGGGTGATTTTTCAGATACTTTGCCCGCGCAGCTACTCTTGGGGAAAAACCTTTTTGGAATCCTTTATAACCTTCTGCATATGCCATAAACAAGAAAATAATAAAGAGGAATATCCAATGATACCAGAGAAAATTATCAGAAAAGGCATCAATGACAAAGAGTGAAAGCCTGTAAACGGCGCTACCAAGAAGCAATAAGACACCTGCCAATCCCCATATTGCACCAACTAGACCCATTAAATCATTTCATCTTTTCATTTAAAAAAATTGAGAATATAACTTCCAATTTAAATCCACAACATTATAGCAGATTGTCTTATGAGAATTTTACCCCGTAAAGAAATTAACCATTTCCTAGGGGTTCACTGACTAGATGATAACAGATTATGTGAGTTACATGCAGAAAAGTTATCTAATGAAAGGTTCAGAAAGTCTAAAGTGGCGACATGCAGGGTAGTATTTTAGTACTTCAGGGATAGAATTCTGGTATAATTGATTGTGGGAGAAATACTATGGGCGCTAAAAAACAAAAATCCGAAAAATTTTTATTCAATCCTTTTGAAAATCTTAAAGAGATCATTGAAAGCAAAGGGATAAAAGTATCCCCCAGCAAGACTGAATCAAAAAAAGCCAAACCTGTCAGTGACGAAGAGCTGTTTGCAGATGCCATGAAAGAGGTAAGGGAAATCAGGGAATTCAGAAAAATGCCTGTTCATAAGAAAAAAGCTCCCTCTTTATACAGAAATACATCCTCTGATCATGAAGCACTGACAGCCCTTGAGGAAATCGTTACGGGTCAGAGGCCTTTAAAGCTTTCTGATACCCAGGAATATGTTGAATGGGTTAATCAGGATTACAGATTTAATATCACCAGAAAGCTCCATGAAGGGAGATACGCTGTCCAGGACTGCCTTGACCTCCATGGACTTGTAATTGAGCAGGCTGAAACAGAAGTTGAACGGTTTCTAAAAGACTCTGTTAGAAAAGGGTATCGGTGCGTCAAGATAATTCACGGAAGAGGTCTGCGCTCACCAAGAGGCCCTGTACTGAAGAATGCCGTGATTAAATGGCTATCAGGACGTTACAGGAAAAATATTATAGCCTTTGTGACAGCAAGACAGTGTGACGGGGGGCTTGGTGCTCTCTACGTTCTCCTGCGATAAAACCATTTGTAGATGGTCACTTGTCAATAGTCAATTGTCATTGGTAAACGGAGCAAATCGTATACAAGTGTTAGGGATAGTATAAGGGAGGAAACAGGGGGTAAAAATTACCTCACCCTGTTTAAGCTGAGACTCTCCGGCCTCATTATCCTCCCTCTATCTTCTTTGTATCATATATACACATGCCTGTCAACTAGAATAACTTATGTATTGAATATAGGGTGAGTCTGTTATAATTCAGCATGGAAATTGTTCCTGAGGCAGGATGGGAAAATCTTTTTGAAAAACTGAGAAACAGAAAAGGCAAGGCATTACTTTTAGGGGCAACCGATTCAGGCAAATCAACACTTATTAAGTATTTAATAAAAAGGCTGATTGCTGTAAATACCAAAGTCTCTCTTATTGACTCTGACGTTGGCCAGTCAAGCCTCGGTCTGCCCGGTACAATCAGTATGAAGGTATTCTGTAATGAGAAAGACATGGAGGATTTCCGATTTGAGAAGATGTTCTTCGTTGGGACTACAAATCCCGCAACAAAGATTTCTTACATGATAGATTTAACGAAAAGAGCGGTAAATCTCTACAGAGAGAAATCAGACATAACACTTATTGATACAACAGGTCTTGTTTCCGGAGAAATCGGGAGATTATTGAAGATTGAAAAGATAAAGGCAGTAGCCCCGGAACATATAATCGCTGTCCAGAGACTTAATGAACTAGAACATATACTTGAGCTGATTGATAACCTTGATATTTACAGAATCAGGACTTCAAGGATGGTAAAAATCAGAAACCATGAAGAACGCTTTAATTACAGAAAAAGGAAATTTGAAGGCTATTTTAATAAGGAAGGAATCGGCGAATTTTTATTATATAAAAGTGAAGCAAAGTTTTTTTATAATAACAGATCCTTCAGCCCCGGAGACTCTGAATTTGAAGAAGGGACATTACTCGGATTGAATCATAATGAAGATACAATAGCATTAGGGATTCTCATTGAGATTGCTTCAGATTCTGTTAACTTTATATCCCCGGTAAGATCACTTAAAAATGTTAATAGAGTAATGTTCGGGGATATAAATATCAAGTGATATTGCAGGTAATTTGGCAGTAATTCCTTTTTATAATATGTTATATATTGTATTATTTCTAGACTGCCGGAAACTGTATTAGATTAACTTTAGGAGTATTTAAATTTGGATATGAAAGATATCATAAAATCCTTGTCTAAAGATCCCAGATATATTGCGGGTATATATAACTACTGTGACCGATGGTGTAAAAGATGTTCCTTCACTTCACGCTGCCTTAATTATGAAACGGAAAAAAGATTTTTTGGTGATTCAGATAAGCAAAATTTAAATGATCCGGAATTCTGGAGCAAGTTGAAATTACTGTTTCAGCAGACAGAAGAGATGATTGTCGAATTGGCAGAGGAGAAAGGGATTGAATTAAATTCTTTAGATATGGAATCTAAATCTGACGGTATTCCCGATATCATGTCCGAGGCTGAAAATCGTGATATTACTTCGGAAGCTCATGAATATTCTAAAATTGTAAACTTGTTCTTTGAGGCTGAGAATTCTCTTTTTGAACAAAAGCAGGATGAATTGAACACTGTAGTGAGACTCGGCATAAGTGGTACTGATACACAGGCCGAGGTTATTAGAATTAATGATGCGGTAGAAGTGATACGCTGGTATCAGCACCAGATATTTGTAAAGCTGATGAGGGCAGTTATGCAGGAGGATGTGGTTAACGGAGAAGAAGAGGGGGATGCGGAACAGAGTGATTCAAATGGCTCCGCCAAAGTTGCACTAATCGGGATTGAACGTTCTATCGGGGCATGGAGGAAAGTGATAGAATATTTCCCGGAGAAAACTGACGACATTCTAAATGTCCTTTTGCATTTGGATCAATTAAGAAAAAAGACCGAACAGGAGTTCCCAAATGCAAAAAATTTTATCAGACCGGGATTTGATACTATAAATCATTTAGAATAAAAAGTATAATCTGTCTTGTGGACGCTTAAGAAGATAAAAAGTGACCATATCAAATCCCTTGACTCCTTGGCTCAGCAAATTTGATTTTTCACATAGGACTGATATAATTGAAGTGTATAGCTTTATTTTTTGGGGGCAGATATAAATAGTATAAAAATTATTATAATACTTATAGTTATAGCATTATATTCAACTATAACTTTAATATCGTTTGATACTCCTTTGGCAGACATAAAGGATGGTGGAATGCAGAAGAGTCAGAAGATCAATATTTATAATGCAAGTAAAGGTGTTCTTGAGGAAGTAGACAGGGTAGTAAAAACTGATGCAGAGTGGAAAAAGCTCCTAACCCCTGAACAGTTCAGAATTACAAGGAAAAAGGGAACAGAGAAAGCATTTTCAGGAGAATATCATAATCACAAAGGAGAAGGTATCTATCAGTGTGTAAGCTGTGGAACTGACCTGTTCAGCTCAGACACAAAGTATGATTCAGGTACAGGATGGCCGAGTTTTTGGGCTCCGGTATCAGAACATAATATAAAGACTCAGGACGATTATTCTTTCTTTATAAAAAGGACTGAAGTTTTATGTGCAAGGTGTGACGCACATCTTGGACATATTTTCAAAGATGGCCCACCCCCGACAGGGCTTCGATACTGTATTAATTCAGCAGCATTGAAGTTTGTTGAAAAAGAGAAATAATCCATACTCCTCACTCCTTACTCTTTAGCTCTACCTATTTTTTACAGCCTACTGCTTACTGCCTACTTTTCTTATGACCTAATGACCAATGACTAATGACAAGTGACTCAAACGGAGTGGGTGAGAGTTTTTTAGTTTTAGCAAATAATTTGAAGATGTCCTCTTTTATATTCTAGTTCTTGCCCTTCAATATAAAATTTCCAGTAGCCCACTCCGCTATTCTTACAGCTCTGTAACAGAATATGTTCTGAAGCTGTCTTTTTATGATAAATGCATGAAGAGGTATTGAAAGAATAGGAATTCTGTATGTTACCACATCTTTCATAAATGTACCTTCCGGTATCTTTTCAAAGGTATGAAGATGATGCCAGTACTGATAAGGACCAAGTACTTGAATATCAGTGAATCTAAGAGGTGGTTTATAGTCAACAATCCTGCTGCGCCAAATTATTTTCATCCATAACCACTTTATCGTATAATCAAACTCCGCACCTTCGAAAACCTCTGATTTTTCAATGTCTATCATTTTAAAGTCCAGCCAGTCAGGAGTTATCTGGAATAAATTTTTGGGGTTTTCAAAAAAGGTGAAGACTTTCTCAGGCTGAAGAGGTATAATCTGCGATGTCAAGAGTTTATATGACATAAAGTCTATTCGCTTGAACTCGATGGTAAAAGTCGGGGGAAGTTTGTATTTGTGTAACATAATACCTGGTATTAAATAATTTATCACAGTTCAGGTTATAACATGCAATCATAGGTGAAATTAATGAATAAATTGACTATTATTCAGACTGCAGCATTTCTTCGATTGTTATTATTACAGAATCACCAAGTGCGGTAAGATTGTATCCCCCTTCAAGACAGAAAATGCAGGGTATGTTTTTACTTAAAGTCAATATTCCTTTAACTATATTTCTTATTCCCTCGTTTGTTACCATGATTCCTGCAAGCGGGTCTTTCCGGTGAAGGTCATAACCGGCAGATACCAGCATTATATCAGGGTCGAAGTTTCTAACAAGGCCGGGAAGATGATCATGAAATGCTATTAAATATTCATTGTCTCCTGCCCCATAATGCATGGGAAAATTAAAGGTAAAACCTTTACCTTTACCACGACCTCTTTCAGAATCGCTTCCTGTGCCGGGATAATAAGGATACTGGTGCGTACTGAAGTAAAATATTGTTTCATCTTCCTCAAAGATATGCTGTGAGCCATTACCGTGATGGACATCGAAATCAATGATAAAGACCTTTTTGTAGCCGATTTCCTGGGCATACTTTGCACCTACAGCAATGTTATTGAAGATACAGAATCCCATAGCCCTGTTAGTTTCGGCGTGATGGCCGGGTGGCCTTACTGCGCAGAATGCCATGTCAAGTTCACCGCTATTGCATTTCTGGACTGCTTCTGTAACAGCGCCTGCTGCATAGAGAGCAGCCTCTGTGGATTTTTCAGAAATATATGTATCTGCATCAAAGTGCCCGATGAATTTCAGCATCTTTTTGTAATAAGAATTAGAATGAACCCTCAGGATGTCTTTCTCATCAGCTTTTCTGGATTTCAGATGAATGAGTTTGTCCCATAGTTCGGTCTGTTTTAGTGCTTTAGTTATTGCAATCAAACGGTCTTTGGATTCTGGATGACCGGCCGGCATTTCATGAAGAAGAAAGATATCGTCATAAATAAAGCCGACCTTTTTCATGGAATGATTTTAACATTTCAGTCTTAAAAATAAAACAAAAAGGGCAGGTGATTACCTGCCCTTTTATCTTTAAACGGTAACGGTTACGATGCCCGCCCTGTCAAGTAAGCTTTTTCTACTTTACAGGGCTCGTTTCGTCTCAGGGTTACGTCTTTCGGCATTTAAAACCATTTAAACACGAAAGAAAGTTAATTTTTAGAACAGACCCTTTACCTTGCCAGTTTTGGTATCTACGTCTACTCTTCTGTATGCAGGGTCTGAACTTGTGCCTGGCATAAGGCTGATATTTCCTGCCACAGGACATATAAACCGGGCGCCCCCATATGTTAAGAAGTCGCGGATATGAAGTGTCCAGCCTTTAGGAACACCTTTCAGAGTCGGGTCGTGAGATAATGAAAGGTGAGTCTTTACCATCATGGTTGTATAGTCATTGAACTTGGGGTCATTTTCGAAGCGCTCTGCCTTAGCAGTTGCTTCAGGCGAAAAGCTTACACCGTCTGCGCCATAGACTTCCCTGGCGATCAGTTCAACCCTCTTGCGGAGCGGTGTATCCATATCATACAGGAATTTAAAATTGACATTGTCGTTACATGCATCGATGACAGCGTCTGCAAACTCGAGGGCACCTTCGCCGCCTTTCAGCCAGTGTTGTGAGACTGCAACGCGGGCTCCCGCCTCTTCGCACATACGCTTGGTCAGCTTGATCTCCTCAGCGGTGTCTGTATGGAATGCGTTGATACATACTACTGGGTTGATTCCTGCTTTCTTGACTGTATTTATATGGTGTATAACATTCTTCATTCCGTCTTCGAGCCATGGAAGGTTCTCTTCAAAATATTCCTTTGGAAGAGGCTTGCCCGGAGGGCAGGGCAGTGAACCTGCATTGACGCCGTGGCTCTTTAATGCGCGGATAGTAGTGGTGATAACAGAAACGTTCGGAATGTTTCCGGAATAACGGCATTTTACGTTCCAGAATTTTTCAAAGCCTATGTCTGCCCCAAAGCCTGATTCAGTTATGTGGTAATCAGCAAGCTTAAGGCACATCTTATCTGCAACTATTGAGGATTGGCCAACTGCGATATTTGCAAAAGGACCAGCATGGACAAAGCAGGGTTGCCCCTCGACAGACTGCATAAGGTTCGGATTGATTGCTTCACGCATCCATGCGGTCATTGCGCCTGCAACTTCAAGGTCTTCAGTAGTAACAGGATTTCCCTTTTTGTCGTAGGCAACAACAATGCCTCCCATTCTCTTGCGGAAGTCAGCCAGGTCGCTAAATATCGAGAGGATGGCCATGACTTCGGAAGAGACGGCGATGCCGAACTTTGACTGCATCATAAAACCGTCCATCTTTCCGCCTATCCCGATGATGATATTGCGAAGGGCTTGGGCACAAAAGTCCATAATCCACCCCATCTCTACGTTTTTAGGGTTGATATTTAGACGTTTGAGGTTTCTTTTTGCAAGCTGTTCATCATCGTAATTAAATTCATGTTGCATTCTTGAGGTCAATGCCACCATGGCCAGGTTATGCGCGTTCATGACAGCATTGATATCGCCTGTGAGACCGAGAGAGAATTCGGTCAGTGGAATACACTGTGAAAGACCTCCGCCGGCTGCTGAACCTTTAATATTCATTGTAGGCCCACCGGATGGCTGACGTATACATGCTGATACATTTTTCCCACGTTTCCCTATGCCCTGAAGAAGACCTAATGTAGTTGTAGACTTACCTTCCCCCAAAGGTGTTGGAGTAATGGCGGTAACCTCGATGAATTTTCCGTCTGGTTTATCCTTCAGACGTTCAAGTATCCTTGAATAATCAACCTTTGCAACATAATGACCGTGTGGAAGAAGTTCTTCTTTTTTCAGCCCCAGCTCTTCTGCAAGTTGATTAACTGTTTTCATTCTAGTTTCTGCTTCTTCTGCAATTTCCCAGTCTGCGTGTTTGGTTGGATCAAGTGCCATTTTTTTAAATCCTCCTTTTTATTTTATTTAAGTAGTAGAATAGACATATTGAGTTATTGTGTAACTCAATCGTGCTATTTCAGTAACTTATAAGCGCATCCAAAAACCTGTCATTCATACGCCTCAGATTCTTACACATTACAAGTGCCATCTTCTTAATAATCTTGAACGCTATTTCAGTTTCTTCTTTACCCAGTTTTTCAAATCCCTCTGTACTGAGCAGCAGAATTTCGGTATTTTCCGTAGCAATTGCAAATGCTTCATGGCGCCTCTTTTCAAGAATAGAAAGCTCTCCAAAAAAATTGCCTTTTGCAAGTACTGCCAGCGTCTGTTTCCATCCATCAGATGTAACTTTTGATATTTCAACCTTACCAGAGTGTATGAGATACAGGCCTTCTGCATTTTCTTTTTCTTTGAAAATGTGTTCGCCCTTTTTGAACTTCTGCCTCTGTACAAACCTGGAGATCTTGTTGAGTTCCTGATTGTTAAGGTTTTCCAGCAGAACCTGTTGGTTTAGAGCCTTAATCATAAATCATCCCCTCCTCTCATTTCTTCTTTCTATTTTTTATTGTTGGTTCTATTTTTACTGCAGATACCTTTAGCTCAGGTATCTTGCATATTGGATCAAGCTCGGTATTTGTCAATATATTGGCAGCAGCTTCTTTATAATGGAAGGGGATGAAGACCATTCCTTTTAACGGTCTTTTTGATATGAGTGCCTTAATATTTATGCTTCCTCTTCTCGAAGATACTTTCAAAATGTCACTATCCTTTATATTGAGTTTTTTGGCATCATCAGGATTTATTTCTATATATGCCTCATTTGCGACCATATTCAGTTCTTTTACCCTTCTTGACATCGAGCCTGTGTGATATTGAAAAAGCTGTCTTCCTGTAGAAAGTATGAAGGGATATTTCCTGTCAGGCAGTTCTTTTGATGGTGTATAACGAACAGGTGTAAAAGCAGCCCTTCCACGGGGAAAGCCGCCTTTGAAGAGAAATGGTGTGCCGGGATGATTTAATGTAGGACAGGGCCACTGGAGTCCCTGGGATTCGAGTCTGCTGTAAGTGATACCGGCAACGGCGGGCCAGACCCTGCCTATTTCCTGAAGTACCTCCGGCATTAAACTGTATTCCATATCATAGCCCATTCGTTTCGAAAGTTCGATTATTATCCAGGAGTCTTCTTTTGCTTTGCCCGGGGGATTCAGTGCCTTTCTGACCCTCTGAAGCCTTCTTTCTGTATTAGTGAAAGTTCCGTCTTTTTCGGCAAAGCATGAAGCGGGAAGGACAACATCAGCCAGCTCGGCGGTCTCTGTCATAAATATATCCTGTACTACAAGAAAATCCAGTTTTTCCAGTGCCTTTATAGTATGGTTGATATCAGGGTCGCTCATGGCAGGGTTTTCACCCATTATGTATAGTGCCTTCAACTTACCCCTTAACGCTGCTATTATCATCTCGGTTGCTGCAAGCCCAGGCTTTTCTGAGAGCTTGGCTTCCCATTCAGATTCAAACTTTTCTCTTATTCTTTTCAGGTCGACTGACTGATATCCTGGATACTGATTTGGAATGCAGCCCATATCAGTTGCACCCTGTACATTGTTCTGGCCTCTTAAAGGATTGACTCCTGTACATTCCTTTCCGAGGTTTCCAGTCATCAATGCAAGGTTGGCTATAGCAAAAACGTTCTGAGTGCCATGCGAGTGCTGGGTTATGCCCATTGTGTAATATATTGCAGGCCTTTCTGCTTTTCCATAGAGACGGGCTGCTTCTATTATCTTTTTCCTGGGAACCCCTGTAATCTTTTCGGCCTTTTCAGGGGTATAGTCTTTAAGAGTCTTCTTAAAATCTCCGAATCCTTCTGTCCACTCCTCAATAAAGTTTTTGTCAATCAGTTTTTCTTTCAGAATGACATACATCATTGAATTAAGCAGTGCTACGTCTGTACCTGGCTTATGCTGCATATAAAGTGTAGAGAACTTTACAAGCTCTATTTTCCTTGGATCCGCAATGATAATTTTGGCCCCTTTTCGTACAGCCTTTTTCATACGAAGACCGATGATAGGATGTGTTTCAGTAGTGTTTGAACCTATTACAAAGATAACATCATTATTTTCTATCTCGGGAATGGAATTGGTCATTGCACCTGAGCCAAAGACTGTGGCCAGACCGGCCACTGTTGCGCTGTGTCAAAATCTGGCACAATGGTCAACATTGTTTGTTCCTATAGCCGCCCTAATAAATTTCTGGAAGAGATAATTTTCTTCGTTTGTACACCTTGCTGAAGAGAGGCCGCCAATCGAGTCAGGGCCATATTTACCCTTTATTTTTTTGAGCTTAGAGGCAATAAGTGCAAGCGCTTCGTTCCAGGATGCCTTTCTGAATTTGCCGTTTTCTTTTATCAGGGGTGTCTTAAGCCTGTCCGGACTGTTTATAAAACTGTAGCCAAAACGGCCCTTGGAACAGAGCCATCCTTCATTCAGGGTATCATCTTTTGAGGAAATGCGGATCAACTCATTTCTTCTTACGTGTAATGTCAGGCTGCATCCGCACCCGCAATAAGGACATACTGTGTCAACGTCTTTGATATCTTTATGTCTACCTTTGTGAGACCATGACTTTCCTGTAAGTGAACCGGTGGGACAGACAGAAATGCATTGACCGCAGAATTCACAGTCAAGGTCTTTCTCAAAAGGAGGACATATTTTTGCATTGAATCCCCTGTAAGCTATATCTATTGCCCCAACACCCTGGATTTCATCACATATGCGTACACACTTACCACAGAGAATACATTTTTCCATATCTCTTTCGAGAAAAGGATTGTTGTCCTTTTTGGTGTAGATTCTCCTTTCGCCCTCGAATCGGTTTTCCCTTATGCCGTAGAAATAAGCTAGTTCCTGGAGTGTGCAGTCACCTGCTTTTTCACATATCATACAATCGTTTGGATGGTCAGAGAGAAGAAGCTCAAGTAGTGTCCTGCGCAGTTTTTCTATATAGGTGCTTGTTGTAGTAACTTCCATACCCCTTGAAACAGGAGTGGTACAGGATGTTACAGGCCTGTTTATCCCTTTTATCTCAACAATGCAGAGTCTGCATCCACCATGAGGGGTGAGTTTCGGGTGATGACAGAGAGTGGGAACAGGTATATCAACAGATCTTGCTGCGTCAAGAATTGTCGTCCCCTCAGGTACTGATACCCGCAATCCGTCTATTTTAAAATCTATCATTTTTTATCCTTTCCCTATTGCTTTAAATTTGCATGCTTCAAAACATGCACCGCACTTTACACAGAGATCGGGATCTATATTATGGGGCTCTTTGCGTTCCCCGCTTATTGCATCTGCAGGACATGCCTTTTTGCATAAACCACATCCCTTGCAGAAGTCTGCGAGAACCGTGTAAGAGAGAAGATCTTTGCAGACACCTGCAGGGCATTTTTTCTTTATTATATGAGATTCATATTCATCTCTGAAATATTCTATTGTGCTCAGGATTGGATTAGGCGCTGTCTGTCCAAGTCCGCACAAAGAGGTTGCCTTTATGTCGTTCGAAAGGTTTTCAAGAAGTTTTATATCACCTTTTCTGCCATGTCCAGAGGTTATTCTCTCAAGTATTTCCAAGAGCCGTTTTGTACCGATCCTGCACGGTGTGCATTTTCCGCATGACTCTGACTGGGTAAATTGCAGGAAAAATTTTGCGATATTCACCATGCAGTCATCCTCATCAAGCACAACCATTCCGCCTGAGCCTACAATTGAACCTGCACTTGCCAGGGATTCGTAGTCCACTGGTATATCTAAAAGTTTTACAGGAATACAGCCGCCTGACGGACCGCCTGTCTGGACTGCCTTAAATGCCCTGTTATTTTCAATTCCTCCTCCAATGTTGTATATGATTTCCCTGAGCGTGATACCCATGGGCACCTCAATGAGTCCGGAATTTTTTATCTTGCCTGTTAATGCAAAAACCTTTGTACCTTTACTTTTCTCTGTGCCAAATGAAGAAAACCATTCAGCTCCATTTCTTATGATGTAAGGTATATTGGCAAGAGTTTCTACATTATTTATTACAGTAGGTTTTGTCCATAGACCCTTATATACTGGGAATGGTGGTTTTGCCCTCGGCATTCCCCTCTGTCCTTCTATCGAGGCAATTAATGCTGTTTCTTCACCACATACGAACGCACCAGCACCAAGCTTAATTTTTATATCAAAATTAAAATTTTTTCCAAATATATTTCTGCCGATAAATTTTTTCTCCCTCGCCTGTTTCAATGCTTTTTTGAGACGTTCTACAGCAAGAGGATATTCAGCTCTTATGTAAACATATCCCTTATCTGCTCCTATAGAATAGGCACAGATTATCATGCCTTCGATAACAGCATGGGGATTGCCTTCAATAACAGCCCTATCCATGAACGCACCTGGGTCACCTTCATCAGCATTACAGATTATGAACTTCTGGTCAGACTGTTCTTTATTGCAGATTTCCCATTTCAGGCCTGTAGGGAATCCTGCTCCCCCCCTTCCTCTCAGACCTGATTTCTTTATAACTTCTATTGTATCCTCTTGTGTCATTGAGGTAAGAACTTTTCTTGATGCTTCATAACCGCCGATTGATATATAGGCATTGATGGCTTCGGGATCAATCTTACCGCAGTCAGATAAAACCACCTTTATCTGTTTTTTGTGGAAGTTATAGTATTCGTCTCCGGCAACCCATTCTCTGACAGGATTTCCCCCTATTATATGTTCTTTGACAATCCTAGGGACCATGTCTACCTTCACGCGTTCATAAATTGTAGTATTACCGGTTAAAGTTATTGGTGTTACCTCAACGAGTACATCTTTTGCACACAATCCAAGGCATCCTACTTGATGCATGGAGCATTGTTTACCCAACAAGGCCTTTATACCTGTTTTTTTAAGTTCCTTCTTGAATGCCTTGATAACATCAGCACCACCTGTGGCTATGCCTCCCGGTCCCATGCAAACCTTTATCTTTACATTAGCTTTCATTTATTATCACTAGTCTTCTTGCCTTCAAGTATCTTAATCTCTTTTATCAATTTATCAGCTGTTATTTTCCCGTAAACCTTTTTATTGATGATAACGACAGGTGCCATACTGCATGTTCCTACACAAGCAACTCTTTCAACAGTAAATTCCCTGTCATCAGTTGTATCTTCCCCATCAGTAAGTTTTAACTTTTTCTTTAAGGTGCTGATTAGCATATCAGATCTTTTGACATGGCATGCAGTACCACAGCATGCTGTAATTACATTCTTGCCTCGAGGTTTCAGGTGAAACTGTGCATAAAAGGTGGCAATACCAAAAAAACGGCTAGCAGGTATATCAAGCCTCTTTGAAAACCAGTATACAGTATTTTCAGGTATATAACCAAAATAATCCTGAATATCCTGAAGTATTGTTACAATGTTACCTTTATTTTTTTTGTAATCTGTGTATATCTTTTTTAGTGCATTTTTCATTGAAATTTATTGTTTTAAATATGGACTGTAAAATTATCATATAAAAAGAAATGCTGTCAAGGAAATCAAAGTCAGTTTATTTATTAAATATTTTAATAAAAATATATAAACTTTCATATAAGTTTATAAATTGTTAAGTTTTCCTGCTGAAGGATCAACGTTAACACAAGTACCCAGGACGCACCGCAAGTCAAATGGTCATGCATGTGCTAGCTTGAGGCTCATTTCACGGGGTAAATAATTTTGTGTGGAATAAATGAAAAATTTTAGGATATATTATATAGACTCTGGAGGTATTGAAATGCTTAGATTTAAATTAATATTTTCTATCTTCTTTATTCTTATCTTTTCTGCATCTTCTTTTGCGGCTGTTCTGCTGGACAGGGTGGTTGCTGTAGTCAATAAGGAGGTTATCACGTGGAGTGAATTATACAGGAATATGGAGATAGATGCCTCCCCCAAATTAAAAGAATTAAGCGAAGAGGAGCGGAGAAAGATTTTTAAAGAAAATGAGGCGATCTTCCTTGAGAAGTTTATAAATATAAAACTTCAGTTACAGGAAGCCAGGAGGATGGGCATAGGAGCAACTGATAAAGAACTCAAAGAGGCTATCGAAAATATAAAAAGGAAATATACAATGACAGACTCTGATTTTATCGAGTCTCTGGAAAAAGAAGGATACACATTTGCAGAATACAGTAAGAGGTTACTGGAACAAATAATTTTAAAAAAGATTATCAACTATATGGTAAGAAGCAAGACGGTAATCTCGGAGGATGAGATTAAAGGGTATATTGAAAAGAATAAGGAAATGTTTGAAAAAGCCGATTTATACAGAATTTATCAGATTTTTTTCAGGAAAACGGAAGATGATAATGATAGAAGTAATATTGAAGAAAAGGCAGCTCTTGTACTTAATAAGTTAAAAGACGGTGAAATTTTTGAAAATCTTGCAAAAGAATATTCTGAAGACCCTTCAGCCGGCAGCGGTGGAGATTTAGGCTTTTTAAAAGAGGATGATCTTAATAAGGAATTTAGAGAGATATTATCTAAATTAGAACCCGGTGAAGTCAGCAGTCCATTCTGGACCGACAGAGGGCTTCATATAATAAAGTTTGGTGAAAAAATAGAGCATAAAGATCAGGATAATATAAGGGAAGAAGTCAGGGAAAAGCTGAGAGACGAAATTTTTATGGAAAGATATAATAAATGGATAAAGGGTCTCAGAGAGAAATCTTTTATAGAGATTAGACTTTAAGTACAAAATTCATTACTGGTTGCATAGCACATATAAACTCGTCAAACGGTTACGGTAACGACGCCCGCCCTGTCAAGTAAGCTTTTCTACTTTACAGGGCCCGCTTCGTAATCTGGTTTGTCTGGTTTGTTTTGTTTATCTAGTTTATCCGGTTTAAACTAAAGAAACTATTTTCGCATAGCGCATAGCGTAATTAATTACGTCTTACGGTCACGGTTACGAGGCCCGTTTCGGTTTTCGGTTACGTCTATCGTCCTTACTGCTTACTCCCTACTGCTTACTTCCTACTTTTTGCTTTTTCGTTCCTACTGCCTACTCCCTACTTTGTTTAGTTCTTTTCTCCCTGCGCCCTGCGCCATGCTCTATGCGCTTTGCGATATTGACTCCCTGCCGCAGGTATCAGGTTGTATAAAAAGGCTTATTATTGATAAACTTTATTTATTGAATAATTAGAAGAATGATTGTATCCGACATTTTAATTTTAAGAAAATTTTAGAACTTCATTTTAAATGATTCCAAGGAGGGGAGATGAAAAAACTTAAGATAAGTGTGCTTGCATCAGGCCGTGGCTCTAATTTTCAGTCTATAATTGATTCTGTTGCATCGGGATATTTAAACGCAGAAATAAGTTTATTAATAACTGACAACCCGGATGCCTTTGCAATTGAAAGAGCAAAAAAACATGGCATAGAATACCTTATAATGATGCCCAAGCAGTTCAACTCTAAGGATGACTATTACAGGAACATTGCAATTAAATTGCAGAATAGGGAAGTTGGACTGATTGTGCTTGCCGGTTTTATGCGCATTGTCGGTAAACCATTGATAGATGGTTTTACTAATAAGATAATGAATATACATCCTGCCCTGCTACCCTCTTTTCCGGGATTTCATGGACAGAAACAGGCAAATGATTATGGAGTAAAGATATCGGGATGTACTGTGCATTTTGTGGATGAAGGAATGGACACAGGCCCGGTAATAATACAGGCAGCCGTTCATGTCAATGACGACGATACAGAGGATACTTTATCTGAAAGAATTCTGAAACTTGAGCATAAAATCTATCCTGCAGCAATAAAGTTGTTTTCAGAGGGAAGATTAGAAGTGATTGGACGAAAAGTGAAGATTAAAGGGATAGTTCCTGATGAAAATAACATAGTAAATCCTCCTATCCCAGGTTAAATGTGGAAGATACTGATATAGTCTTAATGCTGCGTGTTAAAGAAGGTGATACAAAGGCATTTGAACTGCTTTTGGCCAGACACAAGCGTTCTGTATATAATATTGCCTATAAATTTTTGAATGATGAAGGAGAGGCAGAAGACATTACACAGGAAGTTTTTATAAGGGTCTACAGGGCTTCAAAGACATACAGTCCCGAGGCGAAGTTTACCACATGGCTCTATACTATAGTAAAAAACCTCTGCTTCAATGCAATTAGAAAAAAACGATCTGCTGATGTAGTTCATTTTGATGACGAAGAAATACCCGAGATACCCGCAAAGGGAGATGACCCATCAGAAATTTTTTCAAAGGAACAGATAAGAGAAAGGGTTATTAAGGCTGTTAATGGCCTTCCTGAGAACCTGCGGATTGCTGTTGTTCTTCAGAAATTGAAAGGCCTTTCGTACGAGGAAATTGCAAAAATTCTCGATTGCTCTGTTAATGCAGTAAAATTAAGGGTTCATAGGGCTAAAGAAATACTTTCCAAGGAATTAGGAGGCCTTAAAGAGGAAACCAAATGATTTATATATGGTTTAATATAATGGAGGGATGGTTATGAACTGTCAATGGGTAAAGGACAGCCTCTCGGCATATATTGATGGGGAACTTAGTGAAGACCAGGCTCTCTCAGTCAAAAACCACATAAAAGAGTGCCAGCTCTGCAATTATGAATACAGAAGGCTGTTGAATGCATGGAAAGCACTGGATTTATGGGAGGAATTAGAACCTCCTGTACACCTTGAAAGTAACATACTTAAAACAATAAAAAGAGAAAAATCTGTCAGGTGGCTGAAAATAGCTTTGCCAGCAGCTGCTGTTTTTCTTATAGCCATAGGTATCTTTTTATTCTATGGTAACGAAGGTCATAAGAAAGATATGATGGCAAGGACAGAAGAACCCTCTGTTCAGGTCACAAATGCTATGAAGCACGTTGATGAGGAAGAGATTATCACGAACCTTCAACTGTTTCAGGAAAAAGAATTCTACGATACACTTGATTTGTTAAAGAAAATTGATTATCTTCCTTTAGTAGAAGAGGTGCAGGAAAAGAAAAACAACGATAAAAGCAGTTCTCTGGATTTTATAACTACATGAAGAAGTTATTATTTTTAATTATAATTATCTGCCTGTTTTCAATCCTGGCGGCAAATTCAAATGCTGAGGAGCCGTCTGTAAAAAAGAACAGGGTTGAGTGGAAATCCATGTCTCCCAAGGAGAGGGGCAGGATTATCGAGATTTATAAAGGATGGAAATCCCAACCGGTTGATTCAAAAGAAAGGACAAAGAGAAACTATAAGAACTACAATAAGCTCTCACCTGAAGAAAAACAAAAACTGAAAAAGAGATTTAAGGCTTATAAGAACCTCAATCCATCGGGCAGGAAACAGGTTAACGAGAGGCTTAAAGCAGTTGATTCACTGCCGCCTGAGAATGAGAAGGAGATAAGAAAAAAATATAATAAAATTAGGGAAAAACCAGCAGATGAAAGGATGAAATCCCTGGAACGGACGAGGTTCTGGAAGAACCTGAATAAACAGGAAAGAGAGATATTCAAAAAACTTATGTTCCCTGATTGATTGTTATCCCTGTAAAACTCTCCTGAACACTTACCTTGAAGCAATACCATTGCTGTAGTAATATAGAAATTAAGAATAAAATAATGACTGACTCTTTGAGGTTACGTTTTGAAAATTTCAGGTGGCTGGTTAAAGGGCAGGAGGGTTGCCTTTAAGAAGGCTTTTTCAGTAAAATCCAGGGGAAATGAACTAAGGCCAACTTCCGCTAAGGTCAGAGAAGCAATCTTTGATATCTTGCAGGATGATATAAAAGGAGCTGCGTTTCTTGACCTGTACGCGGGAACTGGAGCAGTAGGAATCGAGGCTCTGTCAAGGGGTGCTGAAAAGGTTTTTCTTGTGGAGAATAATTATATCCGCTCAAAGGCTATCATGAACTATATTAAGGAGATAAAGGCTAATGAAATGTCGCATGTTTATAGAGAAAGAGCAGAGTATTTTCTGAAAAGGGCATCAGTAGCAGGAGCGACCTTTGACATCATTTTTGCAGATCCACCATATTCATCAGATGAGACAGGTAAAGTCCTTAGATTGTTGAATGAGTATGATGTTTTGAGGAAAGGGGGCTGCCTGATTGTTGAGCACCGCTCTAAATCTGTTTTGCCTCAGGATACACAATCTCTCAAGTTCGTTAAAAATTATAAGTATGGCGATACAATGCTGACGTTATACAGGAAGCAATAATGAGTAAAAGAATTGCAATTTATCCCGGAACTTTTGATCCTTTTACCAATGGCCATCTTGACCTTATAGAGAGAGGCCTTGTGATTTTTGATGAAGTTATAGTTGCCCTTGCACCAAGTCCTAAGAGAAAACCGCTTTTTACTGTTAAAGAAAGGCTCTCCATGCTTCGAAAATCGCTGGGAAGTTACAACAGGGTTAAGGTCGAGCTTTTTGACGGGCTTCTTGTTGAATATGTCAAAAGTAAAAAAGGGGTGGCTATTATCAGGGGACTGAGGGCTATATCTGATTTTGAGTATGAGCTTCAGATGGCTCTTATGAACAGAAGAATGAACCCTGAAATCGAGACTGTCTTCATGATGCCGAATGAGGAATATTCGTTTTTGACATCAACGATTGTCAAAGAGATTGCCTCTTTTGGAGGTAATGTCAGGAGGCTTGTTCCAGAGCCTGTTGAGAAGGCTTTGAAGAGAAAATTTAAAATAGATTAACAGTATAAGATAATTATGTTAATGAAAGAGATAGCGAGACCCAGATGTAATGGTTTAATAAGCAGTACTATCTTTCGCTTACTGCGATATTTTTCGACAGTTCTAAACTTATTCCGCTACAGACTCGAAACTCACCCCGACGTATCGGGGTTCAGACAGTCGAGTCTGTGGCCGCTTCATTTCACTAAGAACTGTTACCGAAAAATATCGATATCGCTCAAGCCAGCACTGCTTATAAATATATCCTGGTTATATCTATCCACCTACGCAGAGGACCACGGTCCTGTCTGCGGCATGGAGGATTGCCCGTGGATCTCCATACTCTGATTCTTGGAGGTTGAAATGTCTAAAGAGGCACTTTTAATTATCGATATGCTTAATGATTTTGTTTTAAAGGGTGCCCCTCTTGAAGTCCCGGAGACAAGAAAAGTTATTCCAGGGATAAAGAAAGAGATACGTAAAGCGAGAGCTGGTAAAAAACCTGTTATATATATCTGTGACGCTCACAGGCGGGATGACGTGGAATTCTCAAAATTCGGATGGCCGCCTCATGCGGTTAAAGGGACAAAGGGGGCAGATGTAGTTAAAGAATTAAAGCCAGTGAAAGGGGATATAGTAATTGAAAAAAAGACATACTCAGGTTTCTATAATACAAAGCTTCATGGTATTTTGAAAAAAATGGGAATTAATTCATTGAGACTTACAGGTTGTGTTACGCAAATATGTATTATGTTTACTGCATCTGATGCTGTATTGAGAGATTATAAGGTAACTGTTGTGAAGAACGGAGTAGCTGGAATTACAAAAGAAGACCATGATGCTGCATTGAGAATTATGAAAAATGTACTGGGGGTTAGGATAGTATAGGTGATATATTGGGGTTTCAGAGGTAACGGTTACGGTTAAGATGCCCGTATCGTGAGGCGTCCAACGGTAACGTTAAAAACATGAAACCACGTAGGTTATCCTACTGTGGGACATAAGACGTAAGCGCTGGACGATACTGGCTTCGTTGCCGAAAGACGCAAGACACTTGACTTTTTTACAGGAGGAATTATGTTCCATATTGCAGATCCTCGGGAAATCATAGAAGGTAAGATAACGGATGTATATTTCGAACGTGCACTAAAGATTATTAAGGCAAAAAAGTTAAACAAAA
>CAYFQB010000004.1:0-35864 GCA_964345225.1 uncultured Nitrospiraceae bacterium | reverse complement strand
CTAATCCTTAAAGAAATCAGGATGCGCCCGTTTATAGATACCCATGATTACGAGTTCAAGAAGCGTAATGTGCGGAAGTTTATCGCTCATGGGGGCAAGGTTAAAGTGACAATCCGTTTCAGAGGGCGAGAATTTAATCGCCAGGAACTGGGAGCTAAGGTTCTGAACAGGTTGGCGTTGGAACTTGAGGATATCGCAAAAGTGGAATCCCAGCCGAAGATGGAAGGTCGCCAGATGGTGATGATTCTAACGGCCTTGTAAGTTCATTAATATTTCCTAACTTGAAGTTTATAGAATGAAATGTTGTATTCCGCCAGTAGAAAGCAACCTTTCAGGAAGGACTAAACGTTGTCCCAAATTATTTTTTACGAGAATTTAGGAATGCATATTTCGATATGTAATTCGCAATCATAACCGCACAAGAAATGTGTGGACTTATAGGCTCACTTCCTTCCTAAAAGTCACACCTTTAAGAACTGATTTTGGAGTGAAGATTATTAATGTAATAGATAAATTGAAGAACTCTATTTCATCTATCTTATGAGTATCTCAAATTGAAAGTCTGTTATGCATAGGAATATCAAACTGTAAAGTTTTACATAATTCAATATTGGTATTTTTTACAAAATAAGTACTCTTTCAGATATCAGGGAAACACATTTTAAATAAAATTAACGGGTTACATTCTGTCATGAAATTTGAAAATTTTGTAGAGCTACAGTTTATCTTTTTGCCTGTAAATTATTTGCTCGTTCATTGGAAGAATCTCTAAAAGGTGATTTTATTTTTAGTGAAAGACTTCTAAACAGTTCAATTTCTTGGCAAAAAGAGGAATTCTAATTATATTTTTGTGGGAAGATAGCCGAGTACTGCAGGAAGAAAACTCCGGTGTAATCGATTTTTTTGATTAACACATAAGACATGTATAAGAAGAGTATTGATTTTGATTGGATTAAATAAATTTTATTTTTATAATAAGAGGGAGGGGAGATACGAATTATATTAACATTTTCCTGTTTGATAAAATTTAAATAATCCTGAAGATCGATTGCTTTTCATCCGATGACCGTCATATTTTTATAGATTGGATCATTGGAATTAGGTTATAAATTTGCAGAACTAGCCCTCATCTTTTAAAAAAATTTAATTAAGGAGGAATGCTATGATGCGAAAGACATTACTAGGATCATTCTGTCTGTCTTTTATGCTGGTTATCTTTTTTTCTCTTGCTGTTGAGGCAGGTCTCGGTGTTTTTGTTGACAGTGGGCAGAATCTTGTAATTGGAAACTCTGACAGCAGGGACGCAGTACTTGGTGATCTGGATGGAGACGGTGACCTCGATGCTGTTGTCTCTACCATCTACGAATCTGTCCTTGTATGGTTCAATGACGGTAGTGGTACGTTTACAGACAGCGGGCAGCGCCTAGGAAGTGCGTACAGTGAGGGTGTTAAACTTGGAGACCTTGATGACGATGGAGATCTCGATTTATTTGTGGCAAATTATTATTCTCCTGAGGCGAACAAGGTATATCTCAATGACGGGACCGGCACTCTCACAGACAGCGGTCAGAACCTTGGAAACTCCCGAAGTTATGACGTAGCCCTTGGTGACCTTGACGGAGACGGAGACCTCGATGCTTTTATTGCGAATATGCTGCCTGCCGGGAATAAGGTTTGGTTCAATGATGGAAATGGCAATTTCTCAGACAGTGGCCAGGCCCTTGGCAGCTTGTACAGCTACGGCATAAGCCTCGGTGACCTGGACGGCGACAATGATCTCGATGCCGTTGTGGCGAATGTAAATGCACCTAGCAAAGTGTGGATGAATGACGGATCAGGAAATTTCACGGACAGCGGACAGAACCTGGGTGTAACGAACCAGTGTATGGATGTCGGGCTCGGAGACCTGGACGGTGATGGCGACATAGATGCCTTCCTTTCTGAGGGTTACGAAAACACGGTCTGGATGAACGACGGATCAGGAAATTTTACGGACAGCGGCCAATACTTGGGAGACTGGTGGAGTTATAGTGTTGCCCTTGGCGATCTCGATAGTGACGGAGACATTGATGCCTATGTAGGTAATGAGGAGGATACCGAAATTGTAGATAAAGTATGGCTGAATGATGGGTCCGGGAATTTTACGGACAGCGGACAGAACCTGGGGACCGCTTCTGGTTTTGCTGTTGCCCTTGGTGATGTAAACGGTGACGGAGATCTTGACGCCTTTGTCTCAAATTACAGCGCCCCGGACAAAATCTGGCTGAATGTCGGCAGGCTTACACTGTCTCCTGGTACCGGCAGATACGTGAGCACGCAGTCTTTTGATTTTACTATTATTTTTGAAGACCCAGATGCCACAGTTATAGGTGGGAGCGCAGTTTTAGACGGACAGAATATAACTGGCAGTCTTGTCAATTGTCTGGTTGCCGGGACACTTATAAAGGGAGGTCAGTCATTCAGATGTCCAAGTATTACAGGGGGATCTCTGGGCGCCGGCTCACATGTTTTGGAAATAAA
Organism: uncultured Nitrospiraceae bacterium; assembly: GCA_964345225.1. Taxonomy (GTDB): domain Bacteria; phylum Nitrospirota; class Thermodesulfovibrionia; order Thermodesulfovibrionales; family UBA6898; genus CAYFQB01. The sequence continues at coordinate 33,344 of CAYFQB010000004.1, read as the reverse complement.
CATTAATATGAGCAGCGGTGAAAGTTCAACAGAAACTGTGACGTGGGAGGTTTTAGGAAATACAGAACCGTAATGTTATTTAAATAGAGAAGAATACTCAAAGGGCCTGGAATAATCAGGCCCTTTTTTATTATTACTTTCAAACGTTAATCTTTAGTTGTTTCATTCTATTGAAACTATTGCTTTGCAGGTGTAACAAACAAAAAAGTCCCAGGATCCCCCAGGGGCTTCATTCCAGGTTATACCTTAACTCCTATCAAATTCAGCGTCTATGAGCTTACTGATCTTGCTCATTCATTCCTCAGCCTCAGTGGTAGGCTACTTAGAATAGTTTTACTGACCATTTACTGACTGTCTTAAAGGATTTTTAAATCTGTCATTAAGCATTTCATAACGTGAAGCATGAGAAACATCTATGCCTGATTGCTCAACTATATCTGTCTTTGTCGTTTCTCCATTATGGTGTTCAGCATAATTTCAGGCTTAACCATTTACCCCAGGATCAAAAAACATGACCCTACCTATACATTTGTATACCCTATTTAAGCAAGTTACTGACGGTTTACTGACGGTTTTTTGGGGTATATTGAACTCCTAAGACCTTGATATTAAACAAAAAACATGGCGGAGAGAGTGGGATTTGAACCCACGGTGCGGGGATTAGCCGCACACACGATTTCCAGTCGTGCCCCTTCAGCCTCTCGGGCATCTCTCCTTTATCAGGCCTTTAACAGGCAGAAATTCTTTAGATATATTGAAGATTATTTGAAATATTAACTGATGAAACTGCTTTAAATCAACTTGAGTAGGGACACTTCCCTTATTTAAAGATAACCATTAAACAGAGGTACAAAAAAGTGTCAGGATAAATTCTTGAAATATGGGAAGTGTCCCTATTTTTAGGTGAGTTTTCTCCTCAACAACTCATTGACAATCTGTGGATTTGCCTTTCCTTTAGTCATTTTCATTACCTGCCCTACAAAGAAACCTAAAAGCTTCTCCTCACCAGCTCTGAATCTCTCAACCTCTTTTGGATTCTTTGCGATAACATCGTCTATTTCTCTTTCTATTGCAAACTCGTCGCTGATCTGGACAAGACCCTTTTCTTTAACTATTTCATTTGCATCCTTCCCGGTCTTATACATTTCCTCGAAGACCTTCTTTGCAATCTTTCCGCTGATAGTTCCCTCATCTATAAGCTCAAGCATGCCGACAAGTTGTTCAGGTTTCAATAAGCACTCTTCAATAGATTTATTCTCCTCATTTAACAACCGCATCAATTCAACCATTATCCAGTTCGAAACAGTCTTCGGCTGGCCACCCGCATTTACAGCCTTTTCGAACCACTCCGCTACCGGTCTTTCTGACGTGAGAAGGTCTGCATCTTGTTCCGGAATTCCAAGCTTTAAAGTAAAACGCTCTCTTTTTACATCAGGAAGCTCTGGCAGATATGAGTTTATTTCCTCTATCCATGACTTATCGACTGTAATCGGGACAAGATCAGGTTCGGGGAAATACCTGTAGTCATGAGCCTCCTCCTTGGTACGCATTGATTCAGTAATACCTTTATTCGCATCCCAAAGTCTCGTCTCCTGCACAATGTTTTCTCCTCCTTCCAATACCCTTATCTGCCGTTTTATCTCGTAATCCAGGGCCTTTTCAACAAATCTGAAGGAGTTGATATTCTTTACTTCAGTACGTGTGCCGAATTTTTCCTGACCTGCCGGCCTCAAAGACACATTCGCATCACACCTCAGAGACCCCTGTTCCATATTTCCATCACAGACTCCAAGGTACCGGAGTATAGTCCTGAGTTTCTTCATATACTCTGAAGCCTCTTTTGGACCCCTTATATCAGGGTCTGAAACTATCTCCATCAACGGTACACCGGTCCGGTTCAGATCTACAAAACTGTAATTCCCGGCTCCCTCATGGATGTTTTTTCCCGCATCCTCTTCCATGTGAATTCTTGTAATACCTATTCTTTTGACTTCATTATCCACAACAATTTCTATATATCCATGTTCACATATAGGGAGCTCGTACTGGCTTATCTGGTAACCCTTTGGCAGATCAGGATAAAAATAGTTCTTCCTTGCAAAACGGCTGTATGATGATATGCTGCAGTTCATTGCAAGCCCTGTCATTATTATAAACTCGAGTGCTTTTTTATTCAGTACTGGAAGCACTCCAGGCATCCCAATACATATTGGGCATGTCTGGGTGTTAGGCTCTGAACCAAACTTTGTCGAACAGCCACAGAATATTTTTGTTTCAGTCAGCATCTGTGCATGTACTTCAAGGCCTATTACTGCTTCATATTTCATAAATCCGGCTTCCTTTTATGCCATTCTGTCGACTGCTCATATGCGTAGGCAGCCTTCAATATTGTCTCTTCATCAAAATGCTTTCCTATCAGCTGTAAACCTATTGGCAGGTTGTTTGATGTAAATCCGCAGGGTATAGAGATGCCCGGCACACCTGCAAGATTCAATGAAAGTGTAAAAATATCTGTTAGGTACATCTGCAGGGGGTCATCGGCCTTTTCGCCGATCTTGAATGCCGGTGTTGGTGAAGTAGGTGTTAATATCAGATCAACTGTTTTAAATACATCATCAAAATCCTTTTTTATGAGTGTCCTTACCTGCTGTGCCTTTTTATAGTATGCATCATAGTAACCTGATGAGAGGGCATAAGTCCCGAGTATTATCCTGCGTTTAACCTCCGGTCCGAATCCTTGTGACCTTGAGTTCAGATACATATCCATCAGGTCTTTACCTTCTGCCCGAAAACCGTATTTAACACCGTCGTATCTTGCAAGGTTCGAACTCGCCTCAGAAGGAGCAATGATATAATAAGTCGAAACAGCATATTCAGTATGAGGTAATGACACATCAACAGGCAATGCACCCAGTGATTCAAACTGCCTTATAGCCTCCTTTACAGAACTGTCAACTTCCGGATCAATCCCCTCTATAAAATACTCTTTAGGTATACCAATCTTCAGACCTTTTATATCCCCCCCTATGGCCGAACTAAAATCAGGGAAATCAACGGGTGCCGAAGTTGAGTCAAAAGAATCCCTTCCAGAGATTATATTCAACAGCAACGCCGAGTCCTCAACGTTCTTTGTCAAAGGCCCTATCTGCTCAAGAGATGACGCAAAGGCAATAAGTCCGTATCTTGAAACCCTTCCATATGTAGGCTTGAGACCGACCACACCGCATAGTGCTGCCGGCAACCTTATCGAGCCGCCTGTATCAGAACCCAGTGCTGCGATACATTCGTCAGCAGCAACGGCTGCTCCAGACCCACCGCTTGAACCTCCAGGAATCCTCTCAATATCCCACGGATTACTTGTCTTGAAGAATCCCGAATTTTCTGTTGAAGAGCCCATTGCAAACTCGTCCATATTAGTCTTGCCTAATAGAACATATCCTTTTCCCAATAATCTTGATGTAACAGTGCTCTCATAAGGAGGGATAAAATTGCCAAGAATCTTTGATGAACATGTGGTCAAAATTCCCTTGGTGCACATATTATCCTTAATAGCCATTGGGATGCCGGAGAGGGTTTTTTTGTCACCTGCCTCAATATCTCTGTCAGCATTTTCAGCCATTTTCTCAGCATGTTCCCTTGTTAAAGTCATATATGCCTTTATCTTGTCTTCAACCTGAGCGATTCTCTCATAAACCGAGGTAACGATATCTCTGGCAGAGACCTCATTTCTTTCGAGCATTCTACTCAACTCAGAAATACCAAGCCTGAAAAGCTCCAAGAATTCCTCCAGGTAAACCCCGTTGGAAGAAAATAAAAACAATTTCTAACGGGGTAAAATAAATTCTAATAAGTTTATTACTTAGCATTTAAAGTTTGCTTTCATTTCTTCTTTTTAAAGTCGACCTTTATGACCTTTTCACCTTTATCTTTTTTTGAAGTTTTAACAGAACCAGTCTTTGAACTTGGAGCTTCTTTTTCTCTCGGTGATACCAGAAACTGTGCATTAAGTTCAGGTGAAAATATAGATAATATCTCATTAAATGGAATAAAGCATTTTTCAGGGCTCGTGCCGAATACAAGTACAGCCGATATCCCAGTATCGTTATATTCAAAATTCATCTGCCTGTTCAGTACAATAATAATCCCCTTCTCCTTTTCTTCAGGCAAAAATCCCCTGTTGCCAATGATAACATCTTCGGAATATCTGATATGTATAAAAACCCTGTTCGAGAGATCAAGCATATCTAAGAAGATCTGTTTTTTAAGGTCATTTAAATTCGAAACCATAGGCGAAAGCTCATTGTTGTTCGTCAGCTTTTTCTCTCTCTATAAATTTCCTTAACACCTCTTCTGCTATCTCTTTATCCTCTTCTTTAACCATCACTTTTATCTCGCCAATTTTTCCGATGTTAACAGGGTAGGGGGTAATTTTAAAAGATTGCAGCACTACATCGATACCCCCGCTTTCAAGCACGTCTTTTATCATCTCAGCCTCGAGTGAATCGTATGTTATAAGCAAATCCAACCATTTAGCCGGCATACAATAAAGCATAAAACTATAAGAATAACTATGTCAAAACTTTTCTTGAAATATAAGGCTTCTAAAACAACGATATAAGCTGAAGTTAAATACGGCAAGAACGCAGACTGCATTTAAAACTGATTATTGATGATATCGGATTTGGAACTTAAACCATAAAAAATGTAATATAATAATTAGTTATGCAAAAAAAACCAAAACCTTTTGTTGAAATTTATGCAGACGGTGCCTGCAGTGGGAATCCTGGCATTGGCGGATATGGAGCCATATTAAGGTCAGGCAAAAGGGACAAGGAACTGTCGGGCTACGAAAAAATCACGACTAACAACAGAATGGAATTATTAGGGGTAATCCTGGCTCTCGAAGCACTCAAAATGCCCAGCAGAGTCAGAATTACAACAGACTCAAATTATGTTGTGAAAGGAATGACTGAATGGATAGAAGGATGGATAAAGAAAAACTGGCGCACCTCTCAGGAAAAAAAAGTACTCAACAGAGATCTATGGGAAAGGCTTCTTAAAGCTTCTAAGCCGCATAAGATAGAATGGGTCTGGATAAAAGGTCATAATAGACATATAGAAAATGAAAGATGTGACAGGCTAGCAAGAGATGCTATTAAAAAGTGTAAAGCCCGTCAGATTAACCCAGGCGAAGGCGGATAACAAATCTACCGACTCAAGGGATAATAATTAATTGAAAACTAAAATACCTGAACTGCTGGCACCTGCTGGCGATTTCGAAAAACTTAAGACAGCGATTCACTATGGGGCCGATGCTGTCTATCTCGGTGATTCAAGATTCAGCCTGAGGGGTAAAGCCGGAAATTTCAGCAATGACGAATTACAGGAAGCCGTCCATTATGCTCACGAAAATGGAGTAAAGGTTTACGTTACTGTTAACATATTCCCCTTTAATAGAGACATACCAGAAATCGAAAAGCATATTAAGCTGCTTAAGGATGCCATGCCAGATGCGGTTATATTGACTGACCCCGGTTTGTTTAAAATGTTCAGAAAAAAAGCACCCGAAATAAACCTCCATATAAGCACCCAGTCTAATATTACCAATTTTGAATCTGCACGGTTCTGGGAAAATCTTGGAGCCAAGAGGCTTGTCCTTTCGAGAGAGCTTTCAATCGATGAAATAAGGGAGATACGCCAGAAAACAACCATCGAACTCGAGGTGTTTGTTCATGGCTCTATATGCATATCCTATTCAGGAAGGTGCTATATAAGCAGCTTCCTTGCATCGAGGAGTGCTAACAAGGGGGAATGCACCAACTCCTGCAGATGGAACTATACACTTATGGAAGAAAAGAGAAAGGGTGAGTATTTCCCGGTATTTGAAGACGACAGGGGTACTTATGTTATGAGTTCAAAAGACCTCTGCATGATTGAATACCTGCCCCTGCTTGCTGAAGCCGGGATTGACAGCTTCAAGATCGAGGGCAGGATGAAGGGTATAAACTATATAGCAGGTGCAGTAAAAACTTACAGGGAGGCTATTGATTCGATTAAGGATGGAACGACATACAATATTAAAACGAGGTGGTTAAGGGAGCTTTCAATGTTCAGCAGCAGAGGATATACAACGGGCATGTTCTTCGGAAAACACCCTGATAATGATTACAATTTTGACGAAGAGAGTTACAGAATGAATCATGAACTGGTCGGTGTCATACTTGAGATAAAAGGCGATACAGCTAAAGTCGGCCTGAGGAACAGGCTCGATGCAGGTGACTATGTTGAATACCTCACACCATGCATTGAGGAAAAGCAATTTAAGATAGAGTCCATGAAGGATGAGGAAGGAACAGGCATAACATCTGCAAGAAATGAAGACATAATCTTCATCCAGATCCCTAAGGAGGTCAGGAAGAATGACTTGATAAGAAGGAGAAAGAACTTCAGCGGTTCAGAACAAAAAGATATCAGGAGTGCTAATGACAGGTTATGCTGAATTAGTTCTTCCTTTTCAATCCTCAGCCTTATTTCAGGCAACATGATTATTGTGATTCTGAGAAAAGGTTCTTAATCCTTATAATATATAAAAAATTTTATTGATCATATATAATGATATCTCGGAGTAATAAATTACTGGACTCAAAGCCCGTATTAAAATATAATGCATTAGATACATTTAATTAAACTATGAGATAGAAAATGAAAAAAAGGATACTGGTAATAGATGATGATCAGGCTGTATGTGATCTTATTACACAGACACTTGAGGCAAAAGGCTTTGAGGTATTTATTGTATCAAATCCTGATGAAGCCGTTAACAATGCAAAGGAAATAGTCCCAGACCTTATATTTATAGGTCTTCTCGTCCACGAGGCTAACGGATTGAAGATAAGCAAATCAATAAATTCCATCGAAAGTTTGAAAAAAATTCCTATTATTATGACGATTGCCTACCAAGGAGAGCTTGACCCGAAATACACTATTACTATAGGAATTGTTGATGTTATTGTAAAGCCACTTACTGCCGATAAGATCAATGCTAAAACAATGAAATACTTGAAAGAAGATATCGATCCATCCGTGATTAAGATAGTAGTTAAAGAACCCCCACTTAAAAAAGACGTCAAACCAGTCGAGATCGAAGAAGAACCTTACGAACTGGAAGTGGAAGAGGCAGAAATACTCGAGTATACTGGTGAACCTCTGGAAACTCTTGAACAAGAGGCAATTCTGCTGGGAGAAGAAGATGCTGAACAAGGTATATACGCAGAGAGTATTGAAGAAACATTATCTGAAATTCCAGAAAAGGAAGAAGAAATAATTGAACCGGCAGAACCTGAGGTTATAGATGAATGGGAACATGAATTTGAAGAAACCGTCGAGCCCATAGATACCGAAATCAGGGACGAACTGGAACAGGAACTCGAAGAAACCACTGAACAGTTAGAGGCTGAAGCTAAATTAGAGTTTGGGGAAACCACTGAAAAACCGGATGTCGAAATAGAAGATGAACTGGATCGTGAGCTTGATGAAACAAGTGAGCAGGTGGAAACTGAAACTAAACCTGAATGGGAACAAGAATTCGAGGAAACTGTCGAGCCCATAGATACCGAAATCAGGGACGAACTGGAACAGGAACTCGAAGAAACCACTGAACAGTTAGAGGCTGAAAGAAAAGATGATTTGGATTTCAAACTATATGATGCAACAAAAGAGAAACCTTTAAAGAAATTAGTCAGCTTATTAGCAGCTGTATTAGTAATTGCAGGACTTGGGATCGGATCATGGCAGCTGTTAAAGATCTTCTTTCCTGATACAGGCAAAGATGTTCCTTCCACTTTTGTGAAAAAAGAAGCTCCTGTTGAAAAAGAAGTGATCACAGAAAAACTCCCCCTTGATAATAAAAAGATTAAAGATGTTGTCCCGCCCATAACTCCTGAAAAGGCAAAAGCTGTACCGAAGAAACCCTTATTAACCAAGAAGGCAAAAGTTCCGGAAAAAAGAACATACTCTATTCAGGCAGGCGCTTTTTCAAACGAAAAAAATGCTTTTTCCTATGCTGATAAATTGAAACAAAAGGGATACGACGCATTTGTTAAGAAAGACCTGACCGCAGATAAAAAGACTATTCACAGAGTCCTTATAGGTAAATTTGATGATAAGGGCAAAGCTCTGGAGCAGTCCCGCATAATCCTTCAGAAAGAAGGCATCAAGTCAATTATCTATCATAATTGAATCTAACAGGTGAGGATATTTTTTTCAGGTATAGGTGGTAGCGGCGTTTCAGCAATTGCAGGTTTTATGGCAGACAAAGGTCATTCTGTAACCGGCTCCGACCGCCTTTTTGACAGTAATTTCGAACACCCGGTCCGCACACGGTTGAAGGCAAACGGGATTTCGATTGTACAACATGACGGAACCGGCATTGACAGATCATTTGACCTCGCTGTATTCAGTACAGCAGTCGAAAAAAACCATCCGGAGTTCCTCAAGACAGAAGAACTTGGTATACCGATAAAAACTCGTCCTGAATACCTATCAGAGATACTATCTCAGTACAAAACAATTGCAGTTTCAGGAACAAGCGGCAAATCAACTATTGCCGGCATGCTTGCCTTTCTGATGCAGAAGCTGGGGGAAGAACCAAATTTCATAGGAGGCGGAAGGGTTAAGCAATTCAAGACTCTCAAGAACCCGGGTAATTATATTGTTGGTAATTCTGATATTCTAATTTTTGAAGCATGTGAATCTGACGGGACTATTGTCAATTATATGCCTGACTATTCGATTATCTCAAACCTTTCCTTGGACCATCATTCTATAGAAGAAACTGCCCGCATGTTCGAGAAGCTCTCTGCTAATACCTCGGTATCTGTTATTTTAGGAATCGATGATAAGAATCTTTTGTCATTTAAAATCAAAAGTTCTGTAAGATTTTCTATTGACAGAAACTCGGAATATCAGGCGATTGATGTCGAATACCAGTCCTTCAGAACATTATTTAAAGTCAACGGTCAGAATTTCGAACTTTCATTGCCTGGCAGACACAATCTTTATAATGCGCTCGCATGTATCGCCTTTCTTTCAGAAACCGGGATCCCGGCTAATAAAATCTCTGGTCACCTTTCTGAATTCACCGGTATTGAAAGAAGATTTGATATTCACCTGAATAATGAAAGATATATAGTTATCGACGATTACGCCCATAATCCAAATAAAATTTTTAATCTCATGAAAACAATGCAGAAAATCAGCAGTAGAGTCTGCTATATATTTCAGCCACATGGATATGGTCCTACAAGACTGATGAAAAACGGTTATATAGAGACATTTACAAAAAGCCTGAGGGACTCTGACCATCTTGTGCTTCTTCCAATCTATTATGCAGGAGGCACAGCCACAATGGATATTTCAAGCAGGGACATATTAGATGGCATTGATACTTCAGTAAAATCCGTTGAGGTTGTTGCAGATCGTAGTCAGGTTTTCGATATGCTTGGTAGGTGGGACACTTATGTTGTATTTGGTGCCAGAGACGACTCGCTTTCTGATTTTGCAAAAAAAATCGCCGAAAGATTGAGATAATTTTAAGATATATAACCGCAAAGACCTACACTGGTTAAGTATTGCGGTTACGAGGCCCGTTTACTCTTCGCATGGCGCAAGGCGCTCGGCGCATGGCGTTATTTTTTACTGCCTACTGATTACTGCCTACTCCTTGAGAACTAAAATGTTACGACTAACGGTTACGGTAACGACGCCCGTTTCGGTTATCGGTTACGTCTGTCGTCCCTACTGCTTACTCCTTACTGCCTACTGCTTACTTTTTTACATAACTAAAACAGGGGGTGAGAGGTTTTTGGCAAACAGATATTGTATAATCAATAATCCATGAAGAGACATATGAATATCCATAAAATTGTTGTCGGACAGCTTGACGTGAACTGCTATATCTGCTCTGATGAAGCAACATCAGAGGCTATAATTATAGATCCCGGTGATGAATACGAAAGAATAAGCGACTTAATAGATGAGAATGGACTAAATCCTAGATATATTGTTTTCAGCCACGCACACTATGACCATGTTTGTGCTGCAAAGGATCTAAAAGATAAATATAAAGCCCTTCTAATAATGCACGAAGACGAACAGACCGTATATAAGCATACAAAGGAGTTATGTATATCCTGGGGGTATGAGCCTGAAGATTTTCCCCCGCCTGATATACTGGTCAGGGATGGAGACAAAATTCAGTTCGGGGGGATAGTCTTTGAAGTCATTCACACACCAGGCCATACGCCAGGCGGCATCTGTTTATATGGAGGAGATACACTTTTTACAGGAGACACATTATTTTCCGGTTCAGCTGGCAGGACAGACCTGCCGGGAGGAGATTTGTACAAGCTCTCAAGTTCACTGAAGAAGATCATCTCGCTTCCACCTAAGACAAGCGTCTTTTGCGGACACGGCAATACAACAACGATAGAAGAAGAAATAAAGCACAACCCGTTTATTAACACTTTTTGAAATGATCAGCAAGTATAACTTCGAACAAATAAACTATCACAACCAGGAAGACTGGAAAAAGGTTCTCTGGTTTACCGAAGATATATTCAAGAATCACGGTCACAGGCTTAAAAAGTTAAAAATACTTGCCTTTGAGGTTTCTGAATTAATTGAACGTGTAAGCCCTTTTATTCACCAGAATACCGAAGCTGTATGCCCTTACTGCCAGAATGTATGCTGTATTAACAGGCATTCATACTATGAACATCATGACATCGTATATATTTTAGCAATAGGTGAAAAGGTTCCTTCCTATAGGAAAGGAATCGATGATAAAGCCCCCTGCCAGTTCCTCGGATTGAACGGTTGTACAATCCGTCGTTCTGTACGTCCATATCGCTGCACCTGGTATTTCTGTGACCCTCTTCTGGAACATATAAATAATTCCCCTTCAGTTGAATACAGAAGATTTATATCTAACCTTGAGCAGATCACTAGAAAAAGAGACGAGATGTTAAATACATTTATTGAAATCATGCATAAAATTAATACTGAATAGTATGGGCTAAAACTTTCGTTTCATTTGATGTAAAATTATCTTAAGTCCTCCGGTTAAACATTCAGTTTGAAAGGAATTCTATGAAACAGAAAAAAGAATCGCTAATCACAGAGGATACAAGAAAAATCCTTCAGAAGGAATTTTTAAAATTAAAAGATACCTTGAAAGTACTTGTCTTTACTTCTAAAGATGAGAACAAGTCCTTTAACGAGTACTCTCAAAATCTTTTGACTGAACTTTCTCAGATCACAGAAAAGATCAAGCCGAAATTCGAAAAGATCGGCAGTGAACTGGCAAAAAAAAATAATGCTACACGATCTCCTACTCTACTCATACAACCTGAAAAATACGATATCCGGCTAATCGGGGCACCAGCGGGTGAAGAAGCACGAACGTTCATTTTATCAATAATTATGGCATCTACCGGTAATACGATATTAAGTGATATTTCAAAAAAAAGACTTTCAGACCTCAAAGAAAGACGCAATGTTAAGGTATTTGTGAGCCCTACGTGTCCTTACTGCCCTCAACAGGCAGCAATTGCCATCGCAAGTGCCATTGAAAAGCCGGGACTTGTAACAACAGAAATAATAGACATCTTTGAAAACAGAGACATTGCCGAGCAGTACAGTGTTTACTCAGTCCCCCAGGTATTCATAGACGACCAGCTCGTAGGCCAGGGGCTTCAGCCCGAAGAGGTCTTTATAGAAGAACTCATAACAGCAGCGCCGATCAAAATCAGGCCTGTTGAAACAGCTGAAAAGATAGAAAAGGACGTCCTAATAATCGGGGCAGGCCCTGCCGGACTTACTGCTGCCATATATGCCGAAAGAAGCGGTCTTAAATCAGTGGTTTTAGATAAGAGCAATATAGGTGGTCAAGTTGCACTAACACCTTTTGTCGAGAATTATCCTGGTTTCACAAAAATAGGGGGTAAGACACTTATGGATATGATGGCGCAGCAGGCCATACATTATACCGATATTCACGAGGGGGAAGAGGTTCTTGAAATCCAGAAGGCAGACGGTCTTTTTCATATAAAAACAAACAAGGCAAGATATACAGCTAAGGCAATCCTGATTGCCACAGGTGCAGAAAGCAAAAAACTCGGGGTCCCAGGAGAAAAAGATTTTCAGGGTAAGGGTGTTAGCTACTGTGCCGCCTGTGACGGATATTTTTTCAAGGACGGCAAGAAAGTGATCGTAGTAGGAGGGGGTAATACCGCTGCCACTGAGGCACTCTTTTTAAAGAATATTGGAGTGGACGTTACCATAGTGCACAGAAGAGACAGACTGAGGGCAGAAAAGTATCTGCAGCAGGCCCTGTCTGACAATAAAATCCCGATGATATGGAATTCTGAAGTAAAAGAGATACTCGGGGACAGGCTTGTTACAGGAGTGAAAATAGAAGACATAAAAGCCAAATCCCAAAAAACCATTCAGGTGGATGGCGTCTTTATAGCAATAGGTTACGCTCCAAGCAATGAAATTGCCAAAAAGATAGGCGCAGAGATTGATGATGAGGGATATATTAAGGCCGACTCCGGCTACAGGACCAGCGTGAAAGGCGTTTACGCAGCAGGTGATATTACAGGCGGTGTTAAACAGATCGTCACAGCAGTCGGCCAGGCAGCCGTTGCCGCATTGACGATCTTTGAGGACCTGTCAAATCCTTACTGGAAAGAAAAACAGTAATAGGGTTGTTCTTATATATAATTCCTTTTTTCACTCCTTCATGAGGTCGTCTTTCATTCTTTCAAACTCTTCCTTTGTTATCTCTCCTTTAGCATAACGTTTCCTGATAATATCTAATGGTGCCTCTTCAGTTCCTCCTTTTTTTCCTGAACCAAAAATTATCTTTGTCAGATATAAAACTCCGATAATTACCAGTGCCCAGAAAATGATCATAAAGAACCATCCGAATCCCATCATCCATTCCCATCCATAATCTCCCCAGTGCATGGCTCTCACCCCCTTCTTAAAAGATATCATGGAATGCAGCAAGTATAAAAGCAGATAATATACTCTACACTTTTATTAACCGAAAAATACATTTCAGTATAAAAAGAGCAGGTGTAAGTGCAGTCTACGACTCGTAGATAGGGCACAGTGACCTTAGTTTTTGAGGAGCTATGTAATCGCAAAGACGCAAAGGGTGCAGAGCAGAGTGCAAGGCGCAGGGAGCAGGGAGTGAGGAGTGAGGAGTAAAAAGTAAGAAGTAGGCAGTAAGGAGTAAGCAGTAGGGACGACAGACGTAACCGACACACGAAACGGGCGTCGTTACCGTAACCGTTAGACGTAACCTTTTAGTTCTCAAATAGTAGGTAGAAAACAGTACAAAGAACGCTATGCGCAAAGCGAAAACTAAATGGGTTTCGCCCGGCATCAGGCGGGTCCGCTCAAGAAACATGCCAAACTGTATAACATGTATACCTGCTCAAACGCATTCTTTGGTTCAACAACATCATAAAATATTTTGCCAGGAAAGTTTTTTTGATTATTGCAGATAACTGAATTTGCAAGTCACAGAAGACAATTAGCCTTTTATTTTATACAGTTAATGTGATGGCACTGGGTTAAATCAGCCTGACTCCTTTAACTCACCAGCCGCTGAAGAACCATCTTTTAAAGTTAAAGAAGTGTATAAGCCTGTGAGAGAATGCGGTCTCTTTCACTGTTATGGCAAGGTTTTTTAGTTCCTGCCTGTTTTTCTCTAACTCCCTGTTCTGGGCGCGGTCGAGCCCCCCGTCAGCTATGAAGTGCCTTATCTTTTCGAGTTCTCCTGCATCAAGCCATACCCCGTGGTTTCCGCACCTGTCTATTATCACGCCTGATATCCTCTTAAAATTCTCCCTGACCATGTGCTTCCCGCACCTTACACACTCGATGTACTTGAAACTTTGTTTAACGGGCGGCCTTCTGTATGCCTTTTTCAGTTTAAAATCCTTGTAGACTTTGGACTCGGCTGTCATTACCCTGAACTCTCCCCTGTCAAGCCACATTCCTCCGCATTTAGGACAGATATCAATATCCATGTCTTCCTTATTGTGTATTTCGAGCTTAACTTTACATCTCGGGCATACAGGCTCATCGGTTATTGGTGTAGCAACTATACCTGCACCGCAGAAAGGACAGAGCGCAACCTTTTTATTCACTTTTCGCCCACAGTGCTGGCATTTTATGAGTTCAGTCTTTCTTACAGCCATTTGATACTCCTTATTTTTTATTTTCCATCAATTTTCCCAAAAACTATCAGAATTAATATTCAATGTCAATGCAAAAACATGAGAAATTCTTCAATCCATTTCACATGCAAAGAAAAATTTGAAACTTTATTTGCATTTAAAATAACTTAAATGAATCATCTCTGTTTTGAAAGCCGAAGCAGTTCTCTAAGGAGAAGCTCAACCGGATAATAGCTCCCGGAACTTTTTATATGCACATCTGCATTGTGCAAAATATTAAATGCATCGGCAAGATATTTTCTCTCTTTGCGGGAACTTCTTACGGAAAGGGATTGACCATACTGCCAGTTAAGTGCCCCGAGCAAACTGTAAGGCTCTTCTAAATCTCTCAATATACTGTAAATCTTAAATACCCTTTCTGTGTCCCTTGACTTAATGGCATCAACGAGGTCAAAGGCATTGAATGTCCTGTTCCCCCTGATTACTTCAATTATATCTTCCTTTTCTATTACGGATTTCCCGAGAAGCATGAACTTGTCGAGCTCTGATGAAAGCATACCTATATCCGGGCCTATTGTACCTATAAGATAATCTGCTGCACCGTTTGATATTTCAAAACCCTTTTTCCTGGCTTTCTGTCTGAGCCATAAAGGAATTTCTTTTTCCCTTATATCTAGAATTATCTGTTTTACGCCTCTTAGCCTGTCCCTGATATCCTTTTTGACAGCCCCTGCATTCAGCAATATCATAAGTGAACTATCAAAGGGGTTTAACAGATACTGTTCAAGTTTTTTTAAGTCCTTTAAAGATATCTTCTGAAAATTACAGATTATTACGAATTTCCTGCTTGAGAAAAAAGGTGCTGTATTTAAGACATCAAGTATTTGCTCAAAAGGGATAACGCTGTTGTCCTGAAGGTCATATGTATAGAAATTGAAATCTCTTTCCTCAGCAGGCATTAGTTCTTTTATTAAATAAATAGCCTCGGTACGCAGAAACGAATCAGAGGATATAAGGACATAGTTTGATAAAGGCATTCCTTTTTTTATCTCATCCAGAAAATGACGATAACTCATCTGTATATCAGCGCTCCAACAATCTGAATTGCAATATCATCCAAAGCCTTTTCTTCGGCAATATCTTTATTTGCAAGGAGCCTGCCAAATTCCTCAGTACCCCTGAAAGAAACAATGAAAGGTGAATCTATTCTTTTGATTTCCATTACAGCACCCTGCGCATCGAGAAGTTTGAACTCTGCATTAATAATCACCCTGTATTCCACGGTTATTCCTTCTTTTTCTGAGAGCGTGACCATCTGGAAATCATTTATTATCCCTGTAAGTTTATGTTCAGCTGCAAGACTGATGCTGATGCCCTGCTTTAGGAATTCCTCGACAATTGCCCTGTGAAGCTTATCCTGAAGCTTGGGTTCAAGGGTTTTGTTTTCGATCAGGCCAATGTCTAATTCTGTAAAAGGCAGTGCAGCATGGCGGTGTATACTGTATCCGCAACTGCTGAGAAGGATAACAGAGAGTAAAGTAACGAGTGAAAAATACTGGCAGCTTTTTATTTTCTCCATTTTCATTTATCAATTCCCGGTTACTATATTTATAAGTCTTCCCTTGACAACTATAATCTTCTTGATTTCCTTCTTTTCAATAAATTCCTTTGTCTTCTGTTCATTAAGCGCAAGCTTTTTTATTTCTTCGTCCGGAAGGTTTCTTGGTATCATAAGTTTTGCCCTTAGTCTGCCGTTTATCTGGATAACAAGCTCTACTTCCTCCATCTTTGCCAGACTTTCATCCCAGACAGGCCATTGTCTTTCAGATAAACTTGGGCTATTGCCTATAGAATACCAGAGTTCTTCCGTTATATGGGGCGTAAAAGGGAAGAGAAGCTGCAAAGTATTTTCTATAGCAAATTTTAAGACTAGCCACTCTCTTTTGTCATGTGGCTCAAACACACTTATTTCGTTCACAAGCTCCATTAATGCCGCAATTGCTGTATTGAAGTGATATTCCCGTTCTATATCAGATGTGACCTTTTTTATGGTTTGATGCGTTTTTCTCAACAGATTACGGCCTGGTTCAGAAAAATCTGAAAGTTCTGGTTTGCTAAATCCCGATACATCAACTTCCCTCAATGAATCCAGATTTCTGTATACGATATTCCATATTCTGTTAAGAAATCTGTAGGCACCTTCAACGCCTTTGTCAGACCAGTCAAGGTCTTTTTCAGGAGGAGCTGCAAACAGTGAAAAAAGCCTCGATGTATCAGCTCCATATCTCTCTATCAGATATTCAGGGTCAACAACATTACCCTTTGACTTGGACATCTTGGCACCATCTTTGATGACCATTCCCTGTGTAAGGAGATTATTGAATGGTTCACTAAATTCAACTATGCCAAGATCCCGCATAACTCTTGTAAAAAATCTCGAGTATAGAAGATGCATGACAGCGTGTTCCACTCCCCCGATATACTGGTCTACAGGCATCCAGTAACCGATTTTCGACTTTCGATTTCCGATTTCCGATTTAAAGTCGATCTTTTCTTTACTAAGGCAATAAGCCACGAAATACCACGAAGAATCCACAAAAGTATCCATGGTATCTGTTTCGCGCCTTGCCTTACCGTTACACGAAGGACACGCAGTGTTAATAAAGGCTTCCGCCTCAAGGAGGGGCGAACCTCCTTTGCCTGTGAGCCTAACGTCCTCGGGCAGGATTACAGGGAGATCCTCCTTTGGTACAGGCACAATTCCGCATTTATCACAATACACTACGGGAATGGGTGTACCCCAGTATCTCTGTCTGGATATACCCCAGTCACGAAGCTTATAATTAACTGACCTTTTACCGATACCCTTTTCTTCTATATATTTTGCTATCTCATCTCTTGCATCGGGACTCTTTAAACCGCTGAATTGTCCCGAATTAACGAGGACCCCTTCACCTTCATAAGCCTCATTCAAAACTGAACCTGCAACCCGGAACTCTGAAGTTTTTTCTTCAGGTTCTATTACAACCCTTATCGGCAACCCGTATGTTTTTGCAAAATCAAAATCTCGCTGATCATGTGCAGGCACTGACATGATTGCGCCTGTGCCGTACTCCATGAGAACAAAATTGGCTATATATACAGGGATTTTTTCATTGTTCATCGGATTTATGCAATAACTGCCTGTGAATAGACCTATCTTTTCATCTGCTTTAGCGTACTTCTCATTGAACTTTTCAAGTTTAATTCTATCAGATACTAATTTTTCAGAAAAAGGATGCTTTTGTGAAAGACATACGAAAGTTGCACCAAAGAGTGTATCCTGACGCGTTGTAAATATCCTGATACTGCTGTCCGTCCCGGCTATCTTAAAATCTACCT
Organism: uncultured Nitrospiraceae bacterium; assembly: GCA_964345225.1. GTDB lineage: Bacteria > Nitrospirota > Thermodesulfovibrionia > Thermodesulfovibrionales > UBA6898 > CAYFQB01. Next base: position 15,711 of record CAYFQB010000004.1, on the reverse strand, counting down.
CAACTCCGTAGCTTTTTCCTATCCAGTTCTTCTGCATAAGTACAACCTTCTCAGGCCATCCGGTTAATTCATCGCATGCCTGAAGAAGCTCTTCTGCATAATCAGTTATTCTGAGAAACCACTGGTCAAGTTTTTTCTGAACAACAACGCTCTCACACCTCCAGCATTTTTTATCGATCACCTGTTCGTTTGCAAGAACAGTTGTGCATGAAGGGCACCAGTTAACATTGGAAGACTTTCTGTAGGCAATGCCCTTTTCGAGCATCTTGATAAAAAACCACTGGTTCCAGCGGTAGTATTCAGGACTGCAGGTTGTCACCTCCCTGTCCCAGTCATAACTCAATCCCAGCCTGTTAATCTGGCTCTTCATATAGCTGATGTTTTCATAGGTCCATGCGGAGGGGTGTACACCCTCTTTGATTGCAGCATTCTCCGCAGGCATGCCGAATGCATCCCACCCCATCGGATGCAGGACATTAAAACCCCTCATTTTTGTATATCTTGCAATTACATCTCCAATAGCATAGTTGCGGACGTGCCCCATATGGATATTTCCGGAAGGGTAAGGGAACATCTCAAGACAGTAGAATTTATCTTTAGAATTTTCTTCCTCTGTCCTGTGAAGATTCCTCTCCTGCCAGTACTTCTGCCATTTGGTTTCAATTATTTTAGGGTTGTATTTTTTGTCCAAACCAGTTGCCCCAAAAGAAATTACAGAATAATATTAGAACTTTTTTACATAAATTTAAACTGTTCAAGCTATTATAACACAGACAACTCAGTCACAAAGTTTCAAAAGAAAATCATTTTTTATCCAGACTTCCCGCCTGATTTCATTTCCCAGTTCATTTTAGAAATATTTACCCCCTTAGAAAGTGTTGATATTTTCTTATAACGGGATTTACCCCGTTTAGAAATTATTGTTATTTTCTTCTGGCTGGATTTAATACCCCGTGTGAGTCTGCCTGCTCGCCTCGACTCGCCTCGATTCGGCGAAGCGGGTTCGGCGAAGCAGACAGGCAGTCTTCTGGTTAGAAGGGCGGAGGTCTTCTAACGGGGCTTACTAATGCTGACATATGGTTGTCCATCTCCACAAATTTATGGGATAATTAAAATTGAAAAGGCTTTTAGGGAATATTAATTAAGAATCAGGAGGAGCGCAATGGAAAAACTTTCGCTTAATGTTCAGAAGGAATTCTGTGAGTCTTGCTCTCTTGCATTAAGAAGATTTATCGGGAAAATGGATGGTGTTGAATCTATAGATGTAAACGAGGGAAAGATTGAGATAAATTTTGATAGTTCGAAAATAGCGGGGACCGATCTATTTAAAATCTCAAGGGACAGCATGGAAAAACTCGGATATAAAATTCTTGACTGACCTTTTCAGTATTTACACCGTTAGAAATTGTTTTTATTTTCTTCTAACGTGGGTTACCCTCTTTATAAATTGATGATATTTTCTTTTAACGGAGTTTTCCTGGTACACCTTCAGGCCAGACATTCGGGTCTTCCCTGCAGTCATATCTCCTGCATCTTATCGGCCGCTCTTCCCAGATGGTACATTTAAGGGTATGGCGTTCAATATAGTTGCAGTATCCGTCAGCGTCCCTTTCAATAAAAAAGGGGCGTTTTACATTATATTTAATCCGCCCCTTCTCAACCTCTTCCTTTGTAAGGGCAAACCTGAAGGTACAGCATTTGGCTTTGCACAAGCTGATATATGCTTCACAGTCTACCTCTGCATCAGTCAGACCCTCATCCTCCTGACAATAGACCGAACCGATGCCCATTTCCATCATTTTCTCCATCAATGATATAATTCTATTTTTCTCTTCATCTGAAAGGTCGAGGTTGTCAGAATCGTCTGAATATTCCATATCACTTTTTACCATATCTTCACCCCGTAAAGAAACTATTTTCGCCTTGCATTTATTGCTTACTGCCTAAGGCTCGACTAAGCCATTCAGCCCGAGCTCAGGCTGAGGGCTCGCCGAAGTCTGCTTACTCCTTACTTTTCTTGTGACCATATGACACAACGACACTAAGACTCAATAACTCAATGATTCAAAAGTATAGACCGGTCAGAGATTTTGCAGGAGATATACCCTGTATTTTTTGTAAAATAATTAGTTAATATATTTCTGCTATCTTTGCGGGGGAATTTATGAATATGAAGAGAATTGCAAATTTTCTATTTGAAGCCGGTATGCTCAAACGCACACCGAGGACAGGCTTCCAGTTTCTCGGCTCAGGCTCTGAATCCGTTGCAGAGCATATATTCAGAACAGTATACATAGGATACACCTTGGGACACCTTTCAAAAAAGGCTGATACTGACAAAATTATCAAGATGTGTCTTTTCCATGACCTTCCGGAATCAAGAACCGGTGATCTTAATTATGTGAACAAGAAATACGTTAAATCTGATGAAAAAAAAGCAGTTGATGATTTGACCAATACTCTGCCATTCGGCAAGGAGATGAAGGAACTTATAGAGGAGTTTTACAAAGGGAAAAGTCTTGAGGCGAGGCTGGCATATGATGCTGATCAGCTCGAGATGATCCTTGCACTCAAAGAATACAAGGATCTGGGCAACACCTATGCCGATGAATGGCTTGCCTTTGCAGTAAAAAGGCTCAATACAGACATTGCCCGTAAACTTTCCAGAGCGATTCTCAAAACAGATTCGTCACTGTGGTGGTTTTCGGACAAAAGCGACTGGTGGGTGAATGGCAGGAAAGTGAAAAAACAACAAAAAGTAAAAAAGACTAGATGAAAATGACTTTATGCGAATCAATGACAATAATTATACCAACTTGATTTTTGCTGCGCTCGTGACGTTAATATAGCACAACTCTTGACATGCTTAAAGAATAAAAATTATTTAAAATCAAGCGGAATAGGTCAGCTAATTGAATTTTCGAGCTTCGAGGCAACAGCATCAATAAACTCTTCTGTCAATGCATATTTATCAATTTTCGGTTCGGCGATAAGCATTAAATCTTTTGTCATGATGCCGCTTTCGACCGTCTCTATAACAGCATTCTCCAAAGTTCTGGCAAACTTTATAACATCAGGTGTATTGTCAAGCTCTCCCCTTTTTGCCAGTGCCCCTGACCATGTAAAGATAGATGCGATGGAATTTGTTGAGGTAGGATTTCCCTTTACGTACTCACGATAGTGCCTTACGATCGTCCCGTGAGCCGCCTCAAATTCATATTTACCGTCGGGAGATACAAGAACCGATGTCATCAGTCCAAGACTCCCGAAACCTGTTGCCACCATATCAGACATAACGTCTCCATCATAATTCATGCAAGCCCAGAGCATTCCGCCTTCTGATTTTAAGACCTGGGCTACAGCATCATCGATAAGAAGATACCTGTAATTTATGCCTCTGTTTTTAAATTTGTCCCCGCTCTTCTCTATTTCATCTGCAAAAATATCCCTGAAAAAACCGTGGTATTGTTTGGAAATTGTATCCTTGGCACCGAACCATAGGTCGACTCCTTCGCTCAGTGCGTAATTTATACATGCTTTTGCAAAGCTTCTTATTGAACTCTCTGTGTTGTGTATACCCATTAGAACACCGCTTCCGCTAAACTCATGAATCTTTAATACCCTCTTTTCACCGCCACCTTCGGGTATAAATACAATTTCAGCTCGTCCGGGTTCTTCCACAATAAGCTCAACATTTTTATATATGTCACCGTATGCATGACGCCCGATAATTATCGGCCTCTTCCATTTCCTTATACCGGGAGGGATATTTTTTATTATTATAGGTTTTCTGAATACAGTCCCATCGAGTATAGAACGTATAGTACCGTTGGGGCTTTTCCACTGCTTTTTCAGATTATATTCCCTGACCCTTGCGGCATTGGGAGTTATGGTTGCGCATTTTACCCCGATACCCGCCTTTTTAATAGCATTGGCAGCATCAACGGTCACTTTATCTTCTGTTTCGTCCCTGTGCTTTATGCTGAGATCGTAGTATTCTATATCTATATCCAGAAACGGCATTATCAATTTTCCTTTTATAAGATTCCATAGAATTCTGGCCATCTCATCGCCGTCAATCTCAACTATAGGATTCTTAACCTTAATAGCCAATACAACCCCCTCTATTTAATTAAAAAATCAGGTGGCTAATTTTAATTCTATTCGGTACCGATGTCAACATAGCCTTAAAAATTAATGTCTCTCTGCTGATACCATCCAACCAGTTCATTTAATTATGCTTTTATGATAGTATAATTACAATAAGTTTAGCTTAGCACAGACATTGCAATCCATATTAAGCTTTTTAATAAATTAATCAACTAGTTAATAAAACTTGGATAGTTACTGAAAGGAGTTCACATGGGAGAAGCATGGTATGAAGAGCTTCCTGAGGACGCATTTGTTACAGAGACAGATAAAGCCTATAATCAGGCCCTGTCAAAAATAAGGGAGGGACTGGACAAGGGACTTGATTTTGACAGTGCATGTGGCATGATTGAGGTTGAAGACGAAGAACTGAAAAAGAACATTATAGACGATATACTTAAAGTTCTTATAGCAGAAGAACACTTCGCAAAGAATGTCTCACTCGATGAACTATCAAAAAAATTAAAGGTACCTAAAGAGCGACTTGATTCAGCAAAACTGAGTATGATGGAAGAAATCAAAGACACTTCAATTAAGGCATTTTATAAGGGTATTGGTTCCAACAAGGCATAACCAGGATGTATAACGATATACCCTGTATAGAAAAGACAGTTATTAGATTCCCTGACAGTTTGAAACTGAAATCATGTATGCTCTCAAGAGATACCGTTATACAGGGAATACCCTTCAAATCAGGATCTATCGTCGGATTTAATGAGCATGGCAGACTCTGGAGATGCAATATTTCGCATGAGACGATTATAAACAATATTCCGTGCAAGGCAAAAAGCGAGGTGGAGTTTGCTGATGACGGTAGACTGCTGATGTGCACGCTCTCAAGGGACGCAGAAATTGAGGGAATTCCTGTGCCAGCCGACACCATGGTACTCTTTCACGATAACGGCTGTCTTTTTAAATGTAATATTGCCCGTAATGTTACAATCGACGGATTCCCTGTAAAATCAGATACTGATATATGCTTTTTTGATAACAGAAGACTTTCTTCTTTTAATATCTCGAAAGAAACAGTAATTAATGGCATACCATGCATGGCAGGGACCAGGGTCTGGATAGACAAAAACGGCAGGCTTTCAGGCTGTACAATTTCGAAGGATATAGACATTAACGGTGTTACCTACACAAAGGGGATTATGCTTGCATTCAGAGAAGATGGCGGTCTGATTAATGTCTGAACCCGGCAACTCGGATAAGATCATCTTTTATAAAGATGGAAGGGTCTGGGGCAGACTCCTGACATCTGACGAAGATATTATGGGTATAAAATGCAGGTCAGGTACCTGGGTATGGTTTCATATAAATGGCCTTATCTCAAGCTGCGAGCCTGCTCATGACATATTAATAGATGGACTGCCTTGCAGGGCAGAAACCAGAGTCCATTTTCATGAAAACGGCAGGCTTATGAAATGTTATCTTCCTGAAAATAATATCGTAAATGGCGTACCTGTTAGATATGATACATTCCTGCAATTCCATGAAAATGGAATGCTTTCAGCATGCAGACTTGATAAAGAAGTTATAATCCAGGGCATCAAGTGCACTGAAGGCTCATGGGTGGCGTTTTATGACAATGGTACTCTTAAGAGATGTGTTATTGCTGAGGATATACTAAAGAACGGGGTTCTGCTCAGGGCAGGCACCTGGGCCTGTTTTCACAGAAATAGAGTCCTTGAAAATTACAAGCTTGTCGAAGATACAGTGATCCAGGGCGCTAACTACAGGGCAGGAGATATCCTTTTATTCAACGAAACAGGCTGGCTTACGGAAAGGGCGAGAAGTCCGTCTGCATTACAAATATAAATAAATTTATTCATACCTGAAGAACTTCATCATCTCCCCTGCAATTTCATAAAATTCACTGTTCTGTTCAACTGTCCATTCTTCTTTCTTGTTGAAATCAAAAAAAGGGTTTGCATTGAAGCGCTTATCAACGATCCCTCTGTCTTCAATCTTTATACCTGTAAAAGATTCAACAATATCGAGGGTTTCATGACTTTTCAGATCCTCTATCCTCAGGATTAGTTTCTGTTTTTCCGGAACACGATCTAATCCTTCAAGTGCCTTTCTGTTCCTGTATGCCCATATCCATGCACTTCTTTGAAGCGGATTCATGCCTTCCCATTTATCAAAATAGGTATCATTATACTGTGGAACCATCCCGAATGACTTTCTCTCATGCCATTTTCGACTAATTGCAGACCTTGCAAAATCCTTCCCGTTCCTTACTGCAAGGATGAACTTGGCCAAAGGGTTAAGCAAATAAATGGCATCAATAAAATGGATATAAAGGTTTGATGAATCCACAAATGTTTCGCGGTCGACACCCTGATGAAGGTCCAATATCACCGTAATACGCTTTTTGACTGTATCAAACAGATCTGAATGAGGGTCTTCACTTGAAAAATATTTATCAAGTATATAATTCACCCTGAACTCATGGAATCCGCCAAAAATCCTGGCCATTAATTCAGTGCCTGACCTTCCTGTTCCTGTTATAATCAACATCTAAATATCCATATTTAACGGTGACGCAAGATGGTTATATAAATTATAATACCAAAACATAAATTTATAAGGAGAAAAACTTATGGGTATAGAAGAGAATCTTAAATCAAGGCTTTATCATTCAATTATAGATTATGTCAGGAAGAATCATAAGGATGATATAGACAGGGCATATGCATATTTCTGGGATGAGAAATATCCCGATGAGTTTCTTAGTGGAACAGCGCTTTCACTTGGTTTTATAAACTTTGAAGACTGGCTTGTCTTCGACTATAAAGCTAATAAAGATAAAGAGACATTCATCGATATATTTGCAAAAACCAGAAAAGAACTTAAAGATAACGAACTTGCCCTCCTTGATAAACTAAAGGGCTCTATATTGAGCCTTTATGAGGTTGTATCATTATCAAAGGGCAAGCATCTTATTCTTAAGGACTTACTTTTAGATGGAGAATTTAAACTGAATTTTAAAGCCTTAACAAGTGGGTTCAGAAAAGGGGATATATTTGCAACAAGGCTTTTGCCCCTGGATAAGAAATCAGTAATGAGTGGCTGCGCATATCCATATAGTTCCGGCCATAAAAAAACAGTCATCGGATATGTAAAAAAACAGTTTACGCGCTACAAGAGAAACGAGAAGCATGATGGCACACTGAAAGAATTTCTGAAAGATTATGGAGACATCTTCAATATTATATGGATGAATCTTATCATTAATCAAGGTGCCAACCGCTGAATTTTTAAAACCTTTGAATTCCCCTTCAATACCTTTTTGTCCTGGAAGCCTCGCTATGTCAGTGCTGGAATTCCTTATGTTCTGATTGGATATAATCCATTACTTGACTCGAACTGGATCTTAATGGTAAGAAGTATCCATGAGAAGAGATTTTTCCACCTTCCCCCCGATAGGTATAATATCCTACTCCGACTTTTACGATGTACCTGAAAGAAAGGTATGGGGTGATTACTGGCTTAAGCAGAACCTTATTGGAGAATTCATAAAACTCGGTTATCCCGTCGACAATTCAAATCCCGGGATCATTTTGCACCTTTTCGGCGAGCCTGTTGATGATATCTTACCGGATACATATAACATACTCTGGATTCACAGCCATCCTGACTGGATTACACCAGATGTACTTAGAAAGTACCAGAAAGTTTACTGCATTTCAAGGCATTTCATACAAAAAATCATCAATATGGGGTTCAATGCTGAACTTTTAATGATACCAACAAATATGACCCCTCTTAACATGAAAAAAATATATGATGTTGTATTTGTAGGCAATACGAAGCAGAATAAAATGAGGAAGATTATAAATGATATGGGCTATCTAAATCATAATATAAAAATTTGGGGATGGGGCTGGGAAGGCCTGATACCTGATGAATGGTATGGCGGAGTTTATTTCGAAAACAGGAAGCTGAATGAGCTATACTCAGCCTCAAAGATTGTTTTAAACGATCACCATGAGGATATGCAAAGGGAAGGGTTTATCAATCCCAGGATCCTTGACGCTCTCGCAAGCGGAGGATTTGTTATCTCTGACAATGTCCTCAGCATGAATGAATTACTTAATAACAGTGTTGTTACTTATGATACTCCTGAAGAGCTTCGTGAAATAATTACAAGATACCTAAATGATGATGCGGGCAGGAATTTACATACAAAAAGAGGACAGGGGGCAGCTTTAAAATTCACCTATAATGCCTCCTGTTCAGAAATCATAAGGCATATTGAATCTTTATCTGCTGGATTATTTTAATGAACACCGACAAAAATACTACAAAGACCGCAGGTATTATAATAATCGGCAATGAGATACTTTCAGGCAAGGTGCAGGACACCAACTCTTTTTATCTTGCATCAGAATTGAATAATCTGGGTGTGAATGTTATGCGCATATCGGTAATCCCCGATGAAATAGAAATCATTGGTAATGAAGCGTTAGAGTTCTCAAGAAATTATGACTATGTATTCACGTCAGGAGGTGTAGGCCCGACACATGATGATTTGACAATGGAGGGGATAGCAAAGGGATTCAATGTGAGGTTAATAAGACACCCTGAACTCGAAAAGCTGTTCCTCTCACGATATGGCAAATCTGCTAACGACTCATTTATGAAGATGGCAGATGTTCCTGAAGGGGCTGAAATCATCGGTCTTGAACTCATGCCTTTCCCGGTAGTCTCTTTTAAAAATATATTCATCTTCCCCGGCATCCCTGAATATCTAAAGAAAAAATTCTCTTTAATTAAAGAGAGATTCCGCTCCTCAGCCTTTTATTCAAAACGGCTTTTTCTTAATGCCAATGAATCAGATATCGCAAAAACCCTGAATACGGTTGTTCAAGAAAGTATCGATGTAACCTTCGGCTCTTATCCTGTCCTCGGGAATCCTGAATATAAGATTATAATTACTGCAGAGTCCAAATTAGAAAGCTCATTGAATAAGGCTGTAGATGAGCTTATAAAAAGGCTTCCTGAAGATATACTTGTTAGAGTAGAATAAAATTAAGGGAGTTTAAGAGGGGTCGCTTTGGGTCATCGAAGAATATTAGGAAAGACAACAGACTTTATAACAGGACGTGTAATTACAGACACTGATGACGAAAGATACCGTCAGAAGCTGGCCCATTTTCTTGTTGAACAAAGGGGCTTTTCAAAAGAAGATATAGAGGTAAAACGCAGGCTGGAGATGGACATCGAAAATGAGAAAGTGCTGTCAATGGTTGACTTTGTTGTAAAAGTTGACGGAAAGTGCTTTATTGTTATCAGATACGGACCGGGTTCCCTTGTAACCAGGGAACGCCCTGCACTTGCATCTTCAAGGATTCTGGAGTCATACCAAATTCCCGTAACAGTTGTAACCAACGGGGAAGATGCGGAAATACTTGATACCGTTTCAGGGAAGGTTATTGGCACGGGTATAGATTCTATTCCTGATAAACATACTGCTTTAGAACAGATGAAAAATATCACATTTTACAACCTTTCGCCGAAACAGAGAGATATCGAAAAACGAATTCTTGCAGCATATGATTGGCTGGAACACTCTCTCGAATGCGATGATGACTGGTGTGTTACTGAGTAGAAGGCAATTGAAACACTGGCATTAATCTTTACTTCTCACTTTAAGTTGATTAAATTCTCCAGGTTCTTTAACATATTCTTTTCTGAAATGACCCCAAGTTTTACCAGTGCTTGTCCAAAATAAAGATACCTGTTACTCTATTCTCTAAGTAACTCTCTTACCTGTGCCTGTGACAAAAGACCTTCCTCAATTGCAATTTCTCCAAATCTCTTGTGGTCTCTTCCTGTAATATGAGTATTCTGTCCATTGCATCATTAATCCATCCCTTTTCCTTAGTAAGCTCCCATTTCTTTGAATTGTGCCTCAGTTGAAGTGATCTGGCTTTTACAGTATTTCCCAAAGTTATTATAAGCCCTTTTTACTAAGATACTGACCGAATCATAATTTCAGATAAGGTGTGCGGGTATCTTTTCTTTTTCTTGCATTAAGAAACTTCTTAAAGTTTTGTTAGTGGTCTATAATATACATTTTCATTTCAAATCTTCAATTATTTCAAGGATATCCGACTCCTGTGACTCGATACTCTCGGTTAACTTAAATTGAACAAGGGCCCGAAAAAGATTCTCCTCCTCGTGAGCTACCTTGAAATATACATTTCCCTGTAAATAATCAGTGAAAAATCTAAGCCCCAGCTCAAAAGCAATGAGGCGGATTGAATCATATAGGTATAAGTAATCGTTCATGCCAAAAAAACTGTCGGCAACCGAAATATAGCCCTCCAAAACTGATCTGCAAAAATCGGTTCTGAAATGAACATCATCCACATCTCTGGTCTCTTCTCCAACAGGATTACAACAGGACCTCAAACAATCACCAACATCATACTGGACTAAACCAGGTTTTACTGTATCCAGGTCAATAATGCTGACAGCCTGACCGGTCTCTTTATCAATCATGATATTGTCAAATTTGGGGTCTCCATGAATTGGACGTAGAAATAACTTCTTCTGGTCTTTTGCATCTTCTAAAACAGAAGCCCATCTTCTCCTCTCGCTCACAAACTGCAGGCAGTATTTTACTTTGGAAGTTTCTCCCGTTACACCCTTATCTTTTATTACTTCATCGAAAGAATTAAGGTATCCCGGTGTGTTGTGAAATCCTTGCAGCGTATCATAAAGCTTTTCAGTCTCCAGGTCGCTAATAAGACTGTGGAATCTGCCAATTCCGTAGCCTACCTCCTTAGCATGCCTGGCATCTCTGATTCTTTTTCCAGCCAACGCATTGATGAAACTCAATGCCCGCCAGAATGATTTTCGGGAATCAATAAAATAATCTTTTCCGTCTTTAGCCTCAAATATCCGCGGCATTTCCCATCTCCGGCCTGAACCACTCTCTTGTTCATATCTCAGCTTTTCATGAATATGATCTGTAACTAAACGCATGTTGAACATAATCCATTCCGGATGTGGGAATACTTTCTCGTTAATGCACTGAAGAATGACCTGCTTTTCTCTTCCGGGTCCTAGAGTCACAAGAAATGTATCGTTTATTTTCCCTGAACCGTATCTCCGGATATCCTGTATATTTCCGTCTAATTTAAAATTCCTGGCAACATCAATAAGATACTCTAAAGGATACCCCATAAATCTTCCTTGTCTTCTTATGCCCTCAAATTACTTATGATCTAAAAAAAATATTTGTTAATATATATGTATATTTCTATCATTCTGGCCATATACTCACTCTGATGAAACGGATTATACCCACTTTTTGAAATATAATACAGAAAATAATTCAGAATTGATTTGCGTATGAAATATTGCTTGTAGAGGCTGGGAATCGAAAATATTTTCCCCAATTCTTCATACTCCGGTTCCACAGGGAACCGGAGTATTTTATGAATGAATTACTTATCTGAAAAATAGAGTTTCTTAAAGTCTTTAACCAGCTCATTCAATTTATTCACATGGCTCAGGTCAGTCGTCTGCTTGCTTTTCATGCTAAAGACAAGCATCTGGTGGAGTAAAGCAAGTTTTTTATCGTAATTCTTTGTATCAGGTTTTATCCTCTGGGTCATAAAGTACTGGGTAACTATCTCCTGAAGTTTTTTAGCATGTTGTTCTTTGTTTATTATCCATCTAACAAGCTGGTGGGAGTCACTAGGTCTTTCTTTCAGGATATCATTGATCTGATTCATTGATTTTTCGATGGTTACAATGTGCTCGCTTATCGTATTGATTCGCATTTCATCATCGTAAATTCCACAGGGAATCTCACAGTGAGAGAAAGCTGATTGTGCAAAAAACAAAATTACTGATAAAACAAGTAAACCCCAAAAAAACTTTTTCATTTTACTACCCTCCTTATTATTTAGTATGTTTTGTATCTCGCATACTTAAACCAAAATGGATATTTTCTCTGATCTCACATCACCTCCTCCCTAATCAAAAAGATATTGAATTAAAAGAAATTTTTCTCCACGTTTATGCCGCATTCTACTTAAAGGTATATCTTAATACCCTCTTACACATGCAGTATTTAGATTTATCGATTTCTAATTTCTACCTGAAGAGCATTAAATTTTATTTCGGTATGAAGAAATTTCCCCTCCCTTACTGTACAGATACATCTACTGATTAAAGAACTATCAAGATACATGCCAAAATATGAAAGTTCATATTACTTTTCTTTTCTTTTAAAAATAAGGCGGTTAGAAACTTTAAGTGGGATTACGGAATTAATAAAAATAGTAAATGATACATAACTGTGCTTAACAATTGTGTATCATGTCACAAAAATATACCAACTTTTCCAAGTTCTCAATCAAATTGGAGAAACAACGAATTTACACCTGATAAGAATTATAATCAAGTATTATTAACAATTAAGAATCACGTGGAAAAGATTGACTTCCTTAAAATCTAAAGGGCAGGAGTAGATAAATATTCTGTACATTCTTTAGCATAATAAATTCTCCATAGAGAATCTAATTTTTTATTGAAGCTTTTTTATAATGTAAACTACTTACTACATCTAATAAATGTTTGGGTATAAATGGCTTCTCAATCCATTCATTAATACCTGCCTGTTTACCTTCTTCCTTTTTGGATTCCCGAAATTCTGTTGCCAGCATAATTATAGGTATGAAATCATACTCAGCTGTGTTTCTCAGTTCTTTTGTAAGTTCAATACCATCCATAAACGGCATCTGTAGGTCGGTTATAACCATTTGAACTGTTGTTGATCTCAGTTTATCCAACGCATGTTTTCCATTAAATGCCTCGATAATATCATAGCCTTCTTTCTTTAATATTAAAGAAAGAAGTTCCCTAATGTGGTAATCACTATTAACTATCAATATAGGTTTTTTATTATATGCCCGATATAAAGATTCGAGTATTTTTTTAATTAAACTTAAAAATCTATGGCAATTTTGATAGCTTTTGCTCTCGCAATATTCCGTAAGCTCAAAGTCACTTAGAATATAAGGTCTATCACTAACCCTACAGATTGTTATGACACCCTTCACAAGATGAGGACATTGCATTATATAACCTCAAGTTTAATTTATAGAAAAATCCCCTGGCTTTAAAATATTCTATAATAGCAAAATTATCAAATTAAATTTATATATAATTTTATAATTCAAACTTTAGATAAAACAAAAGACCTTTATATATATTTATATATATATATTAATTATATATATTTATATATATATATTAATATTTATGAATTCACTGGTTTTAAAAAGCCTTCTGTTAATTGTTGCTAAAATTTAAAGTTATTATGAATTCCTTGTATTTTTGAGGTGGGTTTATAATTTCAAATCCTAAAGTTAATTCTTTATTACATAGTGGCATTCTTAAAAACCATATTAGCTCACAATTTAAACTTAGAATTTCACCTGAAGGAATTTGAAAATTCAGCTCAATTATTTTTTCAGGAGTAAAATCTTTTGATATCTGAATCATAGAGATCATCCCATATTCGGAAACATTCTCTATTAATCCTGCATAAGTTTTACCACCTGAGACAATCTTTGCATTTAAACTAACAGGTATTTTCCTGGAAAACATTTATATCACCTTAATGAAAAAAATATTAAAATGTTTTTTACCCTAATCCCCTTCTCAAGAAGGGAGTTTTTCTTTATCGAAAAAGTCCTATACCAAATTCAATAATTTACTTATAAATTGAATAATATCTTTAAATGATGTCAAATATATATTCTTAATAGACTTATTAATTATAAATTTAGTTTTTTTATAATATTATTTCCTTAATACTGTAACAGGGGAAAATAATTTATTATTAATACTAAAAAACTTATTGTCAGCAAATAATAAAATAAGATAATTTAAAGAAAAATTATTTTTCAGGGGATTAGAAATCATGCGGTTTTCAGGTCTGGTTTTGAGTATTACTGCTGTTATTTTTTTATCAGGTTATACTTTTGTCGGTGATATCCAAAGCAGAACTTATGAAGTAAAATTTGGAATTATGAAGGAAGATAATGAAGGCTATTATTACGTTTCTACTGAAACTACTATTATTCCGAGACTTTATAAAGAAACAGGCTTCCGCTGGGGCTATACTGTAAAAGAAAAAAGGGGGATGTCATTTTCAATAAGAAAGACTCTCTATCTTCCTGATGCTCCAAAACAGATAACAGGTAATTTAAATAATGTAAAAATAAGTGAAGGCGGGAGGAAAATAGTTGATAAAGAATTTAAAGTAAAGAAAGGGATATATTCTGACACCCTATGGTTTGATGAAGGAGATCCATTAGGAACTTACAGGATAGAGCTTTACATTAATGATAAACTGGAACGTGTCATTGATTTTGAGGTAAGAGACCAGTGATTACTCATAACTCAGGGCCTCAATCGGCTTCATTAAGGATGCCTTTCTTGCAGGATAAAGTCCGAAGACCATGCCCACGATAATAGAAAATAAAAAAGCAAGCAAGACCGAAGATGGTGTAATTATGGTTTCCCAGTCACCAAAATAGGAAACACCGTAAGAAATCAGAAATCCCATTTATTATAATCTATAATAGCAATGATTTTACTTAATTTAGCCTCAATGCGTTGTTTAAACCAAAAAATACTTCAAACCAAAAGGGACGGTTCTTAGATTATCCTTTTATTTCACAGGCATATTAATGAACAGAGAAAATTACAAAACAATTAGGTAGAAATTTGTTAATACTTCCTATAGTCTTGAACTTTTAAAACCCACCTGATACTTAATATTACAGAAATAAATCTTTTATGAATTAGTTCGATTCTCTATTTTTAACAGTAATTATTATGTAAAAGTTCAATATATATATAAATAAATTAATATCATTGGACTGTTCTAGTAAATTATTTTGTAATGAAATTATAAGACATAGTATAGAAATTCTCGAAAAAAGCTAAACCACCCGTGAGGGGGGCAGAAAGCGACGGGTTTTAGCAATAAGATGGCCGATGTGGAAGGGGGGTGAGAACTCTAATATTTATTTGTATAAAAGGATAAAAATTGTATTGATTTAATCTTAAAAAAAATAAAGTTGGAGTGCATCATGAGAAAAAGAAAGTTTTTTATTTTAGTATTTATTATTTCTATTGTTTTTCCCATAGGTGTAGTGAGTAACGCTATAGCTGCAAATCCAAATGATGATTCAAGATGTAATGGCCTGACCGGTGCAGCATTTGGATTGTGCAAACTGCAATAGCTGTTGGGTGTGATAATGAAGATACTCGGAACCCAGGTTGCACTAAAATTGAAGATAACTTCATACAGATAACCAGAGAAGAACCTCCATGGAATCTGCCTCCCTGTCCATGTGGGACATCTGACGAGTTCATCATTCGTCTTCTTTATCAGGAGTTGAGAAAGAAAGCCGAAATAGAGATTTAATTGAATGAGTCATAGAGAATAGACGGGGGGAAACTATGAAAAAGTTGGTGAAGTTGGAGAAAGAGATACTTGTTATCATAATGACCATCTTTGTC
>CAYFQB010000003.1:0-89735 GCA_964345225.1 uncultured Nitrospiraceae bacterium | reverse complement strand
CTAATCCTTAAAGAAATCAGGATGCGCCCGTTTATAGATACCCATGATTACGAGTTCAAGAAGCGTAATGTGCGGAAGTTTATCGCTCATGGGGGCAAGGTTAAAGTGACAATCCGTTTTAGAGGGCGAGAATTTAATCGCCAGGAACTGGGAGCTAAGGTTCTAAACAGGTTGGCGTTGGAACTGGAGGATATCGCAAAAGTGGAATCCCAGCCGAAGATGGAAGGTCGCCAGATGGTGATGATTCTAACGGCCTTGTAAGTTCATTAATATTTCCTAACTTGAAGTTTATAGAATGTAATAAGGGACTCCTTAAGATTATCGCGAGTGTTGAATGAAGCAGGTTTGAACGGGGGAATGCAGGGGTCAGACCCGCCAAACTACACGACGGGTAAACCCGCCACCATGCCAAACAAACTGGCCCCTAAGTGTCGGGATCTATACGATGTTCCGACAGGCAGGCCTCGCCATAGGCGGGCACTACACGACGGGTAAACTTAAATATTGAGATTTTAGATACCCTAAAACCTGCACCCCGGAGGTGCAAGTGAGGCGCATTGAATGCATAGTTCAGAATACAGAATTCAGAATTAGTAAATCACAAGATACTATGATACCTAAAACCTGACGTAGTGCAAATATGGCGGCATATTATTGCATACTTTCTTATGATACAACTTCTGATTTAAGTCCGCATCTAATCAGACTTTCGTTCATATGTTTACGTTCATCCAATCCCATTCTCCGCACAACATCGCCCCATGTTTTTAAATCACCATAATTACTTACAAGTGAGGCATCTACTGGCTGATTGTCCAGTTCAGGGTGCTCTTTTGCAAATTTCATATATTCGTGCTCTGCATGATCTTCAAAATCAGCATTCAATTTGAACGCAGCTTCTATATTAACATAGGCAAGGATACGGCTGAATACACTATATTGAAAAGCTGCAATATAAGAGGCAAAAATGTCCTTGAACCAATTGAGTTTTATATTATCCTGCCTTATTTTTTCGTTAGCCATTTGTAAATGCCAGAATTCATTATCCTGTGCCTCGCGTCCCCACCTGATTATGCCTTCTGCTTCCTCTATAGATACGTTATCTGAGAACCAATGGTTCAATTTATGGTACTGCCTTATCTCCCAAGCCTGATATGGTATCCTGGCAAGTATTTCCAGTAGCCGTACTTTCCCCCAAGACAATTTTCTGCCGTAAAAAGTATCCATCCCCCAGAAAAACATCTTTGCAAGGATTCCGTATTTTCTTGCGGGTCTTGTCAGTGTTGCTTCCTGCTCTTTAACAAGGTCTAAAACCATTCTTACCCCCCCTTTTTGAGGTAAATTCACTATCTAATTAAATACTACCGCTACTGTAAACATAATGCAATATCATGGGAATAGGGGACGTTGGGGAACTGTTCCCCAAAAATTGTGCCACTTAAAACTTAGCGGGTGGGGGTGGCGTCAGACTTAAATATTGAGATTCTAAGCAAGGAAGTTTGGATAATCAGGGTCATGCTATGTTTGCCTTAATTATCAATAATAAAACCTGCCTCTACTTTTTACCTAGGAGTAATCTTATATATTTTGTCATCACCTGGTGCGGGGGAGCCCCTGCCGTCGGTGTTATTAGTCAGAAAATACAGTGCACCATCAGGCCCTTCAACGACATCACGAATTCTTCCGTATTTACCATTGTCATAATCAGTTGCAAACCAACGCTCAATCTTTTTTACCCGATTATTCCTATCAAGAATTATCCGTATAAGTGCCTCGCTCCTCAAAGTAGCAACAAAGAGATTGTTCTTCAGGTATTTCAGTAAATTGCCTCTATAAAAAGTAATGCCCGAGGGGGGTGTTGTTTTTTTCCACACAATAAGCGGTTCAACAAACTTATTAATACCAGGGGCTCCAATCGCACTTGGCCAGCCGTAATTTCCACCTTTCCTGATAATGTTTATTTCATCATGTGCAAAATGGCCAAATTCTCCTGAAGGTCCGTGCTCGGATGAAAAAAGTTCAACCGACTCAGGATGCCATGCGATTCCCTGCGGATTTCTATGGCCATAGGAGTATACCGGAGATCCCTTAAACGGATTATCAACAGGTATCATACCATCAGGGGTGATCCTCAATATCTTACCTCCAAGAGACTTCAAGTCCTGCGCCTGTTCAGCATTAAAAATCTCTCCTGTCGTTATATAAAGCAGTCCATCAGGACCAAACGCGATCCTGCCCCCATTATGGAAACTGGCTCCAGGAATGTCATCAATAATCACCGTATCGAGCACTCCGGTTTGATCTTTATCCTTTATTCTGATTACCCTATTGAAGAGCTCACCGCCCTTTCTATAGGTATGCATTGCATAGATAAAAGGTTTAACCGGGAAGTCAGGGTGTTGTGTAAGTCCCATGAGCCCTCCCTCTCCAATATGTGCCACATTAATAACTGCATATGGCCGTTCCTGAAGTTTCCCATTTATAATAAGTCTTATTCTGCCCTGCCTCTCGCTCACTAAGGCCCTGCCGTCATTAAGAAATATAAGCGACCACGGAATCTCTAGATTGTCTATCCAGGCATTCACTTCTACCCCGTCACCCTCTGGCATGAAAACATCTTTAACAGTTTGTGGTGATTTCCCCACTTTCTGAGAACACGCCACTGCTACATGAACTATATTGATCAGCACCAGAATAATAAATATTTTTTTTATGGTAACCGCCTTCTCATTTTTTAGATATAGATATATTAAATTCATGAATTTTCTCATGGAAGGAACTCTCAATTATAAATTTATCACGTTCTATAAAATATCTAAAGAATATTATTTCTAACTTAATGGATGTTTTTTAAACCGGCTTCCTGTACCTTTTCTCCTATGCGTTTCGCATAATTCGAAAGCGGCTCAATCGCTGTCAGACTGCCTGTGCCGCCGATCATCTTTGCCGCCGGTATGGTGAAGAACCCGGTTCCGCTGCCCACTTCGAGGATGGTCTGACCGGGTTCAATGCCTGCGCCTTTCAGCGTTCTGTCCGGGTCGAGTATCCAGTGTCGCAGCCAGCTCTCCATTATCATCCCGGCCGGTTTGAAGATCAGGTTCAGGATCCTTACCTTTCCCAGTTCATCTGCCTTCAAATTCCATCCCAAGGTGACTATGTCCCCACTATGATGACTTCATATCTTACTTTCTCTTAAGACAACGTTTATTAACAGATCTTCGTATTTCTCTTTTTCTTCTATCATCGGGATGTGCGCTGAGTTTTCAAAAATGATAAGTTTTTTCCCTTTTTCAGCGTCTAAGCTTTCAAAAAAATTCTCAACAAGAACAGTAGGAGTGGCCATATCGTACCTGCCTTCAAAGAAATATACGGGGACCTTGAGAGATCGGATCTCCTTTGTAATATCGATATTATTAATTTCATCCCACATTGCTTTTGTAGAAAAATCCAGTCCTTTCATCATTAAATTTTCAAACCCTTCTGAGAATGAATATTCAGGTGAAGTAAAAAAGCTTAGGAGAAGCCCTCCTATTTGCCTGATACTGTCATTATGGATCACTCCTCCAAATTGAAAAACATAGTTCTGCATTTTGAATAACCTTTCTGGAGTGTCATAAGGCGGCGGCCCGATTTCCCTTATTACATTTTGAATTTTCACATCCCCGGATCTTTCTGCTTCTTCCACGATAAAATTATGCGATATCTTGAGCTGTTCATGGTGGTTTATAATTTGCCCGACTCCTACATAAGCATGTATTTTTTCAGGATATTTATGCGTGGTCTTTATCCCGGTCACCGATCCCGATGAGTGCGCGATCAAAAAGACCTTTTGAGCGTTAAGTCTCTTTCGTATATATTCGATTAACTCATTACAGTCTTCAACAAATCTGTCTATAGTCATTGAATGCACAGGGATGTCACGATCATATGATTTACCGGCTCCTCGCTGGTCCCAATGGACTACTGTAAAATGTTTAATTAATTCAGCATCCTGATTGCGCGAACTTGGCATGCCCGGTGCCGGTGCGCCTGGGCCGCCATGCAGAAAGAGTAAAACCGGATTGTTTTGATCTGTACCCCTGATGAATATCCATTGTTTTAAACCGCCCAGTGTGATCTCCTCCAGTGAACTTATGCCGCGTGGGGTTTCAATTTTGGTCGAACTTCTCAGGATCATCTTGTACATGAGTAAGCTGATAAGAACAAGTGATACAAGTCCTATGGAAATATACACTGCCCATTTAATAATCTTTAAGAACCATTTCATCTCATTTCCCTTTTAATTTATATTTCTAAAAATCGGGGACACGTCCTGTTTTTCATCCCAAGCATATCCAAACAATAAAAAAAGTGCAATAGGGGTCCTTTGTGGGGTCAGACTTAATAATTGAGATTCTAGATATACCCTAAAACTTGCACCCCGGAGGTGCAAGTGAGGCGCCATAAATCCTATGAATAGGAAGTAAGGGACGTAGTTTCCTAGCATTACTTATTTAACAATTAAATAACTTTTGATATTGCAGGGTGTTCACCTTAATTATCATAAGAACATTTTTATCTTAATTTAGTTATTCACATTAGGAAACAATGTCCCGTAGATTCATTTTCTACTGATGTTATTTTTTTACTCCCAGCATAAACACCGGAATTGAAGTGATTAATAAAGCACTTATAATCCAGAAGGCATATAAATAATCAAATTGTGCTATTAAAATTCCTGAGAGTATAGGACCTGATGCATGGCCTACATCAAATATCGTTCCGAATGTTCCCATAGCAGTACCAAAATTCTTTTCTTTACACATATCGGCAACAAGTGCAGCCGTAGAAGAAGTTACAAATGCCTCTCCTAAACCAAAAAACATAGCGGTAATCACGAGCAAATAAAAATCTTTCAGAAGGGGAATTATTCCGAATGATAAAGCACATAAAATCATTCCGGAAATTATTATAGGTTTCCTTCCATATCTGTCAGAAATCTTTCCCATTACTGGTTTTGATATTATTATCACTAATATCTGGATTCCCCATAAAAGGCCTGCCTGAAATTCATTTAGCCCAGCAATTGTAACTGCATAAATAGGAAGAAATGCCTCTAATGCACCCATAGCCATATTCTGAAGTCCTTCCATATTCGACGTGATAACAATTCTTTTATCACTTATCACTTCTTTTATTCCTGATATGAATCGAAGAGTGGATTCTTTTATTCCCGCTCCTTTTTCGACGGTCTCTTTTTCTTTCAATAAACCAAAGGCAAGAATCAGCGACATCAAGCCTGAAAAACCGCTTACAAGGTATGCTGTATAAAAATTAGCAGCTGATGTATTTCCTGATATACTGTGGAGTATAAAGCCGCCAACCGGCGCCCCTAAAAGATTCCCGATTATTGTTACAGAGGAAAACCATGAAAGCATTTCCCCTTTTTTACCCTTTGCAATATCTGCAACGATAGCCATGGAAACCGGACCATATATAGAAGTTGCGAGGCCGTGCAAAAATCTAACAATGATTAAAGTGTAATAATCTTTAACCATTAGATAAGTAAAAGGCATAATAGCAAATACAAAAAGACCAGTGAGCATTGTTTTCCTTCTTCCGATGACATCAGACAATGCTCCTGATGGAAGTTTGAAAAAGATTCCGGTAACAGTGGATATACCTACGATAAACCCTATAACCTCAGGGCCTGCTCCAAGATATAACGCAAAAAGGGGCAGCACTGGACTCCTTGCCAGTGAGTATGAAAACCTCGCAAAAAACCCCACAGTGCAAAGTGCAGCAAAGGGTGTAAACATATTCTTCATTGATTCTTTTTTATAATGTGTTTTGGAGGAGTTTTACTGTCTAAATATATACTCTTCCCGTTTATGATGAAAGGAATTTCCATAACTACCTTAGCTTTTATAGTTATATTAATACTTTTCTTACACGTTAAAAATGATTTTAATCATAGCAGTGAAATTATTTGTATTTTCGTATAAAGCTAAAGGGTCAGCCCTTGAACTGTGACAAATACCTAAAACTTACACCCCGGAGGTAGCTTTGATTCCAGCGTGATAAAATCGTGAAAAAAGTATGTCAAAAACACCATAAAATCATCAAACTACATCGAAGATGAAAATGGCTGTAAAGCCTTGCCCCGTAAATAAAGCCCTATCCTTTCTACGGGGTTTAGTATCAAGGGTTTATACGGTATTTTCAAGCACTTGGCATGAACCATATGGTACATGCCTTGTAAAATCCCATTTTTCATATTCCTAAATCCCGATTTTCGGGAGAGTTTACCCTGAATAAACTGAAGGGATTCCTGCCCCGACAAGTCGGGATCTGATGAGGAGGACAGGGGGCGCCATAATCAGAAGTCAGAACTCAGAATTCAGATTGCAGAAGGAAAAAAAGTAGGAACGATGCAGTAGGAAGTAAACACTTACAAGTGAGAGGGAAGGTCATAAGAAAATCTTCATAAATCTTTCATATTTTTCTCATTTTTTCTTCGCATTTAATTGGTACCCTAAAAATAATAGCGAAGTGTTTTAGGATTATGGGTAAAAGGTATGCAAACGGATGTCCTTCTTTTGAAAAATAAAATAAAAGGTACAGACCGTCGAAATAGTATCTTCCAGTGTCATACTTCCCGGCAGAGTGGTAACCCTGATATTTTTCAGAGGAGCCGGAAAATCAGGTCTCTTCTGGTTGATTCTGTTGCTTTCGCCCAATCACACATTTCTTGATTATGAGAAATCATTGAAACTATTATGAAAATGAGATCACGACAATGAATGAACTGACTGCAGGAAGCTACAAGGAACAATTTTTGATAAAAAAACCAATTATCTTCGGAATGTTCGCCGGAGCAACTCTGCTAGCGGTCTATTTCCTTATCCTAACTGTTGCAAATTCATTCAGTCACTCAATTGAGCAGTTCAGGGAGATATGGTACTGGATAGCATTGCTGGTTACGGGATTCAGTATACAGGTCGGTCTTTATACATATATTAGGGGTGCAATGAAAATGAGAAAATCATCAGGCGTCGCAACCTCGACCGTAGCTGCTGCTGGAGGTATTTCAACTACTTCGATGGTTGCATGTTGCGCTCATCATGTAACAGATATTCTGCCGATTTTGGGTGTTTCTGCAGCCGCTGTTTTTCTGAACCAGTATCAGAATCTATTCATCATAGTTGGAGTCCTGTCGAACCTCATCGGCGTTACTCTGATGCTGAAGATAATACAGAAACATGACCTGTACCACAGGGGACAGAAAATATTTGATGTTCTCATGAAGCTCGATATGAAGAAGTCTCTTTATGCTGTAAGTGTATTAAGTGTTTTTACTTTTTTGGTAACCCTATATAAAAGCCTGTAAGGAGGAGACATGAATATGAAGAAGATAAATATATTTTTACTTTCTGTGTCGGTTGGGATTGCAATAGTATTTGCTGTTGCATCCATCCCGAGGATCTGGACAGATAATCCATCGGATGCAGTGGCCACAGAGACAGGAAAAGCAACATTCAGTGCAAAGACTACCGGAAGTCTGGAAGACGGCGATGTTGAAATTCAGCTTACCCCCGGATTGATTAATGACAACAGACTCGTGGTCAAAGTAGCCATGAATACCCACTCAGTCGATCTCGGAGCGTTCGATCTGGTAAAAATAACAACTTTAGAGTATGGAGGAAAAACGATAAATCCGATTGAAGCAAAGAGGCCGAGCGGACATCATTCGTATGGCAAAATTATTTTTGATATCGGAGAGGAGCTCAGCAGCTTTAAAATCAACATCAGAGGGATTCCGAAAATCCAGAATAGAGTATATGAATGGAATACGGAGTAAACAAGAAAAGCTGTTTCGGATGATGAAAAACCATACAAAGACGGCCATGGATGCTGCCACTGACTGTTTAATAGTATCAAAAAAAAGATTTGAAAATGCTGATTTTTATGAGAATATGTAAATAAGGGGGGTGATACTATGACTATAAGGAAGGTAACAAAAAGGGAAGCCCTTACCTGTAAGTGCCACAGTTCCTGCTGAAGGCTTTTACAGGCTTGAGTCACTAAATATATGCACAATACAGTCAATAGAGGAATTTTATGAAAAAGATATTGTTTGCAATTATTATTTCAATAGCATTGTCTGCGGGTTACGGCCTTTCCCAGATGGGCGGAATGTCCGGTGGATACAGCGGGCAGGGGATGATGGGCAGCGGGATGATGGAAGAACAGCAGGGGCAGATGGGCCAGGGCGGAATGATGAATATGATGAACCGGATGACAGACATGATGCAGAAGATGTCGGATGTGATGGATAAGGGAATGAGCCCTGAAAACATGGGCGGAATGTCCGGGATCATGAATGAGATGTCAACATACATGATGGACCTGTCACGGATGTTGCAGAAGGGTGAATCATCACAAGGTGATATGCGAATGCTTGAACAGAGGATGATGGATACCGAGCGAAGACTTGATATGATGAGATAATAATAAAAGAACCGGAATCCAGTACATCAGCACGTATAGGTCTGCCCAACTGAGCAAGGGGCTGAATCAATGAAGAGAGACCCCGTATGCAATATGGAAGTTAATGAGAAGGATGCCTTTACAGCAGAATGTGATGGAGATATTTATTATTTCTGTTCAGAAGGATGCAGGGAAAGGTTTCTGAATGAAAGGGTATGTAAACTCCCGCGTACATCATACGACCTTATAATTATCGGAGGCGGTCCTGCCGGACTGACTGCTGCTGTATATGCGGCAACCCTCAGGATGGATGCCCTTCTTATCACTAAAGACCTTGGAGGACAGGCGATCGACAGCACAAAGATCGCTAATTATATGGGGTTCGATTTCATAACAGGACCTGAACTCATCGAGAAGTTCCTGTATCAGTTAATACATTCGCATTATATTGACCATCTCATCTCGGAAATAGAGAAGATTGAGCCTGCAGAAAGAGGATTCCATGTTACGACCTCGGAATTGAACAGGTATTTTTCGAAAACGTTAATAATAGCCACTGGCATGAGCCGAAGACGTCTCGATGTGCCCGGAGAGGAGGAATTTCAGAGGAGAGGTGTCTTTTACGGAAACTTACAGGATTTTTCCTTTGTCCACAAAGAAGACGTGGCTGTTATAGGCGGCGGCAATTCGGCATTGCAGATGGTTAAGAACCTTCACGAGATTGCAGGGAAGATATACATTGTCAGTGACACGGAACTGACAGCAGATCCTTCTGTAATTGAAAAAATCCTCAGCTTTAATAACGTGTATAAATACGAAAGCTATAAGGTTCTGGAATTAACCGGGAATGAGACACTTTCGGGCATAACGGTCAGAAAAAAAGCAGAGGGAGCGACCATCACTCTGCCGGTTAGGGGGGTTTTTATTGCGATAGGACTTCAGCCCAATACTGCGGTTGTCTCTCATCTTGTTAAATGCAATGAACGTAGAGAGATAGAAGTCAATCCAGACTGCTCTACTTCTCATCAGGGCATCTTTGCAGCAGGTGACGTTACCAATGCCTTCGGCAAAAGAATTATCATCGCTTCAGGCGAAGGGGCAAAAGCGGCGCTGGCAGCAAGGCAGTATATTCTCCATGCAAAAGGAGGTTGAAGCCTGACCAGAAATAGCAATGAACGATTAATAAATGATTAATGTGCATGGAAAAAATGGAGAATCCTCATAATGTCCTTTTGAAAGATGAAGAACATATGGTAGAGGGGAGGTAAAAAATGAGGAATTGCAACCTTTTTAGTCACAAGCGGGCAGAGATGTGATGATAAGCCGAAGAAGGA
Organism: uncultured Nitrospiraceae bacterium; assembly: GCA_964345225.1. GTDB lineage: Bacteria > Nitrospirota > Thermodesulfovibrionia > Thermodesulfovibrionales > UBA6898 > CAYFQB01. The sequence goes on along the minus strand of CAYFQB010000003.1, from coordinate 79,932 downwards.
GTTACGTAATCACTATAATCATATCCTTATTGCTTATTACCTATCTTCATTATTCCACCATACCCGAGATCTACTCACTGCACGATATTTACAGGGAATTTTATTATGTGCCTGTTTTCCTGGGCGCTCTTGTGTTCGGACTCAGAGGAGCAGCCCTGACATATTTATTCGTTCTTGCTCTCTATATACCCTATATCTTCATAAGCTGGACTGGCAGTTTCACATCTGAGGCGAATAAATTCCTGCACCTCCTTTTGCAGGGTCTTCTTGCATTTTCTGCCGGTGTTCTTATTGACCGCGAAAGAATGAGCAGGGAAAAGCTTCAGAAGGAGCGATATCTATCAGGCATCGGTCAGGCAGCAACTGCTATTGTGCATGATCTGAAAAATCCACTTACAGCGATTCTCGGATTTGCAAAACGTATTAAAGAAGGAAAGGTCAACGCGGACAGTAATATTCAGGCAATAATAGATTCTGCACACGGTATGCAAAGAACCGTGAACGATGTGCTTGATTTTGCGAAACCGATTCGACTGGAGCTTCGGGAAGAAGATATTCGTCATGTCATCGAAAGGGCGTGCGATATCTGCAAGACAAAGGCTGAAGAAGGCGAAGTGAAAATTTCATATGATCTGTCATCTGCCCCCTTTCGGATATTAATTGACCGTTCCCAAATGGAGAGAGCGATAGCAAATCTTCTCAGTAATGGCATTGATGCCTCCGGTAAAGGTCAAACAATAACCATTAACACAGTAATCTCAGGGAATTCCTTCTTCATAATGCTTAATGACCAGGGTTCAGGCATGAATAAGGAGACACTTGAGAACATCTTTGTCCCTTTTTATACAACTAAAGACAATGGGACAGGGTTAGGAATGCCCATAGCAAAAAAAATAGTTGACGGGCATGGGGGCAGGATGAATATTCACAGCCAGCCAGGCAGGGGAACCAGTATCACGATAGAATTAGCTTTAAAATTATGATATTTTTTGGTCATGCGGAGGGATTGAATTTTAGGAATTATGGATGGGGAATGGATTTAGGCAGTGTTTTGAAGTTCCACTTCGAGATAATTGCAATTTCAATAATTGTATTAAAAGTATGGCGCTGACAGTAAAAGAGATAGCGGAACTCTACCGGAAAAGAGCAAAAAATTATGATCTTACGGCCAATCTCTACTACCTTATCGGATTCAGGGAATATAAATACCGGAAGAAGGCTGTAGAGGTTCTTCATTTAAGGTCAGGGGATACTGTTGTGGAGATAGGGTGCGGTACGGGACTGAACTTCTCTTTGTTGCGACATGCTGTTGGAGATGGGGGAAGGATAATAGGAATAGATCTCACCGATTCCATGATCATGCAGGCAGAGAAACGGATAAATGAAAATGGCTGGACAAACATAGAGCTGATGCGGTGCGATGCCTCAACTTACAGTTTCCCTGAAAATGTTGATGGGATTATTTCGACTTTCGCAATCACGCTGATTCCTGAATATGATTCAGTCATCAAAAACGGTGCAGAAGCCCTGGAAACTCATAAGCGTTTCGTAATTCTGGATTTTAAGCGACCTGACAATATGCCGATGTTTTTAATACGCTTTGGAGTCTGGATAACAAAGCCTTTCGGGGTGAGTCTGGACATAGCAGAACGCCATCCATGGGAATCTATTAAAAAATATATGAATAATGTCTCTATGACCGGGCTTTATATGGGTTTTGTTTATATAGCTTCAGGTGAAAAAGGACAGAACCGCTGAGGATTATTAATTGGCAGGTTGTATGATGATAAATTGAGTACGTTATAGACAGTAATTTATGAAGGAAACAATAAGCATAATAGGTGCCGGCCCGGCGGGTTTAACAGCATCAATTGTTCTTCGAAAACACGGATTTCCGGTTAAGGTATATGAAATGTCTTCGGATGTGGGTCATCGGCTGAACGGAGATTTCCAGGGACTCGAAAACTGGAGCTCAGAGAGAGATATCACAGATGTGCTTAAAGATATCGGCATTGAGATAAATTTTCTGTGTGTACCTTATTATGGGGGTATAGCATACTCTCCTGGAATGAAACCCGTTGAAATAAAGTCAGACAGGCCAATTTTTTATCTTGTTAAAAGAGGCACGATGCCCGAAACGTTTGACACGGGTTTAAAGGAGCAGGCCCTGTCATCAGGTGCAGAGCTACTTTTTAATCACCGTCTTGACACTTTTGATGGAAAGGCAATTGTGGGAACAGGCCCAAAAGGGGCTGATGCCATTGCTATCGGCATAACATTCAATACTGAAACGGGGAATAAGGCGGTTGTGGTACTTGATGATAATATCGCTCCGAAGGGATATGCATATCTCCTTGTGAATGATGGATACGGAACAATGGCAACAGTCATATACAGGGAATACAGAAAAGGAGATGAATTTTTCGAGAATATGATCAGATTTTTCAAAAATAACTTTGACATTACTATTGAAAATGAGAAGAAATTCGGGGGGTATGGGAACTTTTTCATGCGTGATACTCAGATTAACCATAAGAAACTTTATGTTGGCGAATCTGCGGGTTTTCAGGACTGTTTGTGGGGTTTCGGGATGAGGTATGCGATTTTATCGGGTTATCTGGCAGCTAAAAGTATTATCGAAGGTTCTGATTATGACAGTCTCTGGAGAAAGGAGCTGAAACCGATGCTCGAGACCTCTCTCATTAACAGATATCTGTTCGAAAGGTTTGGACATGCAGGATACAGATTTCTGATAAAAAAATGTACTGTTATCAATCCCTGCGATCTGCTAAGAAAGCATTACAATTATTCTTTTTTAAAACATCTTCTTCTGCCGTTCGCGAGAAAGAAATATGAAAGCAGGGTGAAAGACCTGAGTTGTAACCATGAAAACTGTTCATGTGTCTGGTGTAGATGTGGTGAGAAAGAGTGCCCATAGAAATTCTTAATTCATTCATATTTTCTTGATACGATTTAAATATGTGAGGAGGACTGGATATAAAGATATCGAAGGTCGCGAAGAAAAAGGCATTGACATGGAAATATCACAGTTCAAACTATTGAACTTTTTTTGGGACATGGAGAGATGCGATGGGAGTAAGCACTAAAAGGGGGGATGACGGATATACCAACACGCTGAGTGGACAAAGGGTATCCAAATATCACGTAGTCACAGAGGCAGTAGGAACCCTTGACGAAGCCAACTCATTCCTGGGGTTGGCAAGGGCATCTTCTAAAGAAAAGAAGATCAGACGAATTCTATTGCAAGTGCAGAAACACCTCTTTATTATTGGGTCTGAACTCTCCGTTCCCAAAGGTAGCGGCAAGCCCCCTAAAAAAATAATGTCAGAAACAGAAGTAATGTGGCTGGAAAGGCTTATTGATGATCTGGAAGAAGCCCTTGCGCTCCCCCCGGGGTTTATGATATTCGGCCAAGAAACGTGTTCAGCCCAGATGGATGTTGCGCGGTCAGCCGTTAGGAAGGCAGAACGGATAGCAGTGAAGATGAACAGTGAAGATATGATCGGGAATCCCATTATTCTTAAATATCTTAATAGACTTTCGGATTTGATTTTTGTTCTCGCATGCTTTGAAGAGAAAAATGATGAAGAAAGGCGAGGGATCAACAAGTCCCTGTTGTATTCTCGCCTGTCTGATCCGGCAGCACGCAAGCTTGCAATATTTATCAGCTCAATTATTCTGATCCTTGTAGCCGTCGTTATTTTAATTTTGATTTTTCACAAGCCGGCTCAGAAATCCAGTGCCCCAGTTGAACATATGCAGGAAATGGAAAATTTGCATTAGTAACGATGCCGAAGGGGGAACATAAAAAGGAAGTATAGTCAGCTAATGCCCACTCTATTCGGAATCGGTGTCTCGCCTATGCTCCAGTTAAGTGTTACCTGCATGCTGACGTTTTGGATAACAAGGCGATTATTGTACGAAAATGGCATTTACTCTAAAAAGCAATAAGCCGGATTGAAAGGAACAGAATATGCACGGTGAAGATGTTTCTTATGCCTATGGATTTTGGAGCCTTGTTATTGTTAACACCGCCCTTTTTCTATTCTTTATCCTGAGTTTTATGACACCTTTAAAGAAAAGGGAATGGCGGTCAATGAGTGTAACCATAGCCTTCTTCGTTGCGCTCTTCACAGAGATGTACGGTTTCCCCCTTACTATTTATATACTTACCGGTTTTCTCGGAAGCAAATACCCTGCATTAAATCCCTTTTCTCATGCAAGTGGTCATTTGTGGGTGGTATTTCTTGGAGGCGGCAATGTTATGCTTACCTTCGTTCATTTGATAAGCAATGTAATGGTCATTGCGGGTTTCTGGATAATGTGGAGGGGCTGGCGACTGGTTCATGGTGCAAAAGGCAAACTTGTAACTGAGGGACCTTATGCATATGTAAGACATCCTCAGTATTCAGGGCTGTTTCTGGTAATGACCGGGATGCTGATCCAGTGGCCGACAATTATAACTGCGGTTATGTTTCCTGTGCTTATTTATGCCTATTACCGATTGTCAAAGAGGGAAGAACGTGAGATTATTATATTATTCAGTGACGAATACAAAAGCTATATTGAAAAAACACCGATATTCATACCTTCATTAAGTTCAAAAAATAAGTGATGATTTTCAATAAAAATAATTAATTGATTATTTTATTTCGGGAGGAAACAATGAAAGTCACAGATCCTGTATGCAAAATGACCATAGAAGAAGAGGATGCAGCCTTTACATCATCGCATAAAGGCACCATTTATTATTTCTGTTCAAAGAATTGTAAGGATAGATTCGATAAAGACACTGATTTATTTATCAAAGTAGAATCTGCCGGGACTTCAGAAACAAAGGGAATTTACACCTGCCCCATGCATCCTGAGGTGGAGCAGGAAGGGCCGGGTTCATGCACAAAGTGCGGCATGGGACTTGAACCGGTTATACCCTCTATTAGCACATTTAAAACAGAGTGGACATGCCCCATGCACCCTGAGGTCGTCAGTGACGTGCCTGGAAACTGTCCAAAATGCGGTATGGCGCTGGAGCCGAAAACAGCTGTATTTGAAGAGGAGGAAAATCCGGAACTGAAAGACATGACGCGCCGCTTCTGGGTAAGTATCATTTTCTCAGTGCCTCTTATAATGATAGCAATGCGGGGGCTCATTCCCGTAATAGATATCGAACATATTATTTCACCGGTGATTCTGAAATGGGCAGAGGTTTTTCTTGCAACACCTGTTGTCCTGTGGGGAGGGTGGCCTTTCTTTGTCCGCTGTGTTCAATCGGTTATAAACCGCAGTCCGAACATGTTTACCCTGATAGGTCTCGGTGTGAGCGTTGCTTACGTATATAGCCTTATTGCAGCGGCTTCTCCGGGTATTTTCCCGGAATCTTTCCGTGATGAAAGCGGAGAGGTCGCCCTGTATTTCGAGGCTGCCGCAGTAATCGTAACCCTTGTACTGCTTGGCCAGGTGCTTGAACTCAGGGCCCGGCACAAGACCGGCGCTGCCATTAAAGCCCTTCTCGGCCTGGCGCCCAAGAAAGCCCGCAGGGTCAGGAACGGGACAGAGGAGGATATCCCCCTTGAGCATGTTGTCCCCGGAGACCTGCTCCGCATCCGGCCAGGAGAGAAAGTGCCTGTTGACGGTGTCGTCACTGAGGGCTCAAGCTCAGTTGATGAATCAATGGTTACCGGTGAACCCATCCCTGTACTGAAACAATCGGGTGACTGGGTCATAGGCGCCACAGTGAATGGAACAGGCACACTTGTCATGAAAGCAGAAAAAGTGGGGGCAGAGACATTATTGTCCCAGATAGTCCATATGGTTGCAGAGGCGCAGCGGAGCCGTGCTCCGGTGCAGAAGCTTGTTGATATCGTGGCAGCTTATTTCGTTCAGATAGTCGTAGCTATCGCCATAGCGACATTCATTATATGGGCATGGATAGGGCCTGAACCTGCTATGGCTATAGCGCTCATCAATGCAGTTGCAGTATTGATTATTGCCTGTCCCTGTGCTCTCGGGCTGGCGACTCCAATGTCCATAATGGTTGCTACAGGCAAAGGGGCTACAGCAGGGGTTCTTTTCAAAAATGCAGAGGCGATAGAAGTAATGAAGAAAGTGGATACTCTCGTTGTTGATAAAACTGGGACACTTACAGTGGGTAAACCAAAACTTGTTCAAGTATCTCCGACCAATGGTTTTGATGAAAAATCCATACTCAGTTTTGCAGCAACTATTGAACAGGGAAGTGAACACCCGCTTGCAGCAGCAATAGTAGCAGGTGCTAAAGTAAAAGGTGTCACACTAAACAAGGTAGATTCCTTTGAATCCTTGACTGGCAGAGGAGTTATAGGCAAAGTGGATGGTCATGAAGTAGCACTTGGGAATCGGAAATTACTTAATGACATAGGTGTCAATCTTGGAGATTTACTAAATAAGGCCGAGACGATGCGCAGCGAGGGGCAAACAGTGATGTTTCTTTCTGTGGACCGAAAACCAGCAGGTCTTCTTGGAGTGGCTGATCCTATAAAGGACACAACACCGGAGGCTATCGAGCAACTCCATAAGGAAGGAATTCGTATAGTGATGATAACAGGTGACAGTCATACTACTGCTAAGGCTGTATCGAAAAAGCTCAGTCTTGACGATGTCATTGCAGAAGTGCTTCCTGATCAAAAGGCAGAAGCTGTCAAACGTCTGCAAAAAGAAGAAAGGATCGTAGCGATGGCCGGAGACGGTATCAATGATGCGCCTGCTCTGGCACAGGCACAAGTTGGTATAGCTATGGGCACTGGTACTGACGTAGCCATGGAAAGCGCTGGCGTAACATTGGTAAAAGGAGATCTCAGGGGTATTGTGCGCGCCCGACGTCTTAGCAGGGCGACAATGCGCAATATAAAGCAGAACCTTTTTTTTGCATTTGTATATAACTCAATTGGTGTCCCTATAGCAGCAGGAGTACTTTATCCATTCTTCGGGATTTTATTGAGTCCGATAATAGCAGCTGCTGCAATGAGCTTCAGCTCTGTATCAGTAGTAGGGAATGCTCTCAGGCTGAGAAAGGCAAAGATGTAATGCAATATATATAGGCAAATTATAAGGGGTTTTAACTGTGAAATATGAATAGGGGGGAGTAAAGATCCAAAATAAAGAAGGATGAAAAAAATATGCATTGGGGTGATTTTGGATTGGGAATGGGATTCGTATCAATCTTTATGATTTTGCTCTGGGTGATTGTTATTTTAGGGATAGTGTTTCTTGTGAAATACATTGCTGGTGGGAGCAAGACGAAAATTGAGGAAGAATCCACGCTTGAGATACTCAAGAAAAGATACGCAGAGGGAGAAATAACAAAAGAAGAATTTGAGAGAATGAAAGGCGATCTTTCAAAGGATTGATAAATTATAGAATTTCTCTGGTTCCAAGAGCTGTTTTTTGGACTCTTACTACAGTACTTTCTGCTACCGGATGTGTAATGATTTACAACTGAAAAGCGGTCTGGCTTAAATTGGAAACCGGACTGGAATTTTAGAACCAGATATTCTCATGGGATGTAATAAGTAGAGTGAAAAGGAATACAGAGTAACACCAAAAGACATGATCCCTGATCAGGGGGAATACTGCGATACTTAATTGGAAAAGTCCGCTTCTTGAAGATGCTAAAAAATAAAAACTGAGGTGTGACATAATGTACAAAGATCCTGTATGTAAAATGGATGTAAGAGAAAACAATGCATTAGGCACAAGTGTTTATAATCGCAAGACATATTTTTTCTGTTCTCAGGAATGCAAAGACAGATTTTTAAAGAATCCGGAATTCTTTGTTTCCGAAACAGAAAATCAAACAAAAATAAAGTGCATTGCATGCCATACAGATGTAAAAGAAGGCCTTTATTTTCAAAACAAAGGGCCTTATTGCTGTGAGAAGTGTTATTTTCGTGACAAGTTAATAGGGGATGTTCTTGACAAGATGGAAGGCATATACCTGGCAACGATAGAAGCCTTTGTCGATGCGATAGATGCGCGGGAACATGAAGTAGGGAACCACTCATACAGGGTAACCCAGTTTTCAATAGTTCTTTCCAAAAAAATGGGAATTACGGGGAGAAGCCTGATCGACATTTACTGCGGATCACTGCTTCATGACATCGGCAAGATCGGCATTCCCGACATAATCTTATTAAAGCATGGGAAACTGTCCGAAGAAGAGCAAAAGCAAATGTCCAGACATCCTGAAATAGGTCATAGAATTATCAGTCATATCGGCTACCTTTCAGGTGCCGCTGAAATTATATATTCCCACCATGAACATTATGACGGAACAGGATATCCAAGGTCGCTCAAGGGAGAGCAGATTCCCTTGGGGGCAAGGATTTTTTCTGTTTGCGACACACTCGATGCACTCACCGTTGACAGGCCATACAGAAAGGCCTCTTCGTTTGAAGAGGCTAAGGAATATATACTGTCTGAATCAGGAAAACTTTTCGACCCTAAAGTCGTAAAAGTTTTTTTGACCTCAGAAAACGACATTAAAGAATTTGTTTCCAAGATTGTTTTCTGAACAACTATTGCTAAAGAATTTTCAAGCACAGTTGTTCTTTATAAATAGAATAAAAGTATTAATCCCAGCATGATTCAGTGTTCTACGGTACAACCGTAAGTTTTTACTTTCTGAGACTACTGATTTTTGAGCAAAAAGATTTTAAGAACCGTCCCTTTTATCCCCATGTAAGAACCGTCCCTTTTATCCCCCATGTGATGAAGAGTTCCTGGTGAGTCTAAACGTGCTTGACGTGGCATCTACCCCTCCATGTTTTAGAAGTGCAAGAAGTGCATCTAAATTAGTCAATGTAGTCAAGAACGTCCCCTAAATTCCTCTATTAATTATTCAGCAGTTCCTGTATCTTTATTATTGTCTCTTCTGGTGAGGCGAATTTTGAAATGAAGTATAATTTATCTTCATCAAATTTATTGATATCCTTTGAATCTATTATATAACTGCTTATAAAAAGAACCTTGCTGTCAGGACGAATTCTCTTTATTTCACTATAAACCTCTGTTCCGCTTTTTTTAGGCATTATTAAATCAAGCAAGACAAGTTGAATTTTGTCTTTATTTTCGGAAAATACCCTTATTGCTTCTTCCCCGTCTTTTGCCTCTAAGACTGTATAGCCGTAGAGCTTCAGTACTTCAGTCATTGTGTTTCTTGTATCTGTGTCATCCTCTGAAATGAGGATAGTTTCCAAGTTATCTATTGAGACTGGAGTTGTCATGTCATCGGTTTGCGATTTTTCAATTTTTGATTTTGTTACAGGAAGATATACCTTGAATGTTGTGCCTTGTCCTGTTTCAGTATAAACATCAATATAACCATTATGCTGTTTTATTATTCCATACGTTATTGCAAGTCCCAGCCCTGTTCCTTTCCCGATCTCTTTTTCTGAAAAAAAAGGCTCAAATATTTTCTCCTTTATATCCCAATCAATGCCAATCCCTGTGTCTGAAACAATCATAAGGGCATATTCCCCTGGAATACCAAAATAATGTTTTTTTATAAATTCTTCGTTTATTTCCACTATATCAGTCTTTATGGAAAGTTTTCCTCCGTCCGGCATAGCATCCTTTGAATTGCTGACAAGGTTTATCAGTACCTGTTCTATATTGTTACTGTCTGCCATTATCGTGGTGTTTCTATCAGTTAATACCATATCTAACTCTATTTTATTTCCAATAAGTTTTAATAAAACTCTTTTCATTCTTATCACAATTTCATTCAAAGCTACAGGATTTTTGGTAATCACCTGTTTTTTGCTGAATGTAAGAAGGCTTTTAGTAATATTATTTGCCTTCGTTATCGAGTCGATTATCTGCTCAGCGTATTTAATTAAGGGGCTATCCTTTCCCAGTTTCTTCTGGATTATATATATGGAACCTTTTATTGTAGCCAATATATTACCGAAATCATGGGCTATCCCTCCGGCAAGAAGGCCAATCGCCTCTATTTTCTGTGACTGCCTCAGCTGTTCATTCAGCTTTGTCAGTTCTTTCGTTCGTTGTTTTACAAGTTCCTCAAGGTTTTCATGGTATGCCCTCAGCTTCTCCTCAGATTTCCTGCGCTCCGTGATGTCCTGCCACAGCCCTACAAAATGCAGTGGATTCCCGTTATTGTCACGTATCAGTGAAGGGCTTATGATCACATGCAGTATATGCCCGTCCTTGTGAAGATAACGCTTTTCAAATGAGGTGTAATCTGCCTCGCCGGCAAGCTGCCTTCTTAAGTTATCCATACCCTTCTGTATGTCATCAGGATGTGTGATATCAGAAAAGGTCTTTAACAACAGTTCCTCCTCCGAATAGCCAAGCATTTCACAAATTCTGCGGTTCACCTTAATAAACCTTCCATTAAGGTCAACCATGGAAGCCCCGACCGCCGCATTCTCGAATGCACCGCGAAAACGTCTCTCGCTCTCTATTAATGATTTATCAGCCTTCTTGCGCATAGAGATGTCTCTAATGACACTGAAAATTGCCTTTTCACCTTTGTAGTCTATTACCCTTGTATTTACTTCTATAGGCATAACAGTACCATCTTTTCGAAGGTGGGCTGACTCGAATATGACATTTCCATATTTTTTGACCTGCTCAAAGCGCTCGTGAACCCTGTCAGCAAATTCAGGTGAGTCCAGCTGGGTTATGTGCATAGACAGCATCTCTTCTTTTGTGTATCCCAGACGCTCGTAAGCGGCCCTGTTTACATCTATAAAATTCCCTTCTATGTCGAGGATGAAAAGGGAATCAATGCTATTTTCAAAGAGAATCCTGAATCTTTCCTCACTCTCTTTAAGGGAAACCTCAACCTTCTTGCGCTCGGAAATATCTTTAATAGTTGCAATATAATTTATAATATTACCTTTTTCGTCAGTCACAGTAGATGGTTTTAAAATAACTGGAAAACGTTCCCCGTTCTTTCGTTTGAAAATAAGTTCGAATTCGTCGAGCTCCCCTCCCATGGCTTTGTGAAAAGCAGAATAAATCTTTTCGTATTCTTCCTCCGGCCAATATATATGAGGAAAACCGGTTCCAACGAACTCTTCTTTTGTAAAACCCGTCATCTGACAAAATGCAGGATTAACATCAATATGGATCCCTTTGGTGTCAATCACACTTAGTCCATCCTTTATTAAATCGAGGAGTATTTCATTTAATCTATTGATCTCCATCATTTCCACACGGGTTTCTAATTTTTCAGTGATGTCCCGGCAATGCTCTACAACTGAAGTTACCTCTCCCTTTTCATCGAAAATAGGGTAGGCGTAAATCTCTACTGACGGAGCTCCAGTTGTGGTATGAATGGTCGATGCAGGATTCTTTGTTCTAATAGATTTCAAAACCGCGCAGTCAGGGCAGATATCTTTCCTCCCCTGGTAAACTTCATAGCACAATTTCCCTACCAGATTCTTACCAAACACCTTCTCGACTGCTTTGTTATAGCTTAATATCCTTAAATTGGTATCCTGTACTGTCACCATGTCGGTAATTGCATTAAAGATGGAATAGATCTCATCATCTGACCTTTTAAAATTTGTATCTGATGTTTCAAAATCCTTTTTCCGTTGTCTTAACTCTCTCAGTTCTTTTATTAACTCTTCTTTTGTTTTATTTTCATCATTCATATTAAATCCTTAAAATAGAAAGAAATTTTTACGCTATCTATTTTACATCAGAAATAGAATAAACATGGAAATAAAAATTATTTATTACCGTTGTAATCCGCTAAATTCAGACAATTTTAGCTACTTAAAACTACATTCAGAAAGTTTTTTTCAAAGATTAACACTTACAATCGGTAGGTATACCTCACTTCTTTCGATTCGGCGAACCTAAACAGTAGCAGGTGTAGTCGTTAAGCCCGATCCATTTTTCAACGCTGCATATCTAAAGCATCAAAATCCATATTTCTACACGCAGTCCATAACGATTCAGTTTCCGATAAATAAAAACTTGCAGATGAAGTGTGCACCCTTAGCTTTGTATGAGCACCATGCGCTATTAGTCCTGAGGAGTTCGACTGAGGCTCACTCGAAGTCCCTGTCGAAGGGTTACTGCCTACTGCTTACTCCCTACTTCCTACTCTTAACTCTAAATCCCTGAATTCGTAATCCCTAAATTTATAATGGCCCTTTACCTGTTTTTTACCCCTTACCCCTCACTTTTTAATATGCTTCATCTATTAACTTTTTTAACAATTTATTAAAACTTTTAATATTTTTAATTCATAAATCCAGCCCTTCATCGCAAATTTCCCTTTAAAATCAATTGTTTTATATATAAACTTTGTCTTCGCCTTTCTTTACTGCCTACTGCTTACTCCTTACTCCTTACTATTTACTATTTACTATTTAAAAAGATTTTAAGAACCGTCCCTTTTATCTATTTTTGATAAATTTTTCTTCACTGATAAATCAATCTTTCCCTTCCCACATGTTCATTTGCAAGTAAGTAGCGAGATTAACTTTGGCGTTCGTAATCTTTAGCTTTCGCCGGATATTTTCCCGGTGACGATTAATAGTAACATTCGTTACACCTCGAATTTGAGCTATCTCCTTGGTGTGCATTCCATTTCGAATCATATTACAGATACTTATTTCAGCAGGTGTCAGCGAATGGTAAGAATGAGAAAAGTTCCTGATAAACGGAGACATGATATCTTCCAGGCTGGACCTCAGCATCTCTATATATTTCTTTTGGTGTTGAGGCAGTTCCATTGCCAGTGCGTGCAGGATGGGCATCAGGACTTTCTCGACGTTGGCGTTGATGTTACTGTATATCTCCTGCTTTTCTTCCTCTATCCTTGACAGAACTGTTCGAATCGCCGTATTGGTTTCCTGGAGAGCCTTTCTCTCAACGGTAAGCTGCCTGTTTATTTCAAGCAATTCTTTTTCCGCGGATATCCTTGCTGCAACATTGCCTATTTGTTTGGATAACGCATTGAGTAGTGCGCGTTCCTCTTTCAGAAAAGGTCCTTCGTCTTCTGGTGGACATTCCTTGGTATAAAATATTTCCACCTCCCCAACAGCCTCGTTATATAAAAAAATTTGTGACGACATACGCCAATTGGTAACTTTAAATCCCTTGCTTTTGAAGATCTTTCCTTTGAATGTAATTTGCGCGCACGTTATCTCAGGAAACTGCCACGAAAAAGGCAAAAAATTAACCAGGTCCTTAAGCAGGTGTTCAACTGAATCGGGATGACGTTCAGCCAGCTTTGACACCCCGTAAAGACAGTTCAACTCCTTGATACGCTCCCGAAGAGCTCTTTCGACCTTGGATGGTTCGGTTTCTTCTGTAAATGGAATACGCCACAAAAGAGCCAATTCTTTATTTGGGAATTGAAAATTATATATGTTTTCCATTGATGAATGAGATTTTTTCTTCTTCATGATTGTCTCCCTTTAATATACATTTTACTGAGCATTAAGTGTGTAATATCTATGTAATATCTATGTATTTAATTGCCTATATTATATAGGCAATATGTGGGCTATATTTACGTATTTACATCTTGCATTTTACTCAATAAAGTAATCATTGTCAATTTTGACCAATTTTAAAGGAGGTTTTAGATGCCATCTGTATCTTTAGACTCAATTCTGGAAAAACGACGCAGTCAGCCACATCAGCTTATAGAAGTACTTCATGACGTGCAGAAAAACTATGGATATATTTCCGAAGAAGCCATGAAGACCATATCGAAAGGTTTGGGATTGCAACTTATCGATGTTTATCGTGTTGCTTCTTTCTACAGGGCTTTTAAATTGAGCCCTCGCGGCAAGAACGTGCTTACGATGTGCATGGGTACAGCATGTCACGTACGGGGCGCCAAGCTCCTAATGGATCAGGCTGCCAATCAACTGGGTGTAAAACCTGACGAAGTTACAAATGATGGCAGTTTTTCCTATGATCAAGTAAATTGTCTTGGTGCGTGTGCTCTAGGGCCTATAGTGACTGAAAACGGCTCATATCATCACCACATGAATTCCGGAAAACTGCGCAGGCTGATTGAGTCGATTATTCGTAGGGAAAAAAAGGAGCGCGAAAATGATCAGGCTTGATTCAGTCGGCAGTCTGGAAACCGCGCGTAAAAAGATTATCAAAGAGCAACAAAAAATAAAGAACACAATAATACTATGCGGTGGTACCGGGTGCCAGGCTTCGCGTTCCCGCTTAGTCCTTGACGTTTTAAATAAAGAATTGTCCAAGCGGCGATTGAAGAATAAAGTACGTGTGCGAGTAACAGGCTGCCACGGTTTCTGCGAGCAGGGCCCAATTGTAATTTTTGAGCCAAGCAATATCTTATACTGCAGAGTATCACCTGATGATATAAAAGATATCGTACCCGAAACCGTTAGGAATGGCGTGGTTTTAGAAAGGTTACTTTACACCGACCCTGTTTCGGGCAAGAAAATCCAGACAGAATCGGAAATTCCTTTTTATAAGGCTCAGGACCGCCAGTTGCTGTCTCGGAGCCGATTAATTAATCCCTGCTCGATAGAAGATTATATCGCAACAGGTGGATATTCGGCACTTGCCAAGGTTATAGTCAATAAGATGTCACCGAAAAAAATAATCAAAGAGATAGCTGAATCCGGTTTAAGAGGAAGAGGCGGCGGTGGTTTCCCGACCGGCCGTAAATGGAATGAATGCAAGAAAGCGCCGGGCAGTGAGAAATATGTTATCTGTAATGCCGATGAAGGCGACCCCGGAGCATACATGGATCGTTGCTTGTTGGAGGGTAATCCGCATTTGATTCTGGAGGGCATGGCAATCGGTGCATGGGCAATCGGTGCCGCACATGGCTACATCTATGTCCGCAATGAATACCCTCTTGCGGTAAAGCATGCACTCACCGCTGTTGATCAGGCCAGGCAGATGGGGCTTCTCGGCGAATACATACTGGGATCTTCTTTCTCGTTCGATGTATCTATAGTAAGAGGCGGGGGAGCTTTCATTTGCGGCGAATCTACCGCTCTGATGGCCTCGATCGAAGGTAAAGTCGGCGAACCACGTCCAAAGGATGTTCACACCGTAACAGATGGAGTTTGGCACAAGCCAACGACTCTGAACAATGTCGAAACATGGGCTAATGTACCATCTATTATTCTGAATGGTTCAAAATGGTTTGCATCAAAAGGAACGAAAGGCAGCAAAGGAACGAAAATTATCGCGCTTACCGGTCGTATAAAAAACACCGGGCTTGTGGAAGTGGCCATGGGTACGCCTTTGAACAAAATAGTGTTCGATATCGGTGGTGGCGCAGTGAACGGCAAAGCGATCAAGTCCGTTCAAACCGGTGGCCCTTCAGGCGGATGCCTGCCTTTAGACAAATTCGATCTGCCGGTGGATTTCGATGTGCTTAATAAGGCGGGCTCTATGGTTGGTTCCGGAGGGATGGTGGTGATGGATGAAGAGTCCTGCATGGTTGATGTTGCAAAATATTTTCTGACCTTTTTACAGGACGAATCTTGCGGTAAGTGCGTACCGTGTCGCCTGGGAATTGACCGTATGCTCGAGATAATCACTGATATTACCGAAGGCCGTGGAGTCCCCCTTCAGATTGACACCTTAATGGAACTTGCCGATACCGTCAGACAAACATCACTTTGTGGACTGGGCAAGACAGCACCAAACCCCGTGCTTTCCACATTGCGTTATTTCCGGGATGAATATGAAGAGCACATCAATCATAATAAATGTCCGGCTGGTGTATGCAAGGCGCTTATCTCGTATTCGATTGACCCTGAAAAATGCAATGGCTGCGGCATATGCAAGCGTGCATGCGTGCATAAGGCCGTCACAGGCATGAAAAAGACGGCGCATATGATTGATGCGCAGTTGTGCCAGAAATGTGGGATTTGCAGAAGTGAATGCAAATACAACGCAATTTTTGTTAATTAATGAGGTGAAATATGTTGAAGTATATAAATTTGACTATTGATGGTACCATAGTTAGCTCGCGTAAGGGCGCAAGCGTGCTAGATACTGCCATTGAGTACGGCATCTGCATTCCTCACCTGTGTCATGTTCCTTACCTGTCCGATTTCGGAGGATGCCGCTTGTGTATCGTGGAGAATGTAATTAATGGCCGCTCAAAAATAACCACCTCCTGTACTCTCAATGTACAGGAAGGAATGGTAGTAAGGGCCAATTCTGATAAAATAAAAAGACT
Source organism: uncultured Nitrospiraceae bacterium (assembly GCA_964345225.1). GTDB lineage: Bacteria > Nitrospirota > Thermodesulfovibrionia > Thermodesulfovibrionales > UBA6898 > CAYFQB01. The sequence goes on along the minus strand of CAYFQB010000003.1, from coordinate 63,698 downwards.
GCGCCACAACATAGCGGAGTTGCTCGTGGCCCAGGCGCCCAACTCCCGTGCTATACAGGATATTGCTGTTCGATGCGGGGTAAAAGAGGTCCGTTATCCTTTTAGGAACGGCAACTGTGTCCTATGCGGTCGCTGTGTGCGCTCCTGCACGGAACTCTGGCAAGCTAAGGCAATCGGCTTCGTAGGACGGGGCAAGGATCGCCGTGTAGATCATCCCTTTGGCGTTCGTCCCGATTTCTGTAAGCACTGCGGTCACTGTTACCAGCTTTGCCCTATGAGCATAACACCGTGTGAAGGACCAATGAACCCCGGAGAGGGACGCCTCTGCGGCAAATGCGAATCTCAACTCCAGATTACTGAAGAAATACCGGACAGCTGCGTATGGTGCAGACTTGGCGAAGGGTTCAATTGCGGACGGTATGCCTAAGATATTTTCAAAAGATATCATAAAGGCATGTAGGATTTAATGGGGACAAGCTTTAAACTTTAATAATAACTTTGTTCGCTTGCTGGTTTCATAGGGAAAGCCAAAGGGTCAGCTTTTGATATTGCTAAGAACATTTTTATCTTAATTTAGTTATTCACATTAGGAAACAATGTCCCTAAATATCTTGAATCAGGAACAGGGGTTATCAAAGGTGTTCAGCTTTCTGAATCTTCCGAGCCTCTTTCAGCAAAAAAATGCATAAGTAATTCTGCATCTTTCGGTGCCAAATCAAACTTCAGGCATGCCTCAGCAATCAGACTGGACAGTTTGGCATCAGGATCTTCGCTACGCATATCCGATATCCACTTTACCGCCCTTCTCAGTTGTTCACCTTCAGGAAGAATACTAATTTTATTTCCTCCTTATTTAAATAGGGTCACATCCCATTTTTTATTATCTTATTTTATTATTTACTGTACTTCTTACGCAATAAGCTATGATCTGTCATTTTATGAATAATTAATTCTGGTCTGAACCAATGCATATACCCACATTTAACACATATTAGACAAATGGTAGATCTATCAAGTAATTTCGGGGTTAGGATATTACCCACTGATAATTTAAGAACCGTCCCTTTTATCTTAATACTTTAGTTTTAATACTAATTTTTTTTAATGTCAAACTAATTGGTGATTGACATCTGACTGACTGAATATATTAAATAATTAATACGTTTTACTTTTCGAGAGGGGGCTGGGACGGATAGTATTTCAAAGAGCATCTTTATGCTTTAAGTTTTACTCTCAAGTCTGAATCATACCAATGAGTGTATTTTTAAGGAAAGCTGAGATCTCTATAACCAGCAAGAGATATTCCTTTTGCGGCGTCATTACTTCTTACAGATTGGCTCTTGTCGCAGTTTTATTTTTACTGATTTTTTGTGCAGTAAAACCCTCCTTTGCTTTCTGGCCGCCTTTGCAGGATGTGCAAGCTTGGATTGAAACTTCAAACTCACAATATAGAGTCGTATATACAGTTTATGACCCTAAGCTAGGGTCGTGGGTGCAAGACGATTGGGGTTGGTTCAGTTCTGGAGATATTCGCTCAGTTGGAAGCCTGACTGTTGCCGACGGCATAGTAGCCTGGAGGGCGATGTATAGACACAGCTATGAAACTGAGATGAAATACAACATCTTTTACAGAGTCTATGACCCTGCCCTTGGAAGATGGAAAGAGGGAGAGTGGGGTTGGTTCAGTTCTGGAGATATTCGCTCAGCTGGAAGCCTGACTGTTGCAGACGGCGTAGTAGCCTGGAGGGCGATGTATAGATATAGCTATGAAACTGAGATGAAATACAACGTTCTTTACAACATTTATGACCCCTCACGTGGATCATGGCGAGATGGACAGTGGGGTTGGTATGAATATTATCCCGGCAGCCTTTCGATTACAAATGCTACTGTCACATGGATAGCCAATAGTCAGAATTATACAAGGGGCTATAACCCAAATAACGGCTCTTGGTACAGCGGGACTACCAAACCCCTTGCCTACTTTCATGCATCTCCGACATCTGGCAACCCGCCATTGTGGGTATGGTTTACGGATATGTCCATTGGAGGGACAAGTTGGTGGTGGAACTTTGGCGATGGGGGAGAAAGTTCTGCGAGAAGTCCATCATACACGTTTAATAACATTGGAGTTTTTACGGTAACTCAAACTGTTACAGGACCATACGAAAATGATTCAACAAGTATAACCATCATAACTGATACTGTTGCCCCTACAGGCTCAATCACTATCAATGGCGGCGCATCCTATACTAATTCGACCTCTGTATCATTGAGTATTTCAGCCTCTGATCCAAGCGGTGTCTCTCAGATGTGCATAAGCAATACAGTTTCTTGTTCATCATGGGAAACATATACAACAACAAAGCCTTGGACACTATTATCAGGAGATGGGGAAAAGACAGTTTATGTTTGGTTCAAGGATAATGCTGGCAATACTAACTCTACACCATATAATGATTCAATTGTACTTGATACTACCGCACCAACAGATGGCACTCTTTCAGCCATTGCTGGCAATGCCCAGGTACTATTGAGCTGGTCTGGATTCATAGATACCTTAAGTGGTATTAATAGCTATAATCTCGTATATAGCACAGATAGTATACCGGTATCCTGTTCAACCGGTACACAAATCTATTCCGGTTCTGGCACATCTTATACCCATACAGGGCTAACTAACGGGATGACATATTATTATCGTGTATGTGCTGTTGATAATGCTAATAATATGTCGACAGGAGCAGCAGATAGTGCAACACCATATGTACCAGTATACTTAGAAGTCTGTGCGAGCGGTTGCACCTACAGCACGATACAGGGAGCTATAGATGCCTCAGGTCCTGGAAATACCATAAAGGTAGAGCAGGGGACATATAATGAGAATATACTAATCAGCACATCAAAGGAATTCACACTTCATGGCGGATGGGACAACACATTCACAACAATGAGCAATGACCCGTCACTTACAGTAATAGACGGAGACACAACAGGTGACGGTATAGGAGACGGAAGTGTAATAACAGTTTATGCAGGTACAGGAGTGACAGTAACAGCAGGGATAGAGAACTTCACAATATCAACCGGCAATGCAACAGATGGCGGCGGGGTATACATATATTCGGAGGATTCAGGGAATGTACAGTTGACACTCCTTAACAACATAATAGAGCAGAACGAAGGTGTTAATGGTGGAGGCTTATCCGTGAATGCATCAAATTCAGGTATGGTAGCGCTTATACTGACAAACAACATGATAGTTGATAACACATCAGACAAGGGCGGGGGAATATACGCGGATACATCAGGCACCGGCAGTACAGTTGACCTGATAATGACGAACGATACCATCACTGCCAACAACTCAAACTATGGAGGAGGACTGTATCTGGCATCATCGAGTTCAGGGGCTACGGCTGTAACTGGACTTAACGAGATCATATGGGGCAGCACAGCCATAGTGTCAGGGGATGACATATACCTGTACAAGGACAGCTCAACAACAACAGTAAGCACAACATATTCAGATATAGGAACAGTTGTGAACGACCCTGTATATCCCGGAACATACACAGGAGATATAACAGATATAAGTGCAGATCCTGTATTTGTTAATCCTGTAACAGGAGACTATCACCTGCAGCCGGGCTCACCGTGCATAGATACGGGCACGGACACAGGGGCACCTCTTACAGACTTTGAAGGGGATACGAGGCCATATGATGGAGATGGTGACACAGTAGCAATGACAGACATGGGAGCAGATGAGTATGTGGGTACACCTATGACAGACCCTGCTCCAGACATAAAGGCGAATGGCTCAGACGGGCCGATTACAATAACAACCAGTGATACACTTTCATTAACTGTTAACCTTGATTCTGGAAGCCACGCAGGAGAAAATGTAGATGGTTGGTTATTAGCCAATACTCCTTTTGGTTTGTATCATTATGACCTGTTATCAGGCTGGCAACCCGGTGTGGCTATCACTTATCAAGGTCCACTCTTTGACTTTAGTCCCTATGAAGTATTGAATATGTCTGGATTACCCGTTGGCACGTATACATGCTATTTCGGTGTTGATATGAACATGAACGGTTCTATTAATATGGGACAGATGTATTATGACAGCGTGGAGGTGACTATAACACTAACACCTTGAAAGAGGTCAGCAACTTAGAAGCACTATAGTATTGTCATTACCTGCCAATCATTCTACATAATTTAACAACCGTCCCTTTTATCTTCCCCTACATAATTTAACAACCGTCCCTTTTATCTTCCACATATAATCCAGGGTAATTGTCACTGTCCCTTCTCTGTATCAAGAAAAATGGGATGTGTCCCCATTTAACCATTTAAGATACTTTTATCTTTAATCATTCTCCATATAATCCAGGGTAATTGTCACTGTCCGGTTAAATGCCCGGGCTTCCGGTGTCATATTGTCGTACAGCGGTTCGTTAGGTCCAACGCCGCTATGGCTGATTTGTTCGCCATAGCCTTCACCATATGCTGCTGTCAATAGCTTGTAGACCGACAATGCCCGGCGCTGTGAGAGTTTGATGTTGTACTCCTCCTTGCCGATATTATCGGTGTGCCCGACAATCTCCACCGTCGCCTGCGTCAACTCTCTGATGCGTTCAACAATCTTATTGACGATCTCCTCGTTGCGGGTAGAGATGGCGTCGCTGTCGAAGTCAAAAAGTATCAGGGCGTATTTCTCCCGGACCCGCAACCCCTGCTTCTCTGCCAGCCGCTGGCTGGTCTGGATGAAATTGACTCTCACAGGCTCAGTGGACAATGCAAGTTCCTGTCCCTTTCGGTCTGTTACCGTCATTCTTACCGTAATGTCTCCGGCCATACCCATCTCCTTGAGATTGCCGGTCTGCAGCGGCACGTTGATCTCAGCCGGTGGCTCTCCCTCACCTGACAAATCGCCAAGGCTTCCCCTGCTGTTGTCAACAGTGACTGTCCAGCGCGCGACCCCATGGGCCGCATTCACAACCGGCCGAAAGCTCAAAGCCGAGGTATCGATACCGGCGGCCAAATAGGTACTGCGGACCGGAGCAAGGATTGCCGGATTATCCGTTCGAATCTCCACCCTGCGGTTTTCAGCCTGCCCCTCCTCAAGCCTGCTGCTGCTCGGGATCTCCGGCAGGTTGCGCACGTCGGTCGTGATCCGCTCAGGTGCAATGTTCCATACCGTCTGCAGGTAATCCCTTACCGCTTCGGCCCTCGCAGCCGATAGTTTGCGGTTCCCCCTTTCAGTGCCGGTGTTGCTGTTGCATCCAATTAGAGAGATCGTGTCCTGGGGATATTCATTCAGACGTTTTCCGACGATATTCAGAATCTGGTAGTACTTTTCTATCGTGTCGCGGAAGCGCTGTTCGTCGAATGCCTCGGCCTCCTCTGTCCCGCCAAGGCGTACGTATCGCACAGGGATTTCTCCAGAGCCCTCCTCGAAATAGATGAATCCGAGCATCGGCGAGGAGTCAACGGTAATTATCTCCTCGATAATCAGGCTAACAGGTTCTACCGTCAGGCTTCCCTTTGTCCTGAAATAGTTGACCTTGACCGGCTGGGCGGTCATAACAATGGTCTGTCCCTTGCTGTCCTGCACCTCCATGGTGGCCGTTATGTCGCCGCCAGCAACAAGCCTGCCCAAGTCTTCCTTTTTGATGGGAACCTCGATCTCCGCTGCTGGAGCCCCTTCGCCGGTCTGTTCGGCCAGACTGCCGTTAGTATTGGCAAGCACCAGTTTCCAGTGCTCGATGCCGTAGACCGTATCGATCACCGGTCGCAACTTAAACGCAGAGGTGTCGATACGGCTGACAACCGGGGCATCGGGAACGCTGATGTCATCGATGTTCAGGCTGGCCGGTTCAACCGCAAGACTTCCCGTGATAGGAAACACGTAGCTGACTATATAATAGTACTGCATCTTCGATGCGACGCTCTGGAAGATCGGCAACAGGTTAGTCTCCGACATTGCCTTCCAGGTCTCCCCAAAGTTCCCTTCGGTGAATGACGTCAGGAACTTGTCTTTGTCGAAGACGGGCATGTAGTCAATCCCATAGGCATGAAAACGGCTCAGGCCTTCCGACGCCTTGATTACGTCATCTTTCTTGTACGCGCTGTTCAAGTCTTCGCCGTCGGAGAACACAACCATGAACCTGGGTTCGTTAGCGGGCATCGCACGAATGAGTTCAAGGCCTGCTAGCATCCCCTCGTACAGCACCGTGGTCGAAGTCATTCCGTAATGGTAGACGTCGGCGATAAAGTTGCTCAATTCATCAGGTTTGTTCGACTTGAAGATCCGCACGTGCAGGTCGCGGCCACCCATGTTTATTTTTTCCTTCCCGCTGAAAACCACGACCTGTACATCGTCAATCGGCCTGACGATCTTCAGCAGTTCTTTCACACCTGCAAGCAGCGCTTCGACGGCATTGCGCTGTTCCATGGAATCAGAGTTGTCCAGGACCAAGACTATATGGCGCGGCACCTCCAGGCTCTCGGCAACCGGCTGCACCGAGACAATCCTTGCGGTTCTTCCTTCAGCCGTCACTACAAAATCGTCTATGGTCAACCCGAATAACGGGTTCTTGGCAGAATCGCTGACAGTGAGCAGCACACTGCTGTCATCGACCACCCTTTCAATGGTCACGTTTGCACCCGGTTTGTTCACCTTGATCAGCAGATCATTACCTCCGGCCGTTAAACCATGACCGACAAGCAATAGTCCAATCACGAAAATGAAAATCAATCTGATACGCATTTTATCCTCCCTGTTAAAATATGTTGATTGTATTGAATTAATCCTTTATGTTATTCCTTCTTGCAATGAAGAAAGATTTCCGCTATATAAGTCCAGGCGACCTGGTAAAAATTCGGCACCACCGGCGATACGTTTAAACCGAACAACCGCTCGGACTTCAAAAGAACCGAGATATTCTTTGATATAAAAATTGTACGCAGCATTTGATCTATAAGAACCATCCCTATTATCTTTCACTCTTCCACTGTGCTGGTTCCTTCTGTACCTTTACTTATTTCACCAATTTTTTCGAGAATTGACTTCAGTCTTTCATTATCTTCTTGGAGTATTGTTACTCTGCTCTGAAGGTCAGCGCTTAATGTCTTTAGTTCTTCCCCGGCTTCCACTTTTGCCTGCGTTTCGGATAGTTTGTTCCTCACTTGATTCAAAAGGCTTTCCATGTTTTTATAGTCTTCCTGTGCATTCTGAAGTTGCTCCTTCAAACCCTGATTTTCTTTTTCAAGTTCAGAAATTTTTGTTTTTAAATTACTGTCCGCTGCTTTTAGTTCCATTTCTGCTTTTGTCTGTTTTTCTGCTTCGGAGAGTTTTGCTTCGATTTCGGATATCTTATTTTCCAGTTCCTTTCTGTCCTCCTCTGCCTTCAGCAACTGTCCTTTCAGTTCATTATTCTCCTTCATAAGTCCCGCTGTTGACTTACTTTCTGTTATCGACTTCTGCAGTTCGGCGTTAAGGTCACGGTTCTTCTTCTCTATTATCTCCACCTGTTTAATAGCACTTTTTAACAGCTGTTTTACATCCATGCTTTCCTTCTTTTTCATTCCCCAGATGCTATAACCAGCTACTAGACCGGCTATTAAAGCCAATACTATAATTGCAATGAAAATTTTATTGATCTTCATATGAATAACCCCCTTTCCTTAATTCTATCACCTTTTTAGAGTTCCTTAATGATATAAATTGTCTATATGTAAAATTAGCTGGTAAAACTACGTTCCATATTAAACAACTAAAGATGATTATTCCCTCTGCCAATTATGTGATATGGTTTACCTTTGTATATCTGCCCGGCCATTCATGGCATGAGTTAAGATTATTAATAAGTATTTAATTTACTAGGATAATTTAAGAACCGTCCCTTTTGTTGCCTTTTGTTTCCTTGCCAGTTGGACTTCATTTGTTTATACTTTTAAATAAAATGACAACTATAGCATTTTAAACCCTGGAGATTAATGAAAATGGGCAGAGTAAAAATTGATTTGCCAAAAGAAAAAAATAGCAGAATTCTGTAAAAGAAATCATATCTGCAAGCTGTCTCTTTTCGGTTCACTTCTAAAAGGAGATTCAGCGCCGGACAATTTTTTATTAATGTTTTGTTTATTATGAAAAGTAAGGAGCTGGAATGCAAGACAAGGTTTGGATAATTGATGACCCTGATGACTCATTCGAAGATAAAAATAAGGGTTCTGACGCCACCAAGCTTTTACATAAAAAGTCCCTTAAGCCTCGACAAAAAAATCCTGCACTGGCCTTCACAATTTCACTGTTTATATGGGGAAGCGGACAGATCTACACTGGAAAGTGGAAAATAGGCATTCTTTTTATGCTTTTCATGCTGAATTTTTATATATTTACAGGTTCAGCAATATTATTCGGGGGATTAATTACTGCATTCTTAAAGAATCTCTATGTAACATATTCTGAAATGCTTGCAGTTTTTATAATAATATATCTCTGCGGAATAATTATCTGGTTTTTCAATGCCTACCACGCCTACCACAGTGCGTCTTTGGTACGGCAAGAACCATTTCCTGGAGTTAAATCCAGACTGCTGCCAGTGTTATGTTCATTATTGATTCCAGGCTGGGGGCAGTTCATTAATGGACAGAGGAAAAAAGGGTTGTATTTTCTGGTATTTGCCACGATCGGTTTCTTTGTGCTTCCTTTCATCATATTAATTTTTCTTCTCTGGCCGGAATTTATCAGTGAAGAACGTTATTGCTTTGAAAGTCTGCTGGCTGTTTTACTGATGTTTATCCCTTTGATTATTTTGATGTGGTTAATAAGTGCTTTCGATGCCTTAAAAGTCAGCTTTGACGATGTTAAGAAGGAGTCATTAATAAACAGGATAAAATATGCAAATAACCGTCGCAGGATTAAAGGATTTTTTCGCGGTTTAATCCCTCAGGCAAAGCTGACAATACTTCTAAGCCTGATTCTTGTCCTTTTAATCAGTATAAGCTACAGTTACTTTCCCAAAGAACATTACTCTTCATTATTAAAAGACCTACAATCTCAACTGCAGCAAAGAGATATGATTATCATACCCCAGATTATTAATGAACTATTGAATACAATATCACCTGAGACTTCGTTCAGTGGTCAGAATGGTTTAAATAAGTCAAGCCCCTAATCTCCAGGGGTGGTTTTGGGGTCATGGTTTTGGGGTCAGGCTTGACTATTGACATTTACCCTCAATCCAAACCCTTCAAAATATTAATCCATTACTCCATTATATTGCTAATTTATATTGATAATAGATATCGATTTTGGTATAAGATGAGAAAACTATATAATTAATTGTTTGATCTTAATTGATATTAAAATGAAACAAAATGTAGCTCCTACTTCTCTATCAATAAAAATTATCACGTTTTTTGTTTTGCTTCTTACATTAGTAATGTTGTTTACCGGAGCTTTTTACGATCCTGGGTTTTTAGGGGCAGGTATTGCATTAGCCGTTATTGTCGTATTCTGTTATCTGTTTGCTCCAATTTCCTATGAGTTAAATGGAAGGCAGTTAGCGATTGTCACGCGCATTAACAAAAAAATATTCAGCCCTGTTCTAAAATGCTCAACTATTTATGAAGAGAAGCCTTCATTCGGGATTCGGTTATGGGGCAATGGAGGGCTTTTTGCGACAACGGGTATTTTCTGGAATAAAAAGTATGGCATTTTCAGGGCCTACGTAACAACAGGTCAAAGAAAGAACTTAATTCTCGTTGATACGCCCAAAACCAAGGTACTGATAACTCCTGAAAACCCAGATCAATTTGTAACTTATGTGAACTCATCGCATATATATGATAAAGAAGGTTCACGACACTAAGACTATTTATCTAACACGAAAAAATGCCAGGACTTGAGCTGAACCTAAAACTTGCACCCCGGAGGTGCAAGTGAGTCCCTTATCATGATGGTATGGTGCTTGTCCTGAACGAGCGAAGTGCAAAGTGAAGGAAGTCCTGCTTCTGTTTATGCGTATGTGGCGTGTTCGCCCGCTCAGAGGTTTAACCTCAATAATAAAATAGTCTTGAGTGTATCACTACACATTATTGTGATGATACATTTCTGTGTCATTCTACATAATTTTCAATTGCCTGCACAATCATTTATTCCTTTTGCTCGATTCCAACCACTTGTTTTTATTATCAAAAAGATAGAACAGGCTACTATGCCCTTTTCATGGCATGAATCTTGTGAAAAGATGCTACATAGGGGGACTGAAATTGAAAAATCAAATGATCATCAAATGAAGAAAATTAGGTACATATCCCATCGGGAAACTTGTTTTGACCTCCCTGTATAAGGAGGAGAAAATGAAAAAAATAATAAACATTGTTATCGCTTTTCTTTTGGTCGTAACTCTTATAGGATGTGCGTCCGTGCGGACTCAATATGATACTCCACAGGAGGAACCACATTCCCTGCGAGGAGATAGATATCGATGATGAATTCAGGAAGAGGGTTGTAACAGCAAGCTCATCACTCGCTAGATTATCGAAGGATTGAGATATTCGATAGGAGATTTATTATGAGTTTAAAGAATGTATTGATAAAGGAGGATGAATCTTTATAGAAAAATGTCAACAGCGTGTAAAGATTTGACACAAAAACTTTATGGAGGTGAAGCCAATGTGTCTTTTTTTCAGTTTTTTACCAGCCACATTTTGGGCAATAATAGGATACTTTGTCCTTTTTGCTTCTACAAAGACAGAAGGATTTGTTAGTAAATTTGGTAAAGTTTTGGCAATCTGGACATTTATTATTGCGTTGTTTTTTCCGATTATGGGTGCTTATGTAACTATTTCTGGTATATGTCCATTAGATGAAATGCTACAAACAATGAATCAAGGGCTTGAGTATTGACATTTGATCATTACATTGAAATTTTGGAATAAGCTGAGACACTTGAGAGTAAAAACATTTTTTTTATTATTAAAAACATTGCAAAAGTGGAGAAGATGAAACTTGCACCCCGGAGGTGTAAGTGAGGCGCACTTTTAAAAATGTAAAACGCGCCTTGACTGCCAATAATGCTTTGCCCAGTAGCTGTCCCCAATATCTGATATCATTACGCCATTGGATGTGGATGAATGAATAAACCTGTTCTTTTCGACATAAATGCCAACATGTCTCTTAAAACGCCCTGTCTTAAAAAATACAAGGTCACCCGCACGAAAGTTACCCATAGATACCGCAGAGCCATATCTCGATAAGGCTTCTGTAGTTCTCGGAATGTCCAAACCAAATTGCTTTTTATACGTCATATGGACAAAACCGGAACAGTCTATGCCTGATTTATTAAGGCCACCGACTTTATATTTAACGCCTTCCCATTCATGCAGTTGCTTATACAGTGCATCAATTACAGATTCTTGTTTATATCTTGACGAGCTCGAAGCCTCCGGGTATCTGATTAAGTTTGGCTTTGCTGAGTATGGCTTTGAAGTACTGCAGCCTCCCAAAGATATCAAGAAAAGAAACAGGACAATAAATATATGTTCCCCTATCTTCATACTTTCCGTGTACGCAGCAATTATTGTACCTGCTTATTTCGGGACTAATAGAGATGGTAAAAATTATAAGTTATTGTTTTGAAATGTATTTAGGTTTCCTGTTTTGGTTTCTGTCACTATAGTTATTGACAAAAAAAGGCCTTAACTGACATAAACTGTGTACCGTATCTCAGACCTTCCTTTTAATAAAACTCGTGACTACTAATACAGTCCTAATGATACTGTTAGAGATATATACTAAAACTTACACCCCGGAGGTGTAAGATTATAATAAGCAATAAAGTCCATCAAATTATTATCTTATGGCTAAGACTCTGAAGAATGAGAAACAGATATGTTATAAGGTTCAAAGCAAGAAAATCCCCGGACGTAATCCGGGGATTTTTCTAGCGGTTTATTCTATCGAGATCTTTTTATGCTTTTTTGCCGCCTCTTTGGTCTTTGGAATCCTCACTTCCAGAACACCATCTTCAAAGTGGGCATTGATCTTGTCTGTCTCCAGATCCCCGGGCAGTTCAAACCTTCTGAAGAACGATCCTAGTGAGCGTTCATAACGGTAATAATCTGCTCTCTCGACCTTCTCTTCTTTTTTCTTCTCGCCAGAAATTGTCAGAATATTTTCGGAAATATCGATACTGAGATCTTTCTTCTTTATCCCGGGAAGGTCAGCCTTCAACACGACTTCATTGCCTTCCTCATAGATATCTACAGAAGGTGTAATTACATGTCTTTCGGCAATCTTTACATCAGGCCAGAACGAGGGGCTAAAGAATGAGAAAGGTCTGTTCCATAACTCTTCAAACCAGCGTTCCATTTCATGGAACGGAGTAAGGAATCTCGGCATCTCCCGCTTTATCAGTTCTTTTGACCTCTTAGTCGCCATAAACTCACCCCCTTTCAGCAGTACCCTTATTATTACTATATTCCTTGTTTAAAAACACTTCAAAGCCTGTTTTTTCCTGATTTTGCTTGCTTTAAGACGGTTTTTTCCCCAAAGAAAAGTTCTCATTAATTTTCTTATTCTTTCTATAACTGACTGTAACTGATGTTTCTTTTTGAAGCATAAAAATAGGAAAAACAGAGGGCTTTCTTGACTAAGTTGACTAATTGGGAAAAAAGCTGAAAGGTCTTGAGATGAGATTCTATTGATAGAAAAATTCAGCGTATACGTACATCACTGCGAGCAATAAATACGCTGTGCAGGTTATAAGCATGAGAATCAATGTGTAGGCTTTAGGTTTGGCGAACCCGGGAAATAATCTCGGTATATAAAAATGGTTCAGGATAAGTATTGCTATCGAAAATGTCACTGTCCCTATAAACCCTATAACTGCAGATATAAGCAATAATGGTCCAGGCTGCTGAAAATACATTGTTACTGATGTAATTATTGCCAATAAACTTACAAAGAAGAAGTACCACCAGCGAATTGATCTGTTCCTTGCCCTTTCAAAGAGTGTATGCACAATATCGGTATGCACGCGACTTACAGCATCAATCGTGCAGAGCCATGTATCTACAAGAAAAGCAGCAGATATTATTAAAAACAATGCACGACCAAGATCGCCCCATCGAAGCTCAAAGAATTTTGCCTGCACTACAGCTATATCCCAGCCCTGTGGTAAAAGCCCTTGCGGAAACAGTACTGCATAAGCAAGCAGGCACGTCATTAAGGTCGTAAATATATTCCCGAAAATTCCTATCCCGCTGTCAAGCAGGAGATACCTCAACCATTGTCTCAGATTTCTCTTGTTCTTTTCTGTATCCTCAAAATTATATCCTGTATCCGGAATAACCTGCGGTTTTGATGCCAGACCTGTTATATGACCGAAATATTTCGCCATACCGATACCTTTCTCTTTTATCCAGTATGAGTAGAACAGGGTCCAGAACCCGCCTAGCCCGGCGAATGTTATTGCAGTAAGAATCTTTGTTGAATCGTTCGGGTCGAATTGACGCGCGAGTTTTTGCGGGATAAAAAGTCCATTTAAAAAGGCAGGAATTTTTTCCACTACAACAGGATGTGTGCAGGATATTATTAAACCGGTAACGGTTAGAATTGCAATAAACCACATAACTGTTTCTATGAGTTTATAGATCACCCTCGAAAGGAATATGCCAGAAAGAAATATCGCTATAGACAAATAAGCCCAGAAAAGCGTTTGGGCTTTCGGAGACCAACCATGGGGAATGTTGGTTAATGCAGCCAGAGCAGTACCACCTGCAGAGGCAAAGGCACCGAACCAGAGAAACGATAAAGTCATCAGGAGCCAGAGACCTATTGCAAAATGTCTGTTAAGTCTTATGAAGCCCTGCCAGATACTTTCACCTGTCAGCACTGTATACCTTCCTATCTCGTAAGTCAGAGGATATTGCAAAAGACAGGCTGGCAACAGTAAAAACAGGAAACCAAGACCGTATTTTGCTATTGTGTAAGGCCACCATATAAGTTCACCACTGCCTTGCGCTAATGCCATCCATATTATTCCAGGGCCCAAGAGTATCAAAAAACCGGGAAAACGCGGTACGGTCTCTTTTTTTAAACTGTTCATTTCAATAATAAATAATTAACATTTCTAATTTTACATCACAGCCATAAATGGCTTAGATTTCTAATGGATTAAATAATACCATATATAAGAACATGCAGATACTGACGAGAGGGGTGTAGAGTGTTTATAGTTCACTTTTCAATGTAATATATTGTAACATTCGAAGAAATTTTGAGATTAACCAGAAGAATTTAAGCGGAGTAAACCCCCTTAGAAAAACTTAGTCCTTCTAACGGGGTAAATCTTGACACTTAAAACACAGCGCATCCGCATTGCGAGGTAACGTTAGTCGGTTATGATGCCTGTTTACTCAGTTTAATAATGATTATATAAATTTCTGAAAATTCAATAAAAAGTTATCATGTTTAGAACTGTTCTTTTATCCTTTGTCACTATAATGCACATTTATGTATTCTGGCGTGCTCGTTCAGTACCGTTTCTGAAACTTCACATACCTCGAAAATTCCTCATCGGTACCGGACTAATCCTTTGGACAGGCCTTTTCTTGGGCATTTTCTTCGGCCATGGCGGCACCAGTATCCTTTCAAAAACACTGGAGATGATCGGCATGACATGGATAGCTATACTTTTTCTAATGTCCGTTTCCCTTCTTGCGATAGACTTCATCACAGGGTTCGGCTTTATACTGCCTCGAATAGCAACTTCTTTGCGGGGGTGGGCATTATTTGCCGGCGGATTGCTATCAGTAATAGCACTCGTACAAGGTCTTCGGCCGCCGGTAGTGCAAAAATATGATGTGTATCTCTCCAACCTTCCTGATAAAATGAACGGTAAGGTAATTGTTGCATTATCCGACCTTCACATCGGCTCACTGCTTGGTAAACGATGGCTGGAAGCACGTGTCTTGCAGGTTCAAGAACAACAGCCGGACATTATATTCCTTTTAGGGGATATCTACGAAGGACATGGTAATTCCCAAGAGGAACTGCTTCCAGTTTTGCGCCGCCTTTCTGCACCTCTGGGCGTCTGGGCTGTCTATGGTAACCACGAATCTTATCATCATCATAATACAAATATGTTTTTAATTAAGGATGCCGGTTTTCAGATACTTAATAATGTATGGGTCGAACTTCAGCCCGGCCTAGTCTTGGCAGGTGTTGAAGATCTCACAGCCAATCAACGTTCCAGCAAAAATACTGATACTATCTCAAAAGCGCTGAACAATAGACCTTCGGGTGCAACCATCCTGCTCTCTCATTCACCGCTGCAGGTTGACAAAGCAGCAAGTGCAGGCGTAGAACTGATGCTCAGCGGACACACGCATGGAGGACAAATATGGCCTTTCGATTATCTGATCAAGCAATTCTATCCTTTTCTTGAAGGTCTATATGAGGTAGAAGGCATAACAGTTATTGTTTCCCGAGGTACTGGCACATGGGGACCGCGCATGCGCCTTTGGCAACCCGGTGAGATCTCACGCATAATACTGCACAAGAAACCCCGTTAGAGAACTGCGTCATCTAACGGGGCAAATAACATAGGAGATAAAAAAAATTAATAAACCTTAAGATCTCAGGTCTAGTCAGCCTGTAAAAATATGACCACGAATCTCTATTTTCAATCTCCTGTTTTCTTAATTCCAAATTAAAACAAATTGTATTATCATATTATTAAAATTCAAAAATGTAACATTCTTTCATCTAACGGGGGGGTATTAAAATGAAAATAAACTGCTGGGAATTTAAGGATTGTGGAAGAGAACCAGGCGGTAAAAACATTAAACAACTAGGTGTATGCCCTGCTTCAACAGATGATAGTCTTAATGGTGTGCATGACGGCACTAATTCAGGTAGAGCTTGCTGGATTGTGGCCGGTACATTTTGTGAAGGAAAAGTTCAAGGAACGTTTGCTAAAAAGTATGAAGATTGTACTAAATGTGACTTTTTTAAATTAGTAAGGAAAGAAGAAGGTAAAAATTACAAGACATCTTTATCCCTACTTAAAAAGCTAAAGGTTTTAAGATAAAAATCCTATATCATTGCATCAAAATAGATGTATGAGAGAAATCATCGCTGTCATTCTTGTCATAGTCTGTATGAAAACCGCATCATTGGCTGGCGGGGCATATTGGTATGATAGAAACAGTACCGTAATTGGATTTGTACAGACATACGTAATCAAAAATGATGAATCACTTCATGAAGTTGCTCTGAATTACAATCACGGTTACAATGAAATTGTTGATGCAAATCCCTCTCTTGACCCGTGGTTGCCTGGGAACGGAACCGTGGTGACCATTCCATCCATGTGGATTCTGCCGGAATCAATTTATAAAGGCTTAATAGTAAACATTGCAGAGATGCGCCTCTATCAATATATAATAGATGTAAAGGGATATTCCCTCGTTAAAACATATCCAATCGGCACAGGCGTTAAGGGATATGAAACACCCTTAGGGCAATACAGAATAGTGGAAAAGGCCAAGGACCCATCATGGTATGTTCCGCCTTCAATAAAAAAAGAAAGACCTGAACTGCCAGATATCATCGGACCCGGTGAAGAAAATCCCCTTGGCACCCATGCACTCCGGCTCTCTAATCCATTGCTCCTTATCCATGGTACTAACAGGCCCTTAAGCATAGGCAGAACTTCAAGCCGTGGTTGCATCAGGCTTTATAACCAAGACATTGCTGAACTCTTTCGCTCAGTTGAGCTAAATACTATGGTCAAAATTGTTTATCAACCCATAAAAGTCGGTGAAAGAGACGGGAGGGTATATATCGAATCACACAGAGATTATCTGAAGAAAATACACGATCCTTTTGAAACAGCTAATATTCTCCTTAAAAAAAATAAACTCTATAATGCTGTGGATATGGAGCTCGTGAAGAAGATACTGGAAGAACAAAAGGGGATACCTGTTGATGTGACAAACAGACATCCCCGCTAACTACAGATACATTATTTTATCTGTCTTAATTCGAAGGCCTTTTCAGCTTTGTTTGCGGCATCTTCTGCACGATCTGCATCACCTTCTGCCCTGTTTGCTGCGCTTTCTGCACGATCTGCGGCATCTTCTGCCCTGTTTGCTGCGCTTTCTGCACGATCTGCGGCGCTTTCTGCCTTGTTTATGGCATCATCCAAATCATCCGAACTTACCCCTTCGATCCCTGAAACCTTCTTTTCCAAGTCATTCAACTGTTCTTCAAACTGTGTAACTCTGTCCGATAGGGACTCTATATCTGCCTGTACAAATTTCCTATGTGCGCAGCTTATTATTAACAGGATAAAGATAAAGATAGCTATAATTTTTAAAACCCTCATGTTTTTCTTCACCCCCTTTCATAATAAAAATTGCTTGAAAATAACCCCTAAACTTTAAGGGTTTAAAATTGAAAGATTTTACAGAATTATTATTAATATGGCACTTGCCTTAAGGAAAGAACTAAAACTTCTACCCCTAATACAAATGTTACCCTCTTAAATAAATTATATTAAAATTAAGCGGTAGTTTCACTTATTTTCTTGCCAATCAAAATAATCAATAAAACCTATAGGGTTAGCTCTTTTGCAGGCTGTTGGAAAACTATTTTTCTTATCCTGGATAAATTACACACCGGGGGTGTAAACAGAATTCCGGGCAGGCTTCATTTAGTTGTTGTTTTTTAAGGCGTAAAGGATTAATATCTTAAGGGTTTGTACAGTGGCAGAAAATCTCAATAATCAAGAGCAGACCTCTTGATTATATACTCCGGTAATGTAGTA
This sequence comes from uncultured Nitrospiraceae bacterium, assembly GCA_964345225.1. GTDB lineage: Bacteria > Nitrospirota > Thermodesulfovibrionia > Thermodesulfovibrionales > UBA6898 > CAYFQB01. Next base: position 45,843 of record CAYFQB010000003.1, on the reverse strand, counting down.
TTAGAAGGGAGGATAACATGGCGTTTGAGTCTAGCAGGAGTGTTCCGAGGCATCCAATTTTTGGAAAAGCTACAATAATAATGCCTGACAAAAAGGAAATTCTTGCCCTTATTGCCAATATATCACTTGGGGGTTTGGGTCTATATTCGGCTTCCAAAATAAAAAAATTAACACAGATTACCGTGAAGATTACTTTTACAGATACTTCTTCCAAAGAGCATGAGGCATATGTAGAAGGTATAGTTAATTGGGTAACCAAAAAGAGTGAAATTTACGAACTGGGTATTAGCTTTACAGAAGAACTTAATTCAAAAAAACAGCCTGTCCTTTATAAGCACATAACTGAAATTGAAAAAATATATAACAGCTTAAGGTAAAATCTTTTCTTGGTTTTGTTAATATATTGATCTGAGTCTCCCTGTAAGTCTGTCAAAAATGATAGTATCAACAACTTTTCCTTTATTTTTTAAATTAACTTTTAAGAATCTACCTTCAGTGCTCAATATTTCGAAGTCATATCCCTTTTTATAATAATAATGCCGTAAAGCGCGCTCAGCTTGTGCGCGGGAATTCATAGATTTGTTTCTCCCATAATGGCTGAAGTGTCTGCAGTAATCACCGTATGGTGTGATAGTTTTTTCATAATGAAATGCTGTTACACCAACAGGAATTAAAAGAATAAAGATCAATATGGATATCAAAATATGAAATGCTTTAATATTCATTATTGCTACCTTACGCGCCTTTCTTAATTTATTTTTATACAAAAAAATGAAGTTAATATGAAGGATCATGCTGGATTCCAAATAAGAAACGATGTTTTTGTCTTCACAAACTTTTCACAAAGATTTCATTTTCTCTTCAAACTAAAGATATAAACTGAATACAGTAAAAAATTTACGGAGGTGCAGTATGAAAAAAGCATTAGCAGTTATAACAATCGTAGCACTCCTTGCAATCGGGGTAGTTGCATTTGCACATGGTCCTGGTTTCTGGGGTAGCGGACACATGACCGGATCTGATTATGGTTATGGAATGGGGCCTGGTTATGGCGGGCACATGTACGGACAGACCAGCGAAGCTGAACAGAAGTTCCTTGATGAAACAACTGATCTGAGAAAAGAACTTCACAACAAGAAATTTGAATACTTTGAGGCTACACGCAAACCGGAGACAGGCAAAGAGACAATTACAAAGCTCGAAAAAGAGATAAGTGAATTACAGGATAAGCTTTATGAAAAATCTCCACGTTCAGTACGCGGAATACACGGCAAATTCGGCTGCTGGTAACAGCTAATCCACTTTGTCCCATCTCTGAATAAGCCAGGTAAATTATACCTGGCTTATTCTTTTACGAATATTTAATATTTCAAGGCCAGAGAAAGCACAAAATATACCGGTAATCGCAATTCAAAATTTATTCACTTTTTCTTCATTTTATCTTCCTAAATATTTAATAAATTAATAATAAGAGGTGGGTAATGGGTATTAAAAGGTTAAAGAACAGAACAATTGCAAAGGTAATAACACGGTTTCCTTTTCTTTCCAGAAAGTTTATCAACTCTTACCGTCCACTGGAGAGTGAGGACATTCCATGGACGCCGGTAAGAAAGCTCTTGAACGAATCCAAAGTTGCAATTGTTACGACCGCAGGTGTGCACCATAAAGATCAGCAGCCCTTTGATATGGCTGATTCTGAAGGAGACCCGACTTTCAGGGTAATCAACATGCATAGACCTGTTTCTAATCTGATAATCTCTCACGATTACTATGACCATTCAGATGCTGATAAGGACATCAATATTGTGTTCCCTATCGAAAGGTTAAGGGAGTTTGAGAAGGAAAGTATCATTGGTAAGGCTGCCGATATTAATTACGGATTTATGGGCCACATAACTGGTCAGCGTATAAAAGAACTTACAGAAAAACATGCCCCGGATGTTGCACAAAGGCTGAAGTCAGACAATGTCGATGTCGTACTTCTTACACCTGGTTGAGGGATATGCAACCAGTCCGTCGGGCTGATACAGAGGGAAATAGAGAGAGTGGGAATACCAACAATCGGAATATCAATAGTCAGAGAGTTTTCTGAGAAGATAAAGCCCCCAAGAACCATATTTCTGAACTGGCCATTTGGACATCCTCTCGGAGAACCCTTTCATGTTCTTCAACAGAGAGCAGTGATTATGGAGGCACTTAATGCACTGTATACAATAAAGAAACCCGGAGAGATTATTGATCTGCCTTTTAGATGGAAAAAAGAATCGAATAATGCTTACGAGGAAAAGTCACTCTCGATACAAACTTTAAAATAACAGTACAGAAACCTTTTAAAAAAGGGAGGAGGTATATTATGGAGTGGATTTTAAATTACTTGTATATTATCATTTTCGTTTTGGGCCTTATTACGGTCATGTACCTTTTCGGCTACAGGTCGAAAAGCACCCAGGATGGAAATGCTCACGATCATCAGAGCGAAACAGATACCGGTGAAAAACCGCACAAAGGCGGTCATGGATGCTGCCACTGAGGTTTATATAATACTTTTTTGAAAAAGGCGACAATAAGGAGGTGATTGGGGATGGAAATAAAGAAGATTAAAAAGAAAAAGGCATTGACCTGCAAGTGTCACAGCTCCTGCTGAAACATGTAATAACAGGATTACACATCTGAATTCAAGATGAAAGCATATTACTTTTCTTGAGAACATGGGGGAGGTTAATAATGAATCATAAACAAAAGCGGCATTTGCTGTTTGGAAAAATTTTCTTCTCAATCCTTTTTGCTATATTTTTCTTATTGACGGGCTCTGTGGTACTCAGTCATGGCCCGAAAGGACATGCTGAGGAATTCACTGCCCTTCAGGCAGTAAAAAAGGGGCTTAGCATGTATGACCGCCTGATAGAGCACGGCAAGCTTGATGAAAACTGGGAGACTGATCTGAACAGCATTGAGGTTACCAAAAGCTTGAGCGAAACAGAAAAAGAATTTGCTGTAAAATTCACCATCTCTAAGGGCGAGAAGAGATCGGTATTTATCTTTTTCTCTGAAAAGGGTGAATACAAAGGCTCAAACTTCACAGGAAAGTAACAAAAATATATTAGGGAAAAGCAGGCGTGAATCTGAAGAAAGAGACGAGCTTTATTGATACTTGGCCAAAGCTAGGAGAGTGGCCCCTGCCGGGCAAGGCTCTTGCTACAATGATTATCCTGATGATAGCCTTAGGTCTGTGTGTCTCAATTGGCCAGATCATTATTCACGATATTATTCCAACCTTCTTGAGTGAAAAAGAAATTATCGCTGAAGGACCAGGTATATATAACGAAAACGTAACGACCCGAGGCGATCTTTTTTCTAATATTTCATTTGAAGAAGATAAGAAATCGTTTTATCAAACCGATGAGTTCATCTTCGCACTGAAATTTACTCATATACACATATTCGGAATGAGCATGATCTTTATATTCATGGGAGGAATAGCTATTTTCCTCGATATTAATTCAAAGGCCCTGGCCTGGCTCATCGTTCTTCCCTTTATTGGAATAATTATAGATTTGACAGCAGTGTGGCTTAAATTATTCGTAACACCGGCTTTTTTCTGGCTACACATAGCAGGCTTCGGTATTTTTGGAACAGTATTTGCCTTTGTATCCGGGCTGGCATTGTGGCAGATGTGGTGGCATAGCTAAGTGACAGGTAATCTGAATCAATCTGGCTGTTTTTTTTAGTTCAATGCAGATACAGATTTAATCAGATACGATTTGGAAATGCAAAAGATGTTAAATAATAAAATTATGCAGGACACATTTATGTGGGCATTAAATATTTATATATTAAATTTTTACATTTATTACCAATTAATAGAATATATTATAATATTATTAGAAGCATTTCATAGTGCCAACCTTGCTCCTTATTAACACCCTAATGATCTATCTTTTAGGTTAAGGACTGGACTATGAATAAACTTCTTTTAAGAAGAGGATTAACTTATGAAGATTGGAATCCCTAAAGAGCGCCTTCCGAAAGAAAAACGCGTTGCCGGATCACCAGAGACCGTCAAGAGGCTTGTGGAAATGGGATTTGAAGTCTTAGTAGAGAAAGATGCAGGACATGGCTCCATGATGTTGGACATGGACTATGAAAAGGCAGGAGCAAGAATCTATCCCGATGCAGCAGGGATTTTTGCCGAAGCAGATATTATATTGAAGGTACAACGGCCCCTGACAATCCCGGCAATCGAACTAAATGAGACAGCCCTGCTCCGATCAGGTCAAACCCTGATAGGAAAGCTGGACATGCTCGTCAACCGCGACTTGGTACATGCCTGTGCGGAAAAAAACGTAACGGCCTTCGCCCTGGAACTGATACCACGAATCACCCGTTCACAAAGCATGGACGTCCTATCTTCTCAGACCAACATCGCTGGATACAAGGCCATCATAGATGCTGCGAATCATTTCGGGCGGATGTTCCCCATGATGATGACGGCTGCAGGGACGATTGCGCCCGCCAAGGTCCTCGTCTTGGGCGCAGGTGTGGCAGGCCTTCAGGCTATTGCAACAGCTAAGCGGCTGGGTGCCACTGTAACTGCCTATGACGTGCGGCCGGTGGTAAAAGAACAAGTGGAAAGTCTGGGCGCTGAGTTCCTTAGCGTGCCCTCTGAAGAGAGAGAATCCGCTGAGACAGCCGGCGGTTATGCCATGGAGATGAGCGAACAGTATCAGCGGAAACAGACTGAGATAATCCACGAAGCCATAAAGAAAATGGACATCGTTATCACCACCGCCCTCATACCCGGGAAACCAGCACCGGTACTGGTGAACGAGGAGATGGTCAAGGAAATGAAAGCCGGCTCGGTGATTGTAGACCTCGCCGCTGAGGCTGGGGGCAACTGTCCTCTATGCGAGATGGATAAGGTGGTTGTTATATATGACGTAACCATCCTAAGCTATGAGAACATCCCTAGTCGTGTCCCTGTTGACGCAAGCATTCTTTATGCTAAAAACCTGTTGAATTTCATTACTCCGATGTTTGACAAAGAGACTAAGGCTTTGAAGGTAGACATGGATGATGAAATAATCCGGGGCACCCTCGTGACCCACAAGGGACAGATTATACACCCAGCGTTTAAAGAAGGAGGGAATTGATATAATGATAAACGAAACCATAGCCAATTATGAGAATATCATTGCCAGCTCAACTGGTAGCGGGGTGGACCCACTCACCTTCAATATCACAGTCTTCGTCCTGGCAGTATTTGTGGGTTATTTCGTCGTCTGGAGTGTCACACCTGCACTGCATACACCTCTGTTGTCCGTAACCAACGCCATCTCAAGCGTTGTCATTGTGGGTGCATTGATTGCCTCCGCTCCCCCAGAGCTCAACAAGGCCACCGTTATCGGCTACTTAGCCGTGGCAATCACTTTTGTAAATATCTTTGGCGGGTTTGTCGTCACTCAACGCATGTTAGAGATGTTTAAAAAGAAGAAACATTGAATGGATTTTTTTGATTTCTAAAGGAGGTAGGACGTACTGTGAGTGGAGAAATCACCTTGGTTTATGTAGTGGCGGCCATCTGTTTCATACTGGCACTAAAGGGCCTGTCCTCACCCACAACGGCACGCCGAGGCAACATCATCGGCATCTCGGGGATGGTCATCGCAATTGCCAACACGCTTTATTATGTTGGCAGCGGCTACCTCCCGAATATTAAGCCCGACTCGCTGACCTATATCCTTATGGCAGCCGGTATGCTCATCGGCGGGTCAGTTGGTACCACCATAGCCTTGCGTATCGAGATGAAGTCCATGCCTCAACTGGTAGCCGCCTTCCACAGCCTGGTGGGGCTGGCTGCCGTATTCATAGCTGTATCCGCCTTTTATGCCCCTCACGCCTATGGCATCGGGATAGCGGGAAACATCAAAACATCGAGCCTTGTTGAATTGAGCCTAGGCTCAGCCATTGGAGCAATCACTTTTACTGGCTCAGTCGTCGCCTTTGCCAAGCTACAGGGCTTGGTGAGCGGCGCTCCCGTGGTTTTTAGGGGACAACACCAGATAAACCTGCTCATCGGGATTGTGATTATAAGCCTAGTCGTCTATCTGGGCTTTAACGTCTCATACCAAGAGGCCACATTCTGGATTCTGACGGCCCTCGCTTTCGTGGTTGGAGTCACCCTCATCATCCCCATAGGGGGCGCGGACATGCCGGTCGTCATCTCCATGCTGAACTCTTATTCGGGATGGGCTGCGGCTGGCATTGGATTTACGCTGAACAATCCTCTCTTGATAATTACTGGGGCACTGGTGGGTTCAAGCGGGGCGATATTAAGCTATATCATGTGCAAGGGGATGAACCGCTCTTTCTTCAGTGTCATTCTCGGGGGCTTTGGCACCGGGGAGGAGGCCGTAAGTGCCGGCGCCAGAGACAAGGTCGCCAAGAGCGGCAGCGCCGAGGACGCAGCTTTCTTCATGAGAAACTCACGTTCCGTTATTGTGGTCCCGGGATACGGGATGGCCGTGGCCCATGCGCAGCATGCTGTACGGGAACTCTTTGATACGCTTACAAAGGAAGGGATTAATGTCCGGTTTGCTATTCATCCGGTTGCGGGCCGTATGCCTGGCCACATGAACGTGCTCCTAGCGGAAGCGAACATCCCTTATGACGTAGTCTTCGAACTGGAGGAGATAAACAGTGATTTTGCAATTTGTGATGTGGCCTATGTGATCGGGGCAAACGACATCACCAACCCAGCGGCCAGACAGCCCGGCAGCCCCATTTTCGGTATGCCCATCCTGGAGGTATACAGGGCGAAGACCGTCTTTTTTGTCAAACGCAGTCTGGCCCCGGGCTATGCCGGCATTGACAATGAACTCTTTTATCGTGATAACACCATGATGCTATTCGGTGACGCCAAGAGAATGACCGAAGCTATAGTCAAGGCATTTTAGCCATACAAAAGGTAAGGAGGTATATAATATGACAACAAAGCGTAAGATAGAAGTCTTCAGCGCTGGATGTGCTGTATGTGAAGATACTATTGAAGAGATCAAGAAGGCTGCATGTCCATCATGCGATGTAAAGGTTTTGAATATGAACGATGCCGGGGTAGCAGAACGTGCAAAGAGTCTCGGTATACATTCAGTGCCTGCTGTTGTAATTGACGGAAAGCTTGCAGACTGCTGTTCCGGTCGCGGGGTAGATATTAAAACTCTCAAGGATGCCGGCCTCGGAAAACCGATTTCATGATAAAGCGGTAACGTCAATCGGATACGAGGTCCCAGGTTACGTCTTACGGTTACGGTTACGATGCTCGCCATGTAAAGTAAGCTTTTCTACTTTACAGGGCCCGTTTCATCTGTCGTCTTTCGGTTACGTGTTTATTTATCTGTTTGGTTTATCTGGTTTATCTGGTTTAAGGACAATTTAATTCTCCGAATTATTATATTTACTGCTTACTGCTTACTTTTCGCTCCTTACTCCTCACTTCTTACTTCTTACTGCTTACTGCTTACTGGCTACTTTTCCAATGACTCAAAAAGATAAAAGATTAAATAATTTTTTAAAACCAAGCACATATAAATTTAGCCTGTACTGAGGGCCATATTTAAATTCCATAATTTTTTATTTTCAATTATTCGTTCTCTCTGCTAAACTTTATAAAGAAGATTTAAAAAGTGAAGTTACAATAGTCTCTTACGAGACAGAATATATGGGAATATTTAGATTCAGTAACATTAACAAAGACCCTCTTGATGATGAAATATCAAACTACGAAAGACTCTCCTCTGATAAACCTGAAGATGCAGGCATAAAAAATACTCTTGGTGACCTTTATTTCAAAAAAGGACTAAAAGAGAAGGCTGCTAGATACTATAAAGAAGCTGTAAACCTCTTTCTTAAAGACAGGCAGAAATATAAGGCTGTTGCTATATTAAAAAAATCTATCGCCCACAATTTTTTTAATATCGAAACTACCGAAGAAATACTAAATGACCTCCTCGCAAGAGGCCTGAAGGAAGATTTGATCGAGATTTATGTCCAACTTGCAAAGAAAAACCTGATAACTAACAGGACTTTTGCAAACGACATTTTCAGAAAAGTCCTGCAAATCGACCCGGACAACAAGGAAGCCCTTTCATTTTTCGAAAAAGGCAAACAACCACTTGATGCAATTGATGAAAGTGTAGAAGTTTCTGTACAGGAGGAAGACCTCTGGGCAAAGGAGGAAATTCCTGAAATGTCTGAGGAGACGGAGACAGGCAGTCCAGAGCCTGACAGTAAATCATCAGATGAATTAACTGTTGATAAACCCGTGCAGGGCATTAACGAACCTGTTTTGACTGATGAAAAAAAGAGAAAACGAAAAAAAGTTATCAAGAAGACAGAAAAGCCTCTGCAACCTTCCGGTGATTTAAAATCAGAAAGTGAAAATTCCTCCAAAATAAAGGATAAATTTCTTGCGGTTGCAAAAGAAAAAAGCCACCTTGAAACTATAATCCTTCACCAGACTGATATTATAAAAAAATTAGAAAAGGAAAAATCCAGCCTTACGGATACTACTAAACGTCTTTCTGAAGATATCAAAAATATGAAGGAGAAACTGCTTGATTTTGATCTTCTTCGGAATATGGAAATTTCGGAACTGAAGAAGAAAATAGAAACACTTATGCCTAAAAACAAAAAGCTGGCTGAAGAAAAAGAACTTATATTAAAAAACCGCTACATTGAAAACCTGCTAAAGGAAAAACAAAAACTCGAAAACCATTTACTTGAAGCAGAGAAGGAATTAAAAGATAAGGATACGCTCATAAACAGGATTACAGAGGAACAGGGAAAAATCAATGTCGATAACATCCCTTTAATAAAAGAAAAAGAAGAACTGAACAGCAAAATAACATCTATGCAGGAGACAATTGACGAACTTCAAAATTTAATAAATGTAAAAGAAACAGAAATCAAAGAAACAGAAATTAACCTGTCAAACGCTGAAACCAGAATCGAAGAGATCGAGGCTGAAAGGGCCTCCCTTGAAAACAATTACAGAGAAATTGAACATGAACGACATACCCTTAAAACACAGCTTGATGCTCTTTCTGAGCAGATCTCCGGTCTGTCACAGGAGAAATCAGATATAGATGATGGCCTGAACCAGAAAATAAACTCTTATACTTCAGAAATATCTGAATTAAGAGACAAAATAGATGAACTTTCTTTATCACTGGAAGAAAAGATCAAAGAGAATGAGGAGATAAAAGAGGGCCTCTCCGTATCAAATCTTCAATCAACACAGGTAGAGAAGGAACTGCACGAAAAAATATCCTCCATGATGAATGAGTTAAGCCAGAAGGATGAAATACTGACAGAAAAAACAGAAGCCCATGAAAAAGAAAAGGAAGACCTATTGGTAAAGATTTCCGAATATGAGTCGAACATAAGTAAACTTGAAGATGAATACAGAAAAATCAAAACTGAAATTGAATTGATAAGAAATACTGCATCGGAATATGTGGGTCTCATTAAAGAATCAAACAGAGAGAAGAAAGAACTCGAAGAACAGTTATCAGAAGTATTTGAAAAAGTCATAGGGCTTGAGGAAGAGCTCGAGAAACAACAGTCCGTTACATCATCCAAGGATCAACACTTCTCGGAATTAAATCAGAAGTACAATGCTGAAATCTCTGCATTTAAGACAGACATCGAAAGACTTAAATCAGAAAATGCGGAACTTAAACAATACAGCCATGATATGGAGGAGACGATTAACCTTTTATCATCAGAAAAATCAGACCTCTTGGAGAGAATCTCGACTTTCGACGATGATCTTAATAGAATTCAAAATGAAAAAGACAAAGAGATATCGGTAATAACAGATAATCTTGTATCAGCATTAAAAAAGATTTCCTATATGGAAACAGGTCTCGAGGAAAGCTTAAAGGATAAAGCGGTGCAGCCCGAAGAAATTCAGGAAATTCCCGAAGAAACACCTGCTGAAGTACATTTGGATACATCTGTTGTTGAAACAGCAGATTACAAACAGCCCGAGTTAACATCTGATTACGATTACGCAGATAGAATAATCTTCAGGGAAAAGGAAAAGAAGCGAAAGCAGCAATATGCAGTTTATACCATCCTGTTCATTTTACTTATTGTTTTATCAATATTTTTATACAAATTTTTCAGCCCAAAGACGCCAGTGCAAAAACCCGCTTATACTCATACCCCAGCAGTCATCAATAAACTAAGTTACAATGAGATTCTCGAAAGAATGACTCAAACTGTACAGTCAAAGACGATTAAATTCCAGGCAACATTATTAACTGAATCCCTGATGCAAGGCAAAAAAGCCTTGCAGAATCTGTCCGGAGTTGATTTTAATAGATTCTTTATTTTTAAAGTAAACATAAGTTCATTAAAAGACCCTATCAATAAGGATTTAATCAAAAATCCCTCTGACAGCTTAAGATTATCTGATGAAATAAAAACCATTTTACCTGCAGGGGACATTAAACCAGAAGTGCTTAAAACTTTTTACAGGAATAAACAGCCGGTGTCAATTGCCTTTTTATGTGCGTTCCCAAAGGATAATGCTGTACCTGATCCGGTGAATCTAGAACTTCTATTTAATCACAAAGGCAAAGAAATGCGACTTGCCTGGAACATTCAATCCCTTAAGGCCAATAAAATTTTTCATTAGTTAATGTTCAGATTGTTGCCCGAATAACTGCCTATACGTAAAATAATCCAGCTATGAAAGTAAATGATCTAAGAAATATCGGTAAAAAACTCTTTAAGGAAATCTCTGCTACAAGCCTTTCTCCCGATATGAAAAATACAAGAGGCTATGGAGCCAGCGGTGACCGAACCTTTGCGATTGACAGCAAGGCAGAAGAAATAATCATAACCGGGCTTGAGTCATTAGGAGAACCCCTCACCATAGTCTCTGAAGAGATTGGTATTATAGATATAAATGGTGGGGGCAAAAGAGTTGTTATTGATCCGATAGATGGCAGCAAAAACGCCATATCAGGAATACCTTTTTACTGTACATCAATAGCAGTAGCTGACGGAGATACCCTCAATGACATAACTATTGCATATATAATAAATCTTATTGACGGCTATGAATTCTGGGCAGAGCAAGATTCGGGTGCCTTTTTAAACGGGAGACAGATTCATACACAGAAGGATGATAAATTCTACTTAATAGCATATGAAGCACAGGTGCCTGGCAAGGAAATACCCGTGATTGTTCCCCTTCTTTCTCAAGCAAGGAAAACGCGTTGCCTTGGTGCGATAGCCCTTGACCTTGCTTATCTTGCCCTTGGTGCAATAAGCATATTCATTTCACCTTCACCATCAAGGAGCTTTGATTTTGCAGGCGGCTGTCTTTTAATAAAAGAGGCGGGCGGCATTATTACAGATACCGAAGGCGGAAGCATTGATAATACCTTGTTAGACCTGAAACGAAGCTCGTCATTACTTGCCTCAGGGAACAGGCAGTTACATGACAGGGCTATAGAACTTCTTTCAAAAGGGAAACAGGATGTTTAGAATTTTAATCTTACAGATTATAGCTGGAATAGTCGGTGCTATGATTGCAAACAAAAAAGGCAGAAACTATTTTCTATGGTTTTTTCTCTGTCTTGCTTTTCCTGTACTTGTTTTAATTATATTTATCCTTCCTCCGATAGTTACAAAAGGAAGGACCAAGAGATGCCCGTATTGTTCCAAGATAATCGATGAAGCTGAAACTGTTTGCAGATACTGCAGAAAGGAACAACCTATAAATCTGATACAGTGCAGTGAATGTGGAAGCTTTGTGCCTGAAAAAGATTACTGCATGCAGTGCAATAAAAGGCTTAAATACTGACCCAAAAAATGGGTTTGAAGCAGGTATACATGTTGTGTAGTTGGGCATGTTTCTTGAGCGGACATAGGGAACGAAAGGAATATGTCCAACTACTTAATCCGAAAACTCTTTTTATACTGAATGCATTTTGGGGGTTAAAATTACCTTATATATGCCTCTGTGACATATCGGCGCATCATGCGATGACTGTTGAAATAATATGCGTTCTTGCCAATTGCGTTCTGCATCATTCTTATCCAGCCTTCCCGGTCATTGTAATACAAGGGTATGATTATTTTCTCGAGTTTATTGTATAGGTCCTCGGAATCCTGTTTATCAGTATCAATCCCGGGCCTTAATTCCTCTGGAGCAGTACCTATAGACCACCCTGTAAAGTTCTCAATATGACCTTCTATCCACCATCCGTCCAGCACGCTGAAATTCAATACACCGTTATGCGCAGCCTTCATTCCGCTTGTGCCTGATGCCTCTAGCGGCCTTAAGGGTGTGTTTAACCATACGTCAACCCCGGAAATTATCTTTAATGAAATTTCCATGTCATAGTTTTTAAGGTAAACAGCTTTTATCTTACCGTCAAGTTTTTTAATATGCTTGAAGATATCTTTTATCAGTCTTTTCCCGGTTTCGTCCTTTGGATGGGCCTTTCCTGCATAAACAAGCTGAATCTTGCCTGTCCCTATTTTCTCAAGGCGTTCAATATCCCTGAATAAAAGGTCTGCCCTCTTGTATGCCGTTGCCCTTCGGGCAAAACCAATTGTAAGGATATCAGTGAAAAAATCAATGCCTGTTTTCATTTTAATGTAGTCAAACAGATGCTGTTTCGCCTTCATATGTGCATCCCATAATTTCTCATACGGTATTCGGCCGACTCTCACAAAAAGTTCCGGTTCATTTGCCCAGCTGGGAAGATATTTATCATAAAGCTTCTTAAAGCTTTCACATGTCCATGTGTAAGTGTGCACACCGTTAGTTATCGCGTGTATTTCGTATCCAGGAAACAGATCCTGCGATACCTCCCCGTGTTTTTTAGCTACACCGTTAACGTATCGACTTAAATTAAACCCGAGCAACGTCATGTTCATATGATCTTTGCCTGCAAGTTCCTCTAAAACATAAAAAGGTATTATTTCACCTAAAGTCTGCGAGACAAGATCATAGTTAAACTTGTCATGTCCTGCCTCAACAGGGGTATGTGTCGTGAATACACAGAGATTCCTAACTCTTTCGGTGTCCCATACAAGTCTTTCATCCCATACATCCTCGATCGGCTTTTTATATCTTCTAAGCAGTTCTAAGGTAAGCAGACTGGCGTGGCCTTCATTCATGTGGTATTTTTTTATCTCAAATCCCATTTCATAAAGCATTTTAACCCCGCCTATTCCAAGTACTATCTCCTGTTTAAGCCTGTACACCTGATCCCCACCGTAAAGAAAGGAGGTAATTTCACGGTCTTCTGGCAAATTATCGCTAATATCTGTATCCAGAAAGAATACAGGGACGCTCCCGCTCGTCAGACTCCTTATGTTGTACTGCCAAGCCTGAACAATGACTTCTCTTCCTTCAATCTCCAGGGTTATTCTGTGAGGAAGAAGCTGCATGTGTTTGGAAGGATCCCAATCACAAGGATGTTCATTCTGTATTCCGGCTTTATTGATATCCTGGGTAAAATATCCTTTTTTGCTTATCAGTGTAACCGCTATCATCGGCAGTTTCAGGTCAGCGCCTGACCTTATAGTATCACCAGCAAGTATGCCCAATCCTCCGCTGTAAGTCGGAATATCTTTATGGATGCCTATTTCCATTGAAAAATAAGCGATCTTAGGTTCTTTTGTTAACTCATATAGTTGCCCTATTATGTCTTTCATGGCCGTTTATTTTAATTTATCCTGGCTTATAGAAACAATATGTATTAATCACGATTCAGATATCATTAGTTCCCTGAAATCCTCTATAACTGGAAATTCACTCGTTCTTGCCTTTCTGGATTTTATTTTAGAGCTTGCAAATATTTTAAAAAGGATATATTTAATTCCGAATCTCTTTGCCGTCTTCAGCACAGCCTCTGTATCATCAATGAGAAGGGTCTTTTCTTTTTCGAATCCTAGCTGCTTCTGGACTTTTTTCCAGAACTCGAGCTTCTCTTTCGGATAGCCTATCTCGAAGGATGTGACAGCATGGTCAAAGAATCTGCCTATGCGGGTCTTTTTTAGCTTCATATCAAGAACCTTGTAGTGTGCATTGGTAACAAGGAAAATCTTCTTTTTATGACCTTTAAGCATCTTTAAGAAATCCTCTACATGGGGATGAACTTCTATAAGATGTCTTATCTGCTCTTTAAGTGCGGGAACATCTATGTTTACCTCCTTCGACCAGAAATCAATATCCGTCCAGTTTAGGGTACCTTCATGCACCTTATATTTCTTCAGGAGTTCCTCCTTTGCCCTGCCGAAAGTGATATTGTTTTTTTCTGCATATTTTAGTGGAAGAAGATGCTCCCAGAAAAAATCATCAAAATATTTATCAAGGAGTGTCCCATCCATATCCAGAAGTACATAGTGAATTTCTTTCAGTGGTATCTTTTCTTTTAACATATTTCTCCAAGTAATAGACAAGGGGGAAGAGTGTAAGCTTTAAAGCCTCCCTTTGGTCGATGGAATGCCTTTGACCCTTTTGTCAACTGATACTGCTTCTCTGAGCGCCCTCCCGAGTGCTTTGAATATCGCCTCAATTATATGATGGGTATTCCTTCCATACATAACGTTTACATGTAAAGTTATGCCGGCATTGCTGACAAATGCCTGAAGAAAATCCTCTATAAGATCAGGGTCAAAACCTTTCATCCTGCTTCTTTTTGGAAAATCTACTTTATATATAAGATATGATCTCCCGCTTATATCCAGGCTAACCGAGGCGAGTGCCTCGTCCATAGGGACAGTTGCCTCACCATAGCGTAGTATCCCCTTCATAGACCCCAGAGCCTGCTTTATAGTCTGTCCAAAAACTATACCTATATCTTCAACAGTATGATGGAAATCTATGTCTATATCCCCTTTGCCCTTAAGCTTCATATCAATAAGACCATGCTTGCACATAAGTGACATCATGTGGTCAAGAAAGGGTATTGATGTATCTATGGAGTACTTACCAGTGCCGTCGAGGGTTAGCTCAATTTTTATATCTGTCTCTTTTGTCTTTCTTTTGATCTTAGATCTTCTCATATATTACATCCTAACATTATCATAATCAGGGCAATAGAAATTATAATAATTTGCCTTTTGCCCTTCTTCCTGCCAGGCTAAAAAGCTTGATGACTACCGTTATTCTGTATATGCAAGATAACTTCCTTTCTTGATCGCAGCGCATGCATTTCCTCTAAAGGAATCCGGAAAAATTCAGACATCTTCTGGTCTATTGAGTCCAGGGGCAGAGAGCTGCGCCTGTTTTTCTTCCCAAACCTCCAGTAATTATAATAACCCCAAAAACGTAAAATAAGAAATACTATCACTATGCTCCACCCCAATTTACCCACAAGATCCAGAAACTCCACATAGCCTGCTCCCACTATCACCTCGATATAAAATATACGGACTCCCAATAACCATAGTAAGAGACTCAACAAAGGCATTAATAGATATGCCCATACACCCCAGATAACGGTAGTACAGTAAAGCTCATTAATTTTTCTTAAGAGACTCCTGCGTTTCGATTTATCAATGATCTCCATATCTAACTTTCCTTCTTATATACCTCTCTATATTTGATCAAGTCCCCTATCAGGACTCTCCCATACTGCCTTTGTGCTCTTTCTCTTCAGAAGAACCTTTGGTGCGGCTATTGCGATAGTTAATGCATTAATCATCCAGTAAATAAAAGGGTACCAAATAACCCAGAATAAATACCTGAAGAATTTTTTCTCGTACACATTATCTATATACACACTGACAGTGAACTGGACTAAACATGTCAGCGCAAGAATTGACCCTGTCCACTTTGGGGGTATAGGCGGGTGAAATTTAATGGGGAGTAAAAAGCCGAGGACTTCAGAAAGAATCCACAGCAGTGTGAGTGTCCAGAACGAGTATGACCAAAAAATACTGATCACATATTCTATATATACCGGCCAGAGCCTGCGCTGCCGCCAGTCCTGCCATATGTCATTATGCTTCTTTAGAACCTCAATACCACCCTGAGCCCATCGCAAGCGCTGCCGCCATAGTCCCCTTACTGTTTCTGGTACCAGTATCCAGCATAATGCTCTGGGTTCATATCGGACATCCCAGAATTGTTTCTCCAGCTTCCAGGTTATATCAATATCCTCGGTAACCATATCAGTGTCCCAGAAGCCGGCAGTCAGCAGGGCCTGTCTCCGAAAAGCAGCAATAACTCCTGAAACTGTCAGGATCTTACCAAGTATTCGCTGGGTTCTTTTGATCAGCCCTATAATACTCGCATACTCACCTGTCTGGATTCTGCCCAGAAGTGTGCTCCGGTTAAGGACCCTTGGATTCCCTGTAATTGCTCCTACCCTCGGAAACCTGTAAAAATGCCAGGCCAACCACTTAAGGGCAGTGGGCTCCAGGAATGCATCAGCATCTAATGTTAGTATTAAATCTCCCTTTGCCACTAAACAACCTGCATTAAGGGCAGCCCCCTTTCCAAGGTTTTTCTTCAGATACACAGCCCTGATCTTCTCGTAATTCGTACTTAGCTCATGGAGTATAGAGGCTGTACTGTCAGTACTGCCATCGTCCACGGCAATTACCTCATAATTAGGATAGTCAAGCTCAGTGAGCTTTGTTGCAGTGTCTTTGATCTGTTTTTCCTCGTTATGACAGGGTATAAGTATAGAGAAAAACGGATACTCTTGAAGTTCCGGTGGATTTTTCCTCTTCCTTTCATTCCTGAAGTAAAAAATAAGAGCACCAATCATCCATATATAGCTCATGAAAAGGGGATACAGGAAAACAAAATCATTTAAAAATTGTATATATTCAAGCATAGTCAGTATCTAATAAATGGATATTTTTTTGTTGACATCTCAAGCTTTATTACATTAAGAGCAGGCCTGTTCAGCCAGACATTATCAGGGTAGTAGGCTATATGTGTCCCTCCCGAGGCCAGAATATCCCTTAATTGATCAAGCAAAACATCATCTTTTACCCATATCTTCTTATCCCAGTTATAGGACTGTATCTTAAATACAGTCTTTTCTATGCCATCGGGAAACTCTTTTGCTCTTTTAACAAGTTCTTTAAGCCACGCAGAAGGGTTTTCCTGCTTTTCCATCTGCGGGTATGCCATGATTACCACCTGATCATATGTATCCAGAAAGAGACCATAATTTTGAGCAAACCATTCTTCAGACTCAGGATCTGTCACAATCTGGCTATAAATGTTTCTGGCAAATTTTATATTTCGACGATATTTATTTACCCCTTCCATAAGGTTTTTTGTAAAATCGATTAAAACTTCAGTCTTGTATCTGGCCCATCCGTTGATCTGCCCGGCATCGTTAACTGCCTTGTCAGTCAGAAAATCATTCCCCAGCTTATTGCTGTAATCGGCCACTGCCAGTGGATGATAGTCTTCATAATCTGTCAGATATGCATCATCCTGGAACAATATTCCATGTATCTGGGAGTGAGCAGCCAGATCTTCGTACATCTGGCGGACGAGCTTCCTGACATCGTCGCTGAATGGTGTAAGCCTTTGATACCACGATTTGCTATGTCTGGTCTCATCCCCTGCCACTTCTCGTACGCGCAGTTTGTCGTTAAGCTCTTTATCGGGAAGCACAAGGCTCAAAGTGGGCAACCATGCGTACACAAATATATCCCGTATTATCATCTGATGAGCTGCATGACTGAAGATATCAGCCCTTACAGGCAGGACTCTATTATGGAAATATACGCTTTTTATATCTCCTGTGCCATCCGGGTCAGCAAATGCCTGCAGAAAGACCGTATTAACCTTCATTTCAACAAGACGGTCTATAAGTTTCCCAAGATTTTCATCGGTTTTTTCATAAGAATCCGGGTCATAAATGAGGTCTAGGTCAACCTGTACAGCCCTGACCATAATCTCTTCTTCAGGTTTTTTTAAAACTTTAATGAATTCCTTAATCGGCTCGTTAAGTATAAGATTGCGGTTGATCTCATAAAGGTTATTCATATTAGCAAAACCATTCTCCAATGTAAAACTGAAAAGGAAACCTTCCTTCCTCGCTATTTCGATGCCTATAGAAGTATATTTGCCGTACGGCCATGCTAAACCCCTTGGTTTGAAACCAATATATCTACTTAACGTATCCTCTTGCATCCTGAAATCGTTTTCAATTCTTTCACTGTACTCACCTTCTGTTTCATAGGTCTCTGTCTCAGGGTTATATGCCAGGATAGCCCCAGCTGCCCAGACATTTCCCGGTGGATTGTATTGAATTCCCTTATGCAGGTCGTAGGTATGGGAGATAATCTCTACAAGTTCATTGGATGCTACCTCCCTGATTTGATCCCAGCTCATCAATTCCTCGGGTAAGCCTTCTGGTGGATTATCAATAAAACTGCCAACTACACTTAGTAAAGATGGATAGCCAAACTTCTCAAGTATCGGCAGAACAAACTCATAATATGAAATATAAGCATCATCAAAAGTCAGCAGGACAGGATTTTTCGGAAGGGCCTTTTCCCCTTTACCGGCTTTCAGTATATCATCAAGCGAGACAGGTACGTAGCCATGTGTTCGCAGGTATTCCATCTGCTCAACAAAAACTTGTTTCGGAATACTATACATCTCTCCCGGCATTGCCTTCTGTACCACCGCATGATATGAAAGCACAAGAAATTCACCGGGCTTCATACCCCCGGCCATAACATTACTTGTAAGAGTTAAAAAAACAAGCATCATGACAGTTATGAAGAATCTCTTTGACATCAAAACCTGCCCCTGTAAGTTAGATACAGACTATAACTGCTAACCGTGTTTCCATCATAGACCTGCCTTGCAACAGTCCCACCCCATAGCAACGCCTGGGTATCAGAGAAATCATGCTCCTGCTGGTATCTGATAGAGCCTATGAGTCTATGCCCGAATCCCGACTGTTTGTAATTGCCAACCGTTAAGAAAAGCTTGTGCACAAATGCCCTGTTGTATATTCTCCATACGGTATGCTGTGTCATGAGGGTTGAGGACAAGCTAAAATCATGATCAGGGTTAAAATATGGTGCATCATCACGGGAATTTCTGGACATGTACAGCTCAAAGAGAACCCTAATCTTCCAGTCATTTTTCACAAACAGGCCCTGTTCATAATTAAAAATAGCCTCTTCCCTCTTGTTACTGTCAGAGAATTCCATGTGTGAAAGTAATAGATGGTAACTACGCCATTCGCTCTCCCTGTATGTTATGCTTGTCTCAATCTTATCGGCTTCGATCCCAAAAACACGTGCACGCAAGGGCACATCAGTTGCAAAAGAGTCATACGAGAGACTGAAACTCCAGTAATCATCTGGAGTTAATCTAACATATGTAAGAGAGCCAAAGTCTTTACCGTCATTATAGTTGACAGAGAATCTCTGCGTCATGCTCCATGAACTGTTAAATATATGTGTTGCGCCCAGGCCTGCCCTGCGGTAGAAGTTCTTCTGATTATCATCAGAACTCTTCTGCCATAAGTGAAAACCGTGTAAAGTTGTGTAAAGTGATACAGGATAGGAGATAGTAGTCTCAGATCTTATATCTTCAAATCCTTCGTCATCCTTTGTGTAAATAAAATCCGCAGTAATTTCGCTCATCTCTTCAACTTCAAGCTTTCGGACAAGCCTCCTTACATGTTTGTCCCTGGGATGCGTTGCCATGAGTTTCTCTGCAACATCCCTTGCATCTTCCTTGAATGCAAGAGTGTTTAAAGCCAGTGCCTTGCCAATGAGTGCATCTTTATATTTTGGGTCAAGGGTCTCGATTATTTTAAACTCTCTCAGGGCCTTTCGGGGCCAACCCCGCCATAGATGTACATGTGCATGGCCGCTTCTTATGCCTGTATTTGCCGGAGCCCTTTCATAGAGATTCGAGAAATATTCATCTGCATCTTTATATCTTTCTTCATATATAATTAGCCATCCTCTGTCAACAGACAGCTCCAGCTTGGGCCAGTTGGGCAGGGGAAGATCCTTCCCTTTTATAACTTCAGGTATCTCTCTATCCAGGCTGTCCAGCACTTCTTCTGCTTCATCCCACTTTCTTAACTCCTGGAGTGTATAGAATTTTCCCCTTCTTGCATTGAAAGA
Source organism: uncultured Nitrospiraceae bacterium (assembly GCA_964345225.1). GTDB lineage: Bacteria > Nitrospirota > Thermodesulfovibrionia > Thermodesulfovibrionales > UBA6898 > CAYFQB01. Next base: position 25,686 of record CAYFQB010000003.1, on the reverse strand, counting down.
ATCCGGGTTTAATTCCAATGCCCTGTTGTATAGCTCCAATGCCTTATACGGTTGTTCAAGATAAAGATATGCACTGGCTGCATCTTCAAGAATCCATGATGGAGGCGATATTCCATCATCAAGCAGACTCTCGTAATTCTTAACAACATCTTCCATCTCTTCATTCTTAGCAAGCGCTATTATATGATCAAACCTTGCCCTTAAATTATTTCTGTTCTCAAGTAGGGGTAATATAATGCCTTTAGCCCCAGCATATTCATCCCAGTTAATACGGTCAACTGCTATATCTCCCTCTAAACTTGCATGAAAATCCATATCATCAGGAAACTCACTGAATGCCCCTTCAAGTGCCAGTGAACTCGCTCCCAGGTCAGAAAGAGCCTGAAGCTTAAGTCTGCGGGCAACAGGATTTTCAGGGAATATTTCTAAAATCTGGTCATACTCGCTTATAGCGTGTAAAAACATCCCCATCTGCTCATAAGAAAATGCACGTGCGAATCTGATCTCGATATTGTCCGGCTCAGTAATTAAAAGCCCATCGAGTATTTTAATAGCCGTTTCACCCTGCCCTTCCGCTGACAGGCAATAGCTCATACCTATATTAGCCTGGGCATAATCTGGTCTGGAATCAAGCACCATATTGTATATGTTCTTTGCCCTTTCATTATCGCCTGTCTTGAAATAGGCCCATGCTATCTTGGAAAGCATATTGTCAGAATAACTCTCAATTCCCAGATCAGCTGTCTCATATACATTTAACGCAGTATTATAGTCCTTGTTAAATATAAGAACAAGCAGGTAATCCATTATGTATTCTTCATCTTCCTGTGAAGCAATTCGCAGTTGATCCAGCATTATCTGGCTTTTGTCATCAGGCAGGGAGTCTATCATAACATCCCTATCCCTGTAAATCTGTTCACTTTCCTCATATCTGACCCCGGCAAGTACGCGGTAAAGCCTCAGCGCTCTAACATAGTCACCCTCTAAGGTCTGGGTCTGTATAATGCTGTAAACAAGACCCTTCTGTGCCTCCCAGTCTGAAGGCATCTGACTAAGCACTTCCTGATACAATGACGCGGCATTTTCAAATTCCTTCTCCTCATAGTAGGCCTTCGCAATATTCCTCATAAGATAAGCACGTATGGGGAATGAAGGAGGAAGGTTTTCGTACATTTCTATAGCCTCACCGTACCTTTCATCCCAGACCAGGATGACGATGTAATCTGAAAATATCTCAGGATAACTCATAGGCTCGGAAGTGAAGGTATAGAGAAGAGACAGCGCCTCTTTATAATCGCCCCTGTTTACAAACTCCCTTGCTTCTACCAGGACTTTCTCGGGATCATCGGCTGGTAACTTTTCGCTATAGAGTTTAATAATTTTTTCATCTATTATATAGCCCTTCAGGATATAAGCATCAGGATATAATGGTTTAACCACTTGAAAAATCTTTTTTGCTTCTGTGAAATTCTCGAATTTACCAATCCTAACAATGTTTAATCTGCCTCTTCTCTCAATCCTAAGATCATACAACTCTTCTTCATTCAGTTTTTGTGATATAGAATCAAATTGTCTCAGCGCATTCTCTTCTATTGAAAAAGCTCCTGTTTGAATTGTGTAAACTGCTTCAGATGCATATGCGTAAGCATTTGGCAAGAGTAAAAATAAAAATACAAGGAGTGTAAACAGGTTTATATTCTTTTTATTGAAACTGAATATATTCAATGGTAACCGTATTTATTTCAATCCTTTCAGTGTCTTTAGAAATACCTTATTCTCTTCGGGCGTTCCAATGGTTACCCTTAGACAGTTCCTGACCAGGTCACTTATATTCCTAACAAGGACTCCCCTCTTTAAAAGGGCATTGTAAATGCCTTCAGGATCCCGAGTCTTAAATAAAATAAAATTCGCTTCAGTTGGAAAAGGTTTAATTCCCTTAATCTTCAGCATCTCTTTGTAGAGCCGTTCCCTTTCAGAAATAATCGTTCTTATAAAGGAATTAAGTAACTTCTTATCCTTCAATGCCTCTATAGCTACAGCCTGAGAAAGAGAATTTACATTAAAGGGGAGTCTAACTTTATTGACTTCTCTGATAATTTCAGCATCGGCGATCAAGAAACCGATCCTAAGGGCAGCAAGCCCGATCTTACTTAAGGTTCTCAATATCACAAGATTCTTATAGTCCCTGAGTAATGGAAGAAAACCTCTTTTGCTCGAAAATGGCTGATATGCCTCATCAACAACAACAATGCCCTTGGATTTTTTAATTATCTTAAATATCCTGTCCGAGGAAAAGCAGTTGCCCGTTGGATTATTCGGGCTGCTTATGAATATGACCCTGGGCCTCTCTTTTTTTACTGCGGACAGTATTTTCCCTATATCAAGGTCAAACTCTCTATCAAGAGAAATTTCTATCTTCTCCTCCCCGAGAGCCTGGGAAATTATTCCATACATCGAGAAGGTCGGCACTGCATATAAAACCGGGCCTCCAAAAGTAGTGATAAGATAATAAATAAGTTCATCAGAGCCATTGCCTTGAAGTATATTGTCCTGATTTACCCCCAGATCTTTCGCGATTATTTTCTTTAATTCTCTAGCCTCAGGGTCCGGGTATCTATTGGTATTAATTTTTGCAGCAGCCTTTGCTGTAACATTTATGCTGTATGGGCTTTCGTTTGCATCGAGCTTGATGCTGCAGGGGATATACTTTGCATTATATGCACGCAGAAGGGATACGTTCTTCTTTACAATCCTCTCTATATTCACTGACTTGAATTATATCATAAAAGTCACTTTTCACATAAATTACCCTTTATAACAGTTTTTTCTATTGTTTTTAAGCGGTACAGCCTTTTGTTTAAAGGGATTTCCAATGTAATCATACCTGAATGATGAATGACAAAAAATGACAATGTACTATAAATTTTTATAAAATAAATATATTAGAATATTGATTAATGGAGGAATAGAGAATGAAGATACCTGTTATTGACTATGACGCATGTGAAGGTTGCGGTACTTGCGAATCCCTTTGCCCGGAGGTCTTCCAGATGAAGGATGATGAGAAGGCATATGTTATAAATGCAGAGGCATGTAATACGTGTGACTGCCAGGAGGCGATAGATAACTGCCCTGTTGAATGTATAACATGGCAGGAGGAATAATAAGACTGAATTTAACGCATAGCGTTCTTATTGCTGCTTACACTTTTTCCTTTATCGTCAAAGGTTACGTCTTACGGTTACGACGCCCGCCCTGTTAAGTAAGCTTTTCTACTTTACAGGGCCCGTTTCTTGTATCGTCAATCGGTTACGTGTTTATTTAGTTTGTTTTGTTTCTCTAGTTTATCTGGTTTAAACTAAAGAAACCAAAGAAACTAAAATAACTAGAGAAACTATTTTTGCTTTTCTTTTTACTGCTTACTTTCCCGTGGCGCCAGCTTTACGGGATTCCCTTGACTCATATACTATACAAATGTATAGTATATGTAAGGAGTATAAATATGGAGATAATCGATGAGCCTGTAAGCGTCCTTGCATCGTTTGGCCAATCAGATAAAATCAAGCCTATAAGATTTCTTTGGGGGAAACGGGTGTTCAATGTTAAGGAAGTAACCTATAGATGGAAGAGCAAGGAAGGAAAATCTGCAATATATTATTTTTCGGTGACAGACGGCAGAACACTTTATAAGCTAAGCTTTAACGCTGATTCTCTCCTCTGGAAACTTGAAGAACTGGAGGCCTGTTAATGGAAAAGGTGATCCTTCTCGTAGACATGGATGCCTTTTTCGCCTCTGTCGAGCAACAGACCAATCCCTGGCTCAGGGACAAGCCGATAGCAGTTATCGGCTCAGGGGGCAGGACGGTTATCACAACCCGTTCATATGAGGCACGTGAATATGGCGTAAAGACAGGAATGACCATATGGGAGGCCAGGAAAGCATGTCCTGGCCTGATCTTTGTAGTGGGAGACAACGAAAAATATACCCATACCTGTAAAGAGCTCTTAAAGATATATAACCGGTTTACTCCTGATATAGAAGTCTATTCCATTGATGAAGCCTTCCTAGACATAACAACCACACACCATCTCTTCGGAGGCCCTGAAGTAATAGGTATATCTATCAAAAAAACCATCAAAAAACAGTTTGGTATAAATTGTACTGTTGGCATAGGGCCTAACGTTCTCATAGCCAAACTTGCCAGCGACATTGCAAAACCGGATGGACTGAGATGGATTAAACCGCTAGATATACAGAACGTCCTTGAAGATCTTCCTGTAAGTGAGCTTTGGGGCATAGGTCCTAAGACAGAAGAGAGACTTGCCATTCTGGGTATAAGAACATGCGGTGAGCTTGGAAAGACACCTGCAAGCCTGCTCAGAAATAAGTTCGGCATCATTGGAGAAACGCTTAAAGAGATGGGGATGGGAATCTGTAATAGACCTGTCATGGTAAAAGAGGAAGAACCAAAATCAGTAGGGCACAGCATGACTCTTCCGAGAGATCTCCGGGACAGGAAAGAGATAGAGGCATATCTTATCAGGCTGAGCGAGATGGTCGGCAGAAGGGCGAGAAGGCATGAATACATGGGAAAAACAATATCCCTTATTATCAGATATGCTGATTTTGAAACCTTCTCTCGGCAGACCGGGATCCGGAGTCCTACAAATGATACCCATGTCATATACAAAACAGCCTTGAAAATACTTAACAGCATAAGGTTGAGGGACGGGATCCGGCTTCTCGGGGTATGCCTCTCATGCCTCATAAAAGACCCGCACCAGATATCACTTATAGAAGAGGAGAGAAAGCGGAAATCCATAATCCATGCCATGGATTCTGTAAATGAGAGATACGGAGATTTTAAGCTCACCTGGGGCTCCCTTATCACACCGGAAAGAGATGCTGGTGTCATCTCACCCTCATGGCGTCCAGCAGGGGTCAAGCATGTGAATCTGAAGTGACCTATTCTCAGAGATCTCTTGCGGAGTTTAGCCCTATGGATATCGGGGCTCAGGATGACAAAATTATTGGTTGCTATAAGTGATATAATTTATTATGCTCGAAATTGATGGTAGTCATGGTGAGGCCGGGGGACAGATACTAAGGACCGCTCTAAGCCTTTCCTGCCTCTTGAACAAGCCTTTCCGTATGTTCAACATAAGAAAAGGCCGTAAAAAGCCGGGGCTTATGCCCCAGCATTTGATGTGTATACATGGACTGAAACTTATTTCTAACGGGAAAGTCAAAGGTGATGAAAAGGGTTCTATGGAGCTTGTTTTTGAGCCTTCTGAAGTTAAATCAGGAGATTATTTTTTTGATATCGGCACTGCTGGCTCTACTTCACTTCTGCTTCAATCTATTCTCCCCCCATTACTATTCACAAAAGATATATCTTCAGTAATATTGAAAGGAGGTACTCATGTTCCATTTAGCCCGCCTTTCCATTATATAAAAGATGTATTTATCCGGATGCTCAACAGGCTTGGAATAACTTTAACTGCCGGTATTGAAAACTATGGTTTTTATCCGAAGGGTGGCGGAGAAATTAAGGTCAAAATTACACCTTCAAAAGATTTTCATGGTCTCAGCTTTTTACAGAGAGGGGAACTTAAAACTATTACGGGTATCTCCTGCACCGGTAACCTCCCTCTGAGTATTGCTGAACGACAGAGAAACTCTGCAAATAACCTTCTTACAAAAAATGGCCTGAGAGCTGATATGGAGATACTTTCTGTTCCTTCGCCAGGTCAGGGGTCTTTTATATTCCTGATGTTAGAAACAGCCGGCTGTATAGCTGGTTTTTCATCTCTTGGAGAGCGCGGCAAAAAAGCAGAGACAGTCGGAGAAGAAGCATCAAAATCATTAATCAAATATTATTCAAACAATGCCTGTATTGACCCTCATCTTTCTGACCAGATTGTGATTTATCTTGCACTTGCAAAAGGTGAATCCTCCTTTACCACATCTTGTATTACAAACCACCTTTTAACAAACCTCTGGGTGATTGAAAAATTCATCGGACTAAAATATAAGGTCACGGGCGAGAAGGGAATTCCTGGAAAAGTAGTATTAACTGGAAAGGATATGTCTGTATCCTCTTGACTCAACTCGAGCAGAGAAATAAAATCATGGTGGGCAGTCGCAGAATCGAACTGCGGACACGAGGCTTTTCAGGCCTCTGCTCTACCGACTGAGCTAACTGCCCACAGTTTATAAATATAACTATTAATTTTTTGATTGTCAACTCAATGAAAAAACTATTAATTAAAAATGTTTCTAAGTATTTGCCCTCTTTTGTTTCAGGGATAATGGTAGTACTGTCCTTTCCTGTTTTTGATATATACCAGCTTGCGTGGATAGCGTTTATCCCACTGCTATTATCATTGTGGAATGATAATTTCAAACAGTCTTTTATTTCAGGTTTCATCTTTGGTGCAACATATTTTTTTGGCACACTTTACTGGATATACCACTCAATAAATCATTATGGCGGCTTATCATTTTTTGCAAGTATCGCTATTGTCTTGTTGTTATGCTGTTATTTAAGCCTCTTTCCGGCTGCTTTCTCTTATCTTTTCTCCATTGTTATTAAAAAGACAAAATTGCCGGCACTCTTTGTTGCACCCGTCATATGGGTTGTCCTGGAATTTCTCCGCTCTTATTTATTAACAGGTTTTCCATGGTCAAGCATTGGATACAGCCAGTATAAGTTCCTCTCCCTTATACAAATTTCTGATATAACCGGCGTATATGGCATATCCTTTCTGGTGCTTTCTGTAAACGGGGCTTTTGCAGACCTTGTTCTTTTAAAAAGGCGTTTTAAGGAAATGCCGTTATTCCCCCTATCATATTCTGTCATCGGCATCTCATCTCTGCTTGTTCTTCTGATATTTACCATTGGCTATGGTAACTGGAGGCTTGGACAGGATAGAACAGGTAAGGTTATCAGTGCAGGTATTGTTCAGGGCAATATAAATCAGGATATAAAGTGGGAACCCGCTTTTCAGAAAGAAGTTATTGATACCTACATTAATCTAACGAATGAAGCATCTCTGTCGTCACCTGAAATTATTGTCTGGCCTGAGACTTCTTTGCCTTTTTTCTTTGGTGATGACATTGAAAACACTGAGAAGATCATAAATTTTCAGAAAAATCTCGGCTCTTATCTTCTATTCGGTAGCATAATGATTAAAATGAGAACAACAGAAAAAACCCTGTTTACAAACAGCAGTGTCTTGCTTGACAGAGAAGGAAATGCTGTATACAAATATGATAAAATACATCTTGTCCCTTTTGGAGAGTATGTGCCCCTTAGAAGCATTCTCTTTTTTATTGATAAAATAGTAGTAGGTGTTGGCGACTATATTCCAGGCAATAAATACATAAAAGCAGATACAGATTTAGGTGGTTTTGGGACTTTAATATGCTATGAGATTATATTTCCAGGAATGGTAAGGAAATTCTATAAAAATGGCGGGGATTTCATCGTGAATATTACAAATGATGCATGGTTTGGAAAGACATCTGGTCCTTATCAGCATTTTAGCATGGCTGTTTTTAGAGCAATAGAAAACAGAAAACCTTTAATACGTTCGGCTAATACGGGGGTGTCTGGGTTCATAGACAGTAACGGTAGAATCCTTTCAAAAACGTCCCTGTTCAAAAGAGAATTTTTAAAGAGTGATATAAAGACCGATAGAACTCTAACTGTATATACAAAATACGGCGACATTTTTTCTTATTTTTGTATCGTGATTTCTGTTATCTTATTAATAAATATAAAGCTATGGAGGTAAAAATGCTGATTCAATCAGAACTGAAAGAAGATCTCTCTTATCTAAGGTCAAAAACCGAGACCTTACGAGGTTATCTTTGATGTTAAAAAGAAAAAAGAGGCGATAAATAAAATATCAAAAGAGCTTTCTTTACAAAAAGTCTGGTCATCCCCGAAAAAAACAAAAGAACTTCTTAAAAAGAAATCTAAACTTGAAAGCATATTAGTTCCTTTTGAATCTCTTGAAAATAGACTCTTGTACATCGAGGAATCAATAGAAATCCTTGAAGAAGAGGAAGGGGACCTCTTTCTTAAAGATATTAAGAAAGAGATTGAATTATTAAAAAAAGATGTGGACGCTCTTGAAATACAAAACCTTCTTTCCGGTGACCTTGATAGAAATAATGCAATACTTACAATTCACCCCGGCGCTGGAGGAACTGAAAGCCAGGACTGGGCTCAGATTTTAATGCGAATGTATTTAAGATGGGCTGAAAGGAATGGTTTTAATACAAAAATTGTGGATATTCAATCCGGGGAAGAGGCTGGGATAAAAAGCGCAACCATAACATTCAGCGGGCAAAATGCTTATGGATATCTATTAGCTGAGGCAGGTGTACACAGGCTTGTACGTATTTCTCCATATGATTCAAACAGACGGAGACACACATCATTTGCCTCCGTTATTATTTATCCTGAGATAGATGAAGATATAGATATAGAAATCAGGGAAGAAGATATAAAAATGGATACCTTCAGGGCATCTGGTGCAGGAGGGCAGCATGTAAATAAAACTTCCTCGGCTGTCAGAATAACACATATACCTACAGGGATTATAGTGAGCTGCCAGAATGAACGTTCACAGCATAAAAACAGGTCTCTTGCTATGAAGATTCTGAAAGCCAAGCTTTACGATATAGAATTGAAAGCAAAAGAAGAGAAGATGGAGGCATTAGTTGGAGACAAGAAAAACATTGCATGGGGTAGCCAGATAAGATCATACGTACTTCAACCATATAGACTTGTGAAAGATCACAGAACAGGGATGGAGATTGGAGATGTTGATTCAGTTCTTGATGGTAATATCGATATGTTCATTAAAGAATTTCTCAAGAAAAAAGCCAGATAGAAATGATCTTAATATAATAATATTCTTATGGACAGAGTTATTTAAGAGTTTTAACAGCTTTTAAATATCTTCTAATATCTATTAAGAAATATTATATAATTGGTAGTAGTAGTATATGATGTTAGTATGTAGAAAACAAGAAAACACTTCGATATAAAAGGGTTTTTTGATGTAAAAACCTGTAGAAAATTCAATTAAAATATTAATAAATAGAGAGTAACAATTTCTGTAAAAAATACTGACAATAAAGCAACATAATTATTGCCTGGAATATTAATATGAGCTATAATACTTACCTCTCCATCTAAATAGTTATTAACAATTGTTAGTAATTTGTTAGCAAAGGCGATAAATGATTACAGAAGATTTATGGAATAAGAGTCTTTCAAAAATAGAGAAAAAAGTTGGAAATAATATTTTTAATTTATGGTTTGAACCTATTAATCTGTCACAGTTGAAAGATCAGATTGCTACTATTGAAGTACCTAACAGGTTTTTCAAGGAATGGATTGAAGACTCATATCCCAATCTTATAAAGGATTCAATAGAAACAATTCTTGGGTACCCTGTAATACTGAAATATAAAATAGAGGAGAAGCAGAGGATAACACAGAAAAAAATTAGCGAGAAGATTGAAAATAAAAGGATTAAGCTTGAAAAAAGGGGGATATATCTTCACCCGAAATATACATTCGAAAATTTTATTACTGGTTCAAGCAATCAGTTCGCACAGGCAGCTGCTGTAGCAGTTGCAGAGTCTCTAGGCAAAATATATAACCCGCTTTTTATTTATGGAGGAGTTGGATTAGGGAAGACCCATTTAATGAACGCAATAGGTAACAGAGTAATAGACGCAAAACATGATTTTTCTGTTATGTATATTTCATCAGAGCAGTTTACAAATGAAGTAGTTTCATCTCTAAGACATGACAAAATGGCGGAATTTAAGGAGAAATACAGAAAGCTAGATCTCCTTTTGCTTGATGACGTCCAGTTTATAGCAAATAAAACAGCGACACAGGAGGAATTCTTTTACACATTCAACGCCTTATACGAAAAGCAGAAACAGATAGTCATATCATGTGACAGAGCACCGAAGGAAATCAGTGAAGTTACAGACAGACTGAGGTCAAGATTTAACATGGGACTTATTGCCGATATACAGGCACCTGATTTAGAGACAAAGCTAGCCATTATATATAAAAAAGCTGAAATGATGGATATAAAAAATATACCTGAGGAAGTGGTTAATTTCCTTGCAAACAAAATAAAATCCAACATAAGAGAGCTTGAAGGATGCCTGATAAGGCTTGCTGCACAGGCTTCACTTACAGGCGAAGATATTAGTCTGGATACCGCAAAGAAGATACTAAAAGATATTTTATATGACGATGAAAAGCCTGTGTCTTTGGAAATGGTACAGAGGATGGTATGCGAATTTTTCAATATAAAGCTGTCAGATATCAAGGCAAAGAGAAGAACAAAAGACGTTGCACTTCCCAGACAAGTCGCCATGTATATTAGTAAAAAGATTACCAATGCGTCATTAAGTGACATAGGGAAACATTATGGCGGCAAGGATCATGCTACTGTAATTTATGCATGCAGGCAGACAGAAGAAAGAAGGAATAAAGACGAAGCGTTCAACAGAATTATTGAGAATCTTCTACATAAGATAAAATAGAGAGTTCTAAAATATAAGGAGGGGACATGAAGGTAGTAATCACGAGAGAGGAGATTCAGACAAAGCTTTCCAAAATACAGAGCATAGTTGAAAAGAGAAACACTATGCCTGTTTTAAGCCATTTTCTTTTAGAGGCAGGTAAAAAAGGATCATATATAACTGCAACAGACCTCGAGACAGCGTTAAAAGAACCCCTCCTGGTATCAGTTGAAAAAGAAGGAAAGATATGCATACCTGCAAGGAAGATGTTTGAGATAGTTAAAGAGATAGAAGAAGAATTGACATGTGAATCTGTAGATGAACAGTGGCTGAAGATAACCGTAGGTGTCAGCAAGTTCAGGCTTGCATGTTTACCTTCAAAAGAATTTCCTGCATGGCCAGGCATGGAGGAAATGGAGGAGATTTATATTGACTCAAATATACTATTGGAAATAATAGAGAAGACGGTATTCGCTTCTGGTGAAAGTGATACGAGGTATACGCTTAATGGTCTTCTTTTTCATGTAACACCCGGTGTTACAATTACTGTTGTGGGAACGGACGGACATAGGCTTGCTTTGATAGAAAGGAAGATAGAAGGCAATGTAAGTGAAGAGAAAAAACTGATAATACCTAAAAAAGCAGCCAATGAACTCAGAAAAATACTCGATAAAACAGAAGAAAAGGTGAAAGTAACGCTATGCAGGAACCATATACTTTTTACTATAGGAGAAATACAGTTCCTTACAAGGCTCATAGAAGGAACATACCCAAGCTATGAACAGGTTATTCCAACTGACAACGAAAAAAAAGTAACAGTTAACAGAGAAATTTTTGAAAAAGCGCTTAGAAGAGTTGCCATAATGTCGAAGGAACGTTCAAATGCAGTAAAAATGGACATTTCCCAAAACCTGATTGCCATTACATCATCAAATCCTGACATAGGGGAGGCTCAGGATGAAATAGTTGTTCAATATAATGGGGATAACATATCATTAGGATTTAATGCAAGATACTTTATAGATATTATTGAAGCAATGTCTTCAGAAAACATTATTATGGAACTTGAGGCTCCTCTAAGCCCAGTCCTTATAAAAGAATATGAGAAGGAAGATTACCGTTGTGTTTTAATGCCAATGAGGATATAAAAACAATAATTTGCCCTTTAATAAACCCCTTATTCTAAAGGGGTTTATCCTTCCAGCCTGTTGAAAAAGCAATAAAAAACATAGTGGTAATAAAGAATAATTTAAATTAATTAAAATTATAAATTTGTAATATAATCGTATATAATATAAAGATAATAAGATTGGGGGAATTAATACGGATATAAGAGAAAAAGATAAGGAAAAAACCACAGAAGAGGAATTTGGAGCCTATGGCGTTGAAGATATAAAGGTTCTTAAAGGACTAAGCGCAGTAAGAAAAAGACCCGCCATGTATATAGGGACAACCGGCCCTGAAGGTCTTCACCATCTTGTATACGAGGTGGTAGACAACAGTGTTGATGAGTCTCTCGCTGGATTTTGTAATTTCATCGACGTAGTTCTTCATCATGATGGAAGCTGTACTGTCATTGATGATGGCAGGGGCATACCCACAGATCCATATCCTGGAGATCCCGAGAAGCGTTCAGGAGCAGAAGTAGTTCTCACAGAACTTCATGCCGGAGGAAAGTTTGAATCAAAGGCATATAAAATATCAGGCGGACTGCACGGAGTCGGTGTATCTGTTGTTAATGCCCTCTCTGAGTGGCTTGAGATAAAGATAAAACAAAATGGAAAGGTTTTTGAACAGAGATTCGAAAAGGGAAAGCCAACAGGGCCATTGACTGTCGTGGGGAAGACAAAGAAAAGGGGAACACAGGTCACCTTCAAACCAGACCCTGAAATATTTGAGACAACGGAACTCAGCTTTGATGTTCTGTCAGAGAGATTAAGAGAACTGGCATTTCTGAACAGAGGCCTCAGGATAACTATAATGGATGAAAAGGCAGACAAAAAGCAGGAATTTATTTATAAGGGAGGGATAGTATCTTTTGTAGAGCACTTAAATAAAAACAAAGTTTGCCTTCACCCAAAGCCAATATATATATCTGGTGAAAGAGAAGGCATCTATGTAGATGTTGCTTTACAGTATAATGACGGTTATTCAGAGACGATATTTACCTTCGCAAATAATATCAATACTAAGGAGGGGGGAACTCATCTTGTTGGATTCAAATCCGCCCTCACCAGGACTGCTAACAGTTATGCAATGTCCTCAGGTATTCTGAAGAACGGAAAAGACAGCCTCTCAGGTGAAGATATAAGGGAGGGATCTACAATAGTTGTCAGTGTCAAATTATCTAATCCCCAGTTCGAGGGGCAGACAAAGATGAAACTCGGAAATAGCGAGGTCAAGGGTATTGTGGAGTCTATAGTTAATGAAAACTTGTCTACATACTTTGAGGAGAACCCTTCCATTGCTAAAAAGATAATCGAAAAGGCAATCCAGGCGGCAAGGGCACGTGATGCTGCCCGTAAGGCCAGGGAACTTACGAGGAGAAAGGGTGCTTTAGAAGATACAGGGCTACCCGGAAAACTTGCAGATTGCTCGGAACGAGACCCGAGTCTGAGCGAACTGTTTATTGTTGAGGGTGATTCTGCAGGGGGTTCTGCAAAACAGGGGAGAGACCGTCGCACACAGGCGATCTTACCGCTTAGAGGGAAGATACTTAATGTAGAAAAAGCCCGTTTTGACAAAATGCTCAGTTCCGAGGAGATCAGGATTCTAATAACGGCTCTGGGAACAGGCATAGGCGCAGATGACTTTGATATATCAAAGATACGATATCACAAAGTTATAATTATGACAGATGCTGATGTTGACGGAGCACATATCAGAACACTTTTGCTCACATTCTTTTACCGGCAGATGGCCCAGATCATTGAAAATGGATACCTTTATATAGCTCAGCCCCCGTTGTTCAAGGTTAAAAAAGGAAAGACAGAAAAATATATTCAGAATGAGGCTGAAATGCAAAACATGCTCTTTGAACTTGCCGCCGAAGAGATGGCTATACCTATGAAGAACCTGGAGATAAAAGGAAAAGCACTTGTAACGTTTCTTAAGAGGCTGTTGAATTATGAAAGTTTGAAGGACTGGTTCAGAAGAAGGCGCAGAGATCCGCAGATTTTGCTGTTTTTGCTTAACAGGGGTATAAGCAAATCCATGATCAAGGATAAGCAAAAGATAAAAGATCTTATTGAGAAACTTATAAAGCAGATCCCGGATGTTCAGATAGGTAACATTTATGAAGATGAGGAACATGGTGGATACGGAATAGAGATAAAAAGAAGAACTTACAAGATTATTCTTGACAAAAACCTGCTACTGTATCCTGAGTTCAGGGAATTGGAATCACTGCATAGTCATATAAGAGATTTGGGCAAACCACCGTACAAGGTGATTATCAAGAACGAACAGAAAGAGATGAAATCGACGACAGATTTGCTGAAATATGTTTTTGAAATTGCGCGGAAAGGGCTGTCTATCCAGAGATATAAAGGGCTTGGCGAGATGAACCCGCAGCAGTTGTGGGATACCACCATGAATGCAGATAAAAGAACATTGCTTCAGGTCACAATAGATGACACGGTTAAGGCAGAGGAGATTTTTACCACACTTATGGGTGACCAGGTTGAGCCCCGCAAGGAGTTTATTGTCAAACACGCCCTTGAAGCTCGGAATATAGATATTTAAAAATAAACACAGATAATCACAGATTACCAGTTGATGAACACAAAAGTTTATTTGGCTATCTGAGGATTTTTATATGAGAGCATTTGTGAGTTAAAGAGGTGATTTAATGTCAAAGGTACCGGTAAATATAGAAGAAGAAATGAAAGTCAGTTACCTTGATTACGCTATGAGCGTAATTATTGGCAGGGCATTGCCAGAGGTAAGGGATGGACTTAAGCCGGTTCAGAGAAGAATACTCTATGCGATGTTCAGGGAGGGGCTCCTCCCGGGAAAGAAATATTCAAAATGCGCTGGTGTTGTGGGAGAGGTATTAAAAAAGTATCATCCTCACGGTGATACGGCTGTTTATGATGCACTTGTTCGCATGGCACAGGACTTTAATATGAGGTGCACTTATATTGATGGACAGGGAAATTTCGGATCCATTGACGGTGACCCCCCTGCTGCATACAGATATACTGAGGCTAGACTTGCAAAGATTGCAGAGGAATTATTGGCAGACATTGATAAGAATACAGTGGATTTTATTGCCAATTTTGACGAGACAACAAATGAGCCAAAGGTGCTTCCTTCAAAGATACCTGGTCTTATAATAAATGGAGCGTCAGGTATTGCTGTTGGTATGGCAACAAACATACCGCCGCATAATCTCGGAGAGATTATAGATGGACTAGTAATTCTCTTGTCAGATCCAAAGGCCTCTCTTGAAGAACTCAAGGGTGTGATTAAGGGACCTGATTTTCCAACAGGTGGCATAATCTTTGGAACTGAAGGAATAAAGGCTGCATATGCTCATGGAAGAGGTATCATAAAGGTGAGGGCCAGGGCAAGGGTAGAAAGGGAGCAAAAAGGTGGCGAAAGCATTATCATTCCCGAGTTGCCATATCAGGTTAATAAGGCAAGGCTTATAGAGAAAATAGCAGAGCTTGTCAGGGGAAAGAAGATAGAGGGAATATCTGATATAAGAGATGAATCTGACAGAGATGGGGTAAGGATTGTTCTTGAATTAAAGCGTGGTGAGATGACCCAGGTAATACTAAATAACCTGTATAAGCATACACAGATGGAGACCACCTTCGGCATCATAATGCTTGCCCTTGTTGGTGGTCAGCCACGTGTGCTCAGCCTGAAGAAGATACTGCTTCATTTTCTGCTGCACAGACGCAATGTGGTACTCAGAAGGACGACTTATGAGCTAAATCAGGCTGAGGAGAGGGCTCATATACTTGAAGGTTTAAAGGTAGCCCTTGATCATCTGGATGAGATAATAGCGCTTATAAGGGCGTCAAAGAGCCCAAGTGAGGCAAAGCAAGGTCTGATGAACGGGTATCCACTATCTGAAGTTCAGGCCCAGGCGATTCTTGACATGAAGCTGCAGAGACTTACGGCACTGGAAAGGGAGAAAATAATCAGCGAGTATACAGAAGTACTAAAGGAAATAGAACGATTAAAGTCAATACTGGGAAGCGAGGTACTTGTTTCTGAAATAATTAAACAAGAGCTTCTGGAGGTAAAAGAAAAGTATGCTGATGAGAGAAGGACAGAGATAACAGAGGAAACATCAGAGATTACAATAGAGGACCTGATAACAGAAGAAGAGATGGTCATAACACTTTCACATCACGGATATATAAAGAGGAATCCTCTAAGCTCATACCGAAGCCAGAGGCGAGGAGGAAAGGGCCTTATCGGCATGGAGACAAAAGAGGAGGATTTTGTCGAGGCACTTTTTATTGGCTCAACACATGACTATATGATTTTCATATCAAATCTCGGGAGGCTCTACTGGCTGAAGACTTATCAGATCCCCGAGGCAGGGCGTGCGGCAAAAGGCAAGGCGCTGATTAACCTGTTAAAGCTTTCTGTAGGTGAACACATTTCAACAGCCCTTCCTGTTCGTGATTTCAAAGAAGGTTATCTGGTTATGTTTACCAAAAAAGGTATGGTTAAGAAAACAGCGCTTACTGCATACAGCAATCCGAGAGGCAAGGGAATAATAGCAATATCCCTCGAAGAAAATGATGAATTGATTGCAGTAAGGAGGACGACTGGCAAAGATGATCTGGTAATCGGGACACGGAACGGACTGGCTATAAAATTCAATGAAGAAGATGTCAGAGATATGGGCAGAACAGCAAAAGGTGTGCGGGGCATAAGATTAATGAAAGGCGATGAGGTTGTTGCAGCTGAAATTGCAGAAGAAAAAACAGCAATTCTAACAGTTGCTGAGAATGGCCTTGGTAAAAGGACAAAGATAGAAGACCATCCTCTGCAACACAGGGGCGGCAAGGGAGTGATTTCAATCAAGCTGACAGAAAAAGGAGGGAAAGTAGCCGGCCTGCTTCAAGTCAGGGATGAAGATGAGGTTATGATGATTACCGGAGAGGGAAAACTTATACGGACAGCTGCCGGGAGTATTTCTATTCTGGGTCGGAATACACAGGGTGTAAGACTCATGGATACTACAGATAAAATAGCCGGCATTGCAAAGATTGCAGAGAAGGATTAGTTAAGATTTCCTTGGAAATTAATCCCCCAAAAATGTGTTTCAGTATAAAAAGAGTTGATGGATTAATTAGTTGGACATATTCCTTTCGCTCCCTAGAGGGAAATTTTTACCCGTCACATGAGTCATTCGCTCGAATTTTTAAACTCGTCCCGAAACTTCGGGACTCAGACAGTAAAAATTCGTCCCGACTTCTCGGGAACGCTTATTTCGCCATGACGGGTGCCTCACAGAGTCGTAGACAAAAATTTCCCTATGTACGCTCAAGAAACATGCCCAACTATACAACATGTATACCTGCTTCAAACGCATTTTTTGGTTTAAAAGATTAATTTTGTTGCTTTCTCAGGGTTCTTTGTGAATCCTTTGGCTATGTGTCAGCATTTCAAATAAATTTTTCTGATAACTGATAAAACGTTTAACTCAGAGCATCAAACATTAAACTTTTCATGAATAAAGCAGATGATCTTTTAAAAGAGGGATTGGAAGAGCTCGGGATTTACTATTCAGCAAAACAGATTAATGCTTTCATAACATATCTTGATGAACTAAAAAAGTGGAACAAGGCCCATAATCTTACCGGCTTAAAAACTGATAGTGATATTATAGTCAAGCATTTTCTTGATTCTCTGCTTTTCCTGAAAGTACTTCCTGAAAATATTGAGACAGTTGCTGATATTGGCAGTGGCGCAGGATTCCCCGGCATACCCATGAAAATTATTAATACAAAACTAAAGGTATTTCTTATTGAACCTGTACATAAGAAGACGGTATTCTTGAAACATATTTCTAACAAGCTTGGCCTCAAGGATATAGATGTTATAGACAGGAGGATCGAGGATATTAAAGGGATAAAGGTTGATGCTGCCGTCACAAGGGCTCTTTTTAGTATTAAAAAATTTATCTTTAAAACGAAGGATATGCTGAATGAAAACGGAATCTTGATACTCAGCAAAGGCCCGAAACTTGATGAGGAGTTGAAAAATCTTGTATTAGAAGATATTTCTATGATTGATATAAAACTTCCATTCCTGAATATAACAAGACATATGGTAATGATAAAGAAAAGCAGGCAGTAAGAAGTAAGGAGTGAGGAGTAAGGGGTGAGAAGTAAGGAGTAGGAAGTAAGCAGTAGGCAGTAAATAGAATAATTCGGAGAATTAAATTGTCCTTAAACCAAATAGACTAGAAAAACAAAACAAACCAGATAAACCAGATAAACAAGAGAAACCAAACAAACTAAATAAACCCGCAACCCGAAAGTTCTACTCTAAAATCCAGCTATGTTACAATGATTCATGTCTGATCTGATAAAAATCTCGCTGACGTTTGCAATAATCTTAGTCCTCCTCAGAAGAAAGATAAATATCGGTTATGTCATGCTGATTGCTTCTGCATTGCTTTTCCTGCTTTACCGGATGGATGTAACAGGCATTGCAGAGTCGATTATAAATACTGCTTTAAACAGGGTTACTCTAACATTACTTCTGGCGCTGTCATTGATCAGAATATTTGAGCTTATACTCAGGGAAAAGCAAGTGCTTTCGACCATGATGACAACTGTAAAAGATACGTTTAAAAGCAGAAGGGCTGTAATTGTATCAATGCCGATGCTAATTGGTTTGCTTCCATCACTTGGCGGTGCATATTTCTCTGCACCAATGGTAAAGGAAGCTACTGCCGGCCTGAAGATGAGTCAGGAGGAGAAGGCATTTGTTAATTACTGGTTTAGACATCCATGGGAATATATCCTGCCGCTTTATCCCGGGATACTGCTTGCATCAGCGGTAACGAATATACCTCTTTATAATTTGATTCTTGCCAATACGCTCTATGCGCTTGCAGTAATAGTAACAGGGTTTCTTTACAGTATGAGGGGTCTGGGGGAAAATACTGTAGTTAAGAGGGCAGAGAAGAGAAAAGGCAGAGAGTTTGTGAGTTTCCTGCCGATTCTCGGTGTGCTCTTGCTTGTTGTTATTTTCCGCATCGAGCTTCACTATGCACTCTTGTTGATAACTGTTCCGTTATTTATTATATATAAGTATCCTCTAAAAGAGGTTTTTCGAATAGCAAGGTATGGATTTACACGTGATGTATTGGTTCTGATATTTGGTGTGATGCTCTTTAAAGAGACGATGGAGGCTTCAGGGGCGGTAAAGAATTTAAGCGGTTTTTTTGTGGAACAGGGAATTCCTACACTGCCGATACTATGTCTGCTTCCTTTTTTAGTGGGTATGTTGACAGGCTTAACCGTAGGATTTGTTGGAAGTACCTTTCCGCTTTTAATAAGCCTTGGCGGCACGGCCACACTTGCAGATATATCTCTGGCATTTGCAGCGGGTTTTATCGGGGTTCTCCTCTCCCCTGTACACCTCTGTCTAATTCTTACGCGGGAATATTTCAAAGCAGACCTCTGGGAAATTTATAAAAAGATGATACCAGCAAGTGGTTTTATCCTTATGGCTGCATTTATAGAGTATCTGATATTAAAGTAACCTGAATTTTTAACTTTTATGCTATATTTATAGAGAGCCTTTCCTCTTAACAATGCTTAAAGAACTAAAAATAAAAAACCTTGCAATCATTGATGATTTAAGCGTGAGGTTTGAAAAGGGACTGAATATCCTAAGCGGCGAAACCGGTGCAGGCAAATCAATAATCGTCGATGCACTCGGACTCGTACTGGGTGACCGGGCTCAATCTGATTTAATAAAGTCCGGTGAGAAAGAGGCTACGGTACAGGCATATTTCGAGCTCGACGATTACAGTTCTTTTCCAGACATCGGCATAGATTTATCAGAAGGGCTTTTACTCAGGAGAGTACTTGCCTCTGGCGGCAAGAGCAGGGCATATGTTAATGACACAATGGTAACACTTCAGTCTCTTTCCGATATAAGTAAATCACTTGTTGATATTCACAGCCAGCATGAACACCAGAGCCTTCTGACTGCAGAGAAGCAGAGAACGCTACTTGATTATTACGGAAAACACCAGGACATTGTTGAGAAAGTGAAAACGCTGTTCAAAGAAGTACAGGATATAAAAAATGAATTTACAGAATTAAAGGAGAAGGTTAAAGAAAGGGCTCATAGAATTGATCTTCTCAGGTTTCAGGTGAACGAGATAGAAACAGCATCTCTTAAGCACGGTGAGAGAGATTCTCTTGAGGATGAGAGAAAGATACTTACAAATATGAACAGATTAAATGAACTGATAGAAACATCATTTTCACTGTTATACGGCTCTGAAGGTTCTTGTACCGAAAAACTTTCTCAGGTTGTTGAAAATATAAGGGAGATGCATTCCATAGATGACAGCATTGGGGATACCCTGAAAATGCTTGAGTCAGCAAAACCACTTGTCGAAGATGCTGCAATAGACCTGAGAGGATATCGTAACAGGTATGATTTTGAGCCAGGAAGGCTGGAGGTAGTTGAGGACAGGCTTGAGTTGATCAAGAGACTGGAAAAGAAGTATGGTGAAGGGATTGAGGCAGTCTTAAAATACAGGACTGATGCAGAGGAAGAGCTGAAAGGTCTGGAATCATCAGATGAGAAACTGGTTTCGGTGGAGGAAGAGCTCTCTTCAAAGGAACATGAACTTTTAAATACAGCAAAATCCCTCTCTGATAAGAGAAAAAAGACTGCCGGGAAGATAGAAGGGCTAATCAGTAATATTCTGACGGAGCTGGGCATAGGCAAGGCTGAATTCAGGATTAACATAAATCAGGAAATTGGTGATGAAGGAAAATTTAAAGTCAGTTCATATGGTATAGACCGTATAGAATTTCTGTTTTCAGCAAATCCAGGTGAACTACCCAAACCTCTTACTAAAATAATATCCGGCGGTGAACTCTCCAGGGTTATGCTTGCCCTGAAAAGTGTTCTTGCTGATGTTGACAATATTCCTGTACTTATATTTGACGAGGTTGATGCAGGGATTGGAGGCAAAACAGCAGAGAGCGTTGGGAAAAAGCTTGACATGATTTCTCAAAAACATCAGCTTTTATGCATAACGCATCTTCCACAGATAGCCAGTTTTGGAGATTTTCATCTGAAAGTAGATAAAAAAGAGAAAAACAGCAGGGTTTATGTTGAAGTAAAAGAGCTTTATGATAAAGAACGTAAGGACGAGATAGCCAGGATGTTGAGCGGAAAAGTTACTGAAATATCAAGAAGACATGCTGGAGAGCTCCTGGAAAGGGTGAAATGAAAAGGGGAAAGATAAAAATAAATACAGAGTTGTGCAAAGGTTGTGAATACTGTATTGATACCTGCCCGATAGGAGTCATTGTAATCAGGAAGCGTTTTAACAAAAGCGGATATTTCCCTGCTGTTCCGAAACATATGGAGAAGTGCAACGGGTGTGCGATGTGTGCAAAGATGTGCCCTGAGATTGCGATAGAGGTCTATTGTGAATAAGAAAACATACTGCAGGAAAGCGGATTATGTTTTTCCCTTTCTTAGCACAACTGTACCTGCCACGATATCCCCAAGGCGCTGCCATTTAAGAGTACCTGTCATAGAGACTATTGCAACAAGGTAATAGAAAAAGCTGTCGACTATTCGCATAATATTTCGCAGGAATCCTGCAAGAAGCCCGCATTTTGAAAAGTCGTCTTTTAGAACTATTATGCCGAAAAGTTTCTTGCCGAGGGTTTTACCGATAAGTCCTTCAAGCAGTGAATGATAAAGAAAACCACCGATAAAGATGTATGCAATCGACAGGAATACCACAAGTATATAATTAAAAGGATTTGTTCCAAATTCTGAATTGCTAATGAAATAAATTGTCAATAATAAAGGTGGCAGTATTATGACAGTCGAGTCAATAAATTTTGCCATGAAGCGCCTGAAAAGGCTTGCAAATTCATATTCGCCTGAATCTGTTTTCAATTGTTTTAACTTGAACTTACCGATAAAGAGAGACAGGAGATAGATAAATATGATTAAAGGCAGATTTGCGAGAAGTGAAAATGTAATACTTTTCAATATAAATCCTTTTTCAAAGAAAGATTGGCTGATTGTAATCTGATGTACCAGGTCTCTATTTTCTATTGAATAAAGTTTTTCCTTGAAGAAGCTCTGTATGAACATGTGTGGTTTATCCTGATAAATCACCGGATTCCACTCAAAAAAGAAATCTTTTAGATCAAGCGTAATTGGTTCCAGCCATGCCCCATCTTCATAACTCGTGTAGGTTATGTTTTGACGGTTATTGTAAAATTGTTCGTGAAACAGATAAATTGTGTCTTTGTTAGATATGACCTTTATTGATCCGTGATAATCAGGGTTTTCTGTAGTGCTCCATCCTGTTCCGTCATAGACCGCCCAGTATAAGATACCGCTTGATGTCCAGATAAGATACAGCTTATCCTGAAACCAAAGCAGGTGTCTTGAACTTGCACATGTGCGTTTATTCTCTGCTGTATATTCGTCGGGAAGAGGCATCTGCAAAACTTCAATGCCTTTTATTAATTTAAGCACAGGCATGTTTTGAATCCTGCTTAACACAAATAGTCCCTCTGGACTGGTGGTTCCAATAGGCTTTTTCCCGATAGTGTCTGTTTCAAAGTATTCCCAATACTTACCGTCAAAGACCTTATAGTGTCCATCGGATAAAAAATAAATCTTATTGCTGTCATTCGCAATAGAATAAAAAGGATCGATTACTTCTTCAGCAGTAATTTTACTGCCGTCGAGGATACCTATGGAGAAAATCTCTTCAGGCTCACTTGGATCTGCAAAAGAAACATTGCTGAAATCAATTTCTTCAGAGATAACGTAGAGATTATCTTTAATACTCACTATATCTGTTGATATTCTTGGAATGGGCATCAAATTGAACATGAGGCCTGGTTTTAAAAACATTACTGCAAAGATAATTATGTAGAGGAGAAAAAAGGCAAAAATTCCGAGACCCGCGACACCGATCGCAAGCTTTATATTTTTTTTCTTTTCTTTTTCGATGTCTATATGCATTTTTGAATCAACGGTCATTTATGTATACTCACTGTAAGGACCTTTATAAATTAATAATATTGTTAGAGTTTATCACAAAAAATATGGCACTTTAACTTTACTATTGCCGAAATAAGTCTGCTAAGTTATACTTTATTATCTAAGCTTTTGTTTTTAAATAATAATTTAGAGGCGAGATTATGCCATTTTTTGGTGAAGTTTTTTCCAGTGAAATAATCAAGAAACCTGTACTCGATCCTAAAGGTGAGGAAATAGGTAGGGTTAAAGACCTTGTGATAGTTAAGGGTGATACCCTTCCCAAGATAAATGCACTTATCATCGAAAGAAAAAAGAAGTTGTTCATTCTCCCGTGGAAAGAACTGAATATTTTTAACAAAAGAATAATCTCTTCTAAAGTTTACAAGGAAGGCATTCAGAAGTATGAATTTAATGAGGAAGACTTACTCATTGTCAGGGATATCTTGGACAAACAGATTGTGGACGTTAATGGCGCAAAGGTAGTTCGGGTTAATGATGTTAAACTTGAGGGCCTTAATACAGACGCTGTGCTGGTTGCGATTGATGTGGGATTAAGAGGAATTATGCGGCGTCTTGGAGTTGAGAGGGGTGGTGAGGATCTGTTCAGGGTGTTCAAAAAATCCCTTTCCTATTCGCTTATAAGCTGGAATTATCTGCAGCCCCTTGAGCCAAAGCTAACAAAGATATCGCTGACTGTGCCTAGACAGATACTCTCAGAGCTACATCCTGCTGATATAGCAGATATTATCAGTAGTGTTTCACGAAAAGAAGGAGCCAATTTTTTTGATGACCTTGACGTTGAACAGGCAGCAGAGGCTTTATCAGAGCTTGAGACCGGAGTTCAGAGAGATATTATAAGCAAGATGGGAAGTGAAAAGGCTTCTGAGATTGTCGAGATGATGCCGCCTGATGAGGCCGCTGACATACTTAGCGAGCTTCCGGCCGAGAAGACAAAAGAGATTCTCGAGAATATTGAAAAAGATGAAGCTGAGGATATACAGGAACTTTTGGGTCATGAGGAAGACACTGCCGGCGGGCTTATGACAAATGAATATATAGCCTATCCCCCTGATATGACGATTCAGGAAGCATCTGATCGATTTAAGGTTGATGCAAAGGATGTAGAAACAGTCTATTACATTTATATACTCGATAAAGATGAGAAACTCATGGGAGTTGCTTCGCTCAGGGAAATGCTGCTTGGAGAGCCAGACTGCATCCTTGCCGATATAATGGAAACAAATGTCAAGACCGTTATGCCGGGGGATGATGAAATGGTGGTTGCTGCAATTATATCTAAATACAACCTGATAGCAATTCCAGTTGTAGACGAAAGTGGTTTTATGCATGGAATTGTAACCGTGGATGATATCATCGACATAATATTACCACCAGCTGCAAAGAGAAAAAGGAGAAAAGTATGAGCCGCTGGAAGAGTATGCTCATTTTTCTCTCTATTATGGGTCCCGGCATTATTACGGCCAATATTGACAATGATGCAAGTGGGATCACTACCTATTCAGTTGCAGGTGCGAGATTCGGCTATGCACTTTTGTGGACACTTATACCTACAACAGTTGCGCTTGTTGTTATTCAGGAGATGATCGCGAGGATGGGTGCTGTCACAGGGAAGGGCCTTTCGGACCTGATTCGTGAAAACTACGGTGTGAGAACCACGATTTTCATGATGATAGCATTGTTTATTGCTAACTTAGGGACCACTGTTGCCAATTTTGCGGGGTGGGCAGCGAGTATGGAGATAGCCGGATTGAGCAAATATATTATGGTTCCTTTTGGGGCAATTGCTATCTGGATGCTCGTTACAAAAGGAAGTTATAGATTTGTTGAGAGAATTCTACTGTTTGCCTGTCTTATATACTTTGGATATGTAATATCAGGCTTTCTTGCAGGGCCTGACTGGTCAAAGGTATTTAAAAGTATTATTGTGCCGGAAGTGAAATGGAATTCCGAGTACATTTACCTCTGCATTGCTATAATAGGTACTACTATCACCCCCTGGATGCAGTTTTACCTTCAGTCATCGATAGCAGAAAAGGGCATAAAAAAAGAACAATATAAAGCTACAAAGCTCGATGTAATTGTAGGCTGCAGCATTACTGATATAATTGCTTTTTTTATTATCGTAACCTGTGCAACAACACTCTTTTCCGCTGGCATTAGAATTAACGAGGCTTCTGAAGCTGCGCACGCACTCAGGCCGCTTGCAGGAAACTACGCTTCTTCAATATTTGCCATAAGTCTTGCAAACGCCTCACTATTAGGTGCAATAATTGTACCGCTTGCGACAGCTTATTATATTTGCGAGGCAATGGGATGGGAAAGAGGCGTAAATAAGACTTTCAAAGATGCCCCAGAGTTTATGTGGATATATACGTTTATTATTGTTGCGTCAGCCCTGCTTATACTTATACCGGGTGCTCCACTTGTGTTTATCATGGTGCTTTCTGCTGTTGTAAACGGAATTCTCCTTCCATTTGTACTTATATATGCGGTCTTTCTTGTTAATAATAAAAAACTGATGGGAAAATACGTTAACAGCAGGAGTTATAATTACATTTCATGGGGGACGGTTATTACCATAATTGTCCTCACATCTTTTTTTGTAATTACCACGCTGGTAGCTTTTGATGGATAATGAGAATAAAAGCCGATTCAGATTCTACGTGGCAGTTATGGACAGCAACGCTGTATAAAAATAATAGGGAGATATATAACCGCAAAGACGCAAAGGGCGCAAAGAATAATGACTAGTCAGTAAGGAGTAAGGAGTAAGGAGTAAGGAGTAAGGAGTAAGGAGTAAGGAGTAAGGAGTAAGGAGTAAGGAGTAAGGAGTAAGGAGTAAGGAG
>CAYFQB010000002.1:0-3047 GCA_964345225.1 uncultured Nitrospiraceae bacterium | reverse complement strand
TCTCTTCTTTCGTGATCTCCTAACAATTGCACCTCCTTAAATTGAAGTTGCAACAGTCTATCATTTCTTAAAATTGATTTGAATTACTTTTTAGAAGAGTTTTTCAACAGCCTGTCAAGGACTGACCCTGAGTCCCCTCATCTTACAAATGCTCCAAGGCAAATATCTTAGCTTATTCCAGAGAGACAGTCAAAATACGCTATTTTCAATGATTTTTTCATAAAACAAGTCCGATTATTTTTCCCCTGCTATAAAACTCATTAATTCTTTATTGTCTTGTTCACTCAATTCAATAAACTTCGCCCCATAGAAGTGTGTACTGCCAGTTTTATTTGAAATCTTGCGGACAATTTCAGCTTTTAATACACATCGATTTCTGCTCTTAGGATTAACAAAGCTCACATTAATCTTATGACCTTGTGAGGAATCAAAAGAACACTCGAAACCCATTCCGGTTTCACTGAAATCTAATGAAACGCCGGAGTATATTAAATTACTTTCTACTGATTGTATAGTTATTATTATCCGGGAAACACGGCGATGAGGTATATGAAGACATTCAGCAACAGTCGAAATAAACATTGATTTTTCAACAGGCAGGTAGAATTCAAACTCGCCTTCAATTATTTTATGGGATGACCTGTTTATAGACATACGAGGCGGCAAGAGATATATCCTCGGTATTTTTGCAAAATAAAGGTTTTTTCTTACCGTTTCGATATCTTTACTGAAAAATTCGAAATTATTATTCGCAAGCAATATAATCATTGAGGGCACTACACCTGATGTTATGGCATCCTTTACTGAACTGAAATCTGTATACTTTGCATTTCTATCTGAAAGATATGATTTTATAGTTTTAAGTCCATCTGGAAATGTTTCTATCAAAAAAATGTTCTTCACATATTGATTTTAATGATTTTTGTCAGTTTTAACAAGTCCTTGTTATAAGTTCAACACAAATGAGACCTATAGAGGGATTTATAATCAAGGATAATGCCATTGTCTTAAGAAATTGCAATGGTGATTTGTGGCGTTATTGGGTCGGCAATCAGAGCAGGATTTAATCCTAAGTCTATGGTATTGGCTTCCCATAAAGAGTAGTGCCTATAGAGAAAGATGAAGTACCATAACCATTGCTTGAAGTGGACTGCCAATAACTGCATCCGCTCAAGCAAACCATTAAACATTTCAACGGTAATCCTAATAGTTTAACTTCTTTGAAACGTGTTTGTTAGCAGGTGAACTTTGTAGGCTTTATTCCTTCCTATACTGTTATCCTGTCCTATTGAAAATTTATAAATCTTTCTTCCTGTACTCGACAATCTCGGATCTTTCAAAATGTAAAGTATTTCAGACGGTAATCAATACAATTCCAATTTATATTATTAAAATTTTATTTAGTTGTTAAATATTTTCAAATTGACAAAAGGTATATTTGGTGCTTTAATTACAAGTAAAAAAGAGATTTATTACCTTCAAAAATAAGGAGGGAGCAATGAATATAATAAAAAATAAGCTATTCCTAATATTTCCAATTTTGCTTTCTGGTTTGATAATAGGTTGTATGACTGCTGCTCAGCATCAGCAAAGTCTCCCCTCGACCCAAGAGCGAGAAATGACCGTTGGCATAGTCCAAAAAGAAATTCATGTAGGAATGTCGCAAGCTGATGTAGCTACTGCTCTGGGTTCTCCAAATATCGTTACAAGGGACAGTGAAGGTAGAGAGACATGGATCTACGATAAGATTGCTACAGAGGCATCTTATTCAAGAGACAGTGGTGGAGCAGGAGGCGCAGCAGGAGCTGGTGGCATTCCTGGAACTACACTTATTTTAGGTATATTTGGTGGGGGATACTCAAAGGAAGCGGGGGCAGTGAGTACCACTCAAAAAACACTTACAGTCATCATAAAATTCGATAATGATAGCAAAGTTGAATCATTCGCATATCATGCCAGCAAATTTTAAAGGGTAGGTATGGGTCTCCAAAAAACCAATTCTTTAAATCTGCAGCGGTTATCTCTTCTCCTATTTTCTCTTGTATCTCTGGTTGCATGTAATCCCCGTATACCGGCCGAGGCGCTTAAGCTTGACTCAGAATCTCTTCAAAAGCGACAATTACAGACAAGGGTTTTTCAGACTGACAATGAAGCACAGGTAATCGCTGCATGTGCAGCACTCATCCAAGATCTTGGCTTCAACATAGATGAAAGCGAGACTGAATTAGGTGTTATTGTAGGATCAAAAGACCGCAGTGCTGTGCGTGCAGAGCAAGTTGTTGGTTCAATTATTGCTGCTTTTTTTGGTGCGGACGTACCTTGGGATAAAAAGCAGAAGATGAGGGCATGTATAATAACAAGACCTATAGGAGAGGAGAAAAAAAATATTGCTGTACGTGTGACTTTCCAAAGAATTGTGTGGGATACTCGAGGTAATATTACAAGAAAAGAGGGTTTAACAGACCCTAAGATATACCAAGAATTTTTTGAGAAGCTTTCGAAATCATTGTTCTTAGAGGCTAATGAAGTATTTTAATGTTAAAAATTTTTCTATAGTTATCTTTGTCTTGTTTATCATGGCTGGGTGTGCTACTACTCAACAGCAACTTCTTGATTCTGAATCGAGCCAATTACGTTTGAGGAGCATACAGACTCGGGCTTTTGATACGACCGATAAAGAAAAAACCCTTCGGGCCGTGATCGCCACTCTTCAGGACTTAGGCTTTGTGATTGATAAAGCCGACGCAACCCTTGGTACTGTGACTGCGACTAAACTTGACCGTTATGCTTTGAGAATGACTGTCACTGTGCGACCAAGAGGTACAACACAATTATTAGTTCGTGCAAACGCACAATATGAGTTAACTCCTGTTGATGATCCCGAGCCTTATCAGCATTTTTTCTCTGCCTTACAGAAAGCAATGTTTTTAGCTGCACATGACGTTGATTAAAGGGATAGCTCTGCCTATTTTTATTTTATTCTAAAGGTAAAGACTCAACATTTCATTTATTAATCATTATTTTTTAATACGACTTAAAGGTATAGA
>CAYFQB010000001.1:0-3351 GCA_964345225.1 uncultured Nitrospiraceae bacterium | reverse complement strand
GACAAAGATGGTCATTATGATAACAAGTATCTCTTTCTCCAACTTCACCAACTTTTTCATAGTTTCCCCCCGTCTATTCTCTATGACTCATTCAATTAAATCTCTATTTCGGCTTTCTTCCTCAACTCCATTCCTCTAAAGATTAAAAAAGCCAAACTTATCAAAGAAATATTATATCCTTTGTCAGCTCAGCCATCTTCCCGTATATAGAAGACCCGCCGCTTTCCGTCCCTAAAGAAAGATAATATATATCAATTTTGTTAGTATTTTCAGACATCTGTCAATCACAAATTAGTTTGAAATTAAAAAAATATTTAGTATTAAAACTAAAGTATTAAAGTATTATTGCCAATATCCGTATTACTTGTAATAAGCTTTTAATCTTGTGGAGTGCTTAAATCATTATAAATAGAGTGCCTTTGTTATTTATTTCCGTTTGTAATATTGCATAGCTCAGGTTAGCTAAGAAATCATACTTTTAGGAAGCAACTGAGGCTGAAAACTTCACCTGCAAAGATTCAGTTTCACTGATTTGAAACAACTGAAAATTAACGTTTGAAAGTGACAATAAAAAAGGGCCTTATTATTCCAGGCCCTTTGAGTATTATTCTCTATTTAAATACCATTAAGGTTCTGTATTTCCTAAAACCTCCCATTTGACTTTGTCTGTTACAGTTCTTCCATTACTCAGATCAATGCTTATTTCTAATGTATGCAAGCCCTCGCCAAGACCCCTCCCTGTTATACTAGGA
This sequence comes from uncultured Nitrospiraceae bacterium, assembly GCA_964345225.1. Lineage (GTDB taxonomy): Bacteria > Nitrospirota > Thermodesulfovibrionia > Thermodesulfovibrionales > UBA6898 > CAYFQB01. Next base: position 2,599 of record CAYFQB010000001.1, on the reverse strand, counting down.
CACCTAAACGTATACCCTCCTGATGTGAGTGTCCCGGCAATGAGGCAACCACTCAATGCATTGGTTACATCCTGGTTATCCAATGTGGCCTGACCGCCTGTAACTGTAACTCCTGTAACTACTCTAACAATAATGAGCAGATCGAAAGACTGGGTAGTACCATATTTTCCTGTGCCAGGAGATATTTCGACATAGTGTGTATCATTTAGCCATACTTTGTTTGGTTCACCATAACTATTAGCAACGAAAGCATCGAGGTCTCCGTCTCCATCCAGATCACCAAGGGCTACGCCCCAGCTATCTGAGCTACCCAGGCTCTGGCCGCTGTCTGTGAAGTCGCCTGTTCCGTCATTCAGCCATACTTTGTTTGGATCACTCCAATTAGTAACAAAAGCATCGAGGTCTCCGTCTCCATCCAGATCTCCTAGGGCTACATCAGCGCTATGTGTGTTACCCAGGCTCTGGCCGCTGTCTGTGAAGGTGCCTGTTCCGTCATTCAGCCATACCTTGTTTTGATCACCGTAAATACCACTATTAGCAACGAAAGCATCTAGATCTCCGTCTCCGTCAAGGTCACCAAGGGCTACACCATAACTAGATAAACTTCCCAGGCTCTGTCCACTGTCTATGAAATCGCCTGGTGCTGCAACGACAAAAGATGACAGAAAAATAACAAAAAGAAACGAAAGATAGAGTGATAATAAGCTTTTTAATCCTTTCATATGTTTCCCCCCTTATGAAATTACCGTTAAGATTATTAAATTATTCAGGTTTGCTCTGTTTTTTCCTTCTAATGCAATATATCACCAATTGATAGAAAATATGTTCATGATAATCCGCTTTAATATTTATCTGCTTGCCCCATAAGGCAATATTCTAATAATTTATAATTGATTGTCAATCACCTGAAAGTTTGCTATTTAAAAGAAGCCTTAGTATTAAAACTAAAGTATTAAAAAATTAAATGTTCGTTTTGTTTATTTTCACTTATAAACTTCATATTCTATAGGTTTGTAAAGTTGAGGATTTTAGGAAGAAGTTAGTCTATAAATCCGCACATTTCTTATGCAACTACGATTGCGCATAACATATCGGAGTCAACTCCACAAAAATTTCGTCAGAAAAAAATGGTCGATGTTTTGTACTTCCTCCTACCATGAATTCATGTTATAAAGTTAGATGGGAATTTTGTACCCATATGAATTATTAACACATGGTAAGGCAGGAGGACTTAGTTACTTCCTGGGTCAAAGAACCCTTATTATAGTGTGTTCCCTGCCTCCCAGAGCCATAATAGGTTAATTGGATCAATGAATCCTTGTCATGATGGAGGATTGGTAGGGAGGCGGCTCCTGTTTTTACCGTTCAGATGGTGGAGGAAGAGCTATGTCTGAAGATTTCAGATATTTTCTTGGCATTGATGTTTCAAAAGACAAGTTTGATGCCTGCTGTATTACAGCCTCAAGGCAGAATAGCTTTCGGATTGCTCCTTCTATGAACAGGAGGGGTTTTGAGGAACTCATCATGAAATTGTCTTCGATCTCTGATTCAAAACAATCTGTTCTTATCGGCATGGAATCTACAGCCTGTTACCATATACCTTTATTTTCATTTCTTATTTCGCAAGGATACACTGTCTTAATAATCAATCCACTACTTATATCCAATTTCATTAAACTACAGTTGAGGAAGACCAAGACAGACAAGAAAGATGCCCTTGTCATTGCAGAATATCTTCTTGAGAAAAAGGCTTATCTGAAAAAGAGCACGTTAACCTCTGACATTACAGACCTAAGGGACTTGTCACGCCAGCGAGAAAGTCTGGTAGATCAGATGACTGCTATTAAGAATGATATTAAAAGGCTACTTTCTGTCACATTTCCTGAACTAGAACATATAACAGGTATTTTTACGAAATCCTTGCTCAGACTTCTCTGTCAGTATCCCTCTTCACACGCTATAAGAGATGCCAAGCGTTCAAAGATAGCAAAACTGCTTATTCCAGGTTCTTATGGAAAACAGACTGATGATTCAGTCAATACGATAAGGGAAGCAGCAAAAACATCGATAGGTGTTGCAAGTCCAGCTAAGGAGGTTATACTGAAGCAGAAGGCCTCAATACTTATACAGTTGGAAGAACATTTACAGGAATTATCCGGTGTATTGATAGAGCACTGTCAGTCAAAAATGCAGGAGGATATTGATATTCTTACTTCAATTCGAGGAGTGGGAGAAAACTCCGCCACAAACTTTCTTGTTGAAATGGGAGGTGATATAGAACTTTTTAAAACACATAAACAGCTTCTTGCAATGGCCGGAATCGATCCAACAGTATATCAATCAGGAAAGTATGAAGGACTTGGAAAGATATCCAAACGAGGTAACAGACACCTCAGAAGGATCATCTGGATTATGTCTGTTAAAGTAATTCAGTTTAATGTATATTTTAAACAGTATTACATGAAAAGGCGTATAGATGGGTTGCCTTACAAAAAAGCCGTACTTGCTACAGCTCATAAACTTATTAGAGTAATATTTGCAATGCTATCAAAGAAAACTGAATTTTATGCAAGGGTGAATTCATGATAGTTAACTATAA